>JACZRI010000007.1 GCA_022574775.1 Patescibacteria group bacterium | reverse complement strand
GTAATGACTACTTTGCACGCTGGAGCAAAATTTGGAGGAAAAGCATATCAAGTGGCAGGGGGTTTGCATGGGGTGGGAGTTTCAGTAGTTTGCGCCCTTTCAAAGCACTTAAGGGCGGAAGTTTGCAGGGGAGGTGTTAAATATGCTCAAGATTATTCCAAAGGCAAAGCAAAGACAAAAGTTGAAAAAGTAGGAAAATGCAGGCAGTCAGGTACTACTATTATTTTTGAGCCAGATGTTGAAATTTTTAAAGAGATTAAGTTTGACTTAAAAAGAATTCTCAAGCATCTTCGTCAACAAGCTTATTTAACGAAAGGGACAAGGATCACTATCTCTGACCAGAGAGACGGAGAGAAAAAAGACTACACTTTTTATTTTGAAGGTGGTTTGATATCTTATGTCAAACATTTGATTCGCGGGCAAAATCTTACTCATTTCAATATTTTTTATTGCATCGGAGAGAAAGATGATATTTTAGTTGAAGCTGCTTTTCAATATACTCAAGAGTATGAGTGTTATGAAGAGGGTTTTGCCAATAATATTCATACGGAAGAAGGAGGATCTCACTTAACCGGCTTCAGGTCCGCTTTAACAAGAACTTTAAACGATTATGCAAGGAGAAATGATTATTTGAAAGATCTTGGAGAAAATCTAAGCGGTGAAGACATCAGGGGGGGGTTGACCGGGGTGGTTTCGGTTAAGCTAAAAGATCCTCAATTTGAGGGTCAGACGAAAGCTAAGCTGGGGAATCCCGAAGCAAAATTGGCTGTGGAAACTATAGTTTCCAATGGTTTGGCTGATTTCTTGGAGAGGAACCCTCAAGACGCAAGGGCAATCATTGAGAAATGTTTGCTTTCAGCAAAAGCAAGAAAAGCAGCAAAGGCTGCAAGACAAACAGTTTTAAGAAAAGGAGTTTTGGATGGCCTTTCCCTGCCGGGAAAACTTGCAGATTGTATTTCCCGAAAGCCAGAAGAGTCAGAACTCTATATTGTTGAGGGAGAGTCAGCTGGAGGCAGCGGGAAACAGGCAAGAGACAGACAGTTCCAGGCAATTTTACCTTTAAGAGGAAAGATTTTAAATGTGGAAAGGGCAAGATTGGATAAAATTTTAGCATCCAAGGAAATCCGAGCCTTGATTATTGCTTTGGGAACAGCTATAGCGCAGGATTTCAATCCAGATAAAGTAAGGTATCACCGGATCATCTTAATGGCAGACGCGGATTCTGATGGAAATCACATAAAAACATTGCTTTTAACCCTCTTTTATCGTCATTTCAAGCCGTTAATTGATAGAGGTTATCTTTATATTGCCCAACCTCCGCTTTATAAAATTCAGGCTGGCAAACAAATAGAATATGCTTATAACGAACAAGACAAGGAAGAAATTTTAGCCTCTATGCAAAAACAAAAAACTGGGACTCCTTCTATCCAGCGATATAAGGGTTTGGGCGAAATGAATCCAGAAGAATTATGGTTAACCACGATGAATCCTGAAAATAGAGTTTTAAATAAAGTTATTATTGAAGACGCAAAACAAGCAGATCGCATTTTTGATATCTTGATGGGGGATGAAGTGCTACCCCGGAAGAAGTTTATCCAGGCCCACGCAAAAAAGGTGAAGAACTTAGATATATAATCGCTCCGCTCAACTGATTCTGGTTTGAATCCTACGCTCCTATGCTCTCGCCCTAACAAACACCGAGCATACAACGTGTTATGTGTGCTCGGACCATGCTGTCGGGGCTCCGAGAGTTACTTTGAGACTTGTCGCCTCGCTGTAAGGTTTTTTAAACATCCCAAACTCTTGACAAATTTTTCTGGTTTGTTATAATACTTCTATAATAGTTGTCCAGCAAATTGATCATCAGTCTTTCAAAAATTGTTGCAGGAAAGTTAGAAAATTGGTGATCAGTTTACTGGATAGCTACTGAGGGAAAAAGAGTGCTGCTTATAGGAGAACATTGCGTTTTCTCGAGCGTGCCACAAATGGCCTTTGCCTGTCGGCTGTCCAACGTTAGCTCTTTCATTCATACCGCTATCGCACATATGGCGGCTCTTTTTTTAGTTGCGCCCTTGACATCGGAGTAACGGTTTTATAAAATCAAATAAAGTGCCCTTTAGGGGCTTTTTAAAAACTATGAAAATCGCCAATCTTCCGCAGAAACTTATTACTTATTTGAAAGAAGTATACCTTGAAACGAAAAAGGTTAGCTGGCCGACCAGGCAGCAAACTTTAAATTATACTTTAATTGTTATTGCGCTTTCAACAGCAGTAGCTATTTTTTTAGGAACAGTTGATTTCATATTTACCACTTTATTGAACAAATTCGTATTTTAACTAATAGCTAATCGCTAAGCACCAATATTATGCCCAGGCAAAGACTTCCACAAGAGAGAAACTGGTATGTTCTGCACACATATTCTGGCTATGAAGATGCTGTGTCTAAGAACTTAAAACAAAGGATTGAGTCTTTAGGAATGGAAGATAGAATCTTCAATGTTTTAGTCCCTAAAGAAAAGAAAATAAAGATAAAAGACGGAAAAAGAAAGGTAGTAGAAGAAAAAGTCTATCCAGGGTATGTTTTAGTGGAAATGATTGTTACTGATGATTCCTGGTATGTAGTTAGGAATACTCCAAATGTTACTGGTTTTGTTGGGTCCGGGACTACTCCTGTACCAGTTTCCCGCGAGGAGATTGAATTTTTACAAAAACGAATGGGGGTGGGAACACATAGGCTTAAGATTGATTTTAAAATAGGGGATACGGTGAATATAACTGACGGTCCTTTCAAGGATTTTGACGGGAAGGTTTCAGAAATTGATGAAGAAAGAGGAAAAGTGAAAGTTTTCATTAATATGTTTGGCAGAGACACGCCGGTTGAACTGGACCTGCTGCAGATTAAGAAAATATAAATCATTTAAACATATAAGCATATAAACATTTAAACAAATTTAAAATCTGTTTAGATGTTAAAATGTTTAGATGCTCAAATGAAAAAAATTAAAGCTATAATCAAACTGCAAATTCTCGCGGGTCAAGCAACACCTGCGCCGCCCGTAGGGCCGGCTTTGGCTCCTCATGGCTTGAATCTTGGAGAATTTTGCCAAAAATTTAATGATGCAACCAAGGCTCAAGCAGGTTGGAAATTACCCGTTGAGATAACCATATACGAAGATGGGACGTATGATTTTAAGTTAAAGCAGCCGCCAGCTTCCGAGCTTTTGAAAAAGACTGCTGGGATTGAAAAAGGATCTGGAGAGCCTCAAAAGACGAAAGTCGGCAAAATTACGAAAGCTCAACTTCGAGAAATTGCTCAAAAAAAATTATCTGATTTAAACACACAAGACATTGACCAGGCAATGAAAATTATTGCAGGAACGGCCAAAAATATGGGAATTACGGTTGAGTAATTTTCCATATTTTTGTAAAGGAAGGGTCGGGAGGATTGGTTATTCTTCCATACAGAAAACAGGCTTCCGCCGCCCGCTTCGCTTCGGCGAAGACGAGGCTAAAGGTTTCGCTATTTATGTACTATGCTTTTATCAGATCGAGATATTAAAAAATATATTAGGGAGGGCAAAATTAAAATTATCCCTAAGCCAGATTTTGAAAAACAGTTAGGTCCTTGTTCTTTAGATTTGCATTTAGGAGAGGTTTTTAAAACCTTTAAGCGAGTTGAATTTCCTTTCATTGATCTTAAGGCAAAAATTCCAATTGAGAAACTAATGACAGAAATTAAATTACCCTCGGGAAAACCTCTAATTGTTCAGCCTGGGGATTTTATTATTGCCACCACTAAAGAGTCAATTGAGCTTCCCTCGGATATAGCTGCTAGAATTGATGGAAGGTCATCTTTAGCAAGATTAGGGATAATTATTCATATTACCGCTGCCAGATTTGACCCTGGCTGGAAAGGAAATGCGGTAATAGAACTCGGTAATTTGGGGATCCTTCCTGTTGCTTTATATCCTGGAATGAGGATTTGCGCGATTTCTTTTGAACCTTTAACGAGTCCATGCGAGATTCCTTACCATAAAAAAAGAGGCCAGAAATACTCTCGCCAAAATTCTCCCCGCGCAAGTAGAATTAATAAAGAATTTTAAATGAAAGTTAAGATAACAAGAATTGATAAAAGCCTTCCACTACCAATCTATAAAACAAGAGGTTCCGTTGGTTTTGATTTAATAACTAGAGAAAGCACTTTAATAAAAAAAGGAGAGATGGGTTTTATTCCCTCGAATGTGATTATTGAAGTACCGAAGGATTATGCTTTATTAATAGTTGCCCGCTCAAGCACTCCAACCAAAAAAGGTATTTCTATGCCTCACGGTATAGGAATACTTGATCAAGATTATTGTGGCTCAAAAGATGAAGTTTTAGCCCACTTTTATAATTTTTCCAACAAAGATGTTTTAATAAAAAAAGGAGAGAGAGTGGCCCAAGGAATTTTCGTAAAAATTGATATTGCCAAGTGGCAGGAAATATCAAAAATACAAAAACAAAGCCGTGGAGGCTTTGGAAGTACTGATGAATAATTTTCGTATTTGATAACCTTTTTTTCGAATAAACCAGAAAACCTTTCACAGAAAGGAAGTCTGAAGATGAAAAGAAACCCTCATCCTGGGAAATTCATAGTATTTGAAGGTCTTGATGGTTCTGGAAAAACAACTCAGGCTAATTTTTTAAGAATTTTCTTAAAAAGAAAAGGATGCCGAATTGTTTTAACAAAAGAACCTACTCAAGATTCTGTAGTCGGGAGGAAAATCAGAAAAGTCTTGGATGGAAAATTGGAAATAAGACCGAATATACTACAACAGTTATTTGCAAAAGATAGAAGGGAACACTTAGAAAACGTTATTATTCCCGCATTGAAGGCAGGAGAAGTAGTAATCTCTGACCGTTATTATTTTTCTTCTTTCGCTTTTGGAGTTAGTTCAGGAGTTGATCTAGAATGGTTGATTCAAATCAACGATGAATTTTTATTGCCAGACTTAACTCTCATTTTAAAAGTATTTCCTGCAATTTGTTTGAAGAGAATTGAAAAAAGGGGAGATCCAAAGACTCTCTTTGAAGAGGAGAAGAAACTCAGAAAAATCTGGCAAACTTACCAGATTTTACCCAAGCGTTTTGCAAACGTTCATATCATTGGCGGAGAAAAGCCGATTAAACAGGTTTTTTCCAAAATTAAAGCTCTTTTACACTCTCAGGTTTATTCATGAAAAGGAAAGGTAGTAGGTTGAAAATATCCTGATTTTTCAAAGGCTGCGCCTTGAACCATGCTTTGTTTTAGTTCTGGGCTTTTTTCTTTACTTGAATTTGTTAGAATAAAAATATGAACTATCAACCAATAATCGGTCTCGAAGTCCACGTCGAGTTGAATACACGGTCAAAAATGTTCTGTTCTTGTCCGAATGATTTAAGTGAGAGGCATCCTAATGTTAATATATGCCCGATATGTCTTGCTCATCCGGGAACGCTTCCGGTGATAAACAAGATTGCTGTTAGATCTGTGATAAAGACAGGATTAGCTCTTAACTGTCAGATTCCTGAATATTCTAAATTTGACAGAAAAAATTATTTCTATCCTGATCTTCCTAAGGGTTACCAAATAAGTCAATATGATATGCCACTTTGCAAGGGTGGTTTTTTAAATATTAACCCTTCGATTCTTCGACAGGATCAAGGTCGCCTTGAATCTAATCAAAAGGCGGCAAGGCAAGTTCCTAAAAAAATTAGAATTCAAAGGATACATTTAGAAGAAGATACTGGTCGTTTAATTCATCCCGAGAAGGAAAGCTATTCTTTGGTTGATTTTAACCGGGCAGGAATCCCATTGATGGAATTAGTTACCGATCCTGATTTTAGGTCAGCAGTTGATGCTCGAAGATTTGCTGAAGAATTAAGGTTAATTCTGAGATATTTAAAAGTTTCAGATGCTGATATGGAAAAAGGCCAATTAAGAGTGGAAGTTAACATATCTCTTATCCGTGCTAATAGTCATAGTGACGGGAAAAGTGGAATTCAGGTTGGTCAATCAAAGATGGGAACAAAAGTGGAAATTAAAAACTTAAACTCATTACGAGTGGTGGAAAAAGCCATAGATTATGAAATTGAGAGACAGGCAGAAATTTTAAAATCGGGGAAAAAGATTATTCAAGAAACCAGGGGTTGGTCAGATAGTAAAGAGGTAACGGTTTCACAAAGAGAAAAAGAACAAGCTCATGACTATAGATATTTTCCAGAACCCGATCTTCCTGTCTTGCATATCACCAAAAAGGAGATTGAGGGAATTAAATCAGAAATTCCAGAGCTCCCTCAGCAAAAAAGAGAACGTTTTCAAAAAGAATACCAGCTTCCAGATGAAGAAATTGAGATTTTGGTTTTTTTCAAAGATCTTGGGGAATATTTTGAAAAAGTAATGTCAGAGCTTAGAAATTGGGTAAAAGAGGTGGAACTTAAAACGAAGATATCTGAAAATGAATTTCAGAGACTAATCAAATTAGCCTCGAACTATATTTTAACTGATCTCCAAGCTCTTTTAAGACATTCGGCTGAGCTTAGTCGAAGCCAAGGAATTTCAGTAAGTGGTAAGGATTTCTTGATTACACCGGAAAATTTTGCCGAATTTATCACTTTAATTTATGAAGGAAAAATATCAAGTAAAATTGCAAAAATGATATTGAACGAAATGTTTCAAACCGGAGCTGATCCTTCCCATATTATCAAAGAGAAGGGCTTGGAACTTATAACCGATACTGCAGAAATTGAGAAAATTGTTAAAGTTGTTCTTGCTCAAGACCAGAAAGCAGTCAAAGATTATAAAAAAGGAAAAGAAGGAACTTTGCAGTTTTTAGTTGGTCAAGTGATGAAGGAATCAAGAGGAAAAGCGGATCCACAAATAGCAGCTGATTTTTTAAAAAAGTTGATTACTTAAAGTTTTACATTTGACAGAAATTAAAGAGGGTGATATAAGTAGAAATAGCCCTTAAAGTAGCAAGTGAAAAGGAGGAGTGAAAGATGAATGTTGTCTGTTCATTTGCCTGCCCACATTGTGGAAAAATGGGAACAGTGACGATTGAAAATCACTGGTCGGGTAAATGGTTCAGCTGCTATATGTGCGGCTGGGAAGAAACAGTACCTGATCTAACTCTAGAAAGCTTAGGATTAATATCGATAGCAAGGGAAAAAAAGAAAAAAAGAGTAGCTGTTCATCAGGGTGAAAAAATTGGTTAGAAAGTATAGGAAAGGAGGTTAAAATGGAGGAGAGTTTTTGGGGGGAAGAAAGAGCAGTTTCTTTACTTGAATTCCTGATTGTGTTTAGCGAATCTGTGATGGCTGTAGCGTTATTGCCCCAGATTTTATGCTTGAATCGGATGACGAATGAAGTTCGATTCTACCAATCATTGAACTATGAGTTTTGGTCGGGAGTATCTTCTGCCTTTTGTCCTTTTGGAAACAAGAGGTCTCTAAGAGACCTCTTTTTGTCAGCTTAAAAATTCTGAGATTAATTTTTCTGCTGTTTCTGGCTTTTCAATCCAATGAATCCTTTTGTCTCTTTTAAACCAGGTCATCTGGCGCCTTGCATATTGACGGTTGTGAAGTTTGATTTTTTGAATAACTTTCTCTAACCCTGTTTTAGCTTCAAAATATTCTTTAAATTCCTGATAGCAAATTCCAGACATTGAGGGTAAAGACCAAATCTTTTCTTTTTCTATTTTTTCAGAGAGCTCTTCAAATATACTCTTAACTTCTGATTCTAGCCCCATTTCAATTTGTTCTTCTACTCTTTGGTCAATATTTTTATAAAGTTTTTCACGCGAGATTTTGATTCCAATTTGTAATGTATTAAAATAGGGATCCGCAATTTTTTTAGCCGAAACAAAAGAAACTCCAGAAAAGATTTTTACCTCCAAGGCCCGAATTAACCTTCTTTTATTTTTAGAATCAATACTTTCTGCTGTTTTTGGATCAAACCGCTTCAAATCTTCAAAAAGTTCTTGAGTAGGTTTCTTTTCTAATTTTTTCCTTAAAGCTTTATTAGAGGCAACTTTTGGAATCCCAAAATTATCAACAACCGCTTTAACATAAAGACCAGTGCCTCCAACCAAAAAAGGGATTTTTCCTCTTTCAAGGATTTCGTTAATTTTCCTAACAGCAATTTTCTTGTATTCAGCAAGAGTAAATTCCTCGTCAGGATTCACGATGTCAATCAAGTGATGGGGGATACTTTCATGATTGAGTAGTTTTGCTGTCCCAATATCCATTCCTCGATAAATTTGCCGGGAGTCAGCAGAAACAATTTCTCCATCAAATTTTTTAGCGAGCTTAATCGCCAAACTGCTTTTTCCGGAAGCTGTTTGCCCTAGAATAACAATTAATTTAGGCTTTGTTTTTTCCATATCTTAATCTTAACAAATTTTTCGATTTTTTTTAACTCAAAAACCTCGCTTTCAACGAGGTTTTTAAGAACAGAATTCCTCTGAGCTGGTTTAAGGTAAAAGTTCTTTCTCTACTGGTTATTCCCGCAACCCAGGCGACGGCTGAGTGGGTCTTGATCTACAATCACTAAAATGGGTGATGTATTCACGTGTACCCAAAATTCTTCTTACCTCAGGACAATTCTCGTTGATAAGCGGGTAAACTTGAAATTGCATAGGGAAGCTCTCCATAATACCTGCGCCAGCCTGAAATCTTTCTGCTATTCTCAGTAGATCTTTAATGTTCTCATCGCTTGCCTCGCGAGTAAAGGTGCCGTGAATATAATATTCATATTCTCTACACACTCCTTTATAATCTACCTCCACCCTAGCTATTTTTGCAAAACACTCGTTGGAATAGGTTTTTTCGTCTTTCCCACAGACCGGATCAAATAATGCGATACAAACTTGTCCTTCAGGAGGAAGGGATGGGGGTGGGGAAGCCGTTATTACACATTTTGGGGCTAGAGGACAGCCCCGAGAATCCCTTTCAATAATTATTCTTCCTGCAGTACAAGATCCCGGATCAATCCAGACAAGGCGAGGACAGAGAGGAAATCTTGATGATTTCTCTAATGTTTCTTTTAATTCCTTTAGTATTCTTATTCTTTCGTCCTCTAATGTTTTTCTTAATTCAGAAGGTATTTCTTTGGCTTCTAATCTGAGATTCTCTATAATTTCCAGATGCTTTTCTTTTTCTCCGGAAATTTTTTCTAAATACTCCTTGAATTTATCTTGGTCTTCAGGAGACATATTTTCTAAATTATCTTTCAGTCTTGTGAGAGAATTTTCCTGAGCTTTTCTTATGGCTTCCTTTGCGTTTTCCGGCACTTTTTCTTCAAGCTCTAACAAAATTTCTAAGTTTTTGAAGTGTTTAAAGCGGCTCCCTTTTTGTTTCTCCAAAACGTCATTTAGTTTTTCAGTAATTTTTTCTTTTCTATCCTCTAATCTTAACATAACCTCTTGAAACTTTTCCAAGTGTCGTTCTCTGGTTTCTTTTATTTTCTCAAAAGCCTGTTCTGGTACTTGATTCTCTAATCTTTGCAGGAGTTTTTGATGCAATATTTGCTGGTGAATAAATTTGTCTAAAAATTTTTCAACCTTTGGATTTTCTCTTGCTTTTTCTTTGATTTTTGCGGCCTCAGATCGAATTTTTTCTATTTCTTTTTGATAACTGTCTGTTGCTTTTTTAATTGCTTCAAAGCCTTTTTTCTTTTCTACCATCTTTTTTATTTCTATCAATTTTTCATTGGCAAACCTTGATCTTAATTCAGACTTGGCTAAGGGGCTGAAGGCAAATAAAGAGCGAATACCTCTACCCCAGTTTTTTAGGAAGTAAAATGGACTATCTGGCAAGATTCGAGGATCTTCAACCTCTAAATCCTCTGCTTGAATATTTTCATCTAGGTCCACTTCTTCAGTTACGTCTTGGGCAAAAACAGAAAAACCCAATCCTAAAAATCCAATAGTAAGTATGATGATAAAAAGTTTGGCTGCGTTAGACATAAAAATATAATCTGAATGTTCCGAATTATATCCGAATGCTCCGAATGAATGATTCGTATATTAGGATGTAATTCGTAGATTAGGATTGCATTAGTGGATTTCTTCTTTTTTTTCTTTTAAGAAATATCTCCATTGTTCTAAGAATTCAGTGAAAAGCTGGAATGGAAGTTCAATGAGAATATTCAACAAAACTACCAAAATATTATATCTCTCCCATTTCTTAGAGATAAATCTTCCTACTTGAACGAGAGGTAAGGTAAGAAAGTCAAAGATGGAGGTTAAAATGCTTTCTTTTTCATCTCCTACATGCAGTTCCTTTGCTCTTTGTCTAATTCTGGTTGAGGTAAATAAAATTAAAGAAATAAAGAGAAGAAATATAAGAATAGAAGGAATACCGAAATTTAATTTTTGAAGTCCCCATATAATAGTACCAAAAGATATAATGAAACTAAAGACATAAAAAATTAACAACGCACTTTTCATTATAAAGCCCATTTTGTGCAAGGCTTTTATTTGATAGGTTTCCTTTCTTTCTATCTCTTTGGTTATTTTCATAAATTCCATTATCACTTTTTGGAGATTTTCCTGTGCTGGTGAACGAATGGTAGCTATCATAACCATCATTATAAATGGTGGGATGAAGGTATTTAATCCTAAAGTTAAATAGTCAAATTGGCCGGTTATATATTTATCAAAGGGAGCTTCAACCGCTAAAACTAAAAGAATTTTGGTAACAAAAATTGAAATAGTGCTGTAGATGGCTGCCCTTTTGATTTTTTCTTTTAGTTTTTGAAGCCTTTGTTGATAGGTTTGCGTGATAAGGCCTTCCAATTCTTCTGGATTGGATAGAACTTCAGCAGCTTTTTCTTGGTTTTGCGAAATAATGTCCCCTAAAATTAAATAAGGCGTATCATATTTTTCGCAGATTGAATAAAATTTTTCAGATAAAGGATGAGCTAAATCCATCTCAACACCTTCTTTTATAGAATAGATGTTTTGGGCTAACTCTTTCAGTTCTTCTTGAGTCAGTGAAGACCAGTTTGAGAATTTTTGCTCCAAAAGATGGAAACTTATTAAAGAAGGATCCATTTTAAAAAGAGCTCTCTGGCAGGCAATATAAATTTGGGTATTTTTTTCTGCTTCCATGATTCCTCCGATAACAATCGCCCCTTCTTTTACCACAATCCGTTCTTTCATTATATCCGTCATATATTCAATTAGAGCGTTTTCTTTTAAAGGATAAGAAAGGCATTCTTCCACTTCACATGCTGCAATTCCTAGAAGCCAGTTGTAGAGCTGAAGCCCCGTACCAGAAACTTCATTTCGGTGCGGAGTTGGTCCCGCACCAAAACTTGCTCTGGTCTGGGATTTCTCTTTTTCAGCTCTATTTGGTTTATTTTTGAGAATAAAAATATATTTATCTATTATTTTCTGTATCTCTTTTACTTTTGATTCTTCAATCGTGTCGTTCGGGAAATGACCTCCTCTAATTAATTCCAAAACAAAAGGAAGAGCAATTTTTTCTCCTTCTTTTATTAAAAGCAATCTCCTTTTTAATATTCTCTCAATAGCTGTTTTTCTTAATAAATGTTCTTCCCTCCATTCAATAACCCCTCTTATTTTCTCATAAAAAGCAGCCACCTTGCTGGCGACTTCATCCACGTGTAGCACAGGAATCTCTTCTTTTTTTTGGAGAGATTGGTGCCAAGCTTGATATCTGGAGATTAATTTCTTGGTTGGTTGGGATAAATCTGCCATAAATTGTCTAATTTCTAATTAATGTCTAATTCTTAAATATTTAATGTCTGAATCCATAGTTATTGGCTATTGGTCATTTTTTTCCTTTGATCTCTTTTCTAACTCTTTCCAGAAATTTATTTAATTTCATTACTCCAATATCTCCCTTACCTTTTTCTCTTACCCGAACCCCTTTTTTCGCCATTTCTTTATCTCCAACTACTAAAAGATAGGGTATTTTTTGGAGTTCTCCATCTCGGATTTTTTTTGAAACAGTTTCAGCTGTATCTTTTGTTTCTACTCGAATACTTAAGGCAGAGAGCTTTTCTTTCAGAGTTTTTGCATACTTTTTGTGACGGGAGCCAACGGGGATTATCCAAATTTGAATAGGAGATAACCACAAGGGAAGAGCTCCTGCGTAATGCTCGAGTAAAATTCCAATAAATCTTTCAAAAGATCCAAAGATAGCGCGGTGGATTATCACTGGTCTTTTTTTTCTTCCTTTCTGGTCAATATAGGTGAGTTGAAAACGTTCTGGCATTTGGAAGTCTAACTGCACGGTTGCTATTTGCCAGGATCTTTCCAGGGCATCGGTAATATGGACATCTATTTTGGGACCGTAGAAAGCTCCATCTTTTGGTTTTAATTCATATTTTATTTTCCTTTGTTTGAGACTAAATTCGAGGGCCTTTTCTGCTTTTTTCCAAAGTTTTTTATCTCCCATATAATTTTCGGGGCGTGTGGCTAATTTGAATTCAGGATTCAACTTAAATAAACGATAAAATTCTTGAATAAATTTTAAAATATTCTTTATTTCCGTTTGGATTTGTTCTGGAGTACAATAAATATGGGCGTCATCCATAGTAAGCTGTCTAACGCGGAAAAGCCCAGCTAGCACTCCAGATAGTTCATTGCGATACAAATTACCAATTTCAGAAAGCCTGAGGGGTAAATCTTTATAACTCCGAATTTTGCTTGAATAAATAATAGTACTCTCTGGGCAGTTCATGGGTTTTAAAACGAAGATTTGCCCTTCTACATCAAAAGTGAAAATATTTTCCTTATAATGTTTCCAATGGCCGGATTGTTCAAATAATTCTTTTTTGACTATTGTTGGCGTGGAGGTTTCCAGATATCCTCTCTTTTCGTGTTCTTGCCTCCACCATTTTTCAAGCTCTTTTATTATAATCATTCCTTTTGGATGCCAGAAAGCAGCCCCGGGCGATACCTCGTGGAAACTGAATAAATCAAGCTGGGTCCCTAATTTTCGATGATTTCTTTTTTCTATTTCTGTCTGTAATCTTAAATAATTATTCAACTCTTTTTTATTAGCGAAAGCTACCCCGTAAATTCTGGTAAGCATAGGGTTTTTTTCAGATCCTCGCCAGTAAGCTCCTGCAATTTTTGTTAATTTGAAGGAATCTGGAGGAATTTCTTTAGTGGATTTTACATGAGGTCCCAAACAAAGATCTAAAAACTTACCTGATTCATATGTGGATACTTTCTTTCCTGGCACTTCTTTTATCAACTCTAATTTATAGGGTTGATTTTTAAAAATTCTCTCAGTTTCCTTTTTTGAAATTAATTTCTTTTTGAAAGCAATATCTTGTTTAATAAATTCTCTCATTTTCGCCTCAGTTTTTGGCAAATCATCTGAAGCCAAACCATTTTTTAGATCAAAGTCATAATAAAAGCCATTTTTAATAACCGGTCCAATTCCAAACTTTGTTCCAGGAAATAATTCCTGGATCGCAGCCGCCATTATATGTGCAAGCGAGTGCCTAATTGTATCTATTTTTTGTTTACCCTCCGTAGCCTTTTTGTCAGACATAGTTTTGACGGATGCGAGGGCGAAGGAGGGCCTCCTTTTTTTTATCATAAATCTTTAATAGTTCTATTCTATCATAAAAACCTCAAAGGCAAAATAAAACACCGAGAACAGTTCTCGGTTTAAAAGCTAATAAGCTAAAAAGCTAATTCCTGATTAACTACTTTCAACTATTTCTTCTATTTCTTCGCAAATTATCTTGGGAATTCCTTCTCTGTTGTCAACTCTGCCTGAAATCAGGACGATTTTATTTTCTTGAAAAATAGTCGGGTTTTTCTCAACAATCCTTGGAAAGGCAACAACCTCAATTTTATCTGTCAAATCTTCTAAACTCAAAAAAAGCATTGGTCTTCCTGTTTTCGTCATTATTTTTTTTACACGAGAAATTATTCCTCCAATTTTTATTACTCTTTGCGAGAGATCTGCTGAAATTTTAGAGATTGGCCAGACTTTTTTACTGAAAACCCCCCCGAAATTTTCTAAAGGATGAGAGGTGATATAAAGACCCAGCAATTCCTTCTCCCAGTTTAACTTTTCTGTTTTAGTGGCAGGTTTTGTGTCATCTAAGGTAAAATGAGAATTTATATTAAAGCCGTTTTTCTCTTCAAAGAGAGCCTTTTGACCCTGCATTTTAGTTTTTTGATTATTCCTGCTCCATTCTAATAATTTTTCTAAATTAGAAAGGATTTTGTTTCTCTCCTCCAGTTTATCAAAACAGCCAGCCTTCACAATACTCTCCAGAGATTTTTTGTGCAGGTTTTTCGAATCTATCCTGGAGATAAAGTCAAAGATTGACTTGAATGGTCCTTTTTCTTTTTTTTCTTCTACGATTACAGAGACAATATTATGTCCGACATTTTTAATAGCAAACAAGCCAAATCTTATTTTATTTTCTTTTGGTATTACGCTAAAGTTTCTAAAACTTTCATTTATATCAGGAGGAAGAACTTTGATCCCCATTTTATTACACTCTCCGATTAAAAATCCTATTCTGTCAACGTCCGTCTTTTCTGAAGTTAAAAGGGCAGACATAAATTCTACGGCATAATGAGTTTTAAGATAGGCTGTTTGATAGGCCAACATAGCATAGGAGGTAGAATGACTTTTATTAAATCCATAACGGGCAAAAGGCAGAATCCAGTTCCAAATTTTTTGAGCAACTTCTTTCTGTATTCCATTTTTTTCCATTCCTTTCATCATCTTTTCTTTTTGGGCAATTAAGAGAGATTCAATTTTCTTTCCAACAGCCTTCCTTAAAATATCAGCTTCAGCAAGCGTTAATCCTGCTAATTGCTTGGCAATTTCCATTAGCTGTTCCTGGTAGATGCAAATTCCATAAGTGTTTTGTAAAATCGGTTTTAGTTTCGGATGGATGTACTCAACTTTCTTTTTTTTATGCTTTCTCTTAATATATTCAGGAATTAACTCCATTGGGCCTGGGCGATAGAGCGCGATAAGGGCCACTATGTCTTCAAATTCATTCGGCTTTAATTCTTTCAAATATCTTTTCATACCCGAACTTTCAAGCTGAAAGATGCCTGTACTATCTGCGTTCCGTAAAAGCTCGTAAGTTTTTTTGTCGTCTAATGGAATGTTTTCTATATCTAATTTAATATCTCTAACTTTATAAATTCTAGACAAAGTGTCTTCAATGATGGTTAGATTCTTTAAACCGAGAAAATCCATTTTCAATAAACCCAAATTTTCAATAGCATTCATTTCATACTGAGTGATAATAACCGTATCGTTTTGGGTGGGGTGTTGCAGGGGAATAATATTTTCTAAGTTTTCAGAAGAGATTACCACTCCGCAGGCATGCGTTGAGGCGTGACGCGCTACTCCTTCTAATTTTTTGGAAAGATCAATTAATTCTTTTGCTTTTTCATCTTGATCGTAAAGAAGCCGAAATTCTTTTACTTTTTCTAAAGTTTCTTCCAGTGTAAACTGCATAGGAATCATTTTAGCAATCTTGTCGCAAAAGCTGTAGTCGTACCCTAAAGCTCTTCCAACATCACGCACTACGGCTTTTGCCGCCATTGTTCCGAATGTTATGATTTGCGCTACTTTTTTTCTTCCGTATTTTTGTGCAACATAATCTATTACCTCATCTCTTCTTGTGTCAGCAAAATCAAGGTCAATATCAGGAAGAGATATTCTTCCCTCTCCTAAAAATCTTTCAAACAATAAATTATATTTTAAAGGATCAACATTGGTGATTTTCAAAAGATAAGCTACCAGAGACCCTGCGACCGATCCGCGACCTGGACCTACTGTGATTCTTTTTCCTCTTGCCCAGTTGACGAAATCCTGAACAATTAAGAAATAGTGAGCAAAACCTGTTTTTTTAATAACTGATAACTCGTATTCCAGCCTTTCAATAATTTCTTTTGTTTTCTTTATTTTTCTTTTTTCTATACCTTGATAAGAGAGTTCTTTAAGGTACTCATTTTCAGTTTTACCTTCCGGAAGTTTAAAATAAGGAAGCTTGGTTTTTCCAAATTGCAAATTGAAGTTGCAGCTATCTTTGATTCTTTGAGTATTTTCAATAGCTTCTGGTAGATCTTTGAAAAGTTTTTCCATCTCAGTTGCATTCTTCATCGAGAAATCATCAGTATTCATCGTTAATCTTTCTGAATCATTTGGGTTGGCCCCTGTATTAATAAGCATGAGAATATCTTGGGCTCTGGCATCTTCCGGTTTTAAATAGTGAATATCATGTGTGGCTACAATTGGAATTCTCAATTTTTTAGAAAGATAAACTAGGCCATCATTTATAATCTTTTGCTCTGGAAGATTGGGGTGGTTTTGAAGCTCAAAATAAAAATTATCTTTTCCAAAGATTTCTTGGAATTGCAAAGAGATATTTTCTGCTTCTCTGAAGTTTTTTGATATAATAAGTCTTGAGATTTTTCCCTGCATGCAGCCCGAAAGACCAATGAGGCCGGAAGATAATTTTTGAAGCAGCTCCATATCTACTCTTGGTTTATAATAGAATCCTTCAAGGTGTGCTTTCGTTATTAGTTTAACTAAATTTTTATACCCTTCTTCATTTTTCACCAGCAAAATCATATGATATCTTTTGTCGTCAATATTTGGCCTTTTTTTGAGCATTCCTTCCTGAGCTAAATAAATTTCGCAGCCCAAAATTGGTTTGATGTTTCTTTTCTTTGCTTTTTGATAAAATTCTATTGCTCCGTATAAGTTTCCATGATCGGTTAAAGCTATAGAATTCATCCCCAGCTCTATCGCATAATCTAAAAGCTGGTCTATCTTAGGTAGGCCGTCAAGCAATGAATAGTGGCTATGAACGTGTAGATGAGTGAATTTCTTATCCATAAATGGAATATAAATGAAACATAAATATTGCCCAAATTGCTGTGCAATATGGGCAATAAATATTTTACATCTTTATTCTACACCAAAAACAGAATAATTCCAACATAGACTAGTTCTCAAAAGATTCTCAAGTCTTTTTTTTTCTACTTTAGGAAGTTGGTTTGGCTACAGTGAGTATTTGTTTGATTGACACTACAAGACCGGCAGCTCCTACAAAGGCAATGAAGTTCTCAAGAATTGCTGTGACCATTGGGCTTAATTGACCGAATTGCAAACCAGCTACTCCAATTACAATCAAAGCGATTACTGCTACCAAGAATGGAGTACTCTCTGTCTCGGTAACATTGAGAAAACCTACAATCAAACCTAAGATGAATAGAATCGCTGCTAATCCCGCAATTTGCGTAAGGCCAGCGCCGGCAATAACAGCCAAGATAATTCCTCCGAGTAAGGACCAATGGCCGATAGTTACCAAATTCATAGATATATTTAAAAATTTAAGCTTGTATATTTGAGCTTTGGACACGATTTGCCCAAGCCTTCGACCTTTGCTTATACGAGTAAAATTAGTCTATTATAGAAAAATTCTGCAGAGAAAGAAAGGTAACCCTGTGGAAAACTTTTTATCGTTGACATTTTTTTCAGGGTATGCTATAGTTGAAACATAACAAGACATATTTCCCTGCGTCATAAAAAGTATGTAGGGTAGCTCGTTTACAATTTAATAAGGACTGAAATAGAGGAAATCAAGAAAGGAGAAAGAGGCATGAAAATTGCCATGATCGCACCCTTAGAAATAAGAGTGCCGCCAGAGGCTTATGGAGGGATTGAGCTCGTAGTTAGTCTCATTACCGAGGCGCTGATAAGGAGAGGACATGATGTGACTCTTTTTGCCAGCGGAGACTCGGTGACTGAAGCTAGACTCGTTCCAGGATCAGAACGTTTCCTAAGAAATTCTGATAAATCTCTCGAGGAAAAAGCTGCACTAGAAAAACGTAATGTGATGGCTTGTCTAGAAAGGGCAAGCGAATTTGATATCATTAACCTTCATCTTTTGAGTGAAGGATTGGCCCTTGAAAAGTTATTTCTTTGCGGTTCCTCGAGAACACCTGTTCTTGCTACTCTTCATGGTCCTCACAGGGAACTAGATGAGTGTGAGCGTCAGTTGTTTTTGGCTTACCCTGGGTACTATAGCACGATCAGTTTGTCAACAAAACAACTCTTACCCGAGAAAGAAAAGTTTGCCGGAGTAACCTACAATGGCATTGACTTCCAATCTTATCCATTTAACGATGGAGTAAGAGAAGGCTATCTTCTTTTTCTGGGTAGTTTGACCCCAAATAAGGCTCCTCACCTGGCAATCGAAGTAGCCAGACGTTTGGGCAGAAAACTGTTGCTTATCGGCGCTGTCTACGAACCTGCGCGAGAATACTTTCAGACTAAAGTGGAACCTGAAATTGATGGTGATTTGATTCAATATGTCGGCGAGGTTAATGAACAGCAAAAGAGAAAATTATTTGCTCAAGCTGATTGCCTTTTAGCTCCTATTGCTTGGCAAGAAGGTTTCGGTATGTACTTCATTGAGGCAATGGCTTCAGGGGTGCCAGTCGTGACCTTTCGTAGAGGATCTGCGCAAGAAGTGATCAGTCATAATGAAACTGGTTTTGTGGTAGAGCCGGATAATGTGGTGGATATGATGGTAGCCGTTATGAATGTGCCCCATATTAATAGGGCGCAGTGTAGAAGGCGTGTCGAAGAAAGATTCAGTGTGGACATTATGGTTGATATCTATCTCGAAAAGTATCGCCATATTCTGGAGTAAGAAAGCAAAAGAGAAATCTCAAGAGTGGTCTGACCGATCACTCTTTTTATTTTTAACGCATCTCCGAATAAAATAATTGACATTTTTTCAAGGTATGCTATAGTTGAAGCGTAACAAGACATATTTCCCTGCGTCATAATTGTAAAGGGATAAGCACGTTGACAACTGAATAATGGACGTAGCGAAGATGTACTGAATAAGACCAAGAGAAAGGAGGAGGTAAGAAAATGGTAACCGCCGAGATTCCAAAGTTGGAAAGATCTTCTACACAAAAACAGAGAAGAATCCAAATTGAGAGATTTCCTAATAACCCTTTAATAATTCCTGATCCAAATAGTTCTTGGATGAACGTTGCGGTATTTAATTGCGGCGTAATCAAAAGTGACGATGGTTTGTATAGAATGTTGTTTAGAGCCACTTCTCGCAAAGACCACCAATATTCTGATATTGGGTTGGCCTTAAGTGAGGATGGAAAAAACTGGTCTGTCCATGATGAGCCGGTATTAAAGAGAGGCTTTAACCAATACTGTGTACGAGGCATCGAAGACCCAAGAATTATTCAATGGGTTGACGGATGGTATTATATCTTTGCCGCCGTCAAATCTGCCGCCGTCAAATCTGCCGGTGTGCGAGTAGGAATTTTCAGAACAAAGGACTTCTTTGAGTATGAATGGGTAGGTTTTTCTTTTAATCGAATAGACAGGAATACTGTGGTCTTTCCTGAACCAATAGGGAATTTCGCATTTTTAATTCATAGAACGTTTCCGCATATCTTGATTTCAAAGAGTGAAGGCTTCGGCCTTGATAATAGCTGGCAGGGCGGTCAGATTCTCATTAGACCAAAAGAATTATACCTAAATCCACATAATGGAGCTAAGCCTTGGAAAATTGGCATAGGCCCGCCACCTATAAGGACTCCAAAAGGCTGGTTAGTGCTGATTAATGTTTCTAACAAAGAGAGCCGTTCTGATCCGAAGAAGATATACAGTCTTGGATTTGCGGTTTTGGATCTGCATGATCCAACCAAGGTAAACTATATTCATCCTGAGCCCATTTTGTGGCCTACTGAAGAATACGAAACTATTGGATGTGTACCTAATGTATGCTTCTGTTGCGCCGCGGTAGATACGGGAGGAGATGACATTTACATTTACTATGGCGCCGCAGATAACGTTATCGCTGGCGGTGTACTCAAAAAAGAACAATTGGTGGGAATTTGTTACTAACTGATTGAAGTGGTCCAATATCTGGGCCACTTTTTGTTATAGTTAATTTTCTTCACCATACATACATTGATAAGTATAATAAATAACACTGGCTATAAAAGAAAATTAGTTTTTTCAATTTGTGTTCCATAAGTAAAAATGATATTTTAATACAAGAGTACAAGGTTCGAACCAGAATCAATTGAGCGGAGCGAATTCAGGCAAGCTCCTTTATTGCTTCTCCTTGAAGTAGTTTCCAACTATTCCTTTGTCGTCGCGTCGCGAAATCACCTCATCTTTCAGCTTCTCAAACTGACTCTGATTCGAATCCTGCACTCTTAAAGAAAAAGTCAAAAATGCTAAAATTAAAACGTTATAAAAATAATCTAATCTTAAAACCTGACCCAAAAAATTGGTGGGAGAAAGCCGCCGTTTTTAATTGTGCAGCTTGGTATGATGGAAAATTAATCCATCTTCTTTATCGAGCAATAGGAGAATATGTGAGATATACTTCTCGATTAGGATATGCGGTAAGTAAGGATGGGTTTCATTTTTTAAAAACAAGCAACTTACCAGTTTTTGAACCAAAAGAAAATTATGAAAAAGAAGCTTGTGAAGATCCCAGGTTGATGTTTTTGGAGGGCAAGCTTTATATGACCTATGTAGCCCATTTTCGACATCCGAGAGAAGGTAAGGAACCAGCTCACACAGCATTGGCATTAATAGAGAACCAATCCTTTAAAGAATTTGAAAGATTAGGGATTATTACCCCTAAGGGCTCAGATAATAGAGATGTTGTCCTTTTTTCTGAAAAAATTGATAAAAAATTCGTAATGCTTCACCGTCCTTTCAGATGGACAAGAAAATGGTTGAAAGAAATGAAAACGAGTGAAGAAAAACCCTGGCTTCCTTGCCTCATTCGTGATCTGCCCGAAAAACCTAGTATTTGGATTGCTTCTTCTTCTAATCTGAAGGAATGGACTGGCTATAAAATTGTCATGGAACCCAAGGAAAAATGGGAGTCCAGTAAGATAGGTGTTGGTCCTCCACCTATAAGAATTTCTGAGGGATGGATTTTAATTTATCATGGAGTGGACGAAAACAAAGTCTATCGAGCAGGGATAGCTTTACTTGATCTTCAGGATCCTTCAAGAGTTATTGCCAGGTTACCTTATCCCGTACTTGAGCCGGAAGAAGAATACGAAAAAAAAGGAGATGTCCCTGATGTGGTTTTTCCGGAGGGAACAATAGTGAAAGATGGAATGTTGTTTGTTTACTATGGAGGCGCAGATAAGGTTTGTTGTTTAGCTACAGTAAAGATCAGCGATTTACTTGAAGAGCTTAAAAAATTTAATATCAAAAACTAGAAATATTTTAAAATAACAAAAATCAGAAGTGGTCTGATCGATCGCTCTTTTTATTTTTAACGCATCTCAGGATAAAATAATTGACATTTTTTCAAGGTATGTTATAGTTGAAGCGTAACAAGACATATTTCCCTGCGTCATAAATATGTAGGGCGGCACATTAACAATTGAATAAGTGTTGCAGGGAAGAAATCAAGAAAGGAGGAAAAGCAATGCGAATTGCCCAGATTGCTCCATTAAGCAGTTCGGTTCCCCCGAAAGCTTATGGAGGAACTCAGTTGATAGTTCACATTCTTACCGAGGCACTGATAAGGAGAGGGCATGAAGTAACTCTCTTTGCCAGTGGTGACTCGATAACTAGTGCTGAACTAGTTCCAGGAAGTAAATATGAATTGAAGGATTCGAATATACCTGTCAGAACAAGACACATGCTGTCAATGGCGAACGTTTTGGATTGTCTAGAGAGGGCAGGCGAATTCGACATAATCCATAATCACAGTTTTCCAGAAGGATTAGCTATGGCTGGCCTCTCTGGAACACCTACTCTTACTACCTTCCACGAAAATCTTAACGGGATGGGAGACTTGTTTTTGAAATACAGAGGTTGGTACAATACTGTAAGCCACTCCCAGAAAACTTGCTTGCCAGATAAAGAGAGGTATGTCGGGACCGTGTACAATGCTATTAACTGCGATTCTTTTCCTTTCTCTGACAACGATGACCGGGAAGGCTACTTGCTTTTTCTGGCTTCGCTTCTTCCTTACAAGGGTGCTCATATTGCAATTGAGGTTGCCCAAAGATTACAGAGGAAGTTGGTAATTGCCGGAAACATCAACGAGGAGTTCCGGGATTATTTCCGAGATGAGATTGAACCGAAAATTGATGGGAAGTTGATCCATTACTTTGGTGAAGCGAACCAAGCTCAAAAGAGAGAACTTTTGGTTCGGGCTGATTGTCTTTTGGCTCCAATTGACTGGGAAGAGCCGTTCGGCCTCCAGTTTATTGAGGCTATGGTTTGTGGCACGCCGCCTGTTGCTTTCAACAAAGGAGCTGTGCCAGAGATAATTGACAATGGTAAAACAGGATTCATAGTTGACGGCATTGAAGCTATGGTGGCAGCTGTCAAGAATATTTCCTGGATAGATAGAATTGCTTGTCGTCAACACGTGGAACAGAACTTTGACGCACCAATAATGGTACAAAACTACTTAGATGTTTACGAGCATATATTCGAAAGGAAATAAAAGAAAGCTTTTTCAAGAGCGGTCTGACCGATCGCTCTTTTTGTTTTTGATATAAAAATGTGTAAAATACAAGATTGCGGGTTTTATTTATAATTCCTGAATCCAGTAATGTTGCGAAATTTTTGCGAAGTAAAAATATAATTTTCATCATCAGAGATTTCTATTTTAAAAGTGATATAATAAATGAATGAAAGGTGTAAATTTAAGAGAGGAGAAAAAATTATGGAAAAAGGGTTATCAAAATGTTGCTGGTCTGGATGAAGTGGGAAGAGGCCCTTTGTCAGGTCCTGTTGTGGCAGCAGCCATCACTTTAACAAATTTTCAGAAGTTGAACTTCCGAAAATTGGCAGTGGATGATTCTAAAAAACTAACGCCGTTAAAAAGAGAAACGCTATATAAAATTCTCACTAATAATTTCTGTATAGAGTGGGGGATAGGCAGAGTTTCAGAAAAGGTTATTGATAAAATAAACATCTTGGAAGCAACAAAAGTAGCAATGAAAAAGGCTGTGAAAAACTTAGAGAAGAAACTTTCATCCACATCAAAAAGACATAAATACCATATTTCCCGCGATCGTAGAAATCATGGTATAATTAATTTTTTAATTCTGGATGGGAATTTTAATATAGACTTGCCAATTCTTCAAAAATCAATTATAAAAGCAGATGAAAAGGTTTTTAGTTGTCAGGTAGCTTCGATTGTCGCTAAAGTCCATCGTGACAGAATAATGGAGAGATACCATAAGCTGTATCCCCAATACGGGTTTGATAAACACAAGGGCTATCCTACAAAACATCACAAGAGAATGTTGAAAAAATATGGCCCTTGTAAAATCCACAGAAAGACATTTAAACCAGTTGCTAATTTAAAAAATATAAAAATTTAAAAAACTAAATATAGACTTCTTGTAAAATTTCCCTTTCTTTGTTAATATCTATTTATGGATTTTTATTCTTTTAAGCTTTAAAACTATGGCAGTACCAAAGCAGAGGCATACAAAATCATCACTCGCTCCGGGCTCGTTCTCCAGACACCTCTCGGTTTCTGGCGGTCACTTCGTTCCCTGTTGTCCTACACGGGAAAACACCCAGTTTTCCCGACCCCTTTCTGTCATTTTGTATTTAGTATTATCGACTAACTCAAGAGAAATTTATTTCAATTAACATTTTCTGTCTAAACATGGCTGTACCAAAACAGAGGCATACAAAATCGAGAAGGAATAAGCGTAGAATGCATCTTTTTCTTAAGGCACCCGTTTTATCGCTTTGCGGAAAATGCAGCAAAGAGATTTTACCGCACACGACTTGCCTCAATTGTGGTTATTATAAGGGCAGAGAAGTGGTTGATGTTTTAAAGAAATTGGATAGAAAAGAAAAGAAAAAGAGAGAAAAAGAGATGAAGGCTAAAGAAAAAGAAGAAAAAGGAGTGGAAAAAGAAAAATCTTTAACATGGGAAGGACTCTCAAAAAAGTAAAGTCTGAAGTCTGAAGTCTGAAGAACCGAAGTTTTTTTCGTTTCTTCATGTTTCATACTTTTTGCTTCAAAAGTGGCTAGTCGTCATCTTTCACGTTCAATTGTAATCCAAAGTTTATACGAATGGGATTTCTCCGGTCAAAAACCAGAAAAGCTTAAAAAGATTATTGAAAGGAATATAAAAGAATTCGGCCCAGGATTGGAAGATCAAACTTTTGTCTGGCAGCTGGTAAATGGGGTGGTGGAAAATTTATCCCAGATTGATAAAATTATTGAAAAAGCAGCTCCGGAATGGCCAATTAGACAAATTAATGTCGTTGACCGCAATGTCTTGAGAATCGGGCTTTATGAATTATTATTTGGGAAAAAAGAAGAAGTTCCTCCAAAAGTAGCAATTAATGAGGCAATTGAATTAGCAAAAACTTTCGGCGGCGAGTCTTCAGGGAAATTCATTAATGGCGTACTCGGTACGGTCTATAAGGAAATAGCTGAACCAGAGGAAAAGGCTTAAAAGATGAGCCGCCGCAAAGGAGCGAAGCGACGGCGGTGAGAGTTCCGGAAAGTTCATAAATGGAGTTTTAGGGACAGTTCATAAGAACCTTGAGCCTTCGGCTTAAGAACCTTGATTTCGGCAAGGAAGAACATATATAAATTCCGAAATTAAAGAAATAGAAAAATGAAAGAATTTTCTAAGCTTGAAGAAAAACTTAATATCAAATTCAAAAATAAAGATTTTTTAATTCAGGCATTTTGCCACCGTTCTTATTTAAACGAAAATCCGGATTTTCATCTTGGACATAATGAAAGATTAGAATTTTTAGGAGATGCCGTCTTGGAATTAGTAATTACTGAATATTTATATCAAAAATATCCACAGAAAGCAGAGGGTGAATTAACGAACTGGCGGGCGGCATTAGTTAATGCCAAAATGCTTTCAAAGATTGCCAGAAGGTTAGGTTTTAATCCTTTCCTTTTGCTCTCTCGGGGGGAAATTAAAGAAACCGGCAAAGCCCGCGAATATATTTTAGCTAATACTTTTGAGACCTTCATAGGGGCTTTTTATCTGGATCAGGGATATAGGAAATGCCAAGAGTTTATCATGGAACATTTGACTAAAGAATTATCTGAAATTATCGAAAAAGGTTTATACAAAGATTCCAAGTCTCGTTTTCAGGAAGAAGCACAGGAAAGGGTAGGAATTACACCTACTTACGAAGTCTTGAAAGAGTGGGGGCCGGATCATGATAAACGTTTTATGATGGGTGTCTTTTTGGATAAAGAATTAGCGGCAGAAGGAGAAGGTTCTTCAAAGCAAGAAGCCGAGGAAGCTGCGGCGAAAAACGCCCTTCAGATTAAAAATTGGTATATCCGTGAATAGATACTAATCTGTAATATTACTAATGGCGCGTAGCATTCATTTATGTTTATTGGTGAATGAATTCGTGGAATGTTAGTGGTTAAATTATGCTAGTTATCCGTTTTTTAAGAGTAGGTAAAAAAAATCAGCCTTCCTTTAAGATAGTGGTTACTGATAAAAGGAATCCGCCAAAAGCTGGCCGGTTTGTAGAACAGGTTGGTTTTTATAATCCTTTAACAAAAGAAAAAGTCTTAAAAGGAGAACGAATTAAATATTGGCTGTCTGTTGGAGCTAAGCTTTCAGACACAGTCTATAATTTATTAGTTTCAGAAAAAATTATTGAGGGCAAAAAGATTCCTCTCCATAAAAAGTCCAAAAAAGAAGAAAAGCCAAAAGAGCCTTCCGAAAAAATTCCCGAGAATGAGAAAAAACCAGTATCAGAGAAATCTGTAAAAGAGATTCAGAATGAAGAGAAGTCAAAAGAACCTGCCTCCACTGAGTCTGACTCTGCTACGGCGGGCAAAGAGAAAACAAAGGAAGAAAAGCCTTCAAAAGGAGAGAAAACAGAAGAAAAACCTTTTGAAGAGCCGCAGACTAAAAAACCCGAAGGAAAAGAGAAGTCAAAAGAAGGGGAGTCTCCGAAAGAAGAAAAACCACAGGCAGAGAAACCGTCAGAAGAAAAGAAGCTAAAAACAGAGGAAAAGAAACAGGAAGAAAAACCAAAAGAATAATAATTCTTTTTCATGAGAATGGGTTGGCAAAATTAACCGGGGGAGGTAAAGTGTTTTGGTACGACCATACTTCCAGGGCTCCAACTCATCCTTTCCAATCTACGGTCCTTATGGGCCTTTTTATTTAATAGCGTAGAAAATAGCTCTTAAGGCTTGACAAATTATTTGTATATGCTATAATATAGACATGAAGGGGATAAGGGGATTTTGGAGAAATAAAAGAAAATAACCCAAAAAGACTTGACAAGTTCTGAGGGTATGCTATAATACAGATGTAAGAGAATAAAGTAGTATTCTTTAAAAACATAGTAAAAAAATAAACCCTCCTACGCGTAAAGCTTCGGAGGGCAAAGGGAGAGAGAGTGCCTAATCCGTTTCATCGACGGACTGGGTAAAATAGTCATTATCGATAGCGACTAGACCTATCGAAAAGTGGGCTCTCTTTTGAGAGTCCATTTTTCATAAAAGGACAGGCCAGAACTTTGAGAATTTAATAAGGCTTGCCCGCCTAAGTTTCTGAAAGAAATTTCGGCGGGGATAGAAACGACTAATCCTTCCGAAATTTCTCTTAAAACATTTGAGAGAAGCTTCGGTGGGAGTAGTATAGAAAGGAGATCTGGAAATGCAAAGGTTTGTACTGGTAGCGTTCGGGGTGATTTTTGTCCTACTGCTGATTTCAGCATGCGGAGGAACAGATCAACCTGTTCCTATCAAGGAGATCCAGTTCCCGGGAGGACTAAAGCTTCCGGTTATGGAGTCGGAAGACCCTGGGTGCCGAAAGGAGGAAGGTTGTTTGGAGCTGAAGACTTCAGCATTTTTCTCCCAAATACCTCAAGAGTTGGTGTGCATAGAGAAGGAAACGATAGAGAAACTAAGAGTAGGCATTGAGAGTTTCGGTGACCCTGAGATCGCCGTGCTCATATCCAGTTTTCTGGAGTTGGCTTCCGATATCCTCTGTGAGGAGATAGGAAGCTGATAGTAACGATCTTACGAGGCTGAGCCTCGTAAGAAGAGAAGCTTCGGGGGGAATAGTTCAGAAAGGAGGCTCGAGATGGCACTAGTTATGTCTCAAATAGTCCAACCAGAGATCCTAAAAGAGGTTAATCTGGTGAGGCTGAGGCGTTTAGTCAGACTGTTAAAAGAGTATGATGGCGAGCTCATCGAAGCTGGCAAAATGCTTCTAAAGAGATCCATTTTCTCTAGCTACTTTGCTCTTCGTGATCTTGCTTGTGAAGAGAGAGTAGATGCGGTCCTGGCAAATGTGTCTGAAGAATATCTGAGAAAAGCATGACAGTGAGCGAAAGGAAGCGCTATGTATTACTGCCCGGATAAAAGTGGATGCCTTCACTTTGGGCGTACGGCCCAAGAGGCATCTCGCAAGGCGGCTGACTCTAATCGCGAGATGCGATATTCTTAGCTGCGCAACAGCAGGGAGCTTTCTTGAGAGGTTACTCTCCAGAAAGCTCCCTCAGTCTTTCAAGTTTGAGACAATGGTGTCGTGAATTTGAGAGATTGAAAGATAGCAGATGAAAGGAGGCAATAAGGTGAAAGTATTCGTTCAGCGTCTTGCAGTTGGGTTTACCGGTATAGGGATAGCAGCTGTGTTGATGATTGTAGGAGCTTTTTTCTTCGAGGGATTGAGTTCCTCAAACATCACGACGCAGTGGATCCTTAATGTTGCGGGACGGATGATAATTCCCGTAATAGCACTGGCAGTAATCGCTTTGATAGCTGCGTACCCGCGCTGACCACAAGGAGGAGGCTCATAATGAAGTCGCTCGCTCGTCAGAGCGAACAACCTCTGGGTTTAACCCGTGAGCCTCCTCCTCCAACCCATATTTTAGATCAACTTGACGAGAACTGTCCTCGTCAATTATTAGTCCCTCCGAAATTTTTCTTAAAACATTTGAGAGGAGCTTCGGCGGGAGTATTGATGAAAGGAGGTGCACACATGAACAGAAAAGTTTTAGCTCACTTGCTTCTTGATTTAGCCGTAGAAAGTGGTCAGTCGGCAGAAGAGGCTGGTGAGATCGTTAAGCAGGCTGTGGATCTTGATGGAGTGGACATCAGCAGTCTATCTGGTCCAGAGCTTCGCGAGCATGAAAAGAAATGTTTAAAGAACCTCGCGATGGCTGTCGGTCACTCTGAAGCAGAGGCTGAACAGCTTGTTGGACGGCGATTCAGCGGTCTCAAATAACATCTCTGTTCCGCCAAGCAAGGAGAGGAAGACATCAGGTCTGATGTCTTCCTCTCCATAACAATATTTTTAGTGAGGTCAGAGGTGCTTTCGTAATAGGTAATCCCGAGTTCGCCATATGGCGATCTCGGGACGAGAATCTCTCTCCTATCCTATTGCGGGAGCGCCTCTGGTCTTAAAGGGGTTGACAAATACAGAGAAATTAATAAAATAATAGAATAGTAGCTTTCACGCTTTATCGGCGTATTCGTCGAGAGAGTCGGATTCTCACGTATTGTTGGATGAGAGAATCGCTTGAAAGGTCGCAGCTACTAGAAATGATTAAATCAAGTTAAATCGGTAAATCAAGTAAGAATTATGGCAAAAACAAATTCTGATCAGGAATTCCTTGAGTTTCTTATTAAAGGCTTGGTTGATAATCCAGAAGACGTCAAGGTTGACAGAAAAGTTGACGAAATGGGAGTTTTGCTTTCTTTGAAAGTAAACCCTGAAGACATGGGTCAGATTATTGGTAGAGAAGGTTCTACCGCAAAAGCAATTAGATCCTTAGTCAGGATTGTTGGTTTGAAAAACAATGCCCGGGTCAACTTAAAGATTGAGGAACCAGATGGATCAACCAGACCTACTCGAGAAAATAAAACAGCTTCTACCGGAGGGGAAGAGCTGGAAGAACTAAAACTGTAAAATTCAACTTTAAAGTTTTACAGAAAAAGGAGAGCCGTGCTATCATTAAATTGGTAGTGCGGTTTTCGTTTGTTTCTATGACATTCAACATCATTACAATTTTTCCTGATATTTTTTATTCTTATTTCAAAGAATCAATCATTAAAAGAGCTTTGAAAAATGGTTTAATTAAGATTAATATTCATAATTTGAGAGATTGGACTGAAGATTCTCATAAAACAGTTGATGATAAACCCTATGGTGGAGGAATTGGGATGGTGTTAAAAGTTGAACCTATTTATAAGACGGTTCAGTTTTTAAAAAAAGAAAGACAAAAATCCAAAAACAAAATACAAGGGCAAGCTCGGTACGGAGCAGGCAAAAAAACGAAAGTGATCCTTTTCACTCCAAGAGGGAAGAAATTTAACCAGAGAATGGCTTATCAGTTCTCGCAGCTGGATCAGCTTATTTTCATATGCGGAAGGTATGAAGGGGTTGATGAAAGGGTAGCAAAGCATATTGCCGATGTTGAATTATCAATTGGTGACTATGTATTAATGGGAGGTGAGTTGCCAGCTATGATTATTGTGGAGGCGGTGGCAAGATTAATTCCTGGAGTTTTAGGAAAGCCAAGTTTGTTGAAAGAAAGGATTTCAAAAGAAAAGGGATTTATTGAGTTCCAGCAGTACACAAGACCAGAGATTTTTAGTCCTAAAAAAAGGGTAAAGTGGAGAGTGCCAAAAGTTTTATTATCAGGGGATCATAAAAAGATTGAAGAATGGAGAAGGAAACACAAGAAAATTATTGCCAGCCGCAGTTAAAACTATGTAGTATTTAGCAAAGGTGGAAAAAATAATTCATTTATGATAAAATAGGAAGGAAAATGGGGGTGCGTAGTCCCATAGGGGGTGGGATCTGTCTGTAAAACAGTTGTCCATAAGGGCCCCGTCGGTTCGACTCCGACCGCACCCACTATTTGCCGGGGTAGTTTAGTGGTAAAACACTTTCTTGGTAAGAAAGAGAGCATGGGTTCGATTCCCATCCTCGGCTCCATGGCTAAAAAACCTTTTGTCAAACTTCAGTGCCAGGAATGCAAAAAAATCAATTATTATACTCACAAGTCAAAACAATTGTTAGGTGAGAAGAAGTTAGAATTGAAAAAATTCTGTCGCTGGTGCCGTAAACATACCTTACATAAGGAGGGGAAGAAATAAATATGGGGGTTTAGTTTAACGGTAAAATAGCAGTATCCAAAACCGTCCTTATATCTTGGGGGTGTAGTTTAATGGTAGAATGATGGTCTCCAAAACCATCGGTGGGAGTTCGATTCTCTCCACCCCTGCCATATTTCGGAAGACAAGCTATTTTTATTTTTTTATGCTTGAGATTAAAAAATATCCAGAGCCAATTTTGAGAAAAGAGTGCCGAGAAGTTAAAGAGATTGATGATGATGTTTTAAAACTTATTGAAAATATGAAAAAGAAAATAATTGAGGCTGAAGGAGTTGGTCTAGCTGCTAATCAAGTTGGGATAGGAAAGAAAATAATTGTTGTTTTGACTGAAAAAGGACCGGAGGCTTTTATAAACCCTAAGATTTTAAAAAAGAGCAGTGAAGCAAAAGTTTTAGAAGAAGGATGTTTAAGTCTGCCCGGGATTCCACTGTCTATCAAGAGATCTAAAGAAATTTTAGTTGATGCCTTAGATGTTGATGGTAAAGTTTTACAGATTGAGGCCAAAAACCTCCAAGCGCAAATTTTTCAGCATGAAATAGACCATATTGAAGGAAGGTTGATCATTGACAGAATAAGCTTTTTTGAGAGATTTAAGATTAGGAAACAGCTAAAGGGATTGAGTACTTGACAAATAACAGAGGTTTTGTAGAATAATAATAGAACCTTGAACAAATAAAATGGAATGAACAAGGAGGTGTTCGATGGCTCCAGTACAACTAGGGAACATTGTTTATGACTATAGGCGAATCGAAATACTTAGAAATGGAGATTTCGGAGAAGAGGTAATCTTAAGTGAGAGTCAGCGAGGAGAATTTCCATCTTGTTTTCCTGAGGAATATAGTAAAGAAGCCTATAATAGCGAAATAGCCGAAGCTTCACATTTTGAAGTATGTAGTTGTGAACGTCATACGATCCATTGGCTCGAAGTACCTCAAGAGATTTGGCCAGAAGCTACAGAACTCAGAATAAGAGTTCTGCTGGAAGGAGATTAAGGCAAAGATCTCAAATTAACAGCGTCCAATCCCACTAAGGACGCTTTTTTTCTTTCGCAAAAAGCGTTATACTCAAAATATGAAAAGAAAAATCTCTCATCATAGAAAAACAAAAGAAACAAATATTAAAGTAGATTTGAATGTGGATGGGAAAGGAAAGAATCAAATTTCAATTTCCATTCCTTTTTTCAATCACCTTTTATCCAGTTTTTCAAAGCATGGACTTTTTGATTTAAAAATTAAAGCAAAGGGGGATCTTGAGATTGATCAGCATCATACGGTTGAGGATATCGGAATTTCACTAGGGGAGGCTTTTGGAAAAGCTTTAGGAAATAAAAAAGGGATCAATCGATCAGGTTTTTTCGCCTTTCCCATGGATGAAGCTTTAGCTATCGTGGCAGTTGATATTTCAGGCAGGGCATTGGTGAATTTTGACGCAAAATTTTCCAAAGAGAAAATTGGAGATTTGGAATCGGATGTTATAAAAGAATTTTTCTGGGGTTTCGCAAGAGCTTTGGAGGCGACAATCCATATCAGGCTTCTTTACGGAGAAAATGATCACCACAAATCAGAAGCAATGTTTAAAGCTTTCGGCAAGGCAATGAAAATGGCCTGTTCCAAAGACAAAAGAATCTTACAAGACCTTCCCACAACAAAAGGAATCATCTAAAAAATGGCAAACTTTCGAGAAAATATTAAAAAAATGAATCCTTATGAGCCTCCTTTAGAAGGAAGAGCATCAAGAGATTATTTATTATTGGATTTTAACGAGAGGACGATAGGCCCCAGCCAGAAAGTGAAGGAGGCATTAAAAAAATTTATTGACTCTGGAAAACTGCAAGTCTATCCAGAGTATGGAGATTTAGAAGTAAAGATTGCAAAATATGCTGGAGTTTTAAGCTCTCAAGTGATGGCTACCAATGGAGGGGATCAAGGAATTGATATTATATGCAGAGCTTGTTTTGATGAAGGAGATAAAGTTATTATACCGTTCCCGGGTTTTGCCATGCATTATCAATCGGTAAAAGTGCAGGGAGCTGAAGTTTTAGAGCCTGCTTACAGACAGGATGGATCTTTCCCTTTAGAAGAAACCCTTGAATTGCTTTCTAATGGGGTGAAGCTGATTATTCTTTGCAACCCTAATAATCCTCTCGGGAGTTCAATACTAATTGATGATGTTGAAAAAATTTTAAAGCAGGCTAAAGAGAAAAAAATAGCGGTTTTACATGATGAAGCGTATTTTGAATTTTCAGGAATTACAGCTAAAGATATTGTTTCAGATTTTGACAATCTTTTTATTGTAAGAACTTTTTCCAAAGCTTTCGGTTTGGTTTCAACGCGGGCAGGTTATGTTATTACCCAAGAGGCTAATGTGCAAGAATTATTAAAGATCAGAGGTCCTTATGATGTGAATATGTTTGCCAAGACTGCTGTTCTGGCGGCTTTGGAGAATTTAAAATATATGAAAGATTATACTAAAGAGGTGATGGAAAAATCCAAGCCAAAATTAGAAGAGTTTTTAACAGAAAAGAATATTTTCTTTTATCCAAGCGCAGCTAATTTTTTACTCTTGAGGATACAAAACCCTCAAAAGATAATTGACGGCTTAAAATCTAAAGGCGTTTTAGTAAGGTTCAAATCCGCTCATGATGGCAAGGGAGCAATAAGGATTAGCATTGGTACGTTAAAAGATACTGAACGATTTATTGAAATATTTAAGGAGATTTTTACATAAAATTATCAGCTAGAAAATTTCGTACAATGCATTAACTTTCTATACAAAACCCGCGGTTTGGGTTGAAAAATCGAAGAGTTAATGCTTCGATAAACTCAGCATTAACTTTGAGCCTGCCGAAGGATTGACTATTTTTTACAAGAGAGTAAAATTAATAAGACAAAAAACATAGTTATATGGATTATAAAAAGATTGAAAACCTGTTAATTGATTATTTAACAGCAACTACAAAAGAAGTTAGAGAGAAAGCAAAAAGAGGAGATGGTAGACAAATTGTTGGGGAGGTAATCAACAGGCCTGAAGATGTTGAAATTGGCATTGATAGGGTGGGGGAGGAAATTTTGGAAAAGCTGATTAAAAAGAACAATATAAATGCAATCGTATTTTCAGAGCCTGAAGGCAGAGATATTAAGAACGGAGATTACCTTGATATTTACGGTTCCATTGATCCTTTCGATGGTTCAATGCTTTTCTTGAGAGGATTTGAGCACAATTGGTATACCGTTCTAAGTTTTTACGATAAAAAAAGAAACCCTATTTGTTGTGGTACCGCCGACATTTTGAATGAAAAATTCTATTTTTCTGGAAAAGAAGGAAATTATATGTTTGATATGAAAACTGGGCAGAAAAAAGAGATTTTTCCTGCAACTGAAAAGAAATTATCAGAGCCCATTGTTTTAGCAAGTTATGTGATGAGTTCTCAATATTCTTCTAAATTCTTAGATATTTTCAGAGATTTACTTAAAGACATGCATCCAAAGGCTTTGCTTTATCCGCAAGGGGGGTCGTTTATTTATTCCTATCTAGCTTCTGGATTAGTGAATGCCTATGTAATGTTTGATGAGCCTCGTTCAGAGATAGACCCTGGTTTTCCAATCGCCAAGAAAGCAGGATGTTCCGTGGTTAGCGTTAATTCCGATGGAAGTTATAAAGATTACGAATTTTTTCCGGGAAAACAACATGATAAAATAGATTTATTAATCGCCGCTACTACTTCTGAACTTCGAGATGAATTAATAAAGTATTATGTTAAAAAATACGCCGAAAGGTGCTCTTTCTAAAATATGTCAAAATCTAATCTTTTAAAATACAGCCCAGTTCAAGAATTTATTAACGAAGTCGGCCAAGAGATAAAAAAATATTTCGGCAAAGATAAAGGATGTATCATTTATTTACTGCCAGACGGAATTTTCTACGGACAGGGACTTTGGAAATGGCTCGGGAATAAGAAAAATATAACCTTAGCCACAATGGATGACGACGGGAAAGATTTAGAAGAGGAAAAGCTACGGGGGAGAAAAATTCTTATTGTAGATAATGATATTGTAACTGGTAAGGGATACAAAAGAGTAATAGAGGCAATGAGGTTGAGGAAGAGCAGGCTGCATATTAAAGATGTAAAATTTGCCGTGTTTTCTGATAGAACGGGATTAGCTGATTTTTCGGTAACAGGATACTTACCTGATACTCCTTGGAACCTGCAGGATTTAGATGCTCTGGATTTAAAAATTATTCAGTTCCTTTCTCAAGATGGAAGAAAATCTTTTGTGGAAATTGCCAAAGAAATCGAACTAAGTTCAGTAGGTGTTAAAAAGAGAGTAGAGAAGTTGTTTAAAAAGAACATTTTTCAAATTAAAGGATTATTAAATATTGCAAAGTTTTATTCGGTCAGCGCCAATATTAGCATTGATTCTGATAAGGAAACTTGTAAAAAATTAATAAAAAGACTTGAGAATCTTCCTTTAGTTTATGGCTTAGTTAGAGTGTCTGGCGCCAACAAGAACTTAATCGTAGATATTGTAGCCCCTAATTTAAAAACAATGGAAGAATTTATAGAAGAACAGATAAAAACTGAACCAGGAGTAAGGTCCATTGAAGTAAACGTAGGATCCTTGCCAATTATTCCGAAAGGAATCAACAAAGCAACTTTTTAACCCCCGCCATTTTTAGACAATACTTCGCAGATAATTCAAAGCGAATGCTTTTGTCCAAAAATGTTGGGGGTTATCCACAGCACCCCTTGACAAGCATTCTTGAAGTAATAAAGTAAGGGTTGTAGTATAAAAGTGTTAGAAACTAAACCGAAAATATAGTTTCAGATATATTTTTAAACTATTTGTATAAAACCCCTTTAGAAACTAAAATATGTTAAACGATAAAGAATATCATCTAACTGAAAAAGGATTGGTGAGATTGAAGGCAGAATATCAACATTTAATAAGGTTGAGGTCTGCTAAAACAAAAGGAGAATTTCCTCAGGTCTGGCATTCTGAAGATTTAAATCCAGAATATCTTTCCTTCCAGGAAGATCTAAGTTTGCTTGAAATAAGATTGGCTGAATTGGAAGCAATTCTAAAGAACGTAAAGCTTATCAGGATCCCTTCTAAAGCAAGGCAGGATATTATTCATTTGGGAGCTAAAGTATTAGTTGAGGTTGATGGTCAGGCAGACGAATTTATTATTGTTGGATCGCTTGAGGCTAATCCTGCTACGGGAGAAATCAGCAATGAGTCCCCGGTAGGAAAGGCGCTTTTAGGTCATAAAATAGGGGAGGAAATTGTTATTTCCTCACCAATTAAGGTATTATATAAAGTTAAGAGAATTAGATACTTGAGTTAAAAGTTGTAAGATATCTGGATTTTTGATATAAATAAACCAGGCTTAGCCTGGTTTTAGTATAAAAAAATATGAAAGATATTCTTAGCTTTTTTATAGAAGTAGGAAAATTAAAAGGAAAAAAAAGAAGAGGTTGGATTTTCCACGATATAAAACGATCAGAAAGTACAGCTGAACATATTTTCAGGACAGCTCTCTTAGCATGGGTTTTAGGAAATAAGAAAAAAATGTTTAATTTTGAGAGAGCGATAAAAATGGCTCTTATTCATGATATCTGTGAAGTTTATTCATTTGATGCGACTCCCTACGACCCTCTTTTGCCAAAATCTCCAAAAGAGAAAAAGAAAATAAAAGCAATTCTGGAAAAATGGCCGAAATTCTCTCTTGCTCAAAAAAAGAAAAAAGAATTAATAAAGTATAAAGATGAACTTAAAGGTTTAGAAAGGCTTATTTATAAATTACCTCCCAACATAAAGACTGAAATAAAAAATCTCTGGCTGGATTTTACTTACGGTTTAACTCCAGAAGGAAGATTTGTGAAACAAGTAGATAAAATGGAAAATTTTTTACAGGGTATTGAATACTGGAAGAAACAGGGAAAAATTCAACATAGGCTTTGGAAAAGGTGGTCCAGGGAAATTTTTGATGATCCTATTTTATTGGAGTTTCTAAAAGCGATTGATTCTAAGTTTTTCAGAAAAATATCTCGGAGGAAATAAATATAATCTAAAAAGATGTCTCTTATTGATTCTTTAATTACTGAAAATTGGCTGAAGACCTCTAATATTATTGAGGCTTTTTTAAAAATAAAAAGGGTAGATTTTCTCCCCGAAGATATAAAGAATTTAGCAGAATTGAATGAAGCCTTGCCAATTGGTTCTGGACAAACCATTTCTCAACCCTTGGTAGTTGCTTTTATGTTGGAACTCTTACAGCCTCATCTGGGAGATAAAATCCTTGATATTGGATATGGCTCTGGCTGGACAACAGCTCTCTTAGCTGAGATAGTTGGCCAAAAAGGCAAAGTTATTGCAATTGAAATTGTCCCGGAAATTAAAGAATTTGGAGAAAGTAATGTTTCTAAATACAATTTTATAAAAAATGGGATAGTTGAGGTCATTTTGGGTGATGGCTCAAAGGGTTATTCTGACCTATCATCTCGTTCTGAGCTTACCGATGGGTTTGATAATATTCTTGCGTCAGCAAGCGCTAAGAAGATTCCACAAGCCTGGAAAGATCAAGTAAAGGTAGGAGGAAGAATTGTTACTCCGATTGGCAATTCTATCTGGTTATTTCAGAAAGAATCTGAAAATCAATTTAAAGAAACCGAATACCCAGGATTTACCTTTGTGCCTTTAATCACAAAATGAGAAAATATTTTTTATTTTTTATTTTATTTCTCTTATTAATTTTTGGAGTTTTTTTCTGGAAGGGGATTTATTTACCAATGGACACAGATTCAAATGTGGAAAAAGTTTTTATAGTTGAAAAAGGAGAGGCTACAAGTGAAATTGCTTATAATTTAGAAAAAGAAGGTTTTATCAGATCAGGGTCTTTGTTTAGAGTTTATACTTTTCTTAAAGGAATTTCAGGAAGGCTGCAAGCTGGAGAGTATTTATTGTTTCCTGGAATGACCGTTCCTGAAATCACAGAAAAATTTATTTCCGGAAAGGTGGTTGGGATAAAAATAACGATACCAGAAGGATTCACAATAAATCAAATTGAAGAAAGACTAAATAGAGAGTTAAAATTAAAAATCAGCAATTTTACCGTAAATTATTTTAAACAAGATTTTGGATTTTTGGCAGCAGCTCCAAATAACGCTTCTTTAGAAGGTTTTTTGTTCCCAGATACTTATCAATTTTCTTATAAGATTAATGCAGATGGGGTTTTGCGAAAAATGCTTGATAATTTTGACAAACAATTAAACTCTGAAATAAGAGAAGAAATAGCCGGACAAAATAAATCAATTTTTGCAATAGTTACTATGGCTTCTTTGATTGAAAAAGAGGTGAACAATTTTGAAGACAGAACATTGGTTTCTGGAGTTTTATGGAAAAGATTAGAGAATGGCATTCCATTACAGGTTGACGCAACCATTATTTACATCACCGGGAAAAAGACAACCAGAGTTTCTAAAGAAGAGACTAAGATTGATTCTCCTTATAATACCTATAAATACCCGGGTCTTCCTGTGGGGCCAATTTCCAACCCGGGCATTGAAAGTATTTTGGCTTCAGTTTATCCTAAAGACAGCCCTTTTTGGTATTATTTATCAACGCCAGAAGGAGAAAATATATTCAGTAGAACTTTGGAAGAGCATAATATCGCCAAATCAAAATATTTAAAATAATACCAAAAAGTGGTTTCCCCCGTGTTGGAAAACAGTCCCGCCTTAGATAAATTTCTAATTTCTAATGCCCCAAATCTTAGAAGGAAAATCTATTGCTCTACTTATTGCTTTTCGGGATTTTTGGGACGAGGAATATTTTATTCCAGAACAGATTTTAAAAGAAGCTGGGGCTGAAATCAAAACAATCAGTACTTCTTTGGGCCAGGCAATAGGGATGATGGGAGGTGAAGCAAAGGTTGATCTCTTGTTGGATGATTTGAATGTAGGGGATTATAACGCTGTTTTATTTATCGGTGGTTCTGGGGCGGCAAAATATATTGATGATTCTCAAGCTCATCAGATAGCCAAGGAAGTTGTTCAAAAAGATATACTTTTGGGAGCAATTTGTATAGCGCCTGTTATTTTAGCTAAAGCAGGAGTCCTTTCTGGAAAAAAAGCTACTGTTTGGGCAGATAATATGGATAAGTCTGCAGTCAAAGTTTTAAAAGAAGAAGGAGTAAAATATCAATCTGACCCTGTCGTAATTGATGGAAAAATTATTACGGCTGACGGTCCTGATTCTGCCAAAAGTTTTGCCGAGGCTGTCATTGAGGCTTTGAAGGCTTGACAATGCTTTTTACTTAATTAAGATAAGAGATGTTAGGCCAGTTGAGAGGAGAGCGCAATAACTGGAGTTTCGGGTCCAGAAAAGGGGTTGTGTGGCGAGCTATTTTTTTAACTAATTACAATCCACAGACAACAGGCATTCAATAAGACCTGTTTAGGATGAGTTTAACAGAGGCCGAATCTCTGTGAACTAATTTTACGAGGTTGAACCTCATAAGATTGGAGATTGTCTGTGGAAACAGGCATTTTTTATTTCCTACGGGGTATAAGGGTATGGCATTTACAAAAGCTCAAAAACAGAAAGTCATAGAGGATTTGACGCAAAGCCTTAACAGTCAAAAGGCAGTGGCTTTTGTTGACTTTCAGGGTTTGAAAGTCAAAGATATGGTTGATCTTCGGCAAAAGATAAAAGAAGTTGGGGGTCAATTGAAGGTGGCGAAAAAAACCTTGATAAAAATAGCTTTGGAAAAAACAGGGCTTAAACTGGAAAAAGAGCTGGAAGGGGAACTCGCTTTGGTTTTTGCCTTTGAAGACCCGCTTTCCATTTTAAAGACAGTTTATAAATTTTCACAGACTAATAAGAGTTTAAAAATTTTAGCCGGTGTTTTTGAAGAAAAATTTATTGAGAAAGAAAAAGTTGTTGCATTAGCCCAGTTACCGAGCAGGGAAGAGCTTTTAACAAGATTGGTCGGAAGTATTTCAAGCCCTATTTCTGGCTTGGTAAATGTTTTACAGGGAAATATTAGAGGTCTAATATATGTTTTAAGCGCAATAAAAAATAAAGCAATCCCAATCAACGAATGATATCCGAATTCTCCGAATATTCGCGGCATTCGGATAAATTAGCAGATTAGGATTATATTTATATGGCCGAAGAAAAAAATCAAGATAAAAAGGAGAAAAAAATTGAGGTACCGGAGAAATTCAAGGAACTCGTAGAAAAAATAGAGAAACTTTCGGTTTTGGATTTGTCAGAATTGGTAAAGATTTTAGAGGAAAAGTTTGGTGTTTCAGCTCAAGCTCCAGTTATGGCTGCAGCTCCGGCAGCTGCAGAGGCTGCAGATGCCGTATCAGCGGTAGAAGAGAAATCTATCTTTACTATTGAGTTGAAGGAAGTGGGGGATAAGAAAATTGAAGTGATCAAGGTTGTAAGAGATGTTACTGGAAAGGGCTTGAAAGAGGCAAAAGATTTAGTTGATGCGGCTGCCAGTTCAGCCCAAACCGTGAAAGAGAACTCCAAGAAAGAAGAGGCAGAGGAAATAAAAAAGAAATTAGAGACAGCCGGAGCCAAAGTTGAGTTAAAGTAGGACAAGGGGTAGGACATTTTAGATTCTTGACGCTTCGTCAAGCTCAGCGTTAATCAGCGTTAACCCTGAGTAAAATCGAATGGGTTGACAGAGTTTTTTTAGTCCGTTATATTTATTATTGAAAGTATTAAACCACCAAGCTCCGAAGGACTGAAGCACATAATACTTTATGTGCTCGGCCTACGGGGTAAAAAAGGAATTCAAGGAGGGATAGGCCGCCCACAAGGGCGAGCCAGAGAAGGAGAGAGATTCAGATAATGAAGGGAAATCTCAAGAAACACAACCAAATTGGAGAGAGGAACGGAGGTGGTTTTTTTGTTGACACAGTTTTTGACTGTGTTTTTTATTTTTATAAGCCCGCCAAAATTTATCTTGTAAAATTTATGCGGACAAGGGAGATTTTCTTTGGGCACCCAGTTAGTAGACCTGCTTAAATTTGTTTTGCAAATTTTAGGTAGGCGGATTTCCTCCCTGACTTGGGAGCCCAAAGAAAGTTTCTCACAGGGTGTGGATAACTCTTTCTTGACTCTTTTCTTATTTAATAATAGTATAATGACATACAAAAATCTATCTCGCGGAGGAACGAGATAAAGAAGCAGTGCTGCTTTATTGGCAGACTAACAGAAAAATTTATTACAGCATTTTTTCTAAAAAGGGAATGCTTTGGTTTTTAGAAAAAGGAGTCCAAGTCTTAGCTCGTAATTTTTATGCGCTAAAACTTGTGCTCCGTTTTTTATTTGCCCCGAAAACCGAAACACATAATACTTATGTGCTTGGTATACGGGGCAAGGAGCAAAGGTCGATCGAGAAGTGGTTTACCCTAAGTTCTCCTTATCCTAGCTAGGAGGACAGTGCCTGCAAAAATCGAACACATAAACTTTATGTGCTGCGACTTAAGCGGGCAAGCCCTCCCAAGTTTTTTGAAGAAAAACTTAGGCGGGCAAGGGGAGGAAAGCCTAGGCCAGGAGGACCTAAGGCGAGCCACTTGAAGATAATAAAAAATAACAGTTAACAGAAAAACAAAATGAATAAAAAAATTCTAATTAGCGTAAGCGTAATCGCTTTAGTTGCCGCTATTGGTATTGGCGGAACTATTGCCTTCTTTAGTGATACAGAAACCTCAACAGGAAACACATTTACAGCAGGAAGCATTGACTTGAAGATTGGCAACGATGCTTGGTTTAATGGTCAGCCTCAAAGTCAATTCACATGGGAATTGTCTGACTTAACAAATCAACTCTTTTTTAACTACACTGACTTGAAACCAGGCGACTGGGAAGAAGACACAATTAGCATACGCGTTGATGACAATCCTTCCTGGGTTTGTGCGAACCTGACTATCACCAAGGACTCTGATGTTACTTGTACAGAGCCAGAGGTTGGAGATGATCCTAACTGTGCAACAGGTAATGACTGGAATGGTGAGTTAGGAAAAGAACTGAGCTTTATTTTCTGGGCAGACGATGGAGATAATGTGTTAGAGGATAATGAACAGGTTGTACTTTCGGGATCTCCAAGCGATCTTCCGTCAGGAGATGGTAACCCTGGACAGACATTCCCAATTGTTGACTCTCAGTTTAACTTGTTTGGTACGAATGGTCAGCCTCTTCCTGGACAAACAACCGTGCATATCGGCAAGGCATTTTGCTTCGGTACACTACTTCAAACTCCAGTTGCTCCGGGACCAAATAGCCCTTCAGATAATCCAGGATTTACCTGTGATGGTGAATTAGTAAACAACGCATCACAATCAGATAGTGTAATGGGCAATATGTCCTTTACTGCAGTGCAGTCACGAAACAACGCTAACTTTGTTTGCGGCAACTAACCTTTACTGAACTGATTGATTTAAGTTTTCTCTTTCCCTGCCATTCTTAAGAGTGGCGGGGAGGGATAATTAACTACCATGAAAAAAATACTGATTAGTATAAGCATTATAGGGATTGCTGCTGCTGTTGCAGTTGGGGGTACGATCGCATTCTTCAATGACACCGAGACTTCAACTGGAAACATCTTTGTCGCTGGGACTATTGAT
>JACZRI010000006.1 GCA_022574775.1 Patescibacteria group bacterium | reverse complement strand
AGACACGCGTTTATCCACCCGAGAAATTTTCCGGTGCAACCAAAAAGTAATTCCTGTCCCTATGACGAGCTCTATTCCGGCATGAAGCAATTGCGGCGTTACACTGGAGGAAGTCATCGTGGGATATTTAGTTCGCAAAAATCGTTTTTATACCACTTATTTTTTCCTTTTTAGGAGTAAGCCTATCTTTTTTAATTCAAAAATATGATTTGTTCTATTACATAATACTTTTTATTAGTATCATATCTTTCTCTTACGCGTTAAAGGTGTTATGGGATTTGTTAGCTCTTATTATGGAAATAAAAAAGATGATAGACGATGACAAAGAAAGATTTAATACTAACCTTGAACAATTAATGATAAATATTTTAGAAAAAATGGAAAAAGGAAAATCAGAATTTTTGGAGAAAGTTTTTATAACTTTAAATGGAAAGAATATAGATGATATTTTACCCGACGAAATCACCATTAAGTCTGATAAAAAGCATGAGCTTAATATTGGGTTTTCAAATTCTGAAGAGCTTATGGCTAGAAACGTACAGATAGGGTTCATTTTCCCAACAGATTTTATTATTGAAAAGTCAACGGGGTATTCAATCTATACCGATGAAATTAAACAGATCGTTCGTTATAACTCGGATTATGTACATGGCTTGGAACACCATATTTACGAGCCAGTAATTTTGACTCCACTTAGAGAGGGACCATTTGTGATAAATACTTTTATAAAAGGAGAGAATATAAAGGTTATTCGCAAGGGTTTAAATTTGAAAGTGATAAAGTAAATGCGCCCAATTTCATTATCGTTTACCACGATTAAGTATATTACTATTTTTATTCCCGACCGAGACGCGTCGGTGAGACACACCTAAAACGCCAAATTTCCCTTTAAAACACGGGTTCTAGACCGAGGTAGCCATGGCGCTAGGACGCCTTACAAATGACGACCTAAACCCTATTTAAACGTCGCACAAGGTATAAAAACCGGCGTGGATTTTTCAAGATAGGGGATTTACTGTTTTTTTATCGCCAAGCCCTAAACCAGAGCTCCGCACGGTTCAGGGTAAAAAGGCGGTTTTTTGATACTATTTAAATAAGAGTATGAAGATAGAAGATATTAAAATAATAAAATCTGATGACAGGGGCATAATATATAATTGTGGCAAATCAAGCTTTATTTCTAGAAAAAAGGGGAGTGTTAGTGCCGATCATACACACGAAGAACGTGAAGTTGTATTTTTGGTAAAAGGAGAAGTAGAACTTACTATCGGTAAAGAAACTCAAATAGTGAAGGCTCCCATAAAATTTGAAACTGCACCTGATGTTTATCATAAATTAATCGCCCTCACTGATATTGAGCTTGTGATAGATAGGGAAAACGAGTAATTTTTTGCAGTCATTTCTCTAAATAACAAAATAGGTTCTAACGTCGTCCAAGTCTCGCAGCTAATCTTGAGCATGGTTCGAGAGAACGAAACACAACTAACCTGGTTATGGAATAATAAAAAGCAATAAACATCGTAATAAAAGCTCAGAACTATGAATAAGTTTAATAAATTTTTACTTATTTGGACAAGTCTTGGGACTGGTGCTGTTTTATTTTTTTCCCTTTTATCGTTTATCAAGCTTGGAACTGTGGGCGATGGCGACCCCATTCTTACACCTCTTAGAATTCTAAATACGAATGTTGTAATACTTGCATTTGTTGTTCTGTCGCTAATCTTTTATCTTTTCCGAAAGGATAAAGATAGATGATTTTAACTCATTTGTCTCATTTTAGCTTTAAAACGCCCCCGACCGAGACGGGTCGTGTCTCATTCCGAAAACCCGCCCAATCACCCTTAAAACACGGGTTCCAGACCGGGGGTGCCAGCCACCAGTCAGCGCAGTATCGAGGCCGACCGAGGGGTTCGATCCGGGTTAATCCTGGTCGTCGCCCGAGATCTATCTCCTCAGACTTTTATTTTACAAATGAGGGGTATAATAAACTAATATGTCTTTTATTACAAAAGGGGAAACTAACTTAAAATACATCTTAATTGTTGTTGTCCTGGCTGTTATTGTTGGCGGAGGGATTTTAGCCTATCAGTTTTTGTTTACACCAAAGGAAAAAATTCAAGTACCAGAAGAAATGATAGAAAAAGTTAATGAAGTCGATTGGTAAAAATATGGAAAAGGTATCTCAAGACAAATTTAAAGCTGCTTATAAGGAGTTGAACCCCGAACAAAAACAGGCCGTCGAAACTATTGAAGGGCCTGTTATGGTTATTGCGGGACCTGGCACGGGCAAGACGCATTTATTGACGATGAGAATTGCCAATATTTTAACTCAGACAGATACACCACCGGAAGCCATTTTAGCTTTGACTTTTACAGAGTCTGCGGTAGTTTCCATGCGCAAAAAATTATCAGAACTCATAGGGTCTCAAGCTTACCGCGTTAATATTACGACTTTTCATGGGTTTGCCAACGATGTTATCAAGGATTATCCCGATGATTTCCCGGAAATTATCGGCTCAACTAATATTCCAGATATTGACCAAGTGCAGGTAGTTCGTCAAATTATAGATTCTGCAAGTCTTAAAAATCTAAAACCTTTCGGTAGCCGCTATTTTTATCTTCGTTCGATTATTAACGCCATCAATGAATTGAAGCAGCAAGGCGTGTTGCCTGAAGAATTCTCCATTATTATAAAAGAACAGGAAAAAGCCTTTGCTAAAATAGAAGATCTTTATCATAAGACTGGAGCCCATAAGGGAAAAATGAAGGGGAAATATACCGATATGCAAAAGCATATCTTCCGTAATAAAGAGCTTGCTTTAATATACGCTGATTACCAAGAATCTCTGAGCTCTTCCAGATTTTATGATTACAGCGATATGATTATGCAGGCTATGGTTATTTTGAAAAAAAACAACGATTTACTTTTAACTCTTCAGGAGCAATATTTATATATTTTAGTGGATGAGCATCAGGATACCAACGCTGCTCAGAACAAAATTCTTGAGCTTTTGGCGAGTTACCATAAAGATCCTAACCTTTTTATCGTCGGAGACGAAAAGCAGGCTATTTTTCGCTTTCAGGGAGCTTCCATGGAAAATTTCATGTATTTTAAGAATCTCTACAAAAACGTCGAGTTGATTACTCTACAGCGCAATTACCGTTCAACACAAACTATTCTAAATGCGGCCTACAGTCTTAACTCTCAAACTGGCAAGCTTTTAGCTAAAGCTGGACATAAAGAATCCCTTATCAATCTTCACGTTCTGCAGACTCAAGAGGCAGAGCAATATTTCCTTTCTCAAAGCATTAAGAATCTTTTAAAGCAAAAAGTATCAGCTAGTCAAATCGCAGTTCTTTATCGAGAAAATAGAGATGTTATTCCTATAATTAGAATATTAGAGAAAGCCGGCGTTCCTTTTGTTATTGAATCTGACCAGGACGTTTTAAATGACGAGGATATTAAAAAGCTTCTTATTGTTCTTAAAGCGGTCCAGAATTTCGGTTCTCCGGCTGAATTAATAGAAATGCTTCATGTTGATATTTTCGGCATTCCGCCCCTCGATGTTTATAAAATCGCTAGTTTACGGTTAAACCCATATAACATCATTAAAGATCATAAAATGATGGAAAAAGCCGGCATAGAAGAAATAGATAAATTACTGGAAATATACCAAAAGCTTTCTTTCTGGAAGAGCGGAGCGAAAAATAAAGGAGCGGTTCAGGCCTTTGAAGATATTGTCCGGGAATCTGGTTTTTTGGTTTATATCTTGAATAAGTCAGCTTCTGCTGAAAAACTGGCTAAACTTCATGCTTTGTTTGACCAAATAAAGTCGCTTATCGAAAACCACAAAGACTATACCCTTGAACACTTTTTTGAATACCTTGACGTTATTCAGGAACACAATGTTTTAATAAAGACAACTATTTTTAAACAGGCTCCTGGTAGAGTAAGATTAATGACAGCCCATAAATCAAAAGGCCTGGAGTTTGAGTACGTTTATATTATCAATGCCGTTGATGGCCATTGGGGTTCTCGCCGTCATCATGAGCACATTAAGTTGCCGCGGCAGGCTTATTTATTAAAGAAGGTTGAAGAAAGTTTTACTGAAGACAGCGATGAAGACGAGCGTAATTTGTTCTATGTTGCTTTAACTCGAGCCAAAAAGCAGGTTTCGATACTTTATGCAAAGCAGAACCAGAATGGTCGGGAACAGCTGCCTTCAAGATTCATAATGGAAATAAAACCAGAATTAATAAAAGAAGTTGAGATTGATGAATCAAAGGTAATAGTTGAGAAACAAAAGGATTTGGAATTCGCTCCAACACTTTCGCTTTCTTCAACCGCCAAAGAAAAAACTTTTTTGAACCAGCTTTTCTTTCAACATGGACTTTCGGTCACCGCCTTGAATAATTACCTTAAGTGTCCTTGGAAATATTTTTACAATAATTTGCTGCGTATTCCCGGAGCCCCAAATAAGCATTTAATTTTTGGTACGGCTGTGCACAATGCTTTGAAGAGTTTTTTTGACAAATTTATAAAAGGGGAGAATCCTGGCAAAAAATATCTTATTAACAGGTTCGTTGAGTCTTTAAATAGTCAGCCGATTCAAGAAAAAGACCATAAGGAGGCTTTAGATAAGGGAAAGGCTGCACTTGTGGGGTATTACGACCATTATCACAAATCCTGGGGTATGAATATGCTCAATGAATTCAGTATTCATGGCATTGATTTGGGAAATGGCATTGTGATTAACGGAAAATTGGATAACATTATTTCTCTTGATTCTTCAAATAACGTCAACGTCATAGATTATAAAACCGGAAAGCCCAAGTCCCGCAACGAAATAGAGGGTTTGACTAAAACGAGCACCGGGGACTACAAGCGCCAATTGGTTTTTTATAATCTGCTTTTGAATTATTATCAGGATGGAAAATTCAACATGGTGGCCGGAGAAATTAATTTTATAGAACCTGATAGCAGGGGCAATTACCGGAAGGAATTGTTTGATATAAATCCAGAAGAGGTGGTTAAGCTTGAAAAACAGATAAAAGCAGTGGTTAAGGAGATTCTTTCTTTGTCTTTTTGGGATAAAACTTGCGATGATTCCAAATGTGAATATTGTAAATTACGTAAAATGATGAGGTAAAATTTTTTCGGTTCGATTCTTTAGTCATTTTTATTCATTAAATCTCTAAATTATGGAAAAAAAAGAGCAACAAAAAATAGAGAAAATTTTCTCTGTTTCGAATTATATTAAAATTGTAAACCAGGGATTGAAAGGTTTTAGAGCAAAAATTATAGGAGAAATTAGCGAAGTTAGTTTTGGCCCCACGGGCCATGTCTATTTTTCCTTAAAAGATGAAAAAGATAAGAGTGTAATAAATTGCATAGTCTGGAAATCTAGATACAATATTTATGGCATTGAATTAAAAGAGGGGCTGAAAATTATTGCTTCTGGGTATCCTGAAATATATCCACCAACAGGAAGACTATCTTTTATAGCCGAAGTCATTGAATATGCCGGAGAAGGGACTTTAAAAAAAGAATATGAAAAATTAAAGAAAAAATTAACCACAGAGGGGCTTTTTGAAGAATCTAGAAAGCGGCCAATCCCAAAGTATCCGCAGAAAGTCGGAATAATTACATCACGACAAGGTGCGGTTCTTGCTGATTTTTTAAATAACTTAGGAAGATTTGGTTTTAAGGTTAAAATGATTGATTCTCGAGTAGAAGGGCAAGCTGCTATTGCCGACTTATTGCTTTCAATTAAAACATTTAAGAAAGACGATATAGAAGTATTAGTAATTATGCGTGGGGGAGGTTCTTTAGAATCAATGCTGGCGTTTAATAATGAATTATTAGTTAGAGAAATAGCTGATTTTCCAGTCCCAGTAATTGCGGCTATCGGCCACCACAAAGATGTTTCCCTTGTGGCATCAGCGGCTGACCGTTCGGTTTCTACGCCCAGCATTGCGGCAACCGTTCTTAGCGAGTCATGGGAACAGGCCGCGTTACTATTAGAAGAATACGAAAGAGATATTATTAGTTCTTATGAGGATATATTGGAAAATGCCGATTCATTAATAAATCAATCGGTAGATACAATTCGTGAAATAAATAATTTAATTTTTGATAAATATAGAGAGATTGAAACCGCACTAAAAATTTCTTTTCAAGAATTCAAGAATGCTCTCCAGAATTGTAAAAGTAATCTAAAAAGTTCATGGAGAAAATCCATATTTGGATTTAAATCATTACTATCAATCATTAATCAACAATTAGAGCACTCGGATAAAATTGTTTATCTTCGTAATCCAGAAACCCAACTTAAACTTGGGTATAGCATTGCACGATATAATGGTAGATTGATTAGAAGTATAGGAAATATTAAAATAGGAGAAGATGTAGATATCCGAGTAGTGGATGGAACAATTATTTCTAAAGTAAAAAATATTAGTAAAATCAATAAAAAACAAAATGCCTAAAGAAAAACCAGATATTAAAAATTTAAGTAATAATCTTAAACAGCTTTCTAAAATTACCGAATGGTTTGAAAACCAGGAAGATATTGATATTGAAGAAGGCTTGAAAAAAGTAAAAGAAGCAGCAGTTCTTATTAAAGCTAGTAAAGAGCGACTTAAAACGATTGAGAATGAATTTAAAGAAATAAAGAAAGAGATAGATATTGAAGAAGACGAAGAAGAAAGCAATAATGACGAAGACGACAACGAAGAAGAAAATAAGGTAGACCCAAAAGATATTCCATTTTGAGACACTAAAATATACCCTTAAATAGTGTCTCACTTGTCTCATTTTAGCTTCAAACACCCCGACCGAGACGGGTCGGTGAGACACGCTTCAAACCGCCGAAACCCCCTTTAAAAATCAGGTTCTAGACCGAGGATACCGCGGCCTTACAGAATTACGACCTAAACTCTATTAAGGGTCTCAAAAGGTATAAAAACCGGCGAGAAGCCGTTAGGGTCCTCCTTCGCTCGACGAGCTATGGACGGACAGAGTAGAGGATTTACTTTTTTTTATCGCCAAGAAGGCGGTTTTTGTTTTTGGCAATAATAGGTTATTTTGTTATTGTTTAATTATGAGAAACAGCAAGTTACTTATTTCTCTTTCATTGGTTGTTCTCATCGCTGCCGGCGTTTTCTACCTTGCCAGTAATCGGCATCGGTACACATTGGCGGCAGAATGGGGCGGATTCGGCTACGCGGATGAAGACGGAAAATTTCAGCTACCATACGGCTCGGTTATTTATAAAGACGAAAACGGCGAAGAATTCCTTTTGATTACTGATTGTCACAACCACAATGTCCAGAAGTTTGATCTAGACGGCAATTTCATTTCCAAGTTCGGCAGTGAAGGCGAAGCGCCGGGTCTCCTGAATACGCCTGCCGATATAGCCGTGGATAAGGACGGAAACATCTGGATTGTAGAAGAAGGGAATGACCGCATCTCAAAGTTTGATAAAGACTGGAATTTCCTTGATCAACTCCAAATCGATGTTGAGGGCATGAGAGACGGCCGGCCCGTTGTCTTCAGCGTGCTCTCCAAGCCGTTGGGTATTGCTTTCGACAGCTCCAATACTATGTATATCTCAAACAACGGGAATAATCTGGTTATAAAATTCAACGCTAAAAGAGGTTTTAACACTCTCCTTAATCAGAATCAATCGTTAAAATTAGCCGATGCCTCCGATGTCTTTCAATTTTACGTTGATGCCTCTTATGAGGGTACGGCTGAGGCGGAGTTCAATTATCCTTATTATCTCGCAATTGACAGCAAGGATAACGTCTATGTTGTGGACCGCCGCAACCATCGCATTCAAAAATTTAGTCCGGACGGAGAATTTATTCTGAAGTGGGGCAGGAACGGCGGTGACGGCACGCCTGGGAACGGCGAAGGAGAATTTGATTTTCCTCACGAAATTGAGATTGATAAAAACGGCAACATTTATGTGGCTGACACGAACAACCATCGAATTCAGCTTTTTGACTCCAACGGAAAATTCCTTTTTAAATTCGGAGATGAAAGCGTATTTATAAACCCAAAAGTGGTCACCGTGGACAGCAAGCTCAACATCTATGTTGGAGATATCGGCCATAGAGCCCATGAAGAGGAAGAAATCGATGAGCATCTTCATCATATCGACCATTCCCGTAACTATGATGTTAGAATTACGAAGTGGAAGAAAACTTTGTTTTAACTCCAAATTCCTCCATAAACCAAGTTCTAATACTGTACCATCCCCGCAGTTATGAAATCAATCGCCAAGAAGGCGGTTTTTGTTTTTCGGGCTTGTTTTAAACTTTTAATTATATTAAAATAAAGCATCTAGGATATGGCTTCCGTCAAACAAAACACCACAATAAATGAATACCAGAAGTTTGTTCAAGAGGTTTATGGGTTGCCTAACGATAGGTTTTTTAGCCCGTGGGATATGCTCACCAATGTAGAGCGTTTCATGACAAAAGGACTCAAGGGTATCAGGAAAGAAGATAAAGACAAAACCAAAGTTAATTTATTAATTTCTTTTAGTTGGTTAACGTCTATGATGAACCAATTTCACATAGATTTAGAGAACGAAGTTTGGAAAAGATTCCCTTATTTATGTTCTTATTGTGCTTCGTGTCCATGCTTCTGTAAAAAAAATAAAGTAGAAAAAAGGCAAAAAGTTTTTATAGATGAAAATAAACGCCCAAAAACGCTTGAGGATTTCCAAAACATGTTTAATAAAATATATCCGTCAGAAACTCGAACCTTAGAACACGCAGGTATTCATTTAGCAGAAGAAATCGGTGAATTTGCAGAAGCAATCTTAGCTTATAGAGGAGGACACAAGGAAGAGGATTTTAATAATATTCCATTGGAGGCTGCAGATTTATTCTCCTGTTTTATGGGAGTTTTTAATTCAATAAGAGAAAATATGGCAAAAGAACTTTCTATCATGTTTTCTAATAATTGCCATATGTGTAAAAATACCCCTTGCATATGCAGCTTTAAAACTATAACTGAGTTTAAGTCTTAAATCTTCACAAAACAGGTTCTAAAATCGTCCGCTAGAGCGAGCCACTAAAAAATCGCCAAGAAGGCGGTTTTTTGATAGGATAAGAATGATGAAAAATAAAATAGAGGTTGCAATTTTTGGTGGGGGATGTTTTTGGTGCACTGAAGCAGTATTTGAAAAACTTAGAGGAATGATTTTAGTGGTGCCAGGATACGCTGGCGGAACAAAAGAAAATCCTACCTACGAAGAAGTATCCAGCGGAGAAACGGGTCATGCGGAAGTAATCAAAATTGAATTTGACCCGAATCAGATCAGTTATAAGGATTTACTGACGGTATTTTTTGCAACGCACGATCCTACCATGCACAATCGGCAGGGGACTGATGTTGGCACGCAATACCGTTCTATCATTCTTTACACGAATAAACAGCAAAAACAGGAAGCTGAAGCATATATAAAAAATCTCAATGAATCTCTTTTGAAAGAAGGAAAGTCAGTTGTGACAAAAGTAAATCAGTTCACCCAATTTTACGAAGCAGAAGATTATCATAAGAAATACTATCAAAAAAATTCTTCACAATCCTATTGTCAGGTAGTGATTGCTCCTAAGATTCTAAAGCTTGAAAAAAAATTCGCAGAACTCTTAAAACGCACAGCAAATCATAACTTATGAAAAAAGATAAAGAATTGTCTCCTGAGCTTTACCGCATAGCGAGAGGCAAAGGAACTGAAGCGCCATTCAGCGACAAGTACTGGAACAGCCATGAAAAAGGAATATATAAGTGCGCCATATGTGGCAGCGAGCTTTTTTCTTCAGATACGAAATTTGATTCCAGCACCGGTTGGCCAAGCTTTACTGAACCCGTGAATCTGAAAAATATTGAATTGAAAGAAAATTTGAGCCACGGAATGATAAGAACCGAAGTTTTGTGTAAAAAATGCAAGGCGCACTTGGGCCATGTTTTTAATGATGGGCCCAAAGAAAAAGGTGGAAAGCGTTATTGTATAAACTCGGTATGTCTTGAGTTGGAAAAGAAAGAGTAGCGGGACTGGCTAAGAATCCATTTTTTGTTTCAAAAACAGGTTCTAACGTCGTCCAAGCCCCGCAGCTATAAAAATCAATCGCCAAGAAGGCGGTTTTTTGATAGGATAAAATAACGAATCTTATGTGGAAATTCGATTTCCCAATTAAAAAACCAGCGGTATTGGCAGGAGCATTCTTATTGTTTATGTTTACATTCCTACCGATATTTTTCCTTGTTATCCTTCCAGAGCTTCAAAAAGCACCTTTACCTCCAACCATAATACAAGAATCTTCTGGAGTATTTGAAGGGGTCCCTAGTAATTATTCCGAATGCATTAAAACCGAAGAAAAATATATCATTCAAAAAGGATTGAGACTTGAATGTCAATATACTGTATGGGAAGAAGATGAACCTGATAAATTTGCCAGCTGTCTAAAAATAGGAGGAAGGAAAATTACCGAAATCAGTGACACTTTTGGCCCGGCTGGTTCTTTCAGTTCTAATTTCTGCCAAATACTTTTTTACAATCCCAATTATGTCTTCCCAGAAAATTTCAATGAATGCGAGGACGAAAATAAAGGATATATTCTTGGTGGTGACGGATCAACTGTAGAAGGGATTCTTCGTCCAAAAACGTGCTTAATATCCATTGAGCCCTCCAAAGCACTTAATAAGGAGGTTGCCACCAAATTGATGAATGAATGTGTTAACAGGGGCGGAGATTACTATGAAAAAACTCCTGGTTGCATTATAAAATTTAATGAGCCCGATACAACGTCAAAAATCTCTGAATCGCTTGAGTGTCTCGAATTAACATCTGGCTACAATAACATGAATGAGAATAGGATTGATCTTGTGTTAATTGGTTTTGATTACACTTCGCTTGATAAATTTATAAACATTATAGAACAAGCCATAGATTTTCGTTCCGAAGATAGAGGTTTGTTCTCTCTTGAGCCCTTTAAATCTAACAAACACTTATTTAATATCTGGTACGTTGCCACAATAGCAAACACACAAAATCAGGCAAAAGATACATGGGACTACTCTTCACTGTGCCGAAATAAATTAGGAATAGAAGACCACCAATTTTCTCCACAGGAGCCACTTTTTAGTGAAAAAATGTTTACACTACTCATTTTCAATAAAGAGATGCCCGCCTCTTTTGTTTATGTTGGTGAGAACAGTAAGTGTAGTTTAGAAAAGCATAACGGCAGATGTGGTCTGAAAGGTCTACAAATGGGTATTACCAGAGATAACCCAACCAAATCGAACATCCATGATTTTGTTCACGAGTTTGCTCATATATTTACCTTCCCAAATATTAATGAGAAATATAGACCGGATGAGTATTATGAAATCCTCGATGAGTATGCTCGGTTCCCAGGAGCCTATTCTTCGGGAAGGGATTATATGAATATCGTGAAAGAACGTTCGAACTGTTTTGTAGGAACATATGAGGCATGTATGTCTCAAGAGAATACGCTTTTTGGAGATCTTATAGGAGATGGATGCGGTAAAGATGGGGTTATCGATTGCTGTACGCGGGATGTTTCTGTAATAAATCAAGGAGCTAGGAGTTGTGAATCCTGTCCGAGTTGTCAGGAAGACTCAAATTACGATCTTGAGATAAGCTGCTACGAGGGGTGTTGGGTCGAGACTGGAATTTTTAGAAGCACCTTTCGTTCTATTATGAGCAGCCGTAGCGGTTCTCAATCATTTGGAAAATCAAACGAACGACTTTTATGTCACCAGGTTCAATACTTAACTGGAGATGCGAAGGGAATTTGCGAGCAATGGTGACACTTTAAATAGTTAGGATAAGTTTTCTTTCCCTTCATCGCGAAAGCTTTTGCCAAAAGTAGAACTTTTAAGAATAATACTTTCAGCTTTGTTCAATTAGGTCGAACTGCATTACTTAAAAAACGTTTCACTTTCGTTGAAGGGATGGCGCAGTTTGGATCTCAACAATAGCCGCCTCCAAAAAATTCGCCAGCCCAAGCGAGGGCGCGGCGGAATGAGACACCAAAACATACCTTTGAGTAGTGTCTCATTTGTCTCATTTTAGCTTCAAAACGCCCTGACCGAGAGGCCTATCAAAAATAGACTAATCAGAAAATCGCCAAGAAGGCGGTTTTTTGATAAAATAAGATATATGATTCTTATTTTAGATTTTGGAAGTCAATATACTCATTTGATTGCCAGACGCATAAGAGAACTAGGGAGTTATGCTGAAATTCTACCATTCAATATATCTGTAACAAAAATTATAAAACTTAAACCTCAAGGAATAATTCTTTCTGGCAGTCCTTCCTCTGTTTATGACAAAAACGCTCCTTTTCCTAAAAAGAGGGTTTTTAATTTAAATATCCCAATTCTCGGTATTTGTTATGGTCAACAAGTTATAGCTAAAATACTTGGAGGTAAGACTAAAGCAAAAAAACTAAGAGAATTTGGTAGAGAAACAATAACAATTTTAGATAAGAGTAGCCTATTTAAAGGATGCAAAAATAAAGAAACGGTATGGTTTTCTCACGGTGATACGGTGACAGAATTACCCAAAAGGTTTAAGAAAATAGGTAGTAGTAAGTCCTCCAAAATTGCTGCTTTTGAGAATTACGACAGTAGAGTTTTTGGAATTCAATTTCATCCAGAGGTTACTCATACGGTTAATGGATTAAAGATTTTGAAAAATTTTACTTATAACATTTGCAAAGAAAAAGAATCTTGGAAAATCAGCGACACTAAAAGACGTTTGATTAGCGAATTAAAGAAACAAATAGGAGAAGAGCCGGTTCTTATTGGTGTCTCTGGAGGTATTGATTCTTTTGTAGTGGCAACTCTAATTAAAAATACAATTGGAAATAGGCTTTATTGTGTATTTGTAGATAATGGTTTACTTAGAAAAAATGAACCAGAAGAGGTTAAAAATCTTTTTCAAAAAAGAGGATTCCGTAATTTTTTAATGATTGATGCAAAAAAACAATTCCTTACAGCTCTCAGGGGAATAGTTGATCCAGAGAAAAAAAGAGAAATAATTGGACATACTTTTATTAGAGTATTTGAAAAGAAAGCTAAAGAGCTAGAAAAAAAGCAAGTTAAGATTAAATTTTTGGCACAAGGGACTATTTACCCAGACAGAATTGAATCTGCTCAACCATCTAAAGATGCGACTAAAATAAAGAGCCATCATAACATTACTTTACCCAAGAAATTGAAATTCCAAATTATTGAACCAATAAAAGAACTTTATAAAGACGAAGTAAGAGAATTGGGCAGAGAATTGGGATTGCCCAAACCAATTATCGGAAGACATCCGTTTCCCGGGCCTGGATTAGCAATAAGAATCTTAGGAGAAATTACAGACGAAAGACTGAGCATTTTGAGAGAAACAGACGATATTTTCCTTTCTGAACTTAGAAAAAATAAATTATACGATAAAATTTGGCAGGCTTTTGCCGTGTTACTTCCTTTAAAAACGGTAGGAGTTATGGGTGACTTAAGAACCTATGAATACATTATTTCCTTACGGGCGGTAACTTCAAAGGACGGGATGACGGCCGATTGGGCCAAAATTCCTCCAAAAGTTTTAGAAAAGATTTCGAGTAGAATTATCAATGAGGTAATGGAAGTTAATAGAGTTGTTTATGATATTTCTCAGAAGCCACCCGCCACTATCGAGTATGAATAAAAGATTCTAATATCGTCCAATACTCGCATGGCGTTAGGATGCCTTACAAATGACGACCTAAACCCTATTTTAAGGGTCTCAAAAGGTATAAAAACCGTCGTGGATTTTTTAGGGTTCTCCTACGTTTTTTCCACTTTCGTTAAAACTATGGTGGACAAGAAAACTTTGGCGGACGAGGAAAATCTTCTCATCTTGCAAGCACCGTTTTTTAGAACCGGCTTGATGTTTCGATAGACTCAACATCAATCCTGAGCCAGTCGAATGGGTTGACCTTTCTAAGGCAAAGAATATGACTGTTAGTTTGAGAAAATTAATATATGATTGAAAGTAAGAAAGAACCGTCAGAAGTTAAGGAAATAAGTACGATTCCATCTATGATAATTTTAACAATATTAGGCTTTTTGTTAGCAGTTTCGGTCTTAATATTATTATTCGTGTTCACTCCAGCCGATAGACAGATATTATTATCCAGCCCGAAAAATCTGACCCATGATGGATTAGAACGAACCTACAGAATATATAATCCTAAAAGTGGCGGGAAGAAATCATTAATCATTGGGCTTCATGCTTTAGGAGGAAGCAGCCGACGTTTTTCTTACTATACTGGACTTCACAATGTCACCGACGAAAATACAATCGTAGTTTATCCTGATGCCGTTCCATCAAATAAGAAGGGATTGCAAGCAGGTTGGAACTCGACTTACTGCTGTGGAACTGGATTGGAGAATAATATTGATGATGCTGGATTCATTCTGGCTCTTATAGAGAGGCTTACTCAGGATTATGATATAGACCAGTCAAAAATTTTTATAACAGGATTTTCTAACGGTGCAACAATGTCTCAATATTTAGCTACTGAGCAGCCGGACAAATTTGCTGGAGTAGCTGCTATATCTGGATCAGTAGGAGTCAAAAAAAAAGTATTGAAACCATCGACTGCAATTCCGATATTACTAGCCCATGGTATGAGGGATACCAGTATTCCATTCAAAGGCGGAGCCTCGGGTGATGATGACTTATTTTTTAATTGGTTAGATTTTGGCACTACCGTAAATACTTGGAAAAATGTAAACGGCTGCAGCCAAGAAAGTAAAATCATAGAACAATCTAACACTCGTGAGATTATAGACTACAAAGGATGTGATGCCTTGGTTCGCAGCGTTATTTATCCAAACCTAGGCCATCAGTGGGATGACTGGCGCATTGGCCAGCTTTGGCGCAGAACACCAAGAGGTTCGAAATTAGTGGTCTCGTTTTTTGAAGACATTTCTAATAATTAGCTAGGTAAATTATTCCTGCATTGGAACTGACTGAAGCTCGAAAATCGTCCACGATTGTCAGATGATAGAACTTGTATTTTAATACCGTATAAGGTATAAAACCGTCGTGGATTTTTCAAGATAGGGGATTAACAGTTTTTTTTATCGCTATTTAGGCGATTTTTTGGTAGAATATTTTTATGAAAAAGAAAATTCTCTTCATTACCATTTCTTTACTTTTACTCTTATTCGTAATAGTGCTGCTCGTATTACAAAATTACCGCACAGAAAAACAAAACCGAGCCTGTTTTGAAAATTATTGCTTTTTCATTGAGTTGGCCGTAACATCTGAGGAAAAAAATAGCGGTTTAATGTTCAGGGAAAGCCTAGATTTCAAAAACGGTATGCTGTTTGTTTTTGAGAAAGAAGGAGAGTATTCTTTTTGGATGAAAAACACTTTGATTCCTTTAGATATAATCTGGATAAACGAAGAAAAAGAAGTTGTTTTTATCAGTGAAAATACTCAACCCTGCAAAGAATTTTCTTGTCCAATCATAAAACCAAATCGAAATGCAAAATATGTCTTAGAAATAAATGGAGGTATTTCAAAGGAAATTGGGTTGGCTGTCGGAGATAAAATACATATAAAATATTCAGAATAATAATATTTTTTCAAAACAGTTAGGTGAGGAAAGAAGGCGGCTCCGTAAAAAAGCAAAGCTTTATACGAGGTAAATTTTTTGGTAGAATAAACAAAAGGTCTTTCTATAAAGTTAAGCAATTTATTTATGAACAAAAGAGTGAAAATTGTATTATTGGGGTTGATGATATGGATAATAAAATTCATAGTAGGTGGTATCGGTTTTGCTATCGCGGGGGAAGACGGCTCCTCAACTGAGATAATCTGGATTATGGGTATTGAGGCATTTGTCGTAGTGATTGCTTTAGCCTCGGCGTTATTTTTAGTTTATAGAGATAAAGAGCAAAACTATAAACGTACGGCTTGGGAAACTGGAATAGCATGGTATGTAATAATATTGCTGATGGATTTGATTGTTTTAGTCGTACTTTTTGGCTTGGAATTAGAGCTTTGGTTCCCATTGATTTTATTACAGTTCAAAGTTCTGATAATTCCTATCGTTGTTGGCTATCTTTTAGCTGGACATAAAACCAAATTCGGCACATAAAACCTGCCACTTAACCTTATTCTGGTTCTAACATCTTCTCGTAGAAGGAGCTATGGATTGAAGACGAAATTCAACTTTTACCACTTTTAGAAATCGTAACTTGTGTGGTAGATAGGGGACAGTTAGAAAATTCTATACAAAACAACCACTAAATGAAAGTGGTTGTTTTTTTTGAAGTTTGCAAAAAAATCTATGTATTTTCTTGCGTTTCAGGACTTTTCATACAGCAGTCTTTTACTTGTTTTCCAGATCCGCATCCACACTGCTCATTTTCAATTTCTTTTACTGCATCTTTTTTACAACATGTCCACGCTTGTTTTCCAGCTCCGCATGCACAAGATTGCGTAAGTTCCGTCATTTTTTCTTTTACTGTTGTTTGGTCCATACTTATAATTTGTTTTATTTTAACCGTTTTAAAATTCGATAGAGCCCGACCCTTTTCTTATGAAAATTTTTCTCTATCGCGATGCTTTATTATATCATTTAGACAAAAATATATCAATAAATAATAGTAAGTAAACAAAAATCGCCAAGAAGGCGATTTTTTGATTTATTTTTTACTTGACTGATTTGTAATTAGTGATAAAATGGAAAATAATAAAGGAGGACAGCACTTTAAAGGAGGCGAAAAGTGACAGAGGCAACTGAAACCAAGCGACAAAGCGGACAGGTTAGAGACGGAAAATGGTTAGTTTTAACCGAAAGCACTGGGGAGCCGAGCGTGAATTATGTGCACGATTGTGGCACAGAAATTCTGGGAAAAAGCGTATCTTACCCTATTTGGGATGGTCCCACTCCACTTTCTGGAAGCGGTCGGTGCGAATCTAAAACGATTCCTTATTGTCCGAAATGCGAAAAGGAACCAGGATCTCTTGGAGAGCCGATAACTCCCAAAGGTAGCTATCATAATCCTTGACCTAATTATCTTGTAGTCTCTTGGTAAAAACTCTGTTTTATAGCGTAGAGGGTTATCCACGATAACCCTTTTTTGTTTACCTTGATGTAAAATCGCCAAGAAGGCGATTTTTTGATAGAGTGCAGGTATGAAAAAAGAAATAAAACGATGTTGGGGGTTGGATGGAAGTGACACGTTGATGGGGGAGTATCACGACAAGGAATGGGGTGTGCCTGTGCACGATGACCGTCACTTGTTTGAAGTGCTTATCCTAGATGGCGCGCAAGCGGGACTTTCTTGGAGAACTATCTTGAACAAGCGTGAGAATTACCGAAAAGCATTTGATAATTTTGACGTGAAAAAGGTCGCCAAGTACGACGCAAAGAAAATACAAGAATTACTCCAAGATGAAGGGATAGTGCGGAACAAATTGAAGATCGCCTCGGCCGTGAGGAACGCGAAGGTATTTATGGAAATACAAAAAGAATTCGGTTCGTTTGACGCCTATGTGTGGGGGTTCGTAAAAGGCAAACCGATAAAAAACAAATGGAAACGCATGTCCGATCTGCCCGCATACACAGAGTTGTCCGATACCGTCAGCAAAGACCTCAAACGCCGCGGCATGAACTTCGTGGGTTCCACGATCGTCTACGCGATCATGCAAGGAATAGGTATGGTAAACGACCACACGATTGATTGTTTTAGGTATAACAAATTCTAAGACATAAAAAAAGATAATTCTTTTCACGGATATATTATTGATGATTTGTTGGGCGAGTAATATAGAAAAACTGTCGTGGATTCCTTGATACTGAAAGCTATGGCGAGACGGGTAGGGGATTTACTGTTTTTCAATCGCCAAAAAGGCGGTTTTTTTATTTGACAGATATTTGTAATCTATGCTAACTTATACGTAGGTCTGGCTGTGGTGCTAATCCGAAGGCTTGAAGTGCAGAGTGAGTCTCCTGCACTGAATCTCATCGGTAAAGCTAATCAGCCTACCCTCCTTTCGCAAGCCAGGGACAGAACTCGAGCCTCTGTCCCTGGCACTTTTTATTTGCCAAAAAAATTCTAATCTCACCCGCTAGAATACCTTAGCTTTTAAATCGCCATTTAGGCGATTTTTGTTTGACAGATATTTGTAATTTATGCTAATTTATAAGTGAGTCTGGCTGTGGTGCTAATCCGAAGGTTTTATGGCAACCACGACGCAATACAGGAGGTGGAAGGGGAAGAGACTTCGGCAAAGCACACCACACACAGCCTACTCTTCAAGCCAGGGATAGCGGTAGGCTATCCCTGGCAACTTTTTTTGTTTGACAAATAACCAAGGATGTGATAATGTAATATTAGATAGTACATTTCACGAGAAGGAGGAACGATGAGTACGGAAACTTTTCAGCAAAGCTGGCAACTTGCTACAAGAACAGGGATATATCGTTGTACCGGACTAGGCTATACCCTGCATAGAAAGAAAGGTCAAAGATTAGGGTCATGTGATTGTCCTGGCGGTAAATGCGATTGGGAATTCAGCGAATAAGGCAGCAAATCTTCATAGAAAATAATTAAGTTTCTTTTCGTTCCATAGCCTCTAAATCTCATCACGAGAATTTAGAGGTTTTTATTTTTAAAAATTCTCTAAAAAACTTTTTTAAAATATATCACACAAAACCTATGGGGGAGTACTTGACACGGCTTTCGTTGTCGTTATTATAAAGATAAATGATGTCGCACAATGTAGGTAAAGCGACAACTATAATCGAGAGATATAACAACCTCGCAAACCCCCCTCTTAAACAAATTATAAGAAGCTACCTTATGAATAAATCAAATAAAAGTATTATAAAATATATCCCAGACTTTTTAGATTATTGCGAAATAGAAAAAGGATTAGCAGAAAAAACTCAAGTGAATTATCATCGCTACCTCCAGAAATTCATTTATTGGTTAAAAAAGACCAAGAAAGATAATCTTCTACCTCACGAACTTACCGCTGATGATATCTGGAGTTACAGGCTTTATCTATCCCGATTTCAGGACGATAAAGGCAAACCCCTCAAGAAAGTGACCCAGAACTATTATTTAATCGCTCTAAGAGCTCTTTTAGGCTATTTTACAGCCAAAGACATACTTTCCCTTCCGGCTGGCAAGATTAACCTTCCCAGGGATGCTAAAAAGGAGAAAACTGTAAAATTCCTTAGTTTAGAACAGATTGAAAGACTTCTATTGGCTCCTAAAATTACAACCCCAACCGGGCTAAGAAACAGAACCATTCTGGAGACTTTTTTCTCTACTGGTTTGAGAATTGCTGAATTAGTCGCTCTTAACCGAGAGCAATTTGTTAATATTAGAAATAAAAAAGAATTAGAGCTCGGGATTATCGGCAAAGGGGCTCGTCCCAGAACAGTTTATTTTTCTGAAAGGGCTTTATCTTGGCTTAAGAAATACCTGGAAACCCGCAAAGATAAAGAAAAAGCTCTGTTTATTAATCAGAGAACTAAAAAGGGCGCCGAGACTCGTCTTACGGCTCGTTCTATAGAAAGAATCGTTAAAAAATACGCAATATCAGCTGGCGTACCATTTTTCACTACTCCTCATACTATCCGGCATTCCTACGCTACGGACTTGCTGGAACAAGGAGTTGATTTAAGAACAATTCAAGAATTTTTAGGTCATCAGAGTATTATTACAACCCAGATATATACTCACGTAACAAATAAAAGATTACGTGATATCCATCGAAAATTCCATAGCGGTAAAAATTTAAAAGAATAAAAAAACCGTTATTTTCCCAACGGTTTTCCGTCAGCAATTCAATGTTGCACGGTTTAAAGGGTTATTTTATTACTAGAACTTCTAATAAAATAATTAAACTACCAAAAAGAATAGAGATTAAAACTACAAACCACCACTTTATTTTCACTTTTTTTAAAAAAAATAGCAACATTCATAATTATCCACCAAATCTTCTTTGACGTTTGTTGTATTCTTCAATAGCTTTGTCTAAATCGCTTTCAGTAAAATCTGGCCATAGCTTTTTTGAAAAATATAATTCAGAATAAGCCCCTTGCCACAAGACGAAATTTGAAAGACGTTTTTCTCCTCCTGCTCTAATGATTAAATTTGGATCAGGAAAACCGGCGGTTGAAAGGTGTTCACTGATTAATTCTTCCGTAATTTTTTCAGCCGGGATTTTTTTTGCAACAATTTTTTTAACTGCCTGTAAAACATCCCATCTGCCGCCATAGCTTACTGCAAGATTTAAATAGAAGTTTTTATTATTCTTAGTTATATTTTCAATTTTTTCTATTACTCTTTGTAATGATTTCGGCAATCTTTCTTTTTGGCCGATTATTTTCACTCTTATTCCTTCTGTCTGAAGTTCTTGGATATATTTTTGGTCCGAAAGAACTTTCTCGAATAATTCCATTAGATAGCCGACTTCATCTTTTACACGTTTCCAGTTTTCTGTTGAAAAGCCAAAGGCAGTTCCGATTTTCACTCCCCTATTTTTACACCATATACAAAATTTTTTTAGATTATCAAAACCTTCCCAATGACCTTGAATGGTTGATAATCCCTTCTTTTTCGCCCAGCGGCGATTTCCGTCGGGAAATAGAACGATATGATATGGAACATCCATGATAATTTCTAAATCCTAATTTCTCCTTCGACAAGCTCAGGATTGTGAGCAATACCGAACCATAATTACTAATTTATGATGATTTGTTTGGAATTTCAGTCATTAGCAATTGGTCATTAGTCATTTCAAACTGTATTGGCTCTTTATTTTGCTGCTTTGCCGCAATGTATCCTGCGGCAAAGGAAAGCAGAGAAATTAAAATAACTCCAATTAGTAGTATTATATCACTTTGATAATCTTTGACCCCGTTAGATATCTTAGATAAGAAATCTCTCATAGTTTGTATATTGTCGCATATTTAACGGGGTTTGACAAATCGGAGAAGTTTTGATAATATAATTTAAACTATTGTAGATATGGCAAAAACTAAAGCTAAAGGTGCAACAAAATTAGGAAGGGATTCTTTGCCAAAGTACTTGGGAGTGAAGCTGTTTGCAGGACAGAAAGCTCAACCTGGAATGATTATTATTCGTCAGCGCGGCACGAAATTTCTTCCTGGCAAGAACGTCAAACGAGGAAGAGACGATACCCTTTATGCTGTAAAAAAAGGCGTGATTTGGTTTGGAACGAAAAGAAAAAGAGGATTTGATAATTCTCAAAGAATTGCCAAGATTGTGAATGTGGAAGCTCGCTAATCAATGGCGAGTTTTTTATTTTTTTAAACAAGCCTTAATGAATTCTCTATACAAAGGATGTGGATTTAATGGTCTTGACTGGAATTCTGGATGAAATTGGGTTCCAATAAAAAAGGGATGGTTTTTAAGCTCAATAATCTCTACAAGATCCCTCTCTGGATTAATGCCTGCCATCACCATTCCTTTGGCTTCTAAAGCTTCTCTAAAGCTGTTATTTAGCTCATAGCGGTGTCTATGGCGCTCGGAGGTTTCAGAACCTTTATAAGCTCTAAAACTGATAGTTTTTGGCTTTATTTTGCACTTATATGCTCCTAACCTCATTGTTCCACCATACTTTTTTTCTTTCAAGAGAGCCTTTTGTTCTGGTATAATATCAATCACAGGTACCTCGCAGTTTTTAGAAAATTCAGTAGAATTCGCTTTTTTTAGACCGCAAACATTTCTTGCAAACTCAATTACTGCTAATTGCATCCCGAAACATAATCCAAAAAAGGGGATTTTATTTTTTCTGCAAAACTCAATTGCTTTTATCTTTCCTTCCACTCCCCTGCTGCCAAAGCCGCCGGGGATAATTATTCCATCAAGGTTTTTTAATTTTTCCTCCAGATTTTTTTTGGCCTTACGGTTTCCATCGGGTAGTTTTGTAGGATCGTATTTTCCAGCTGACAGCCAGACAATTTCTGGTTTTCTTTTGTGGAACCAACAAGCATGCTTAACTGCTTCAATAACAGAGATATAGGAATCCATCAGGGTAAATTTTCCCGTCTCAAAATATTTTCCAACTATTCCGATCCGCACTTTCTTTTTTACAGTTTTTATTGTTTTAACTAAATTTTCCCAATCTTTAAGCTTGTTATTTCTTTGATTTAGGCCAAATTTTTTTAAAATTCTATTTCCTAAATTTTCTTTTTCAAAATTAACCGGGACCTCATAAATTGATTCAACGTCAGGAGCAGAAATAACATCATCCTTTGCCATATTGCAAAAAATAGAAATTTTTCTTTTCCTGGGTTTATCAACGGGATTTTGGGAACGGGCTAGGATGATATCTGGTTGAATACCTGCCATATTTAAAGATCTGACTGCATGTTGCGTTGGTTTAGTTTTCATTTCTCCTATCATTTTTGGAACTGGCAGGTAAGAAACCAAGATAAAAAGAACATCTTTCGGGCTAGACAGCTTCATCATTCTCGCTGCTTCCAGGAATAAAAGGTTTTGATATTCCCCTACTGTTCCTCCGATCTCTATTAAAACAAAATCAGCCTTGGTTTTTTTTGCAACCTTGTTAATTCTGGAAATTATTTCTTCTGGGATATGAGGTACAACCTCAACGCATTTTCCTCGATATTCTAAATTTCTTTCTCGTTTGATTACTGCTTGGTACACTCTACCGGTAGTGATGTAATTGGCAGTGGTTAAATTTACGTTGAGGAACCTTTCATAATTACCAATATCCTGATCACATTCTGTTCCGTCGACGGTTACAAAGATCTCTCCGTGTTCAATTGGATTCATAGTTCCAGCATCAACGTTTACATATGGATCAATTTTAACAGCGGTTATTTCAAATCCTTTATTTTGTAAAATTTTTCCTATTGAAGAAGTAGTTATTCCTTTACCGATACCAGACATAACCCCGCCGGATATAAAAATATATTTGGCCATCAGCCAAATTTAATCCTAATCAACGAATAACATCCGAAACTACAAACAAACTATTCGAAGCATTCAGATATTAATTCAGCGAATTTGAATTATATTAGCTTATTTTTCTTCAACGACTATTACGCTTATTTCAGCTTCTAAACCATGGGCGAAGCTAATTTTTATTGAAAATTCTCCTAATTCTTTAATCGGTTCTTCTAAAATAATTTGACTTTTTTTGATTTTAAAACCTTCGATTTTTAATTTTTCGGCAATTTTTTGTGAGGTAATTGATTCAAAAAGCTGTCCTTCTTTGCCTAGCTTAATAGAAATAGTTATTTCTAAACCATCTACCTTTGAGACAGAGGTCTGAACTTTCTTTAGTTCTTCTGTAGCCTTCTTTTCTTCAATCTCCTTTTGGGTTTCTATTAATTTCAGGGTTTTTTCTGTCACCTGTTTTGCAAGACCTTTTGGAATCAAAAAATTCCGGGCATACCCTGCTTTAACGTTTTTAATATCATATTTTTTCCCTAAACTTTTGACTTCTTGGAGCAAAATAACTCTCACACTTCGACGCGTCCTTCGCTTCGCTCAGGCCTTGCTTAGTGCAAGTAAGTCGAAATACCCTGAGCTTGTCAAAGGATACAATATTATTAGTATACTATCACGAAATCTTTGAATTCTCCCTGTCTTTTATCCCATTTTAGCTCAATTTTGTCCACTTTTGCAAGGGCAGAACCTTGTTTTGCCCATTTAATTAACTGTTCTAAATTTTCCTCAGTTCCTTCGGCTATAATTTTAACTTTGCCATTAGCCTCATTTTTCGCCCAGCCGGTTAAGTTCAGTTGTTTTGCTTTTTCTATAGTGTTAGCGCGATAAAGCACTCCTTGAACCCGACCTGAAATTAAGATAGTTATCCGTTTTCTCATTTTTCAATTCTTGAAAACGCAGATCAAACGCGGATCTCTATACTTCCGTGGATCAGATACAAATCAAAAAATATCAGCGCATGATCAGCGATTATAATTTTATTTGATTATTTCAATTGCTTTATCCAACTGTGGGTCACGTCCTTCATTATAGTCTTCTTCGGTCATTTCTACCGTGATATCGGGTGCGAGGCCGATATCAGTAATAAAATCACCATTTGGAGTCAGCCATTTAGCTATTGTAATTTTTAAAGAAGAGCCTTCCTTTAATTCTATTAATTCTTGGATTGAGCCTTTGCCGAAAGATTTTTCCCCAATCAATTTTATGCCCCGGTTGTCTCTCAAAGCTCCGGCTAAAATTTCAGAAGCCGAAGCAGATCCTTGATTGATTAAAATTACAGTCGGATACCCCGAGAGCCTTCCGTTTCCTTTAGCTTTATACTCTTTTCTATCTTTTCCTTCACCAAAATCTTCAATAACAACAATTTCTCCTTTTTCTAAGAACCAGCCAGCAATATCCTGGGATACACCCAAAAAACCTCCAGGGTTGTTTCTTAGGTCTAAAATTATTTTTTCCGAAGGGCTGTTTAAAATTTCAACAGCAATTTCGTTAAAATCAAATCTTGCTCTTTCAGTAAAATGATAAAGTTTGATATAGGCAATATTGTTTTCAAGCATTTTCAATTCAAGAGAAGGGATTTCAATAACGCCTCTGATAATTTTAATTTCTTTCGTTTCTTCCAGTTTTTCTCTAAAAACAGTTAAGGTTACTTCTGTTCCTTTTTTTCCCCGAATGAGACTAATTGCCTCATCAATGGTGATATCTGCGGTTAAAACATCATTTATTTTAATAATTTTATCTCCCGCTCTGATTCCAGCTTTTTGGGCAGGTGTTCCCTCCAGAGGAGAAATTACAGTTAATCCACCCTTTCTTATTCCAACCTCCATGCCTACTCCTTCAAATACTCCGGCAACATCTTCTTGGAATATTCTGGCTTCTTCAGGGGTAAAGAAAACCGTATAAGGATCTCCAATACTTTTTACCATTCCTGCAATAGCCCCATAAATTATTTTCTTAATATCAATATCCTCTGGATCTGAATATTTTTCCTGAATTTGATTATAGGCCTCCCAAAACAGCGAGAAATCAATGTCTTCTGGGGAGCAAATTTTACATTCTACCCGGGACGTTCCTACCAAACTTCCAAACCAGAAACTAATCAGGATAGCTGAAATTAAGAAAATAAAAATAAAAAAATTTTTGCCTGAAAACCGCATATTATTTTTTAACATAACAAAGTTACAATAGCAAGATTTTAATTTAAAATCAATAAAGTAGCTACTTTAAAATGGCTACTTTATTTAATCAAAGAGATGCTTTCAGAATCCAATAACAGAAATAAGACCAGCTAAAAAACTTTTTAACTGATAAAAAAGTGATTGAGGGGCTTCCTCTGGAGGAGGAACAAATTCTTCTGGAGGAGATATTATTTCTTCAGGCGGTATGAATTGCTCAAATCCTTCAGGTGGTATTATAAATCCTTCGGGTGGTATAAACTGCTCAATTCCCTCAGGTGGTATAAACTGCTCAAACTTTTCAGGAAATTCCTCATGAGGAGGTATTGTCTCTTCAGGCGCTAGATCCTCTAATATCTTTTGAGCTTCCTCAGGCGACATGAGATTTTCCTTAAGAGAAAAATTGATACATTCTTCCAAATGAGCAGGATCATTGCAATATGCAATGCATTCCTCTTCTCCTTTACAACCACCAGGACCTCCAACTGTTTGTATTTGAAACATTGTCTGGGCTTCATCCGGAGAGATGTGTCCAATTTGTTCAGAAAACCCCAGACATTCCTCAAGATTATTAGGATTTTCACAGAAAGCACGACATTCTTGTTCACCCTGACAACCACCAGGGCCTGTAGTAATGCCGCTCTCAGTAAATTTCCTGGCCTGTGCTGCTTCTTCTGGCGACATAAAACCAGCTTCCACAGCAAAATTCATACATTCTTCCATATGGCTCAAGTCGTTGCAATAGGTTTCACATGCTTCCATTTCTGTACAACCTCCAGGTCCACCTGTTATCCCTGCCTCAAGCATTTTTCTTGCCTGTTCAGCCTCTTTGAGAGGCATAAAACCAGCCTCAACAGCAAAATTTATACACTCTTCTATGTTGGCTGGATCGTCACAATATTGTTCACATTCTTCTTTTCCTTGGCAGTCACCTGGCCCTTTCCCTCCAGTTTTTCTCATCATGGTTGCTTCTTCAGGAGTAATAAAACCAGTCGCTTCAGCAAAGACTAGACATTCTTCTAAATGCTCAGGGGCTTGGCAATAAATCTCACATTCTGCTTTTCCTCCAACAGGGTAGTGGCTCCAGTCCTCTTTGTATTGCCGCCAGATATTTTTTGACCTCTTCAAGTTCATCTGGTGGAATTAAACCTGCAGCTTCAGCGAAAATAATGCATTCTTCCATGTGTTCTGGCTGGGAGCAATAGATTTCGCATTCTGCTTTATTATTGCAATTTGGTGGTGTAATCCCCTGTTTAATAGCGGCTGCTACTTTTTTCGCTTTTTCCAGTTCTTCTGGCGGGATTAAATCGTGCTTTTCACCAAAAGCCAGACATTCCTCAATATGCGAAATGTCATTGCAATATGCGTTGCATTGAGTAAATCCTTGACAACCTCCAGGTCCTGCAGTTTCTCCTGCCGCAAGCATTCTTCTGGCGATCTCGAGTTCCTCTTGAGAAATCAAATTATGAGCTTCTCCAAAATCAAGGCAAGCTGACATATTTCCTGGCAACTCACAATAAGCTTCACATGCAGTTTGACTCTCGCAATTATCTAATTCAGGAATAGGATAAATTATCCCAGCTAATTCTTCCTGGGCCGAAATGAGAGCAAAAACAAAAATTCCTAAAACAATAAAAATTCCAGCAAAAATAAAGGAATATTTTTTCATATCAATTCTAAAAGGTTTATTTAAACGGATTCTGGTACGCATCCTCAAATGGATTCACTGTTTCCTCAAAGGGATTGGTCGAAGGCAACTCTTCCAAGGGATTTGTGACAGCCTGCGCCGCCTCAATTTGAGCAGCTGCTCTTCCTATTTCTTTTCCTTCCTCGTACCCGATTTGCTTTCCTTTTCCATAGCCAATTTGATTGCCAAGCAAATATGCTCCGGCCGCTACAACCAAAACCACAATGGTAAATATGGTTAAAATTTTCTTATCCATAGATCATATTTTATTATACTATTGTAGCCGTGAATGAAAAGAAAGTTTTCCACAAGAGCACCATCTGGTGCCCTGTGTACAGAGCATCAGATGGTGCTCTGTAGCCCTGAATCGTTCTAGTTCAGGGCTATTTTTTGTAAAGAAGATACTCTGGTTCCAATTAAGCGGATTAATTTGGGATTTTCAATAAGAAAGCGTAAAAGCAAATTTTTCGCCTCTTTTTTTAAAATTTCCAAATTGTCTGTTGCTTCTTTTAAAGTTTTTGATTTGGTATGAGTTTCAAATCCTTGATAGCGGCAAACAACGGTAATGATTTTGAAAGAAAAGCCGTTTTCCAAGAGTTCTTCATGAACCCCCTTAATAATTGTATCGAAGGTTCCAAAGATAATCTCAGGATCTCTCGTATCTCTTGCAAAAGTGTGTTCTTTGCCGATTGATTTAATAATTTTTTCCGGGATAACTGGGTTTTCATCAATACCTCTTACCTTTTCATACATGGAGATTCCCCATTTACCAAAAAGGTTTTGGAGTTTCTCCTTTGATAATTTTTTAAGATTTTTAATTTTTTGTATTTTCAGACTTTTTAACCTCTCACCTGTTTTCGGACCAATTCCTGGTAAATCTTCAACATCTAAAGGTTCAAGAAAATTTTTGACTTGATTTAGTTTAATTACCAAAAGACCATTGGGCTTTGCTTTATTGGTTGCCATTTTCGCAATCAGTTTATTTGGTCCAATACCAATAGTTGAAGTAATTTTTTCTTTTTCAAAAATTTCTTTTTTTAATTTTTTAGCCAGCTCGTCCACATTTTTATAATCATTTAGAGAACTTATATCTAAATAAGCTTCATCCAAAGAAACCACTTCCCAGATTTTTGAATATTTTTTAATGATAATCATAATTCTTTCTGTAACTTTTTTATAAAGCTCCATATTCACAGGTAAAAATATTGCTTTCGGGCAGGCTTGCCAGGCCAAAGAAATAGGCATAGCTGAATTAACCCCATATTTTCGAGCTTCATAATTTGCCGTGGATACCACTCCCCTCCCTCTGCCTTCTTTTGGGTCAGCTCCTACTACTACTGGTCTTCCTTTAAATTGAGGGTTTTCCCTTTCCTCGATTTGTGCGAAGAAATAGTCCATGTCGATATGAAGAATGATTCTTTTCTTTTGAACCATATTCTAATTATATCAACCTGTATACAAAAAAGAAAAACAGGAAGAGTTGGGTCTTCCTGTTTGATGAGATTCTTTTTACTGTTCTTTAGAGGTGGCGCTGGAGAACTACTTTTTTACCGCCTTGATAATATCTCTTGCTCCTTCGACGCCAGCATTGAGTGCCTCTGCTACTGCATCTGTTGCCTCGGTGCTAATTTCTTTCGCGGCATCAATAGCTGCCAAAACTGCTTCTTTGGTTGCTGTTACGGTGTCACCTCCAACTTTCTCCACGGCATCAACAGAGCCCTTCACCGCCTCGACTGCTGTGTCTCCAATATTCAACCCCAATTCTTTGGCGCTGGAAACTGTCTGAGCGACAGCGCCCCGCACTGCTTCATCCTGCTTTCCTCCAGATTCCATAACTCCCTCTATCGTTCCGCTGACAATACCCTTTATGGCTCCTATGACCGATCCTCCAATATCAGCAACGCCAGAAATAGCGCCTTTCACAATGGAAGCTGGGACATCAATGCCAGCTGTAACAAACTCAGTCGTTTCTTTGAGGGTAGTAACCGTTACATCCTTTACGACGCCAACAACCGTGCTTCCGACATCAGTAACACCCTCGAGGCCGGCAGTCACACCGCCCTTAACTCCATTTACCAGACGTGAAATAAGAGAAAATACCATAAATGTTATGTAAGTATGTTTTATATTAAGAATAATCGACCTTTTTATATATCATTCTGCGATTTTTTATTATACTACATTCTAAAAAATAAAGAAACTTGTCTATAACACCGACGGGTAAATAGCTGAGTGTAAGTTATCTTATTTGGCTTTGCGCTACGAAGCTTTCTTGACATTCCGTAGCCTTAGCGCAGGAGGTAGCGTAGTATACGGTAAATTATTCTAAAAACCGAAAAACAGAAAGCATTTAATGAAATTATTTTATAACTATGGCTGCAAAATTGCTTCTGTTTCGCCCTCTATAGATATAACTACTTTATCCACCGTAGAAAATTGCTTTAAGGTCTTCTCAATCTGTGTTCTTATAGTGGAAACCGTAGCTGAACCAGCGACTTTATTTAAGGCTTCATTAAAATTAATATAAGCAATTCCTTTTTCTATCCTCAAGTTTTTTACTTCGACTCCGACAGGGATAGAAGTTACATATTGATTTTGCTCCTCCAAGGTCGGTCCTTCTAATAATGTATTCATAGCAGTCATAGCCACACCTTCCGTTTTGGGAATGATTCGAGAAAGTGGCTTAACCATGTCTGGATATGGTACTTTACCTTCGATCATCATTTGCTTATCTACAAAATATACTCTAACTTCTATTATTTCTTTTGACTCTTCTGGTGGCGCTTCTGGCGGTTTCACTTCTGGCATCTTAGACTCCTCTTTGGGAACCAACAGATACTGATAACCTAAAATCCCTCCGCCAACAATAACAGCCAGAATAACGACAATTAAAATGTATTTCAAATTCATAGTTTATATTAATTAAGTATATATTTTCTACCTTTCTAAAAATAGTTTTAAAAATTTTCTTTTACCCTTTTTCGTTAAAGCTACGGAAGGACAAAGCAAAAATGTGGTTCCCTCTTTCGCAAGGCTACGGAATCCTTAGGAGGATTTTAAAATTTTTAATTGTGTTTTTGATTTTTGATTTTTTTATCTTTTATTTTGAGTGAAACGAATGTGCCCCCACCCCGACTCGAACGGGGAACCAATGGCTTAAAAGGCCACTGCTCTACCAATTGAGCTATGGGGGCTAAAGAAGTTAGAGTTCTTCTTCTTTCAATTTTTCCAACAACTCTTTTTGTTTTTTTGTTAATTTTTTCGGTGTTTTGACGATTAATTGAATATACAAATTTCCTATTCCTGCGCCTGAAAAACGCGGAACGCCCTTTCCAGATATTCTTAAGATTTTTCCTGACTCAGTGCCGGAGGGAACTTTTAGCAAGATTTTAATTCCTTCTAATGTCGGTGTTTCAATCTCGTCTCCCAAAGCAGCTTGCGGGAAGGAAATTGGCAAGGAAGCATATAAATCATCTCCCTTTCTTTTAAAAATTGGATGCGGCTTTATTAAAATCCTCGCATACAGGTCTCCTGGTTTTCCTCCTTTTTTTCCAGCTTCTCCTTTCCCTTCAATTTTAATCACTTGGTTTGAATCAACACCAGCTGGGACAAAAATTCTAATATTATCAGTTCCTCTAACTCTTCCCTCTCCTTTACAAACATTGCAAGGTTTTTCTGGTTTTTGACCCTCTCCTTTACATTCAGGACAGACAGTATCTATTGTAAAGGAGCCAAGTAGTGTTCTTTTGATTTGTTTCACATTACCAATTCCTCTGCAAGAGAAGCATTCATTGATTGTGGTACCGGGTTCAGCTCCTTTTCCTTGGCACCTGGAGCATAAAACCATTTTATACAAAGAGATTTCCTTTTCTTGTCCTTTGAGGGTGTCTTGAAGTGATATTTCCAAATCAACTTCAATGTCTTTTCCTGTTTTGAAATCTTTTCTTGTTGCAGTTTTTCCAAAACCAAAGAAATCTTCAAAAATTTCTCCTAAGTCTTCTAGATCAAATTCAAAACCTTTAGACTGAGTGAAGTCGAAGCCTTCTCCGGTTTTCCCCCAGCTGTATCCTCCGAAACCTGAAGCGAAATCCGATCCTCCGCCTTCAGATACTCTGCCGAACTGATCATACTGCGCCCTTTTTTCTTTGTTCGAGAGAACCTGGTATGCTTCATTGATTTCTTTGAATTTTTTTTCGTTGCCTCCTTTGTGTGGATGATGTTTATGAGCTAATCTATGGAAAGCTTTTTTGATATCTTCTGGCGATGCATTTCGAGCAACACCTAAGATTTTATAATAATCTTTCTGCATCATATAAATATCTAAGCATATTAGTATTTAAACAGAGTTAGATTCACAATGCTTAAATGCTAAAATGATTTTATTTCTCTTTATATTCCCCTTCTTCTGTGTCTGATTTTTTCTCTTTTTCTTCTTGTCCTTTTTCTTCCTGTCCCTGGCTAGTCTTGCTCTCTTTGTTTTGCTCGTTTCGCGGGTCTTCGGGGGCAGATTTTTGTTCTTTGGTTTTTTGATATAATTCAGTTCCGATTTTTTGGATAATCTGGGAAAGCTCTGAAGTTTTACTCTTTATTTCATCTATTTTATCACCGTCTTTTATTTTCTTCAAGGATTCAATTTTTTCCTCAATCTCTTTTTTTGCGTCAGGGGAAACTTTGTCTCCGGCTTCCCTTAAGGTTTTTTCGGTAGTGTAAATTAAGTTGTCAGCTATGTTTTTTACTTCAATAGACTCTTGCTTTTTTCGATCTTCTTCCATGTGAAGTTCAGCTTCTTTTTTCATTCTTTCCACTTCTTCTTTGGAGATGTCAGTTGAATCCTCGACCCGGATTGACTGTTCCTTTCCCGTTGCCTTGTCTTTTGCAGTAACGTTTAGGATGCCATTCGCATCAATATCAAATGTTACTTCAATTTGTGGAATTCCTCTGGGAGAAGGAGGGATCCCATCTAAAATAAATCTTCCTAAAGACTTATTACCGGTTGCAATTGATCTTTCCCCTTGCAAAACATGAATTTCAACTGAGGGTTGATTATCAGCAGCTGTGGAAAAAATCTGGGTTTTGGAGGTTGGAATCGTGATATTTTTCGGGATTAAAACTGTGCTTACCTGGCCTAGAGTTTCAATTCCCAAAGAAAGAGGCGTGGCATCCAATAAAAGTACTTCCTTTGCTTCCCCTCCCATAATTGCTGCTTGCATTGCAGCTCCAATTGCCACTGCTTCATCTGGATTAATTCCTTTATGAGCCTCTTTGCCAAAAATATTTTTTATTTCCTCTTGTATTTTTGGCATTCTTGTCTGTCCTCCCACTAAAATTATTTCGTCAATATCCTTTGGCTCTAATTTCGCCTCTTTTAAAGTCTGTTTTAGAAGATCAATAGATTTTGTGATAAAATCTCCTACGAGATCTTCTAATTTTGCCCTGCTTAATTTGTAATAAAGATGTTTTGGGCCAGAGCTGTCTGAGGTGATAAAAGGGAGGTTTATCTCTGTTTCCAAAGTAGACGAAAGCTCAATTTTTGCTTTTTCTGCAGTTTCTTTTAATCTTTGAAGAGCTAATTGATCTTTGGAAAGATCGATTCCTTGATCTTTTTTAAATTGCCCAACTATCCAATCCATTATTTTTTGGTCAAAATCTTCTCCTCCAAGATGAGTATTCCCTCCGACTCCAATTACTTCAACTGTATCTGGGTCTTTCCGGATATCCAAGACTGAAATATCAAAAGTTCCTCCGCCAAAATCATAAACCACAATTCTCTGATTTTCTTTTTTGGTCAAACCATAAGCCAGCGCTGCAGCCGTAGGTTCATTTAAGACCATTTTTACATTCAAACCAGCGATCTCGCCAGCAACCTTTGTTGCTTTTCTTTGAGAATCATCGAAATAAGCAGGACAGGTAATGATGGCATCAGTAATTTTCTCTCCCAATTTTTGCTCGGCATCTTGTTTTATTTTTTGCAATATCATAGCAGAAATTTCAGGAGGGGAATGCCATTTATCTCCCATTTTTACTTCTACTCCACCATTTGATTTTGCTCTAATTTCATAGAGTAAGATTTTTTTATCCTTTTGCACTTCTGAATCTGAGAATTTTCTCCCCATCAGCCTTTTTACGGAGTAAATAGTATTTTGGGGATTTGTGATTTGCTGCCGCCGAGCCAAAATCCCGACCAGTCTCTCCCCATTTTTGGTCAAAGCGACAACCGAAGGAGTGGTCCTTGCCCCTTCTTTATTTTCAATTATTTTTGGTTCCCCTGCTTCTACCACAGCCATGGCAGAAAAAGTGGTCCCGAGATCAATACCTAATATTTTTGACATATTTTTATTTTGTAGCCGACAGCTGATAGCTTGTAATTTTGGAAATTAAAGCCCAAAATACAAACTACAAAATGCAAGCTACTATTTTAAACTCCTTTTATTTAAGCTTGGTTTGTTTTGAGATTTTCACCTTAGCAGGCCTTAATAATCTATTTTTGATTTTATAGCCCTTCTGGATTTCCTCAATGATTATGCCGGATTCTTTGTTTTTTGTTTCAACTTCCTCTATTATTTCATGGAAATTTGGATCAAATTTCTCTCCTAAACTTTTTATTTCTTCCAGCCCATGATTTTTTAAGAAATTCTGGAGTTGAGTTTTGATTTGTAAAAAGCCTTTCATTAAATCTTCGATCTTCGTTTCTTCATACGGTTCGACTGAGCTCACCGAAGTCTTCATACTTCGTATTTCTTTTTCAGCTTTTTCAAAGCTGGCTAAAATTGGCAAAATCTCAAAAATAAAGTCAGTGGTTGCATATTTTAAAATTTCTCCAATTCTCTCTGCCTCTTCCTTTTTATAATTTAAAAAATCAGCTCTTGAACGCTGCCAACCCGCAAGATACTCATCTTTTTGTTTTTCCGATTCTTTAAACTCCTGTTTTAAAATATCAATTTCTTTTTTATCTTTTTTTCCTGTTGCCACAAAAATTTTAGATTTTAGAATTTTTCCAGAGATTTTACTACGGAACTTATTAAACCTATGTTTTTTTGGTAGGCCATTCTTTTTGGCCCTAAAATTGCTACAATTCCCTCTTCGTTTGGGAAATGACATCTGGAGAAGATAATAGTGAAATTTTCAACCTTTGATGATGGATTCTCTTTCCCAATGTAAATTTTAAAATCCAAAGAATCTCTAAAAAATCCTTCGATATTCTTTTCGCAATCATCAACAGTTTCTGCAAATTGCAAAAGGTAATTTGTGTCTTCAAATTCTGGTTCTTTCAGAATTTCTACCCATCCTTCCTTTAAAACAATTTTTTCTTCTGGCAAGTAACTCATTGCTAAATTTGATGTGAGTTCTGCTATTCTTTTCGTTAAAGCTTGGGCGAATTGAAAAGAATTTTTTATTTCTTTTTCTATTTTCTCAATTTCATCAAAAAATTTATCTTCCTCAAAGCCTAAAGCTTCTTTTTTTTCTAATAAATTATCCACAAAAAATCTATATCCTTTATCGGTAGGCACCCTCCCTGCTGAAGTATGGGGCTGGAAAAGGTATCCTTTGTCAGTCAGTTGCTGCATTTCAATTCTCAAGGTTGCGGGGGAAACTCCAAAGCTGCCCTTCCTCTCAAGTAATTGAGAGCTAACTGGCTGAACCAAGTTGATATATTCTTGGACTGCCTTATTTAATATTTTTTCCTGACGTTCAGTTATATCCATTATCTTTAATTGTAGCAAACCCAAATTAGCAGTCAAGTGTTGAGAGTGATAGTTCTATATTCGTATAAAAAGAGGATAGGAACGCTAGATCAATTAGTTTAGTCAAGGCTCCAGTTGTCCACGTTTACCGTGTGTCGCCAGAGTATTGACTAGTAAAACATGTACGAGGTAGAATAATTTAATGCCATGGCTAATGAAAAATAAAACCTTTGTATTATTGTTGGCTATTTTACTTATTGCTTCTTTTTTTCGCTTGTGGCAATTAGATACAATTCCTCCCGGGCTTTATCCAGATGAAGCAATTAATGGAAACGAAGCTCTATCAAATCCATGGAAAGTTTTCTATCCGGAAAACAATGGTAGAGAAGGCCTTTTTATTAATTTAATCTTTTTATCTTTCTCAATTTTTGGAATCTCTATTTGGTCTTTAAAAATTGTTCCGGCAGTTATTGGAATTTTAACTGTCCTGGGCTTATATTTATTGACTAAAGAAATATTCCAAAATACGCTGGACTCAAGGAGAACTTCCAAAAGGGTTGTATACAAAATACAAGCTACAAGTATCGCCCTTTTCTCTTCTTTTTTCCTTGCCATTTCTTTTTGGCATATCAATTTTTCAAGGATTGATTTCCGGGCAATTTTGCTCCCACTTCTTTCGGTTTTCGCTTTTTACTTTTTGTTTAGGGGTTTCCGCACAAAGAAAATATTTTATTTTATAATATCTGGCATATTTTTTGGCTTAGGTTTCCATACTTACATTTCCTATCGCTTTATTGTTTTATTGTTGCCCATAGTTTTGATCAGTTTTTGGTTTATTTATCAAAGAGAGGGGCTTCAAAAACAATTTTTAGTTTTTAGTTTTTTGCTTTTAGTTTTTACTTTTATTGTTGCCCTGCCCATCGGTGTTTATTTTCTCCAGAATCCGCAAGATTTAGTGTCGAGAGCTAGCCATATTACTGTTTTTGCTCAGGATAACCCAGTAAAAGCTTTTTTAGTAAGTTTTGTTTCTCACTTAGGAATGTTTAATATTTCTGGAGACTTTAATTGGCGTCACAATTTTTCAGGTTCTCCCCAATTCTTTTGGCCAATAGGTATTTTATTCTTAGCCGGGTTTATATTCTCTATTAAAGAATTTTTAAAGTTTTTCAAGACGAAAAACTTCACACTGTATACTTCCCGCCTGCCAGAGCCTGCGGCTCAGGCCGCTGGCGGGCAGGCATATTTCATACTTCTTTCCTGGTTATTCATTATGCTATTACCAGGTGTTTTGACCTATGAAGGCGTTCCGCACGCTTTAAGGGTTATTGGAATAATTCCGGCAGTGTACATTTTTGCAGGAATTGGCGGCTGGCTGCTTTATGAAAAAATAAAGCAAGTAATTCATAATCGAAAACTGTTTTTCGTTTTTTGTTCTTTGTTTCTTATTTTCGTAACGTTCGCTGCATTTAATAAATATTTTTACAGCTGGGCTAAAAATCCAAATGTTGAAGGGGCTTTTACAAAAAAGTTTGTTCAGATAGGCAATTTGCTAAATTCTATTCCCCTCGATGCACAGAAATATGTTATTGTGAATGAGTCAGGTGTTCTTGTTCCTTTGTTAGATGGACTTCCCATGCCAGCCCAAACAGTGATGTTTATTGAAAGCACAAAGTTTGGTAAGCCAGAGTCAATATATTTACTGCCAAAAGATTTAGATAAAATTAAAATAGAAAAAAGAACAGTAATCGTGCCGATGAAGTATGACAAGGATTTGTTGGATGAGCTTAAAATGAGATTTCCGGGCGGAGAGATTCAAGAAAAAGACGGGGTTTGGATATACAAAATTGACAGTTAGTATCTTGCTGCGCCCCGCACCGAGCTTTACTCTGGTGCTAAGGTAGCTTGTATTTTTAGTCTTCAGATTAAAAACAATTTTCTGTCTATCAGCTATCGGTTGCTAGCTATAAAACGATGTCTAATTTTTTCACCAATATCATCGCAATTTTACTTCTGGTATTTATGTTTTTCCTGGCTGTTTTCAGTATGGCTGGAGATTCGGCTAGCATGGATGAAGTAGCTCATTTACCCTCTGGTTACTCCTATCTTACCCAAAGAGATATGAGGTTAAACCCAGAACACCCGCCGCTCATTAAAGATTTTGCAGCTTTTCCTTTGCTGTTTATAGACGGGATAAAATTCCCTTCCGAGATAAAAGACTGGCAGAAAGATATTAATGGCCAATGGGGATTTGGTTTTCATTTCTTTTACGGCATGGGGAATCCAGTTGACCAGATGATATTTTGGGGAAGAATTCCAATGATTTTACTCTTGGTTTTGCTTGGATTTTTGATTTTCAAATGGGCGAGGGAACGTTTCGGGAATAAAGTAGCTTTATTGACTCTTTTTTTCTATTCGTTCTCCCCTACTTTCATAGCTCACGGAAGGCTCGTCACTACGGATGTTGCAGCTGCAGCTGGAGTAGTTCTTGCGAGCTATTATTTTTTAAAGTTTTTATATTCCCCTACCGAAAAAAATATAGTTATAGCGGGTGTTGCGTTTGGGATAGCGCAACTTCTAAAATTCTCCCTAGTTTTGCTTTATCCGTTTTTCTTCTTGATTGTATTTTTCTGGATTGTGTTTAAAGTAGAAAACGGGAAAATCAGGGAGTTTATCTCATACGGGATAAAGTTGGCTCTTATTTTCTTTATTGGCTTTTTGGTTTTATGGCCGGTTTATCAATTTCATACAATTAACATCCCTACAGAAAAAATAGAACTTTATTCTCAGGAATTATTAAAGACCCATCCTCTTCAGAAAATAACCGATCCTTCAAAAATTGTAACCTGGATGGCAGAAAATCCGATTTTAAAGCCCTGGAGTTATTATGTATTAGGAGTTTTTATGGTAACAGAGCGGGCAGCTGGTGGTCATACAACTTATTTTTTGGGTGAAATATCAAATCGAGGCTGGGTAAATTATTTTCCCATAGTTTATATTCTCAAAGAGCCCCTTCCTTTTCATATTTTCACTATTTTAGCTCTTTTATACACAGCATATGGCATCAAGAGACCATTCTGGGAAAGAACTTTCACCCGAGCGAAAAATTTGGTTAAAAATCATTTTACTGAATTTGTGATGATTCTTTGGATAATTCTGTATTGGTTATTTAGCTTAAGCAGTAATTTAAATATCGGTGTTCGCCATTTACTCCCTACTTTCCCTTTTATTTATATTTTAGTTAGCGCCGGAATTATTTCATGGTTAGGAGCAGGAAAAAATTTGATGTTTTCTTCTGTGAAGTATATAATTTTTATTATTTTAATTCTCTGGCAAGCAATTTCTGTAATTTCCATTTATCCTCACTTTCTCTCTTATTTCAATGAGGTGGCAGGAGGGGCAAAGAACGGCTACATCTATACGGTTGATTCAAATTTAGATTGGGGGCAGGATTTGAAGAGGTTGAGAGATTGGGTTGACGAAAAAGGAATTGATAAAATTTATGTTGACTATTTTGGTGGTGGTGATGCGAAATATTATCTTAAAGAAAAATTCAGACCTTGGAGCGGAGATAGAAATCCGGCAGAACTTCAAAAGGGTGATTATTTGGCAGTATCTGTCACTTTTTTACAAGGAGGCAGAGGGATGCCAGTTGTAGGTTTTGACCAGCCTTACGGACACTATCTATGGCTTTATGAACAAGAACCGCCAGTAGAAAAAATAGGTTATTCAATTTTCGTTTATCAGATTCAATAACCACCAGCATTTAAAATTTTTTTCAAACAAAAAAGTCCCGACAGGTCGGGACTTTTACAAAGTACGATGTGCTCGCTGTGAGGCGTACTTGTTCCTCAAACAGAGGCGCAACTTACGGATAGAGTCCAGCCCACGGTCTAATTATTCGCGATATTTGTAGTAAACTCTATTTCCAAATCGCAAGTCAACATATTCAAGATTTTCTCTATTTTCAAGAGGAATTTCTTCTTTAAAAACTAAGGTAAGATTTTGGACTTGATCTAAAATATTTCCTCCTGGATTAAAATAGATTTCCCAGTTCTGCACGGTTTTGAGTACAATCTTTTTTTCAGAGAGAATAATTTCTTTTGTAAAAATTTCAGCGCCACCTTTCAATTTAGATATAATCTCTTTTATGTTTTTCAAAAGATCGTCTTCAATTACTTTTTCTCCTAATCTTATTTCTTGATGCCGTTCGTCTCTTATTTTAATCAGTGATTCTTTAGCCTTATTTGTTTCATCAACCCCGTTCGGAATACCATTTCTAACGCGATCAAAAATTACTCCTTCTTCGTCTAAATAAAAACAAACATCGGAATTTTTACATAATAAGAAAAGCGGTTTTCTTTCTTGAATGTTTACAGCTATAATATCTGGAAGATCTCTTTTTAAATATATTTTGGAGACTTCAGGGAATCTCTCTAAAAGATTTTTTTCAACTTTCTGGAGATTAACCAATAAAATACTTTTTGTTTTAAAAATAAACATTTTTTTACTAATATTTTTCCAAATGAAATTTTCAAGAGATTCTTTTTGGACTTTTTCGTTTCCAGAAATTCGAATTTCTTTTATTTGAAAAAATGAGGAAAAAGCAACAAAATAGACAGTAATTCCAATAATCATTACAACGAGTATACCAAGCCAAAAAAAACGATTTTTAAAAACCGATTTTTTTCTTCTTACTCGATAAGGTTTTCGAAATACTCGAGTAGCCATAGAATGTTAGAGGCCTCTTTTTGATCTTCTCACTAACTCCACCATAAAATTGAGCCAATATTTTGAAGATAGGGGTAAGTCTTGTGTTCGCACATATTCTTTTTTATATCCTCCAAACCCGGTTTTAAACAAAGTTAATCCCGCCCATGGGTGCTTGCCCCGTAGGATCCCAAAGGGATTCCTATGGAGTTTTTTATTTTCCGAAGGAGCGATTCCCCAAAAATTATAAACATTACACCCTCGTTTTTTCGCTTCCTTGATTGCCTCCCATTGCAAAAGATAAGACACAGGGATTTTTGGATATTTTGGAGAAGAAGCTCCCTGATGGTAAAAAGCGATCCCCTGCCAGAAGATTATAATGGCTGCTGAGACGATTTCTTCTTTAATTCCAGAGGAATCAAGGTTCTGAGGAGCGGAGCGACGAGGGTTCTTATATTTGCCCAGAAATATCATAACCTGATTGTCAGGTAAAAACGCCAAGACCTCGTTTGTCAGATAATCTATTGAGAAAGGAATAAAGTGATGCCGACTTACTGTTTTTTGGTAAAGCTCGTTAAATCTTTCAACATCCTCTATTTTAGTGCTTTTGGTAATTTCAATATCTTTATTTTTTTGGGCCTGCTTTATTAAATAACGGGTAGTCTTGCGCATTTTTATTAAAAGTTCTTCTTCAGGCGGAACAATGTCCAATTCCCAGGTTAATTCAGGGTGCATATGAATAGGAGCTGTTCGAAAGCTTAAATTTTTAAAAATTTCAATATTTTCTTTACTGTTTTTCCAAATTGGACTAATTCGTACAAAACTCGCATTTTCCTCTTTGGCTATCTTTTTTAGTTCTTTCAAGAGTGTTTTTAATACTTCATGTTTCAAGGAATGGTTGTTTGTCAGAGTTTTAGCGAGGGCTGGCGCGTGAGGGCAAAATACAAAAGTTCCTCTCCTGGCAGAGATTTTAATAATTAAAGCAACGGCAATTAAATCGGATTCTTTGTATATTCCAAGCCTCCAAATTTTTCCACTTTTGTCTTTTTGAACTACGGTGGAATTCCCCATTTTTCTTTGAAATTCTCCCCAATTCCAAGAATCCAGAAAAGTTTTTTCTTCACAGCCTAAGAAAAAATTCTCCCAGATTTCTTTTTCTGAAATTTCTTCAACTTTCATAAGTCTTCAAAAAATCTATGACTTTTTGAGCATCTGATTGAGAAATATTAATATGGGTTGGTAAATTAAAAGTTGTTTCAGCTAATTTTTCTGCTTTTTCACAGCTTCCCGGTTGATATTGCATTTTATCTAACCGAGTATCTTTGGGAGCAATAGGAATATCATACCAATCCCCTATCAAAATATTCTTCCTCCAAGCTTTCTTGATAATCTGGTGAGCTTTTGGGTGTCTTATAGGAAATCTTAAAAATATATGTTTCCTATCAGGGAAAACTTTAGGGAGTTCAAAAGAAGTATTTTTTAAATTAGAAAAATAAAAATTAGCTAGTTTTTTTCTGTGATTATTAAATTTTTCTAATTTTTGCAATTGAAAATGAGCAAGAACAGCCAAGGCATTCGGGAGAGCTTTTGGAAAATAATTTGGTTTTTGTGATCTTTTCTCTTTCCAATGGACAGCCTTGGATAAAATATGCAACCACTGAAAGAGCTTTAATGAGGTTTTTCCCAGCCTGAGGAGAGAATAAGTTGGCAGGATAAAAAAATTCAATAATATAGGGTGCAATAACTGCTGGAAAATCCAGAGATTTGATGGAAAACCTGCTTTTTTTTGAAAATCCTTAATTTTCTCAGCCAAATTATTGTCATTCGTGATAGCAATTCCTCCATAGACTGAAGAAATTACCTTGTCGCGAGAGAAACTAAAAAAAGCAGCTTTTCCAAAAGTTCCAACTTTTTTATTTTTATATTCAGCTCCCAGGGAATGGGCGCAATCTTCAATTAAAATAAGATTATTTTTTTTGCAAATTTCTAAAATTTCCTTAATATCTACCGGTAAGCCAAAAGTGTGTTGAACTATTATTACTCTACTCCGCGAAGTAATTTTCCTTTTTAAATCTTTGATATCAATATTGAAGGTTTCCTTATTGCAATCAACATACACGGGTTTTAATTCTGCTTGCTTGTCAAAGTTTTCTTGAGAGCGACTAAGACGGGACCATAAAATTGGATTGGACACAGCATTACAAGTGAAAGCTTGTAATAGAACCTCATCTCCTGGTTTTAAATTCAAAGATTCTAAAATTGCTAAAAGAGCTGATCTCCCGCTGTTAAAGGAGATTGTATATTTTACCTTAAAATATTGCTTGAAATTTTCCTCTAATTTTTTGATTGCAGATCCATTTTTCCAAGGTTTTCCTCCAGAGGCTGGTTTGCCTAGGGCGGAGAAAATTAATTTCAAAGCTAAATAAATATCATTTCTTTCAGTGTTTGGTGATAGAGATATTGATATTGGTCGAAAGGTTGTCATAGTCTACCGATAAATTAACTAGTTAATAACTTAATAAGCTGACTTGGTATTTTTCCCTCCAAAAGAACTATATCTCCTGGCTCGCAGAAATTTTGAATTTCCTCAAAAATTTGCTCAGGATTTTCTGAGAATAAAATATTCTTTTTGCTGAAACCTGTTTGGAGAACCCCTTTTTTGATTTCTTTAAATCTCTCTTTTGTTGTAACTATTGCCATGTCGCAAGTTTTGCCAATTTTTTCTCCTATTTTTCTGTGGATTGCTTTGGAGGCAATTCCTAACTCTATGAGGCAAGGGAGAACGATTATTTTTTTCTTTGGATAAATTTTAAGATACTCTAAAGCAGAAAGAACACTTGCGGGGTTTGCTGAATAAGAGTCATCAATGATAGTTAGTCCATTATTACCCTTGACTATCTGCATCGTTTTTTGCATTGGCTTAATCTTGAGACAAGCATGATAAATTTCTTGGAGATTCATTCCTAATTCCTTTGCTACTAAAATTACAGCTAAAAGGTTTGACACAAAATGGGCTCCGGCGACATTTACCTGGAAATTAGCGCAAACTGCTCCGTTGCAGGTTTGAAATGAGACAAAATTTTCCTTCAGGGTAATGTTTTCTGCAGAGAGATCAGCATTTAACCCTTTTTTCTTTAATGACAGATATAATTTTTTTGGCTTTCTTGTTTTTTGATTACTTAGAACATATAATGCAAGAATTGGAAATGCAATTGTTGTATCATCATAAACTGTTATCATT
>JACZRI010000005.1 GCA_022574775.1 Patescibacteria group bacterium | reverse complement strand
AACTAACTCTTTATTGACAATAGCAAACTGGTCTAAAATTCTTAGAGCTTCGCCATACTTTATAACTTCACTCATCCATGCCTGAGGAATAGTTTCTGTAATTTGAGTTGTAGATTGATCTGTAACACCAGCAACAAGCAAAGCCTGACTTCTTGCATTTTGTTTTTGTATTAATTCAGCAATCGATTTCATTGTACACCTCCAGTAACAACTTGCTTGGGAAACAATGCTTCTGCAAACTTTGCGTCTAATTCACTTCTCCCACCATTAGCAATCGTTTTTTGTAATTCTGATTGTTGTTTGTTAATAGCAGCAGCTTGAGAATTATCAATCAAACCTTGTCGTTGAGTAAATAACTGCAAAGGACTTTTATTCTCAGAGTTAATTGTCAAATCCCTTTCATAGCTTCTTCTATTTCCTCTTGACTGAATCCTGTATCTAAAAGAGCTTCTTTAATTTCCTTTTTATTGAAACCCTTGGTCAACCTCTCTTTAATAAAATTTATTAAATTCTCTTTTGGCATTATTCAATTTTCATTAATTAAATTCTAGGTAAGTCGATGTTTATCTTTATTTTATCAAAAGCCTCCATAAAACAAAAGTTCAAGACAACCCTATCCACTTTTCTCTCCCAAAGTGACTTGAAATATTATCTCTTTGCTGTTTCTTAAAATTTTCAGAGAAATCTCATCTCCTGGATTATATTTCATAATAATTTTTGCCAAAGTATTCTCCGTTGTAATTTTCTCGCCATTAAATTCCAGAATGATATCCCCTTCTTTCAAACCTATTTCTTCAGCTACGGATCCAGGAAAAATTGCTGTCTCACCTGGCCTTGATCCTTTAATAACCCAAGCTCCATAATTTACAGATAAGCTACTTTCTCTCTGAATTTCATCTGTGATTATTACATAGCGAACTCCTAAAAAGGGATACACAATCTTTCCAAGGGTTTTTACCTGCTCAATATCTTTCTTGGCCTTATTAATAGGAATTGCAAAACCAATGTTTTCTGCTCCCAGAACTACGGCAGTATTCACCCCAATCACTTCTCCTCTTAAATTCAAGAGAGGTCCTCCTGAATTTCCCCTATTAATAGCAGCGTCAGTTTGAATGATATCAGTAAGAGTTTCCACTATTCCCCCGCCTGAAGCTGTCACCGTTCGTCCCAAGCCCGAAATTACTCCAACAGAAACTGTATTCCGAAACTCCCCCAAAGAATTTCCAATAGCAATAACAGTCTGTCCAATTTCTAAATTGTCAGAATTGCCAAGTGAAACTTGTGAAAAAATCTCTTCACTTTCAATTTTCATTACAGCTAAATCCTGACCGGGATCTCTGGCTAAAACGGTAGCTGGGAGTCTTCTTCCGTCATTCGTTAAAATAGTATAATCTGCTCCTTCAATTGAAACCACATGCCTGTTTGTTAGAATTAGTCCATCTTCAGATACAATAAAACCAGTTCCTCCGCCTATTTCTCTTTTTTGAGTTCCTCTTGGAATCTTAAACTCTTCAAAGGGAGAAATGAAAAATTCTTCAATGATAGGAAGATCTTTGGTAATAATGATGCTCACCACGGCAGGTGAAACCCTTTTTACTACTGAGATTACGGCTTGCTCTTGAATGGTCTGCGGAGGATATCCAGATAATACGTCAGGCTCTTTTTCAACAATTTGAGATGGAGATTCTTGAGCAATGTCTATAATATCTGAATAAAAAAGGTTGATTGATAAGACGCCTGCCAAAAATCCGAAGAAAGAGGAAATGAAAATTAGACCAATAATAGTTAAAATTTTATTTCTCCGTAAGGAAATTTTAATTTTCGGAGGTTTCAACTTAGAAAGTTCAAATTTTGGTAACTGATAAATTGACATAATTTATTTAAAATGGCGTTTTAGATGAAGAATAGAGGTGAGAGCTATTGACTCAAGTCAGGGGATGAACATTTTATGTACCTTTAAGATGAGCAACGAGAGCTCTCTGTCAAAACGCCTCGCGCTTCGCGGGGCCTTCTTATTTTAAGATATTTTTCTCAATCTTTCAACAATTTTTGGCAAAACTTTTAAAGTAGTCTCAATTTCCTTTGTTGTAGTGTACCTGCCAAGCGTCAATCGCAGAGAAGACAAAGCCTCCTTTTCAGACAATCCTAAGGCTAAAAGAACATGAGATGGCTTTAAAGTTTTCGCGGAACAAGCAGATCCTGTGGAAACTGCTATTCTTTCTTGATCTAAAGCAATAACCAAACTCTCACCCTCTATTCCTTTAAAGGAAAAGTTTGTATTATTTGGAAGCCGATGCTCCAAAGAACCATTAAGCTTTGAGCCAGAAATATTTTTCAAAATCTCACTAATTAATCTGTCTCGTAATTTTTTTATTCTTTCTACTTCCCGCCCAAGGCGAGGCTCGCCAGAGGCAACGCCAGAAGCAGCAGGCTTCAGGTTTCCCACTTTTTCAATCGCTTTCCCAAAACCTGCAATACCTGCCACATTCTCAGTTCCCGACCTAAATCCAAATTCGTGACCCCCGCCGAAAATTAAGGGCGTAATTTCTACTCCTTCCTTCACAAAAAGAGCCCCTACTCCTTTTGGCCCATAAGTCTTGTGGGCGCTTAAAGTCAAGAGATCAACTCCAAGACGATTGACGTTACAATCCAAATAATTTGCAGCCTGGACAGCATCAGTATGGAAATATATTTTAGCTTTCAGGTTTGAGCTTTTAGCTTTTAGTATTTTGCCGATTTCAGCGATGGGTTGAATAGTGCCGATTTCATTGTTGGCATACATTATGGAAACCATGACCGTTTCTGGCAAAAGAGCTTTTTCTAAATCAGATATACTAATTAATCCCGCCCTGTCTACTGGAAGATATGTTATCTCAACTCCTTTCTTTTTTAAAACCTGGAAAGGCTCCAAAACAGAATGATGATCTATTTTTGAAGTAATAATATGTAATTTTTGGTTTCTATTTTTTACTTGTCCGCCAAAGCCTTGGCAAAGGCGGATTACTCCAAAAACGGCTAAATTATTGGCTTCAGTGGCAGATCCCGTGAAAACAACTTCAGAAAACTGGCATCCTAAAAATCGAGATATGCTTTCTCTAGCCTCATCAATTGCAGCTAAAGATTTTTGCCCCAAAGTATAAATGGAAGAAGGATTGCCATAGTCAGCCTTTAGATAAGGCATCATTTTCTCCAAAACCTTGGGATCAATAGAAGTGGTTGCCGCATAATCTAAATAAATTTGTTTTTCCATGTTTTTTAGGATTGTATTTAGTTATTTTTCTTAAACCGTACAGCAATAAGTTTCGGAGAAAAAATCAGAAAAATTAGCAACCAAGTAATCAAACCAAAAACAACAATAGCATAACCTGTAATAATCCATAAAAACTGCAGTAAAAAGTTTGGTTTTTTAGAATTTTTCTCCCCTGTGGAAACTATCTGTTTGTACTGCCCAAAATTGTAGTTAAAAATATTAGTTCTCACGTCACCCAGGGAAATATTAAAAAGATTGCAGAAAATATATTTTAAACCAGTTTTCATAATGCCTTCTTTTTGAAATCTTCTTAAAAAAAGTGGGAGTTTTGAAAACTTTAAAATACCAAACTTGCCAATTTTGGATGCTCTTCGCACATAACTATGATCTTCGGAAATTTTTATAGTTTCATCAAACCCTCCCAATCGTTCATTTATTTCTCTTTTAACCAAGAAAAGGCTGGCTGCATAAGGAAATACACCCTCTAAAAACCTGGCCGGCCAATTATAGAAAAGATCATAGCCAAATTTTGGAAAAAGAAACTTTGGCATCCACTCTTCTTGGATTGGTTCAAGTCCGCATCCTGCTACATCCAAACCCCTTTCGGTAAACTCCTGCAACGCCCTATTTAAGAAACCTTCTGGAAGCAATGTGTCAGAATCTAAGAACAAAAGCAAATCTCCGTTAGCTACTCGAGCCCCTTGATTTCTTCCTTTTGCAGGCAAACCTCCTTTTACAACTCTACACCCGTAACTTTTTGCAATCTCTATCGTTCTATCTTCAGAACCCGCATCGGACAAGATAATCTCGTAATCCTTAAAATTCTGCTCCTTAATAGAGTTCAGTAATAAAGGAAGATACTTTTCTTCGTTAAGAGTTGGAATAATTATTGACAGCATATTAGCATTTAAGCATATAAACATATAAACATCCAAATATATCTAAATGTTAAAATGTTCAGATGTTTAAGTGAGTAAAACTTCTAAGAATCGAATAACTTCTTGGCCTCATTCCATATTTCAGGCTTATTTTGAACCTTCTTCATCCAATAAATCCACTCCCCTCCCCATAAGTAGAATTCTTTGAGGCCTGTTTTTTTGGCAAACTCAATATTCTTTTTAAACTGCTCCAAATTCATAGTCTTTTCCTGTTCTTCCAAGGGAGAATCATACAGTAATTTTGGCCCCCAAGGTTCTGCCTGAAGCTCAACCACCATTACTTCCTTGTCAAATAACATCTTTATAATCCGGGCTCTTCTCCAGTAAAAAGCCGGTGGATAGGGATAGGAAAGATAAAGGCCGATTTGCCGAACCCATACCTTTCGATACATAGTAGTGCCTGCCCTATCTCCCATTTTAGCTGCTGTGATCCAGGTAGAGAGTTCGCCAGTATCTGTAATGATTATTGGCCTTTTCAAAGAATCTAAAGATTTTACCAAATCTATCTCCTTTTGTAAAAACCTTTTATCCACCCAGAGGCAATCTCCGAAACGGAAAAAGGGCTCGTTTTCCACCTGCCAGTATTCAATGGCTGAAGAATCCTTGTACCTCAAAACTACTTTTTCCAGCATTTTTAAAATTTTTTCCTGCTGTTTTTCCTTTTCTAATTTTTTTGCCCACTCTGGAAGATGACATTCTGGCCAACGAGGAGTTTTCATACCAATGGCCAGTAAAATTTTAGCTCCTCTTTTTTCAGCTTCCCTTATCTGCCAGTCCAAGTCCTCAAAGTAGAAATTTTCTTCTTCGGGCTCAAGTAAATCCCAGTGCGCAGCTACCTTTAATTTTTTTGCCCCCAAATCATCAAGTAATGCCAAATAGGTTTCTTTCCAATCAAGGCCTAAATCTTTAGCATGTTTTTGGGAAAAATTAACTCCAAAAGCCTGTTCCTTTTCTTGCGGAGGAGTTCCAATAAAAAGATAGGCGAGAAAGATTAAAATGATAAGGAATATCAGTATTAAAACCCTCGAAAAAATTTTCAAAATTTTTCGCATTATTTTATGAAAGAATTATTCTTGCACACCTGCGCGTAATAAAATGCGCTCTGGCGGGGTTTTCTTTCTAAAGTTTTATAATCAATCTCTACCAAACCGAATTTCGGGTCAAAACCCTTTTCCCATTCAAAATTATCCATTAAAGACCAGTGAAAATAGCCTCTTGCATCAACTCCTTCCTGAATTGCCTTATGAATCCAAAAAAGGTGATCTTTTATAAAATTTGTTCTTAGTTTATCTTTCTCATCCGCTAAACCATTCTCTGTAATATATATAGGTAGGTTATATCTTCTCAGCCCCTTTAAAACATAATAAATACCTTCAGGGTAAACCTCCCACCCAACGTCGCTCACCACTTTGTTTTCATTTCTTTTGAGAAAAGGAAATTTGATTTTATTGTGAAAATAATAATTAAGACCGATAAAATCCAAGCGATTCCCTATTCTATTTAAAAAATATTCGTTCCAAAAATAGCGAGCTAAAAAAACAGAAAATTTATCTAAAGGAGATTTTCTGTTTGCCGGCTCAAAATAAATATTATTTTTAGCAATTCCTACTTTTGCATTACTTTTTGTATTATGAAAATCTTGATAAATTTTTTTATGGCTGGCAATTTGATTTTTCAAAACTTTTAAAAATAAAATTAGATTCTTTTTTTGGGGCGGCCAAGCTCCTTCTAAATAACCTTTGGAAGCATAAATTAAAGGCTCGTTAAACGTTATCCAAAAATCAACTGAATTTTGATACTCTAAAAAAATCTTTTTAGCAAAACGAGAAAAATAAAAAATAGACTTTATATTTGAAAACCCGCCAATTTTTGCAAGCCAAACTGGGAGAGTAAAATGATGCAGAGTTACCATTATTTCTATCCCCCGTGATTTCAAACTTTGCGAAATCTTAAAATAGCGCTCAATTTCTTTTTTATTAAACTTTCCTTCTTCTGGCTCAATCCTTGACCATTCAATAGAAAAACGGTAGGCATTTTGATTGAGTTTTTTCATGAGATCAAAATCTTCCTCATACCGATTATAATGGTCACAAGCTAATCCTGCTGGATATACTTTTAACCAATCATTATTTTCAATTCCACCCTCAATTTGGTAGGCAGAAGTGGATGTTCCCCATAAAAATCCATTTGGAAATTTCAAAGATTCTCTCATTTTATTAGTATAACACAGAAGGAGCGCAGGGTTCGAATCCTGCGCTCTTAACAGAAATTCTTTAAAAAGCTGAGGGAAACCGGCTCTTTTTATCTAAATAGAACGCGAAAGAGCCTAAAACTAAATAAGAAATAAGAATCCAGATCCAGTGAATATTGGTGAATGCCAAGGAAGCTAAAGGAAGATCAGATAGCAAATCTACAATTTTTACAATATAAGTTAATAAAATCCAGACTGGAAAGGAAAGAATCCATCCCAAAACAGGTGAAATGGTTCCTAAAATAACAAATAAAAATCCGAAAATCATAATCCAGTACAGAGAAGGAATGATTAAAACATTGGTAATTGGGGAAACGACAGAAATATAACCGAAATTATAAATTAAAATTGGCAAGGTAAAGAGATAGGCTGAAAATGTCATTGCCAAAATGGTTTTTATATTATCTACGGGAATAAATTTTAGCAAATTTCTAAATACTGGCAAAAAATAAATTATCCCCATCATCGCTAAAAAAGAAAGTTGAAAGCCAACATCTAAAGTTAAGAGAAAAGGGTTTTGCAGCAGCATTACAGCTCCTGCAAAAACAATAGCCCGATAAGAAACATTCTGCCTTCCCAAGTGTTGAGCTAAAAGAAAAAGTCCTCCCATTATTCCGGCGCGAACGGCAGAGGGTTGAAAACCCGTCATAATAATGAAAATCGTGATGAAAATTATAGTAAAATAAAAAGCCTGCTGACGCCAAAAACCAAGACCAATTAACAGAGTCATGAGAATAACAGTTAAGATAGTCACGTGGAGGCCGGATATAGCGGTAATATGCCTTACACCTGCAACGTTTAATTTTTGTTTCCATTCCTCTGAAATTTTTCTTTTATCGCCCAAAAGCATCGCTCCTAAAATTGAGCTTTGGGGAGGATTAAGATAACTATAAATCTGCCCTCTCAATTTATTTTTAAAAGACAAAATCCCGGCATAAACTAAATTTCCTTGATTTTTACCAATTAACTCAATCTCTGGAAAACCTATTACTGAATAAATCCCCTCTTTTTTAAGATAATCTTTATAGTTAAAATCCTCGAACTTTGGAGGAGTTTCCAATTTTCCAGTAATTTTTAATTTATCTCCGTATTGATATCCAGGGTATCTCCAAGTAGTGACCAAAACCCTTCCAGTAATAGCGCGGAAACCGTTCTCGTACTGATTTGTCTGACTAATATTTTCGGTATTGACGGTCAATTTTATGCTTTTCTCTCTCACATCAGGCTCTTTTGCCACAATTCCAACCAAAGTAATAATTTCTTCTTTATCGTTGTGATATCTTAATTCAGAATTCAGAACATTTGACTCGGCTAATTGATGTCGGAAGATGCCGCCAACGAGAAAAAGCAAACAAAAACCAAAAACCGCTATCTTTTTGTACCTCCAGAAAACAGAAATACAAAAAATTCCTGAAATTAAAAATCCCAGTATAAGAATCTGGGAAAGTGTAATAATTGAGCTTAAAAAAATCCCTCCAACAAAAGAGAGACAGAAATACAAAAAAACCTTAGAAGGAGTCATGATTAAACTCTAACCTTTTTCAAAACCAGTGATAAAAATAGCAATTTTAATCTCTCCTTCTTTTAATTTCTTATCTTCAACTGCTCCAAAAATCAACTTTGCCCGAGGATTCAAATCAGCCTTAATCATTTCCACTGCATCTTGAATTTCAGAAAGAGCCAAATCTTTTCCCCCGCTCACGTTAATCAAAACTGCCCTTCCTCCTTTCATGAGAGGGATGTCCTCAAGAAGCGGAGAGCGAAGGGCAAGATGAACAGCTTCTTCAACCCTATTTTCCCCTTTTCCTATTCCCACTCCAAAGATAGCAGCCCCCGAATTTCCCATAACGGTCTTCAAATCAGCAAAATCAACATTTACAATACCAGGAAGCGAAATTAAGTCAGAAATGCCTTGTACAGCCTGCTTTAAAATTTCATCACAAAGCGAAAAAGCGGCAGAAACCGAGATTTTTTCATTAGCAATCTTCAATAATTTGTCGTTCGGAATAACCATCAGGCTATCAACTTTGTTTTTCAAAGCCTCTAACCCAGTTTCAGCAATTTTTTTTCTTGGACTACCTTCAAAAGAAAAGGGTTTAGTAACTACCGCAATAGTCAAAGCGCCTCCCTTCTTTGCAATCTCTGCCACCACCGGGGCAGCTCCAGTCCCACAACCACCACCCAAACCACAGGCAATAAAAACTAAATCTGAATCTTTTAAAACCTCTTCAATGTCTGCCCTATTTTCTTCTGCTGCCAATCTCCCAACATTAGGATTCATTCCAGCCCCTAATCCTCCAGTCAATTTTTTACCAATCTCAATTTTAATATGGGCTTGAGCCTTATTTAAATCCTGCAAATCAGCATTAATGGAAATCAAATCAACCCCCTGAATCTTAGATCTCATCATTCTCGAGATGGCATTAGAGCCAGACCCTCCCACTCCAACTACTTTAATTTTAGAATTCATAGAAATGTTTATGGTATAAAAATTCTGAATACTTTTTTAAACTTAGAGAAAAATCCTCCTTGAAAAGAAGGAAGGCTGTCCTCCTCCAAATCAATTCCTCTTAAAACTAATCCAGATACTAAAGATAGGGCAGGATCTTTCTCTAATCCAATGATCCCGCTAGGGTATTCTATTTGACATGGCAGTTTTAATTCCTTTTTCGCAAACTCTACTATTCTTGGTAATTTTACTCCACCACCAGTTAACACAACGCCCGAAGGCAACTTCCCTTGACGAGAAATCTTTTTGAGTTCTTTATTAGTTAAGTCAAAAATTTCGGACATTCTGGCTTCAATGATATTCCCAAGCATCTTTTGAGAAAACATTAAGGGTTCTTTTTTGCCGATCTTCTTAATTTTCTCTTTTTTCTTTGATGCTTTCCAAAGGCAAGAACCAAATTCTATTTTTATTCTTTCTGCAGTATCAATATCTGTCTTTAAACCGACTGCGATATCATTGGTAATATGCGCAGATCCCACCGGGAAAATTGTTGTATGAATTAAATCCCCTTCTTCAAAAACTGCTAGCCCTGAAGTTCCAGCTCCGATATCCAAGAGCGCCACTCCCAATTCTTTTTGCCTAGGAGTTAAAATTGACCTGGAAGAAGCCAAAGGAGAAATAGCAATATCAGAAATTTGAATGCCAGAATTTAAAACTGCTTTGGTTAAATTCTTAATATAAGGAGAAAAACCGCCCAGAGCAAGAATTTCTACCTCAAGCCTTACCCCTTGAAGACCAAGAGGCTCTTTTATCCCTTTTTCACCGTCAATAATGAATTCCTTTGGAAGAACTTCTAAAATCTCCTTATTGGACGGAAGCGAGAAAGTCTGGGCAGCCTGCATAACTCTTTCAATGTCTTCTTGAGAAATTTCCTTATCAGCGCGAGAAACAACCACCACTCCTTTGGAAGGAGTGACGAAAATATGGCTTCCAGAAAGATTAATTACTGCAGAATCGATTTTTTGACCGACTACATCCTGAAATTCTTCCAGCGCAGATCGCAGACTATTTGAGACCTCCTCTACATTAATCACCGTACCTTTTCTAACACCCAAAACAGGCGCTTGAGTAATTCCTAAGACTTCAGGATCTGATTCTTTTTCACCTATCGTTACTGCAAGAATCTTTATACCACCTGTTCCAATATCAACACCAGTAATTAGAGTATTTCTTCGCATGGATTTAGAATTTAGAATCTAGGACTCTTGAGAGATAATTTTGTTCCTTTTTTTCCATTTTTTTTGCCTCGGCTCTTGATTTTTCATGGTTATAGCTTAAAAGATGCAAGATTCCGTGAATTAAAATTTTGGCTAGTTCTTTTTCAAAAGTAGAACCGAATTTCTTCGCGTTTTTTTTTACTTGTTGAGGGCAAATAATTACTTCGCCTAACTCAATAAATGGGCCGGGAGACTTAATTCCCTTTTCCTTCTCCGTACTTCCTACTTCATACTTCTCGCCAAAAGCGAGCACATCAGTCACTTTATCTTTTCCTAAATATCTTTTATTTAACTCTCTTATTCTTGCAGATTCTACAAGGGCAATGGACAGCTCCATCTCGCCTTTTACCCCCTCGCCTTTTAAAACTTTTCTGACAATCTTTTGTAAAAACTCTTCATTAACAGAAGTAGTAGTAAGATTATTAATTCCAATCACAACAAGGATGAAATCTCTTTAAATACTATCATATAATTTAAAAAAATAAAAGTGGTTTTTTTATGAACCTTTTATTGTTATTTGTCAACTTAAAAATTCTTTGACTATTTTAGAAACCGTATTTCCATCTGCTTTTCCTTGAACTTTCGGCATAAGATCTGCCATTACTTTTCCTATATCTTTTAACGAGGTAGCCCCGACTTTTTCAATAGCTCCTTGAGCCAATTTTTTAATTTTTTCTTGTGATAATTGTTCTGGCAGATACTCTTTAAGAATTTCTAATTCCTGCTTCTCTTTATTGATAAACCTCTCTATTTTATCTTTCTCCCCGTCCGAGGCGGGTCCGCCTAGAGCGGAAAACCCCTCAATAGCTTCTTTTCTTTTTTTTGCTTCCGAGGAAACAACCTCAAGCATTTCCTCATCGGTAAGCTGGCTCTTTTTCGCTAATTCTTCTTCTTTCAGTCCTTCTTCCTCTTTAGCTAATTTTGCCCGTTTTTCTTTTTCTTTATTCAAAATAGCAGCCAAAAGCATTCTTAAAACCGAAACTTCAAGCTCTTTCTTTCCTTTTAAGGCGTCTTTTAAATCAGCTGTAATTTTTTCTTTCAAAGCCATAAGTTTATTTGAACTTAACTTTCACAAACCTTCGGGGGCCAACCTGTAAAATTATCTCTTTTTGTTTTTTGGGGTCTATTTTTTGATTAATATCTTTTACTTTTCTTTGATTCATTTTCACTCCCCCCTGCTCAATTAATCTTTTCCCATCGCTTTTACTTTTTGCCAAGCCAAATTTTATCAGCAATTGAGCCAAAAAAATTACTTTCTTTTGCTTTATAGCGTATTCTGGCATCTTTTGAGGAAGCTTCTTTTTTTGAAAAACGGTTTTGAAATATTCAGCAGCCTCTGCAGCTTTTTTTCTTCCATGATATATCCTCACAATCTCAAAAGCTAATTTTGTCTTAAGATCTTTTGGGTGTAATTCTTTTTTCTCTAAACTTTTTTCAAATTCTCTTATCGTTTTTTCATCAAAATTAGTGCAAAGCTTAAAATATTTTATCATTAAATTATCAGGAAGAGACATTATCTTCCCAAACATATCTGATGGTTTATCGGTTAAGCCAACGTAATTCCCCAAGCTCTTTGACATCTTCTCCTTGCCATCAGTTCCCTCCAGTAAAGGAAGTAAAAGACAGCATTGAGAGGACTGGTCAAAGGCTGCTTGAATATCTCTGCCTACCAGCAGATTAAATTTTTGGTCCATTCCTCCTATTTCAACATCTGCTTTAATCTTTACTGAATCGTAACTCTGCAATAAAGGATACAAGAACTCATGGATTGAAATTTCAATGCCTTTCTTGTATCTTTTTTTGAAATCCTCTCTTTCCAACATCCTACTGACGCTCGAAACAGCTGCCAATTTTATCACTTCTCTTAAAGTAAGCTTTTCCAACCAACTGCCATTGAACACTATTTCTGTTTTAACAGAATCAAGTATCTTTGAAAGTTGGTTAACATAAGTTTTGGCATTCGAGATAACTTCTTTTTTCGTTAAATGAGGCCTTGTCTTTAACCTCCCAGATGGATCTCCAATTTGGGCAGTAAAATCCCCGATGATAATTATGATTTTATGGCCTAATTTCTGGAATTGGCGGAGCTTCCTTAAAGCAACTGCATGCCCTAAATGCAAATCAGGGGCCGTCGGATCGGCCCCCAGCTTTACTCTTAAAGGTCTTTGTTCTTTTCTGGAAATGGCTAATTTCTCTTTTAAAGAATCAGCCGGTAAGATTTCGGCTACTCCCTCCATTAGAACTTTCAATTGCCAATCAATTGTTCCCATCAAAAGTATTCTTTTACTTTTTCTACAATATCTTTTGGGGTAAAATCAGTTTTTAGCAAATATGCCTTGATCCCAAGGTTAATAGCTTCCTTTCTTGTTTTTGGGTCATCGTAATTGGAGAAAGCCACCACTGGAATGGTAGAAATATGAAGATCTTTTTTTAATTTTTGTAAAAAGGCAATTCCACTTTCTTTTGGCAGTAAAATATCAAGCAAGATTAAGTCAGGTTTTTTATTTCTTGCAATTTTTATTCCTTCATCAACGGTAAAAGCCGCAAAGACTTCATATCCTGCCTGAGAAAATGTATCTTGATACATCTCTGATAACATCTTCTCATCCTCTACAATTAACAGTTTCTTTGCAGATTCAATCATCTTTTTTTAAAAAACGGACTCTGCTCTCCCATTTTACCTAATTTCTCCAGTTTTTCATATTTCTTTCTCGATTCTTCTCTTCGCAAAGCTGATTTTTTTTTGGTTTGGCGGCTTGGCGGTTTCATTCGGAATCGGATTTTCCTCGCCCGAAGCAAAATTCCGCTTCTTCTGACTTTCTTTGAAAAACGGTGAACTAAACTTTGCGATGTTTCTCTTGGTTGACGTCTGACTTTTAAAACCATTTTTTAGATGTTTAGCTTTCAGCGTCCAGTATCTAGGTAAAATACAATTAACTAAAAACCTAGAAACTAGCACCTAGGAGCTATTTACGGCATCTTAGGTATTTCTCTTTCTTCTGGTGATTTCCATCCAGCCAGTAAATGCAAATGCAAATGATCAATCAACTGACCTCCTTCTCTCCCAACATTTACAATTAACTTATATCCATTTAAATTTTTATCTCTGGCTATATTTTTTGCGACTAAAAATAAATTTCCTACTAATTCTTTATCTGTTTCTTCCAAGTGATTAACTGAAGGAATATGCTTTTTAGGTAAAATCAAAAAATGAATCGGGGCCTTAGGATGAATATCTTTGAAGCTAATAACCTTTTCATCTTCATAAACAATATCTGAAGGTATTTCTTTATTGATGATCTTGCAAAAAAGACACTGCATTGAAGTACGAAGAAACGAAAAGAAAAGGTCTTCAGGTATTCCCGCCAGAGGCGTCGCCTCTGGCGAACCTCGCCTTGGGCGGGAGAGACTCGCAAAAAACGGCAGACTTCATATTTCAGGCTTTCTTGAGTCTCTTTTTCACCTCTTTTATTATCTTCTCTAATTTCACTGTTTCTTGTCTGCCAGTTTTCATATCCTTAATAATAATAGTTCCTTCCAGAACTTCCTTCTGTCCTAAAATAAGAGTGAGCTGAACCCCAATTCTGTCCGATGCTTTCAGCTGGGCTTTCAAATCATCTCTGCCAAAAGAATCAGCTACTGAAATTCGGTTTTTCCTAAATTCTTCAAAAAGCTTAAGGCTTTTCCGTTTTGCCAAATTTCCCAGTTGAGCCATAAATACTTTTGGCAACTGCGGTTGTGGCAACTTCGGGGTTCTCTGTTTCATAGCCTTAACTATCCTTTCTATACCTGCAGCTCCACCACAAGCTGGAGTTGGCTCTCCTCCTAAAATTTTGCAAAGGTTGTCGTATCTCCCGCCGCCAACGAGGGCATCTTTTGAAGTATATCCTTTTTCTCCTTCCTCGCTCAATTTTAGCGGAGTTTCAGCGGATCCACCATCCTCCTTCGTATAAAGTTTCGGAGGATATTCTGAATCTTGTTGCGAAGAATTAAAGTTTTCAGTGGATGTGGAAAAAATTTCAAAAACAGTTTTCGTATAGTAATCCAATCCTCTAACCAAATAAGGGTTCAAATTATAGGGAAGTTCTAATTCATCTAAAAATTCTAAAAATTCTCTAAAATGATTATGGCATTCTTCACACAAATGGTCAATTATCTGGGGAGCCTGCGCTTTTATCCTTTGACATTTTTCTTCTTTACAGTCGAAAATTCTCAATGGATTTTCCTTTGCCCTCTGCCTACAGACTGCACAAAAGCCACCTAACCGGTATTTCAAATAGCTGACTAAAAGTTTCTTATAATAAGGCCTGCATTGAGAGTCTCCAATATTATTCACCTCAACAACCAATTTGTCGAAACGGAGCTCTTTTAAGATATTATAAAAAACTTGAACAATCTGTGCATCCATTACCGGGCTTTTTTCTCCAAAAGCTTCAAAACCGAATTGGTGAAATTGTCTAAACCTTCCTGCTTGGGGATGTTCATAACGGAAAAATGGGCCGAAATACCAAAGTTTTACAGGCTTGGGAAGGCTTTGCATACCATGCTCAATAAAAGCTCTCACAACAGAAGCTGTCCCCTCTGGCCTTAAAGCCAACCAATCCCCTCCCTTCGTTCTAAAAACATACATCTGCTTTTCCACGATATCAGTCGCCAGACCTATTCCTTTTGAAAAAAGCTCAGCTGTTTCCACAATGGGAGTTTCTATTTTTTGAAAACCGTAAAAACTGACGATATTCTCGCAGATATTATAAATTTTTTGGAAATACCTTTGATCCTGAGGCAAGACGTCATGCATTCCAGTAGGCGTCTGATAACCTTTTTTTCTTCTTCCTCTATATTCTTCCATATAAATTATGGATTTAGATAAATAGGTGTTTCAACCTTAGCTAAAGCAGAAAAAGGCCAAGCCCGAAAAAACACCATCCCTATAATATTTTCCCTAGGCAGTTCTCCCCATCTCCGAGAGTCAAAAGACGCAAATCTGTTGTCTCCCAGAACAAAATATTCATTTTCAGCCAAAGAAACCGTAAGACCCCCTGGAGTTTCAGTAAATTCAGATATGTAGGAAGATTCATCTAAAACCTGTGCTTCATCATCCTGAAAAATAATTACTTTGCCCTCATTTATCTGGATTGTTTCTCCGGGAAGACCAATAATTCTTTTGATAAATTTCTGGGAAAGATTTTTCGGATTTTTGAAAACTATGACCTCTCCTCTTTCTGGATTTGAAAATCGATAGGAAAATTCATCAATAATAAGATAGTCTCCATTATGAAAATTAGGTTCCATAGAAGCCCCTCTCACAATAAATGGTTGAAACAAAAAATATCGGATTGGTAAAACAATTACTAAGGCAATAATAATAATTTTTGAAATTTCCCATATAAAAGTCGCGCAGCTTTTCCAGAACGGAGTTCTGGCGCTCACTTCATTCGCTTCGCTTCGCTCATTAGACATCTCTCGGTTTCTAACGTTTCCGTCTTCTCGCCTCGGCGAAAACGAGGCGAAGCGGGTGGCGGAAGCCTGTTTTTCTACACGGGCAAACATCCATTTTCCCCGACCCTTTTCTGCTTTTTTTCTTTCAAAAAAAGATAGAATATTCCGCATAACTTTTTCATTATAGCAGGTTTTTTTTATTTATCAACACTTCGGCATGCTCAAGATAAGGTAAAAATGATATAATAAATTAATGTTTTTAATCGTAGGCTTAGGTAACCCAGGAAAAAAATTTCAAAATACTCGTCATAACATTGGCAGGCTGGTAATAAACAGTTGGCAACTGGCATCTCGCTTTTTAGATTTCAGAATCGAAAAAAGGCTCAATGCCCTTATTTCAAAAGGAGTGCTTGATAAAAAACAAATAATCCTTGCCCTCCCAGAAACCTTTATGAATAATTCTGGCAAAGCAGTAAAATCCCTGACTACAAGATACCCGCCAGAGGCGAGGCTCGCCAAGGGCGGCAAGATACCCGCCAGAGGCGAGACTCCCGCCGTTGGCGAGATTCGCCAGGGGCGACGCCAAAGGCGGCAAAATACAAGCTTAATTGTAGTACACGACGACATCGATTTACCCTTGGGAACGGTTCGAATCTCAATTGACAGAGGATCAGCCGGTCACAAAGGAGTTGAATCAATAATCAAGGAATTGGGAACGAAAAATTTTATCAGAGTAAGAATTGGAATTTGCCCTCAAGATTTTAAACCAAAAGGTGTAGATAAATTTGTTCTCGAAAAATTTAACAAAAAAGAGGAGGGAAAAATAAAAGAAATTATTAAAAAAAGTTTTCTCGTAATTGAAATGATAATTAAAGAAGGAATAGAAAAAGCTCGGCAAAAATATAATCAGTGAAACAAAAAAGCTGGCTCAAAGAACCAGCCTTCTTATAAAGAACTTTTAACAACCGAAACCGCCTCGAGGAACACATCTTTATCTTTCCTAATTTCTACACTCGACATTCGTCCATACCTGGCTATTTCTACTTCATCAAAGAACTGCTTAGTTAAATCAACTAATATTTCTATTTCCTCATGCGAAAGCTCAGTATTTAAATCTTTGCCCGCTTTTTTCAATACTTCCTCAAATTCTTCCCATACAAATTCTAAAGAAAAAGCCCTTACTAACATTGCCAGCATTTTAGGGGAAGACCTTTGTCCAAGGAACTTTTCTTGATTCAATAATGATATCCCTACCCACCTTACTGGATCTTCTGGTATTTCCAAAATATTTGCCAAGCTTCTTTTCAGCTCAAAGATCTGCATCTCTCCTCCTTTTTCTTCCTTTTCAATGAGCTAGGGCGGACCAATGAAAATCATGGTGTAGTATTTCATACCTGTCCCGTCGATAGCCACTGCGACGTCCAAGTGAGTAAAGCTGCTTTCAGGATATTCGCTCGGTGACCCTCGCTCACCATCAAATCACTGATAGCGACTGCCACCGTCTGATCGTCATGGTAGTTATTGCGGGCCAGGTTCTCTCCTGCCCAGCCGTGCGGTACGCGATTGGCGTCCAGCAGCAAGAACGCGGTGTCGCCGTTCGGGCTGGTGTGGGCGAAATAGTTGAGACTGGCCAGGTCGTCGGAGCGGAGTTGGGCAACATAGACCGCGCATCCGTAAGCACCTAAAACTGATATCCCTGCCTGTATCCGCTCATTGTTGATAGCGTTGAACAGTGCCAGGCCAAAGTCCGACATGGAGGCCGTAGGACACCTCGTACCTATCAAAGTCGGTTGCGGCTTAATAACCTGTTCTTGTTCTTGAACTGAATTAGCAGAAAAATATCTGTTCTCTATTGACTGCTCGTTGCCAAAATCACGAAATGCTAAAACTACTAGAACGATTATAGAAATCAGAATGACAATCAACGAACTCTGCTTCACTATCCACCTCCTATTGAGAATATAAAGAGCTAACCCTCCGGTCTGTCTGAGAGTCCTAGGATCAAACTGAAATTTTCCAGCGAATCCTAAGTAAGTGCTTTAGGCGAAGGAGGGATTGCCTATTTTACCACATCCGCAATTTCAAAGAAACTGTGGCGGGAAGCTTCTCCCAGACAGGCCGGAGAATATCTCTTTTTTGACTCCTTCTCTTAAATATTATATTATAATTTATAGTGATTGAATTGTCAAGTACAGATACTATCAGGAGAGCCTTTATTGCCGGTATAACCCCTTACTTCTTGGAAAGGGAAAATTTTTGGTTTGAAAAAAATTTAGAGAAAATTTTAGAAGCTAGGAAAACGCAAACTTTTTTTCAAGACAATACTATATTTGTAGAAAAAAATCAATCGTATCATTTTTCTCAGTTTTTGAGAAAATTAGATGAAATGGGCTACGAAAAGGTTTTCCAAGTTTCAGAACCAGGAGAGTTTTCCCAGAGAGGAGGAATTATTGATGTTTTCCCTATAAATTCTAATCATGCCATTCGTTTTGAATTCTTTGGAAATAAAATTGAACATATTGAAAAACTATCAATTCAAATTGAGAACGAAGTATCAATAAAAAAAATTTTAAAAAAGAAATTAAAATCTCAAAAGTTATTTTCAGATTTGAAAGGGCTAAAACCGGGAGATTATATAGTTCATTTAGATCACGGCATAGGAATTCACAATCAACAATTAATAATTAACGGTAAACAATACTATCAGTTGGAGTATGCCCAGGGAGATAAACTATATGTTCCGGTAGGCTTGGAAAGAAAACTGTCCCGCTATGTTGGTTTTGTAACTCCAAGAGTCTCACGTTTGGGAAGCCTTGCCTGGCAAAAGACGAAAAAGAAAATAAAAGAAGATGCTATAAAATTTGCCGGAGAACTTTTAAATATTTATGCCAAAAGAGAAATCGAAAAACGTCCTCCATATCTGCCAGACGATGAAATTGATTTTCAATTGGCGAGCTCGTTTCAATATCTGGAAACACCAGATCAAGCTAAAACTATTGAAGATATAAAAAGAGATTTGGAAAAAGAATTTCCTATGGATAGACTGGTATGCGGCGATGTCGGATTTGGAAAAACAGAGGTTGCCTTAAGAGCGGCAGTAAAAGCAGTAAAGTCCGGCAGGCAAGCAGCTATTATTTGCCCGACAACCATTTTAGCAAATCAGCATTTCCAAAGTTTCAAAACAAGATTAGAAAAATTCCCAATAAAAATTCAGTTATTATCAAGGTTTCAAACAAAATTAGAGCAAAAAAAAATCATTGAAGATTTAAAATCAGGAAAAACTGATATCTTAATTGGCACTCATCGAATTTTATCTAAAGATGTTGCCCCGCACCTATTTGAAAAAGCTGAAGGGTTAGGGTTGTTAATTATTGATGATGAGCAAAGATTTGGGGTAAAACAAAAAGAAAAATTAAAAAAAATAAGAACTCAACTGGATATCTTGTCTCTTTCCGCAACCCCTATCCCACGAACATTATATCTATCTATTTCTTCCATTAAAACAATCAGTTTGATTCAAACACCTCCGGTAGGAAGATTGCCAATAAAAACTTTTGTCTTGCCCTGGTCAAGGAAAACTATTCAAAATGCTGTAGAAAAAGAAATTTCAAGAGGAGGACAAGTATATTATTTGCATAATCAAGTAAAAACAATTGAAAAAGTAAAAAATTTCTTGGAAAATTTGTTTCCCAAGACAATAATTGATATTGCCCATGGCAGGTTAAAAGAAAAAAAATTAGTAAAAGTAATGACTGATTTTCAAAATAGAAAAACTGATATCTTAGTTGCTACCACCATCATTGAAAACGGCTTGGATTTACCGAATGTAAATACTCTCATTGTAGCCGAAGCAACCAAACTGGGCTTAGCGCAAGCTTATCAAATAAGAGGGAGAATTGGCAGGTCTCATCTACAGGGATTTGCTTACTTCTTTCACAGTGAACATATGTCTGACTTGGCGAAAGAAAGATTACAAACCTTAAAAAAAGCAACAGAGTTAGGGTCTGGCTACAAAATTGCATTAAAAGATTTGGAAATGAGAGGCGCAGGAAATATTTTAGGAAAGGAACAGTCTGGAAGTATGAATGCTGTGGGGTTGAATTTATATTGCCAGATGCTATCTGATGCTATTGAAAAAATAAAAAAGAGCAAGTTATAAGTTGCAAAATTTATAAATTTTAAATTTAGTGCTACACTCTCTTTAATGGAAGATATAAGAACTCTGAATATAAAAGATAAAGAATATCCTAAACTATTAAAAAAAATTTATGATCCTCCAAAAACACTCTATATTAAGGGTGAACTTAATCCTGATGATATCTGTTTTGGGGTGGTTGGGACAAGGAGATTCTCGCCCTATGGAAAACAAGTAGCTTTTGAAATTGCAGGAGATTTGGCTGAAGCTGGTTTAACTATTGTGTCGGGATTAGCGCCTGGCATTGATACTTTCTCGCATCAGGCAACTATTGAAAATGGCGGAAGGACTATCGCGGTTTTAGGAACTGGTATTGACGAAAAAAGCATCTATCCTCAATCAAACGTAAAATTAGCCAAACAAATTATTGAATCAGGGGGATGTTTAATTTCAGAATATCCTCCAGGAACTCCAGGATTGAAACAAAATTTTCCTCGGAGAAACAGAATAATTTCTGGACTATCCCTCGGAGTTCTTGTAGTTGAAGCTAAAGAAAAGTCAGGAGCTTTAATTACGGCCAATGATGCTTTCAAACAAAAAAGGAGAGTCTTTACTGTCCCAGGTTCCATTTATTCTCCAAATTCTCGGGGCCCTCATATTTTAATCAAAAAAGGGGTAAAATTAGTAGTAAGCGCGGAAGACATTTTGAAAGAATTAAATCTCCCAAGAATGGGGAAAAAAAAGGAACTGAAAGGAGATACAAAAGAAGAAGAATTGATATTAATAATGTTGATGGAGGAAGCTTTAAACATTGATAAAATTATCAAAAAAACAGGGCTGGCTCCTGCTACCGTAAATTCCTTCTTAGCTATTTTAGAAATCAAAGGAAAAATAAGAAATTTAGGGGGAGGAATTTACTCTCTTAAAAAATAGTAAAGTATTGAAATTTATGGACTTAGTAATAGTAGAAAGCCCAACTAAAGCAAATACACTTCAGCAATTTTTAGGAAAAAAATTCCTAGTTTTGTCTTCCTACGGCCATATTCGAGATCTGCCAAAAGGTGAATTTGGCGTTGATATTGAAAAGGATTTTGAGCCAAAGTACGTTATCCCCACGAAAGCGAGAAAAACAATTACATCTTTAAAAAAATCAGTGCAGAATACAGAATCAACCATTCTGGCAACTGATGAAGACAGAGAAGGAGAAGCCATTGCCTGGCATTTAATGAAAGCTTTAGGACTAAAAGACGCCTCAAGGATTGTGTTCCATGAAATTACGAAACAGGCAATCGAAGAAGCGTTAAAAAATCCAAGAAAAATTGATATGAAACTAGTCAATGCCCAGCAGGCAAGAAGAATTTTAGATCGGATTGTAGGCTATAAACTATCTCCTTTTCTTTGGAAAAAAGTAGCAAGAGGACTATCTGCAGGAAGAGTGCAATCTGTAACAGTAAGGTTGGTTGTAGAAAGAGAAAGAGAAATTGAAAATTTTGTTCCACAAGAATACTGGACTATCGCAGCCTTACTACAAAAACTAAAGGATGATAAGTTTGAGGCGCTATTGGCCAAGAAGGATGGAAAAGTAATTCCGAAACTGGGAATCAAAACAAAAAAAGAAGCAGAGAAAATCGTAAAAGACTTAGAAAACGCTGAATATAAAATAGTAAATATTGAAAAAAAAGAAGTAAATAGAAATCCCCTGCCTCCTTTCATTACCAGTACATTGCAGCAGGAAGCTTGGAAAAGGTTTAGGTTTCCAGTTAAATTTACGATGAGAATTGCCCAGCAGCTCTATGAAAAGGGACTGACAACGTACCACAGGACCGATTCTTTTAATCTTTCCGATTTTTCTCTTTTTGCTGCGAAAAAATTTATTACTCAAAATTATGGTAAAAAATACTGGGCAGGTTTTTTGAGAAAATACAAAGCAAAAGGCAGAGTACAAGAAGCTCATGAGGCTATCAGGCCTGCGTATCCGAATCGAGTTCCATCCTCCTTCGCTTCCGCCTCCGCTAAAGCTTCTGCGGACAAGAAAGCTATGAAGGGCAAGGAAAAATTAGACCAAAACCAATTGAAACTCTATGACATTATCTGGCGAAGGTTTACTGCCTGCCAAATGGCGCAAGCCAGTTTTGACTCAACAAAAGTTGAGATTGAAACTAAAGGTAAAAAACAAAAAGCAGGAGATAAAAATTATATCTTTCAGGCAAATGGATCTATTTTAAAATTTGATGGTTTTTTAAAAATCTACCCAATTAAATTTGAAGAGAAAAAACTACCGCAATTAAAGGAAAAAGAAACCTTAGAACTTATAAAGCTCGTTAATTCTCAACATTTCACCCAGCCACCTCCAAGATACACTGAAGCTACTCTTATTAAAACTCTGGAAGAGAATGGAATTGGCAGGCCCTCAACATACGCCCCAACCCTATCAGTAATTCAAGAAAGAAATTATATTGAGAAAGACGACCAGAAAAAATTCCGACCTACCGAAATAGGAACCGTGGTTAACGATCTTTTGGTAAATCATTTTCCAAAAATTGTTGATATTAAATTTACAGCAGGAATGGAAGATAATTTAGATAAAATAGCCCAGGGAAAGGAGCAATGGGTAAAGGTTTTAAAAGAATTTTACGGCCCTTTTGAAGAAAACCTCCAGAAAAAATACGAAGAGGTTTCAAAAAAAGAAATCGCAGAAGAAAAAACAGAAAAAATTTGTCCTGAATGCGGTTCTCCTCTGATAATTAAATTAGGAAGATTTGGAAGGTTTTATGCCTGTTCCAAATTTCCAGAATGCAGATACACAGAAGCTCTTGAAAAAATAACCTTGGGAATTAAATGTCCAAAATGCGAAAATGGCGAGATTATTGAAAAAAGAACCAGAAAGAAAAAAATTTTTTATGCCTGCAACACGTACCCAAAATGCGATTTTGCTTTATGGAATAGACCTACCGGAGAAAAATGCTCTCAATGTAACTCACTTTTAGTTGAAACTCCGAGAAAGCAGATTAAATGTTCTAATAAAGAGTGCGGTTTTAAAGTTGAAAAATGAGTGAAAATTTGATAAGTTAGAATGAGCCGCGGTGGCGGAATTGGTTTACGCGTACGACTCAAAATCGTATGACCGAGAGGTCGTGTGGGTTCGAGTCCCTCCCGCGGCACTAAATAAAAAAGCCCGAAAAGGGCTTTCTTGTTAAAATTACTCCGATATTATTTTTACTTCATTGTTATTTCTTCTTTAGTTAATGTTTCTTTGATTCTTTTTCTCAGTTCTCTGGCAACTTCCCAATGTTTTCCAGGTTTTGTATCACCTAGAATTCTTAACGATACCTTATCCCCTTCAATATTTTCTATTCCTAAAACTTCCGGAGGTTTGGTAATAATGGCGCGAAATTGAGTATCTTGGGCTAATGCCTTGCCGGTTTTATTTATAATTTCTATTGCCCGATCAAGATTAACTTCATAACCCAAAGCAATATTCATATCTACTCGGGAAAATCCTTTACTCAAATTAGAAACTTTCTTGATAGTACTGTGGATAATAAAATATTGAACGCCGTTCAACCCCCGAAGAATGGTTCGCCTGAGATTAATATCTTCCACTTTTCCCTCGGTGCCGTCAATATTAACCCAGTCTCCCACTCGATATTGGTCTTCTATTAAAATAAAGAGGCCGGAAACTATATCTTTGACCAAACTTTGAGAACCAAAGCCGATCGCCAATCCTAAAACTCCTAATCCAGCTAAAAGCGCTCCAATATTGATTCCGAATTCTGGAAGAATCATTAGAGCAACTATCGACATAATCATTATTTTTCCGGCCATCAAAAAAATTTGAGCCAGAGTTTTAGTTCTTTTCTCTAAAGCCTCTTCATCTTGATCAGCGTAAGTTTTTTTGGTTATAACTCCTATTAAATGCAGGCTGAATTTTTTAAAAATTTTATATACAATAATGCCGCCGATAATAATTGCGAAAATTCTCAGGCCAGGGTTCAGAAACCATTGAAGAATAGATTGCAAAATTGTTTGGAAATCAAAATCAAACATGTTATCTTATTTTATAAAAAGTTATTTAAAAAAGCAAATTTTTTTAAAATCCTTATCAAAAGATGGGCAGAAAGAATTCCAACCAAAGCCCCAATCAAAATATCTGATGGCCAATGAATTCCAGAAAAGACTCTGGCTAAACCAATTAAAAAACTGGCTAAAAAAAAGAAAATGCCGGCTTTTTTGTTGTAAAAATAGACAATTGTGGCAATAGCAAAAAAGAAAGAAGCGTGTCCTGAAGGAAAAGCGGATTCTTGCGAATGGTTGATTAATACATTGATTGAATTCTCAACAAACGGCCGAGCTCTTGGCAAGAAATAACGGATAATTTCTACAATTACCAATCTGGCTAAAATAGCAGCTAAAAGAGCCGAAACCACCATCTGCCAGTATTTTTTAAAATTTTTAAATAAAAATAAAACTAGTAAAATGACTAAAATATATCCAAAATATTTTGCGAAAAAAATAGCAAAAGTATCCAGCCAAAGCCATTTGAAAACAAATTGATTAATTTGTTGAAAAATAAATAGATCCATATCCTTGGATTAGGAATTTAGTCTGATTAAATTTTCAATTAAACAGGCTACGGTCAAAGGACCTATTCCTCCTGGAACCGGAGTAATATAACCTGCTTTTTTGGAAACACTTTGAAAATCAACATCTCCAGCAAACTTTCCTTGATGATAGACAGATCCGCAATCAATAACTATTACCCCTTTTTGTACCATTTTCCCTTGAATTAAATTCGGCTTTCCTACTCCGGAAATTAAAATATCAGCTTTTTTGGTAAAAGAGGGAATGTCTCTAGTGAACTCATTAACTACTACTAAAGTCCCTTTTTCTCTTAAAATCCACGAAGCTAAAGGTTGGCCGACTAATCTTCCAGCTCCAATTAAGACCACGCCTTTTCCTCTTATTTTTATTTTATAATCTTTCAAAAGATGAGAAACAGCCCCTACGACAGGAGGTAAAATTAGCGATGTTCCCTGATAAAATTTCCCCAAACTCTCAATTGCCAAAACATCAATATCTTTTTTTAAAGGAATCAAATTTAAAATCTCGTCAGTATCTCTGTTTTTTGGCAATGGCAGCTGGATTATTACTCCAGAATTTTTTGGATTTTTAATAATCTTCTCAACCTCTGTTTTAAGTTTTTTTTGAGCAATTTTTTGTTCAAATTTATATAATCTGAAATCAATTCCGGTTTTTTCACAGGCCTTTTTCTTTTGTTTAATAAAAACTCCTGAAACCGGATTTTCCCCTACTTGAATAATTGTCAATCTCAATTTTAAATGAGATTTTTTGATCTCTTTTCTTACTCTTTCAAGAATTTTCTCTGCTAATTTTCTGCCATTGAGTATTCTCATGGCAAGGGAAATTTCTTACAAAGTTTTTTAACTTCCCTTTCAATCCTTAAAGAGGATTTTGGGTTAGAAATTACTTGATTCATCCAAAAAGCAATTTTCCTCATTTCTTTTTCTTTCATTCCTCTCGTGGTTAAAGCTGGAGTGCCTATTCTAATGCCTGAAGGATCAAAAGGAGATCTTTCATCATAGGGAATAGCATTTTTGTTTACTATTATTCCGGCTTTTTCTAAAAATTCCTGCGCCTCTTTCCCGGAAACTCCTTTATTCGTTATATCAATTAAAACTAAATGATTGTCTGTCCCTCCTGAAATTAAATTAAAATCATATTTTATTAATGCTTCTGCCAAAGCCCTCGCATTTTTTACAACCTGAGCCGTGTATTTTTTAAATTTAATGCTTTGATCTTCCTTTAAAGCTACCCCGAGAGCGCAAATTGTATGATTATGAGGTCCTCCTTGAATTCCCGGGAAAACTTTTGAAAAAATTTTTTTCTTTAACTTCTCTTTGCAAATAATTATAGCTCCCCTCGGCCCTCTCAAAGTTTTATGAGTAGTCATTGTTACCACATCTACCCAAGGAAAAGGACTGGGATGAACACCGCCTATAATTAAACCTGCGATATGCGCGATATCAGCCATACAATATGCTCCTACTTTATTAGAGATTTGGGCAAATCTCTTAAAATTTACTTTTCTTGGGTAAGCGCTATAACCCGCAATAATCAATTTCGGCTTTTCTTTTTTGGCTAATTCTTCAATTGCATCGTATTCCAAAAATCCTTTTTTATTTAAAAGATAATTGACGACTTTAAAGTCCTTGCCGGAAAGAGAAACTTTGGCTCCCTGGCTTAAATGCCCGCCATGAGGCAAAGCCAAGCTCATAATTTTATCGCCTGGCCTTAAAAGACCTCTTAATACTGCATAATTTGCAGGAGAACCAGAATAGGGCTGCACGTTGACAGCCCAATCCTTATTTAGACGAAAAAGTGTTCTTGTTCTTTCCTCAACCAATGTTTCTAATTTATCGATATTTTCCGTGCCTCCATAATATCTTTTATATGGCCTGCCCTCTGAATATTTCACAACAAAAATTGAACTCAATGCTTCTCTAACGGCTTTTGAAGGATAATTTTCAGAAGCTATCAAATTTAAAGTCTCCTCATTGCGCTTTCTCTCTTTTTCAATAAGATTTGTAATTTTGGGATCTATTTTCTTAATTATATTTACATCCATATTTTTATCTTATTTTTAACCTTGATCTAAATTTAGGCGGGTTTTCCAACAGCATAAAACCTAAGGAAAATATTGCTGCTAAAATAAAGGCTAAATTTACTTTTGGAATGAAAAAGAACAAACCTGCCAGAAATAAGAATAAAAAGAATCTGGAGATGTTTAAAATTATCTCGCGATAAATGATAAATTCATCAGCTTCTGCTCCTTTTAGAGCTGCTTTTTCGTAAAAAATAGTCTGAAAAGGAATACCAGCCGCACTTCTACAAATTCTATAAAGAGTATGAGAAAGAAAAACACTGAAAGGAGTTACCACAAAAAATTTTATTATCCAGGCAACAGACGTTAAAAAAGAGCCAATATTTAAAAGTCTGGACCGATTGACCGTATCGGTAATTTTCCCCATATATAAAATAAAAATAGCTGAAAACATCAAAGAAAGAGAAGTAATCCAACCCATTACTGAATATTGAATAGCTAAAATAGTCATAAATAAAGGCCACAAATAAAAATTTATCGCCACTTCCATACCATTGAAGGCAAAAGCCAAGGAAGTATTTCTGTCTTCTTTTTTGAAAATTCTGCTCCAGGCTTTTTCGTAAGAATCAGTATAAATTTCGTGAATTTCTTTGGAAAGAAATAGGGGAATCGCCGAGGCTAAAAGAACCAACATAACTAAAGTAAATAAAACTGGATAATTGAAAACAGTTAAAACCCATCCTCCAATAATCGGACTAATAATAACTGGAGCTAAAATTGCTATATTCATTTTTCCAACCTCCATTCCGCGATGATCTTTTTCCGAAAAGCGAGCGAAATCAGTATGAAAGGCTGGCCAAAAAAGAGTCATTCCAAAGGCTTTCAAAATTATAGCAAAAGGCACTAATACAAATGATTGGTAAAGAAAAAGCAGGCAAATGTAATATCCAAAGAAAAAAAAGTTACTAAAAAGCATGTTATGTTTTAATCCTATTTTTGCCATTATTTTTCCTCCATAAACAGCTAAAATCCCATACAAGCCATGAATTGTTCCAAAAAATAAAAGGGTGAAAGAGAGAGATTTTCCAAAATAGAGATAAAGATAAATCGGCTCAAATATCAAAATCATTCCAAGAGCTAAGTAACGAATGGCAATGCTTGTAAAAAACTGAGTAGCTTCTCTTTTTAAGAGATAATGTAAAAAATATACTGGAGAATAGTGGATTGGCATATTTAAAGCTTAAGATTAGCGTTGGTTGTTATTTCTTTCCAGTTTTTGCTTTCTTTTTTTAATGAGCGGAAATAGGCAGCCATGGCAACCATTGCAGCATTGTCAATACATAATCCAACATCTGGTACCTGATATTTCGTATTTGGCATTTCTTTTCGAATACTCTCTTTTAATTGTTTTCTCAATTCTTTATTAGCCATCACTCCCCCGCCAAGAGTTACTGTCTTTACTTTAAATTGTTTTGCCGCCTTAATGGTCTTGCCAATTAAAACATCAATCACTGCTTGTTGAAAACTGGCACAAATATCATTTTTGTGCTTTTTTATTCTATTTCTATTCTGTTTCTTTAAAAAATATAAAACAGCTGTCTTGAGACCTGAAAAACTGAAATCGTAATCTTTCGTATACATCATTGGTCTTGGAAAATGAAAAAATCGGGGGTTGCCTTTTGTTGCTAATTTTTCAATTATGGGCCCTCCGGGATATCCTAAACCTAACATCCGAGCTACCTTATCAAAGCATTCTCCTGCTGTATCATCACGTGTCTCTCCTAATAATTTATATTTTCCGTAATCTTTAATGAGCGTAAGCTGAGTATGGCCACCAGAAACCGATAGAGAAAGGGCAGGAAAGATAGTTTTATCTTGGATTTGAAATTTTTTATTAATAAAATGAGCAAAAATATGCGCTTCAATATGGTTCACCGGTATTATGGGGAAACGCCAGAAATAAGAAAGTGCTTTGGCAAAATTTACCCCCACCCATAAGGCGGGTTCTAATCCCAACCCAACTGTTACGGCAACGAGTTCGATTTTTGGCTTTTGATAGTCGGCTAAAAAAAACTTTAATTTTTGATAAAGGGTTTTTTCTCTCTCAAGAATTTCTTTTAACTTTTTATTCTTGGTTTGTATTTTTGGTTGTTGATTTTTTATCTTTGACTTTAGCAATCTTGCTTCCAATAAAGCTTTTTTCAGCACCGGAACAAGGTTGCGCTGGTGTTCTCTTTTTGCCAAGTTTGGCACTACTCCTCCCCATTTTTTATGGATTTCCACCTGGGAGAAAATAATATTAGATAAAATTTTAGAGCGCGAATTCTGGAACTTAACCAAAGCAATGGCTGTTTCGTCACAAGAAGTTTCAATAGCAAGAATAATCATAATTTTAAGGTCTGAGAATTTTTGGTGGTAAAGTAGTTAAATCCAACACGGTTGAAGGTTTACTTTTTGGTAAATTCCCAGCATCAATCACTAGGTCTGGCTGGTATTCTTTATTCCTCAATTGAGATAGAATTTTTTTAAGATTACCTGAAGCGGGCTTGCCAGAAATATTAGCCGAGGTGCCAACGAGCGGAATCTTTAGTTTCTCTGATAATAAATTAACTGGTTTAAAATCTGGAATCCGAAGAGCAATGGTATCTTTAGCTACTCCATACAGTTTTGTTTTTGTTTTCCGTCGTTTTAAAACAACTGTTATTTTCCCCGGCCAGACTGTCTTTAAAAACTTTTCTTGCGTTTTATCTATTCTGGCAAACTTCTTAGCCATCTTAATATCTTTAACAAATATCGGAAAAGGAGTTTTTTGTGAACGCTGTTTGATCTGGAAAACTTTCCGCACAGCTTTTTTATTAGTAGCATCGGCTACTGGGATATAAACAGTATCAGTTGGAAAAATAATTACTTTTCCTTCTTTTATTAACCCTATTACTATTTCCGTTGCATCTTTAAAGTTTTTCTGGTTCATCTTTAAGATTCTCATCGTTTAGTATATCACAAAAAGATAGATTTCGATAAAAAACAAGGTCCAAACTGATGGACCTTATAGATTAATTGAGCACTCTTTAGTATCCTATTAAAAGTTAATATTTACTTGTTCCAAAGCTAATTTTACTGCGCCAGTAACCGGTCCCTTTTTTAGTCTTATAAATTTTGCCTTCGGTATTGATTTGCTAATATTTTTTTTAACTGTTTCTAAAAAGGTTTTTGTTTTAAACATACTGCCGGCCAGAACTAGAGTAAATTTTGTTTTTTGAAAATTAAGCTCATAAATTATTGTTTTTGCATCTAAAGCAACCTCTTTTCCTGCCTCAATCATTATTTTTTTGGCAATCTTATCTCCTTTTTGTATCGCCTTATCGCAGACAATAGAAATGCGAGGAATAATTGTAGTTGGGTTTCTTGAATAAATTTTTTTCAGGAAATCGTTTATATTTTTTGTTTTAAGTTCTTGGAAAACTAACCTGGTAAGAAGTGTCTTCTCTCCCCTTTTATCTAAATCCTTTAAAACCGCTTGGAAAACCCTCTGGCCTACCCAAAAAGCAGATCCTCTATCTGCCAACCAACCCCAGCCGCTCGCTTTCGCCTCTTTCCTGCCTCTCCAACCGTGAGCAACACAACCTGTACCAGCAATTAGTATAATTCCGTCTTTTTCGTCTGTTCCTGCTCTGAATGCAGCTAACTGATCACTGTTTATTTTTATTTTTCCCTTAAAAATTTTAGAAATTTTTCTTTGAATGCGTAAAAGCTTTAAAATATCTTTTTTCTTATCTTGGTATTCTTCCTCAATAGCTGGCAAAGTAATGACCGTTGAGACAATTATCCCTTTTCTCTTAAAAAGCGGATTAACAGCTTTAGTTATATTTAAAACTGCTCTTTTTATCCCAATATTTCTCGGGTTAGAAGAACCACTTTTACTCTGGCTCAAAATCCTTCCTCTTAAATCAGCCAAAGCAGCAATTGTTTTTGTACCTCCGCCATCTACTCCAATTACATATTTGATATTTTCTTTTTTCACACTTCGACTCGTCCTTCGCTACGCTCAATCCTCGCTCAGTGCAAGTATCCTTTTGAATAACTTGTAGAGTTGAAGTGTCCTGAGCTTGTCGAAGGATAACTTTATAAACTCCTCTCTCATTATATCATTTCAACAAATTTAATTGAAGATAAAAAAAAGGCCCCTCCGTCTGGTCAGAAGGTGGACGGAAGGGGCCTGTGGGAGGAACAGTTCTGGACTAAGGCGGGGACAGTGAATAAATCCCCGAATTTGCCGCCCAGTTGGATTTACCGGTAGAACGACATCTCGGTAGGAAGCCCAGAACTAATCCGTATCCCTGAAGGAACTTTATTTCACCGTAGCAAAAAAGCAAATTATCTGTCAAGTTTTTTAGGACTGATTTACAATCTGGAGAATTGTTTTTGTTAATTTAGCAGAATCGTGGCGAATGAATCCTTTTTCCCTCAAAAAATTTCCCTCAATTACTTTACATCTCCCGTGCGGAAAATTCTTTTTATCGTATTTGACGAATATTGCGCCTTCTTTTTCATATTTAGCAATCCTTGAAGTTAAAGGCCTCTTCGAATTAAAAATCACATAGTCTAAAACCTTTCTGCCTAGGTACCGTTCAATTTGCTTAACAAAATCTAAGTAAGTAAAATCATGAGTTTCGCCTAATTTAGTCATTAAATTACAAACATAAACTTTTTTGGCTGAGCTTTGTCTGAGAGCCTGGGGAATTCCTCTGACCAAAAGATTTGGGATAATGCTCGTGTATAAATCCCCGGGACCAATCACAATTAAATCTGCTTTCAAGATAGCTGATTTTGCTCTTTTGTTAGCTTTTGCTTGGGGTTTTAAATAAACTTTTTTAATTTTTAAATAAGGATTGTGTTTTGGAACATCAATGTTTGCTTCCCCTTCAATGATTTTCCCATTCTCCAAAAGCGCGTAAAGATTGGTATTTTTTAAAGTTACCGGAATTACTTCTCCTTTAATATTTAAGATTTTTCCTGCCTCATCAATTGCTTTTTCAAAATCTCCTTTTATTCTTTCCAGGGCAGTAATCAAAAGATTGCCAAAATTATGGCCGGCTAAACCTCCTCCTTTTTTAAAACGATAATTAAATAAAGAAGCTAACATTTTCTCTGACCGGGCAAGCGCAACTAAAGCCCGCCTAATATCTCCTGGAGGCAATATCCCAAATTCTTCTCGTAAAATCCTTGTTGATCCTCCATTATCTGCCATCGTCACTATCGCCGAAAGATCAACAGGGTATTTTTTTAAACCGGAAAGAACGGTGAATACCCCTGTTCCACCTCCTATAACCACTATTTTTTTGTTTTTCATATTTATAATTAATTATCTAAAATAATCTATTTTATTCTACCGTCACGCTTTTCGCAAGGTTGCGAGGCTTGTCAACATCACAACCACGAAGCACCCCCATATGATAAGCAAAAAGCTGTAAAGGAATAACACTTAAAATTGGGGTTAAAATTTCCAATGTTTTTGGGATATAAATTACATCATCAGCCAAATCCTTTATTTTTTTATTTCCTTGAGTAGCTATGGCAATCACTGGTCCTTTTCTTGCTTTTATTTCCTCTAAATTACTAAGGTTCTTTTCATAAACACTATCAGAAGGAATTATAAATACGGAGGGGAATTTTGGATCAATCATCGCAATAGGGCCGTGTTTCATCTCTCCTGCAGCGAATCCCTCCGCATGCAGATAGGATATTTCTTTTAGTTTAATAGCGCCCTCAAGGGCAATTGGATAATTATATTTTCGGCCTAAGTAAGCGAAATTACTATACTGAGAATATTCCTTTGCAATTTTCTGAATCTGGCTATCTGTCTTTAAGACTTCTCTTACTTTTTCTGGAATAAGTGCTAATTCTTGAACAATCCGGCGACCAGTTACCACGGACATATCACGTTGACGGCCCAAAAATAAGGTTAAAAGGGTTAAAATAACTAATTGGGAGGTGAAAGCTTTTGTTGAAGCTACTGCCGTCTCTGTGCCGGCATGATTATATATTCCAGCATCTGCTTCGCGAGCAACCATACTTCCTATTACATTGGTAATTCCTAAAGTAAGAATATTTTTTCTCTTAGCCTCACGAAGTACTGCTAAGGTATCTGCCGTTTCTCCAGATTGACTTATGACTACTACAATAGTAGAGGAATCAAAAATTGGTTTTTTATAACGGAACTCTGAAGCATAGTCCGTTTCAGCAGGAATACCGGCGTACTCCTCACTCATATACTCTCCAACTAGAGCAGCATAATAAGCAGTCCCACAAGCTCCGAAAATAATCCGTTTGGTTTCCCGCAGTCTATCTTTTACCAACTCCAATCCTCCCAATTTCACCAATCCATCTTTTTGTATTAATCTACCGCGCAATGCGTTTTCTATAGATTCTGGCTGTTCCATTATCTCTTTTAGCATAAAATGTGGGTAGCCGCCCTTTTGAGCTTCAGTTAAATCCCACTTAATCTCCTCAATTATTTTTTCTTTTTGATTTTGGGCAAGGTCAGTAATTAAAAAATTCTCAGGAGTCAAAACAGCAATCTCCCCATCATCAAGGTAAATTACTTTCCTTGTTCTTCCAATAATAGCCGCAGGGTCTGAAGCAACAATATATTCTTTCTCTCCCAGACCGATCAAGATTGGTGAAGAATTTTTAGCCACAACAATCTTTTCTGGATCATCTCTCGAAATTATTACTAGCCCGTAGGTTCCTTTAACAAATTTTAAGGCTTTAATTACCGCTTTCTCCAGATTGTCTTTAAAAAATTTTTCAATCAAATGAGCTAAAACTTCCGTATCAGTTTCTGAAGAAAATTGGTGGCCTTCTTTTTTTAACCTATCTTTGAGAATTTTATAATTCTCAATTATGCCATTATGAACTAAATAGATATTTTTTTTACAATCTGAATGAGGATGGGCATTTTTTTCATTCGGCTCTCCGTGCGTTGCCCATCTCACGTGCCCTAAACCTAAATTTCCTTCAAGATTTTGTCCTACGAGTTTTTTTTCTAAATTCTCTAACTTCCCTATTGCTTTAATGCAAAGGGGCTGGTTTTTATTCAAAACTAAAATCCCGCTTGAGTCATAACCTCTATAACTTTCACGGCGAAGCCCCTCAATTAAAAAAGGGGTTGCATTTTGTTTCCCAATATAACCAACTATACCGCACATAAAGTTAGCTTTTTAGTAAATAGCTTGTTAGTTTCTTAGTTTTTTAGTATTTCGTATTCTTATCATTTCCTAATAAGCTACAAGCTAAAAAATTAAATCCTATTCATGCTTCCCTATTCTACATCGTTTTTTTAAAAAAGAAAAGCCCTCTTTAGCTTTAACGAATGAGGGCAAAAAGAGCTGAATGATGTCAAACGCCCTTAAAATTGGAGGCCAGAGGGAAAAAACGGATGTGCTACACCAGGAGCTTTCTTCCTGCCGCAGCAAGGGGAAACTCCTCCCCTGTATAGGCGCCCGCTAAGATCACCTACCTGGTTCTACGGTCTTCCCTCTTGGCCATGAGAACTATTTTAGAGAATAGCTTTTTCAAGAAATTTTTCAACCCCGTAACTGATTTACGCTCCTATGGAAGCCAAAAAGGGGTTCCATAAATGGAACCTCCTCTTTGTTTTTATATTGAATATCTAATCTGTGATTAAAGCACAAAGTTAATAAGTTTTCCCGGAATGAATATTGTTTTTTTAATCTTTTTTCCTATAATCCATTTTTTGATTTTTTCTTGTGATAGGGCTAGTTTTTTAAGTTTTTCTTCAGGAATTTCTATTTCAGCTTCAATCTTCCCTCGGACTCTGCCTTGCACCTGAACAATAAAGGTCGCGATTTCTTCTTTGATTAATGTTGGGTCATATTTTGGCCATTTTTCATTATGAATACTGCTCTTAAAACCTATCTTTCCCCAAAGTTCTTGTGTTAAATGAGGGGCAAAAGGTGATAAAACTTTTAAGAAATCTTTAAAATCTTTTTTTCCTAATCCTCCTCTTCTATCTGCCTGCCAAGCATTAGAGAATTCCATCAATGAGCTTACGGCAGTATTAAATTTCAAAGACTCAATATCTTCTGAAACTTTTTTTATTGTTTTGTGGAATAATTTTTTTAGATCGGGGGAACTTTGAGAGTTTTGAGTAACAAAAAATTGACCGGCTAATCTCCAAACCCTCTCTAAAAATCTCCTCGCTCCTTTTATCCCTTTTGCATCCCAGGCAATTGTTTGCTCAAATGGCCCTATAAACATCTCATAGATTCTCAAGGTATCTGCGCCATACTCTTTTATAACTTGTTCTGGACTTATAACATTACCCTTGGATTTAGACATCTTGATTCCCCCCTCGCCAAGAATCACTCCATGAGAGGTTCTCTTTTTATAGGGTTCAACCCCGAGAGACCTTGGCACTGCTTTAATATCCCATAGAAATTTATAGATAAAACGGGAATATAATAAATGTAATGTGGCATGCTCCATTCCTCCGTTATACCAATCAACCGGCATCCAATATTTAAGCAATTTTTGACTGAATATGCTTTTTTTGTTTCGAGGATCGCAGTATCTAAGATAATACCAATTAGAACCAGCCCAGTTTGGCATAACATCAGTTTCTCTTTCTGCTGGGCTATTACACTTTGGGCATTTGGTGTTAACCCAACTTTTAACTTTTACTAAGGGAGATTCTCCCTTTTCAGTTGGTTTATATTCTTTAACTCGCGGTAATTCAATTGGTAAATCCTTTTCCGGTGCTGACAACCAGCCGCATTTTTGACATTTTATCATTGGAATCGGCTCGCCCCAATACCGCTGGCGAGAAAAAATCCAGTCTCTTAATTTGTAACTGACCGCTCTTTTTGCCTTTCCATCTCTTGCCAGCCACTCAACAATCCTTTTTTTAGCATCATCTGATTTCATTCCATTAAATCTGCCAGAATTGATTAATACTCCCTCCCCTTCATATGCCTGATCAGACTTTAACTTATCCCTCGACGCTGCTCGGGATCCTGAGCTTGTCGAAGGATAACTCCTAGATTCTATTGGTTTAATAACGTCTATGATGGAAAGATTATATTGTTTGGCAAAATTCAAGTCTCTCTGGTCATGGGCTGGAACTGCCATAATGGCTCCGGTTCCATAGTGCAGCAAGACATAATCTGCAATAAAAATTTGAATTTCCCGATTATTCACCGGATTAACTGCTTTTATCCCTTTTATCTCTACTCCTATTTTATTTCTTATCTCGATTATTCTCTCTTTTTCTGTCTTCTTTCTCGCTTCTTTAATATATCTTTCCACAAACTTATAGTTCCTTATTTTTGACTTCAGACTTTCGATTGCAGGATGCTCTGGAGCAAGCACTAAAAAAGTCGCGCCAAATAAAGTATCGGCTCTTGTAGTAAATACATCAATTTGAAATTTGAAATTTGAAATTTGAAATTTGATGGTTGTTCCTTCTGATTTCCCTATCCAATCTTTCTGTAAAGCTTTCACCCTCTCTGGATAATCAACTTTTTCTAAATCTTTAATTAATCTTTCTGCGTACTTTGTGATTTTTAGCATCCACTGTTCTTTTTCTTTTTTTGTAACCCTCTTGCCGCATCTTTCACATCGGCCATCAATCACCTCTTCATTAGCCAAACCAATCTTACAGTCAGGACACCAATTAATTGGAATCCTTGCCTTATAAGCTAAATTCTTTTTAAAAAGCTGAATAAATATCCATTGAGTCCATTTATAATAAGCAGGGTCGGTAGTGTTGATTTCCCTGCTCCAATCAAAAGAAAGCCCTAAGCTTTTTTCTTGGCGTTTGAAAAAAGCAGTGTTTTTCTTGGTGACAATTCTTGGATGAATTCCTGTCTTAATCGCATAGTTCTCCGTTGGAAGTCCGAAAGCATCCCAGCCCATCGGAAATAAAACATTCAATCCCTCCATCCTTCTTTTCCTTGCAACAATATCTAAGGCAACATAGCTTCGGCAATGTCCAACATGCAACCCGTCACCCGATGGATAGGGAAATTCAACCAAAATATAGCTTTTTGGCTTTTTAGATAAATCTTTGGCGCGGTAAAAATCTCCTCTCTCCCAAACTCTCTGCCATTTCCTTTCTATCCTTTGTGGATTATATTTTTTTAGTTGCCTCGTGGTCGCCGCAGAGGCTACTTTACGAGGGGAGTTGTAGGCCATACTTTTTAATTTTATCTTAGGAAACTGCTTTTGTCTATTTAAAAAAAAAGTATAATAGAATATATGACCATTCCTAAATTCCGAAGCAAAATCCTAAAATGGTATCGGCAGCATAAAAGAGAATTACTGTGGAGAAAAACTTCAGATCCTTATAAAATTCTTGTTTCAGAAGTAATGCTCCAGCAGACCCAAATTTCTCGAGTTCTTCCTAAATATAAGCAATTCCTCAGCGAGTTTCCTACTCTGAAAACCCTGTCTCAAGCTTCAAATAAAAAACTTCTCAAAATATGGAAAGGTTTGGGATACTGGAGGAGGGCTCTTTTTTTAAAGGAAACTGCAAAGAAAATTCTGAAAGAATATAAAGGAAAATTTCCAAAGGACTCTCGTTTACTTGAAACTTTTCCTGGCATCGGCCCTTATACTGCGAGAGCTGTTGCTTGCTTTGCCTTTCAAAGTAAAGATGCTTTCTTGGATACGAATATTCGCAGAGTGTATCTGCATTTTTTCTTTCCTAAAAAGAAAAAGGTTTCAGATAAAGAAATCCTTAAAATTGCTCAAAAAGCTGTATGGAAAAGAAATCCCAAGGCCTGGCACTACGCTCTTTTTGATTATGGAGCCACCGCTCTCAAAAACAAAAGAATAAATACAAAAAGCAGTCATTATTATCGGCAGAGTCCTTTTGAAGGATCTTTTCGATATTTTCGGACAAAAGCTGTGAGATTTCTCCTCTCTGAGGAAAAAGTATTTCACAAGACTCTTGAATCTTTTCTTGAAAAAGAAGTTAAAAGAATAAAAAAATCTTACTCTCCAAAAGAAATCCTTTCTTCTCTCCTAAAAGACAAACTTATTAAAAAATCAAAAAAGTGTTATCTTATTTAAATGACAAAACTAGAAAAAATAGCTAGAGAAATTAGAAATTGCAAAGAGTGTAAAAAGAGAACGTCAGGCAGAGCTGTGCCTGGAGAAGGAAATCCAAAAGCAAAAATTCTTTTTGTGGGAGAAGCGCCTGGAAAGAAAGAAGCAGAAACAGGAAAACCATTCATTGGAAGATCAGGAAAATTACTCACTCAACTTCTAAACTCAATAAAATTAGGTAGAAATGATGTTTTTATCACCTCTCCCGTCAAATACTACCCTGGAATGAGAACACCGACAGATAAAGAAATAGATCATGGAAAAATCCATCTCCTAAAACAAATTGGGGCCATAAGACCAACATTAATTGTTCTTCTGGGTGGCGTTGCACACAAGACTTTAATTGGAAAAGTAAAAATTTCTGACGTTCATGGAAAGACTTTAAAAAAAGATAAAGTAATTTATTTTTCCACTTTTCATCCTGCTGCCGCCCTAAGATTTCCTTATATTAAAGAGCTTATGAAAAAAGATTTTAAAAAACTAGAGCGTCTGAAAATAACTGCGACAGTAGCTATTTTCAAACAATAAGAATTTTAAATTTTAAATAATTCTTTTGCGTTTTGAGTAGTGATTCTAGCCACTTTTTCATAACTCACTTTTTTTATTTGAGCAATTCGCTCTGCCACATACCGAACGTTAACAGGCTGATTCCTTTCTTCTTTTGCTTGGGGTGGAGTAAGATAAGGAGAATCTGTCTCGAGTAAAATTCGCTCTAAAGGTATCTGGTTAATAATTTCAACCGGGTCAGGTAAAGCAGGTACATTTTTAAGAATCAGCCCGTTAAGTCCAATGTAAAATCCTAATTCTAAAAATTTTTGAGTTTGTTCTAAATTTCCGGTAAAACAATGAATAACACCACTGAACGCACTATCTTGTAGCTGGTATTTAGTATTTAGTGTGTGTATTAAATCGTTGTGGGCTACTCTGCAGTGTAAAATGACCGGCAGATTTAGCTCTTTCGCCAAATTGAATTGTTTCAAAAAAGTTTCTTTTTGTTTTTGTTTGAATTGTTCTAATTTATTTTTTGTCTTGGGCTTGTAATAATAATCTAAACCAATTTCTCCAATAGCGACCACTTTTGGATTTTGAGCTAACTTTTTATAGCTTTCGTAATCAAATTCTTCGGCGCGAGTTTTAAAAACTGCCTGTGAATCAATTTCGGAAGCATCAACCTTGCGCTCTTGCAAATGAATAGGATGTAAGCCAATTGCCGCAAAGACTCCTTTGTCGTATCTCTCAGCAATTTCAACTGCTCTTTTACTCGTTGTGTATTGGGACCCTACATTTATCATCCATATATCATTTTCTAAAGTTCTCTTTATAATTTCATTGGTGTCATCTTTGAAAGCATTAAAATTTAAGTGGGTATGAGTATCAATTAACATATTTTTAAAAAATTTGAGGGGAATTAAGAGTTAAATCTGGGGAAAAGGGATTTTCTTTTTTTAATTTTAAATTTCCAAGGTTTCTTTTCAATTAATTTTATTCCTAATTGTTTTAATATTTTCTCCGAGGTCTCCGGTAAAAATGGTTTTAGTAAATGAGCGATGTGAGCTAAAGCAAATAGTAAATTATTAATTTTTGATTGTTGATTTTTCGTTTGTTTCCAGAGTTTTTCTTTCTCAATATATTTGTCGCAAAAGCTAATTAATTTCCAAATTGCAGCCAATGCCTTGTTAAATTTAAATTCATCTAAGGCTTTTTTATAATCTCTCCAAACTTTGTCAATCTCTGGTTCTATTGCTTTATGATTATCCGCCTGCCATCGCCTGCGACTCAATCCGCTGGCGGGCAGGTATTGTTTTATGGCTAATCTTTCGGCCAATGTTAAAATCCGAGCTACCAAATTCCCCAATCCACTCGCTAAATCAGCATTATATCTTTGCTCAAATTTCCGGTATGTGAAATCTCCGTCCTCGGTTGAAGGAATTTCCCTTAAAAGAAAATACCTTACCGAATCAGTTCCGTATTTTCTAACTAGCTCAAAAGGATTGATAATATTACCTAAAGATTTGGACATTTTCTGGCCATCAACAGTAATAAACCCATGGACAAATATTGTCTTTGGCAATGGCAACCCAAGAGATAAAAGCATTCCCGGCCAAATTGCTCCATGAAATTTTAATATATCCTTACCAATACAATGTACGTCAGCTGGCCAAAATTTTTGAAATTTTTTGCTATTTTTCGAATAACTAAGAGCTGAGATATAGTTTACAAGCGCGTCGCTCCATACATAAATGGTATGAGATTTATCATCAGGTACAGGAATCCCCCATTTTAAATCTTTTCTGGGACGGGAAAAACTGATATCTTCCAACCCATGTTGAACAAAGTTTAGAATTTCTTTTTTACGGGTCTTAGGGATTATGTGAATTTTATCTTCTGCAATAATTTTCTCGATTTTTTTCGAGTATTTTGACAGCCTAAAGAAATAATTCTCTTCTTCAATTATTTCAGGTTTCTTTTTATGAATAATACATTTTTTATCCTTCAGGTCTTTTTTTGTAATAAAGGTTTCGCAGCCAGGGCAGTAAAGCCCTTTGTATTGCTTTTTGTATATATCGCCATTCTCTTTTAATTTTAACCAAACTTTTTTTACCGTTGGCCAGTGCCTTTTTTGATCAGTGGTACGAATGAAATCATCATTAGAAAGATTTAAAATTTTCTTAAAACTTCTAACCTTTCGTGAAATTTTATCAGCAAATTCCTTTGATTCTTTCTTTTCTTCCTCTGCTGCTTTGGCTACTTTTGCGCCATGTTCATCCGTCCCAGTTAAAAAGAAAACCTCTTTACCTGAAATCTGTTGATATCGAGCAATCACATCAGCCTGGATAGATTCTAATGCAAAACCTATATGGGGAGAAGCATTCGTATAAACTATACTTGTTGTAATATAAAACTTTTTATTTTTGCTTAACATAAGTTATGAAAATTTCTAAGTTCAAAAAGTACTCAAAAATAAGGAGGCGTGATGGAACCCTAAAAAATTCTCACCATCCTCAAAGAGATAATTAGCTCTGAATCGGAAAGATTTAGAAGAAAAAATAGAATTAGAAACAAGACTTATTGAAGATTTGCGTTTAGATTCATTTGAAATTGTTGGCATGCTAATGACTATAGAAAACGAACTAATGATAACAATATCAGAAACAGATTTAAAAAAAATCAGTACGGTTGGGGATACAATGGACAAAATCGCAGCTCTACTATAACAAGGAGGCATAAGCCTCCCTTTTGTTTTAACACAATTGTAGCTTTAATTAAACCTTACGTTTTTCCTTCTACAATCACAACAAATTCTCCTTTTATTTTATCTTTTTCAATTTTTTCTATCACTGCTTCTATCTCTCCACGATAAATTGTTTCAAATTTCTTGGTTAACTCTCTGCAAACGACTATTTTAGGTACTAGGTTACCCGCCTGCCATCGCCTGGAGTGAAGAAGGCGACTAGCAGATAAGTAGATTTTGGCTTCTAAGTCAAGCTCTTTAAGAGTTTTAATAATACGATGGGGAGATTCGTAAAAAATTACAGGATATTTTGATCTCAAAACTTCTTCAAAGAATTTCTTTCTTTTTCGTTTAGTTGGAGGAAAACCCAAAAATAAAAATTTATCCATAGGAAAACCAGAGATTGAAGCCGCTGTGGCTACGGCTGAGGGTCCTGGAATTGGAATAATTTTTACAGCGCTCAATTGTTTCGTTGCCTCACTGATTAATTTTTCTCCCGGGTCAGATATCCCTGGTGTTCCTGAATCTGAAACTAGAGCTAAACTCTTGCCCTTTTTTAAAATACTTATAATATACTTTACTTTATTTAGTTTGGAATGCTGATGGTAGCTTAGAGTCGGCGTTTTTATATTATATCTTTCTAATAATCTCTTTGTCATCCTCGTATCCTCACATAAAATTAAATCAACCCCCTTTAATATTTCTAGAGCTCGGAGGCTGATATCTTTAAGATTACCTATAGGGGTAGCTGTGATATAAAGAATACCCATATAAACGTATTAATATTCTAACATTTAAACAAAAATTAAGAAGATTATATCTGCTAAAATGTTTAGACGTTCAGATGCTAAAATGATTTCAGAGTACTGTTGATTTTTCAGTGTCAGTCCGCTGATAGGCGGATGAGATTAAGAGCGCAGGATTCGAACCAGAATTCTGCACTCCTATGAGGTTGGGAAACGAGGCGTTCTCGAGTAACCAGACACCTCGTCCTCGGATGAATTATAGTCTTTTCTCTCTTTGAGAAAATCTCTTATAAACTCAAACAGGATGCCTGCTATGGGAATTGCCAAAAGCGCTCCAAGAAATCCTAAAAGTTTTCCACCGACCACAAGCGAGACTAAAACTAAAACGGGAGGAATATTAACAAATTTTTTCGTTAAAATCGGGGTGAGAATATTATTTTCAATTTGCTGAATCAAAATAAAGGCTGTTAAAACAAAAATTGCCCTCAACGTGTTTTCTAAAGAAACTAATATAAAAATTAAAAATCCAGTAATGATAGGTCCGACAATGGGAACGAAATTCAGCACTCCCGCTAACAATCCCATAGAAAAAGGATATTTGGCATCAAGAATCAAAAAGGCAAAATAGGAGGCTCCTCCAACGAATAACGAAGCTAAAACCCTTGTCAAAAACCAACCAGTAACCTTTTTTTGAGACCTCTGCCAGAGATTAAAAGCGTATGCCTTGTATTTCTTCGGGAAAAGAAGAGATAATGTTCTTTCTACTGCTTTTTCTTCCAAAGAGATAAAAATCGCCACAGTCAAAACAAAAATTGTTGAAAAAATACCGCCAAAAATTACGAAAGCAGCAGAGAGAATGTTAGCGGCTATTGCCTCTAAAGATTTATTGACGAGTCCAATGAAACTTTCTATATCCACAAATGCCTGAATTCCAAGGGCTTTTAGAGAAGGAGAGATTTTTTCAAAGTATTCAGGAAAAATTTGAGAAAATTTTTGGACTTCATAAATAAAAATGGGCGTAATTGAATAAATAAATAAACTGACTGCCGCAAAAGTTCCGACATACACGATAATAACTGATAATACCCGAGGAATTCTTCTTCTGTGCAGAAAATCAATTACAGGACTGAATAAAATAGAAATAATGAGAGCAAAAATAAACCAGATTAAAATATCCCTAACTAAATATAGTATATAAAAAGAAACGGCTGCTACCCCAACCTTTAAAATACTTGTCCAAGAAATATCTAAAACCCTGTTGTCATTCATGGTTATATTTTCAATAATTTTTGAAACTTTGATTTATTTTTAAATGGACCAATGAGAGTTAAATTGAGTTTTTGCGGTTGAAAAATCTCTCGCGCTACATTCTTAATTTGTTTTTCTGTAACCTCATCAATTTTTTTGAGTTTTTCTTTAAGCATTAATATTTTCCCTTCTAATAGCTCTTGGCCAGCATAAAAATTAGCTTTTGCATCAGAAGACTCCAGAGATAAAATCAAATTTCCCTTGAGATAATCTTTCGCTTTTTGGAGCTCTGCCGCTTTGATGTTTTTATTTTTTAGGTTTTTATACTCTTTTAGAATTAAATTAATAGCTTTTTCTACATTTTGATTATCCACCCCAGCTTGAGTAACAAGATACCCGGTATCTGTGGCATTTTCTGCCGAGGTGCGAATATAATAGGCAAGGCCCGCTCTTTCACGAACTGAAATAAAAAGTCGAGAACTCATATTTCCACCCAAGATAGTGCTTAAGACAGTTTGAGCGTACTTTAAGGGATGAAATAAACTATAAGCTCTCACTCCTAAACAAAAATGGGTTTGATCTGTTTTTTTATAATGGAGTAAGCTTTGGGGTAGATTTTGTTTCTCCCTGACTTTTAATTTTGGTTTTGGCTTTCCAACTTTGATGTCCCGAAAATATTTTTTAATTTTTCTCTCAGCGGACTTCCCTTCTAAATTTCCTGCCACGCAGACAATAATATTCTTCGTTACATAATGGTTTTTCAAATAATCCAAAACTTGTTTTCTTTGTAATTTTGCTATTGTCGCTTTTTCGCCGATTGTCATCCATCCAGCTGGTTGATCTCCATAGAGTAATTTCTCCCATAAATCACCGATATAACTCATTGGGGTGTCCAAATACATATTCATTTCTTCAATCACCACCTTCTTCTCTCTTTCTAACTCTTTTTTCTCAAATTTTGAATTCAATAGGATGTCTGAAACCCAGTCCAAAGCCAAATCAAAATGCTTCGCATCTACTTTTGCCCAGTATCCAGTAAATTCTTTTGAGGTAAAAGCGTTATACATTCCTCCTACTCGATCTAAGGTTTCTGCAATCGCTAAAGTATTTGGACGCTTTTTCGTGCCTTTAAAAAATACGTGTTCCAAAAAATGGGAAATGCCGCTGATTTCTTTTGTCTCATATTTTGAACCAGTAGCAACTAAAACCAAAACCGTTACCGCCCGAGTCCCTCTTTGGGGAATAGTGATAATTCTCAAACCATTTGAAAGTTGTGTTTTTTTGAACATTCTCCGTAGAAGCGAAATGACGCGGATCCACCCGCCATCGCCTTACGGCTCAAACCGTTGAGGGACAGGTAGCTACGCGAAAAAATGCGGATCATTTAATGGACTGAAATTGTTATTCTGTTATTATACCAACTTTTCAAATAAACAAAAATGGCTCGCTTCAGTGAGCCATTTTTTGGATTTCTCTAATACCTATTCGAATTATCTAAGATTTTTGGCTATTAGGGTTTAGTCATTTTGATTTAATTAAGTACGGCTTTTTCTCATATTATATTTTACGCCAATTTCTTTTTCAAATGCTCAACCAACTCATTAATTTTCACCCTCTTTTGTTTCATTGTATCGCGATCCCTGACGGTTAAATCATCTTGTTTTAAGCTATCAAAATCCACTGTAAGACAAAAGATGGTACCGATTTCATCCTGCCTGCGGTACCTTCTGCCAATAGAGCCTAATTCGTCATATTGACAATCAAAATGAGATTTTAATAATTGATGAACCTTTTTGGCTTTTTTCACCAATCCCGGTTTATTTTTTACTAAGGGTAAAACAGCAACTTTTATTGGCGCTAATTTTCTATCAAGCTTGAGCACAATTTCAACCTCTTTAACAGCTGTCGTGGTTTTCGTTCTTCCGCCCTTCACTTCAGTATAAGCATCACATAAAACAGCCAAAAGTATTCTTTCTATCCCAACTGTCGGCTCTATTACATAAGGATAATATTTCTTTTTTTTCTCCTCATCATAATAACTTAAATCCTGTCCGGAAAACTCACTGTGGTTTTTTAAATCATAATCTGTACGATTAGCCACTCCTGCCAGCTCTCCCCACCCAAAAGGGAATTTATATTCAATATCCACTGTTCGTTTTGAGTAATGAGCGAGTGATTTTTTCGGATGTTCATAGCGACGGAGATTTTCTTTTCTTAAACCCAAATCTAAAAAGAATTTTTCCCATTCGTTAAGCCACGTATCAAACCATTTTTCATCTTTGCCAGGCTCAACAAAATATTCAATTTCAGCAATATCAAATTCGCGAGAGCGAAAAATAAAATTGCCCGTGGTAATTTCATTTCTAAAACAGCGCCCGATTTGAGCAATTCCAAAAGGAATTTTCAAGCGCTGTGACTCCTGGACAAGCTTAAAATCTGTGAACATTGATTGGGCAGTCTCTGGCCGCAAATAAGTTATGCTGGCTTTGTCCTCAACCGGCCCTAAAAAAGTCTTAAACATTAAATTAAAATTCTTGGGAGGAGTAAAATTTTTCCCGCCGCATTGCGAGCACTGGTTTTTCGATTTTGCCTTGTCCTCGCCAACAAAACTGCCGTTTTCCATATGATCTGCTCGAAATCTCGAATGACAATTTTTACACTCCACTAAAGGATCGGTAAAGCTTTTAAGGTGACCGGAAGCCTCCCAGATTTTTGGATTCATTAAAACGGTCCCATCAATCAAAACAACATCTTCTTTCTCCTGAACGAACCTTTTAAGCCACTCTTTCTTAATATTATTTTTCAAAAGAGAACCCAAAGGGCCATAATCCCACAAAGCCTCAATTCCTCCGTAAATTTCAGAAGAAGGAAAAATAAATCCCCGCCTCTTGCATAGGCTTATTATTTTTTCCATCAGAGTAAGTTGACCTTTTAAATAATTTCTTTGCATAGTACAGGTTCTAAAAGAGGCGAGGCTCGCCCTACCGGGCGGCGCGTCTTTTGGTTAGAGAAACGATTTTTGACATTAAATCCATAATGTTTGAAAATTTCTAATATCTAATTTCTAAACAATATCTAAATTCAAATTTTCCAATGCGTCAAATAAAATGTTTGGAATTTGGAATTTTGGTCATTGGAATTTGTTTAGGATTTAGTGCTTAGAATTTTTATTGCACTATTCCTTCTTGCCCAGTAACAGTTGGATCATCTGGCAAAGTTGTATCTATTGATTTTGCCAGATCATCAATAATATTTCCGGTCCAAAGATCTTCTCCAGTTATTACCGAAAGCCCGACAAGCGTAGGAGTCCTGCCTCTTTGGGACAAGGGAGGAGTAAAGGCAATCTGAAAAGCAATAGTCAAAGGCTCGTTTAAGACACCTGTCCCCATTTCTAAGTCTCCAATCTCCCAGATAATTTCCCTGCTTTGGGAATCAAAAGTCAGCCTTGCGTCTTTTGGAAAAATTTCTCCTGTCAGCCTTACCCAATTTGGCAAAGTAGCTTTTACCTTAACGTTTTTTAAATCATTATAAAAGTTCTTCGCTTGCCATAAAATGGTGTAGGCTGTAGTTTGGTCAACTTGAGGAGGGAGGGGGCCGGAGCTTCCGAAAATTTCGTCCTTAAAATATCCTTTTTGCAAAATCTCCAATTTTGAATTAACCTTAGTTATGAATTCTTTTCTTGCCTGACTAAGAAAAACTCTATTTTTGATTACTGGATTTTTATCCCTTTGACCAGAAATTGGCCATTGTTCTTTTAATTCAATCCAAAACTCAACCTTCCCTTCTTCTTGAGAATCTAAAAACTGAAGTTGCGGAACATCTCTGGAATCCCAAATAAGAGAATTATCGCCCGGCTCAAACTTTCCCCGTTCTGTCTTTAAACTCTGAAAATTGAAAGCATCACCTTCTAACCTTACTACTAAAAATAAATTTAATTGAGGTCTCTCCCCCAAGTTTTTAAAGAAAATCTCGTAATGAAGGAAATCACCAGGGCTGACCACATATTTGGGATTGTTATTAATCTGCTGGGTGATGTACAAAAAAGGCCTGGTTATCTCTATCCCTTGAACCGCCTCTTTAAGTAAGACGAATTCTCCTTCCTGCCAGCTTCCGAAATTAGCCCGGAAAAATTTCTCTTCTTTCACCTCTCCAGTAATTTTTCCTAAAATCTCGATTCTTCCTCCCTCGGTCTTATTCAAAAGACCTATTTCCCATTCATTGCCTCCAATGGCCGATGGCGTACTTTCTAAAAACTCAAAGCCTGGAGGGTACTTAATTTTTGCCCGCAAGCCAGAAAGCGGATAATTGACATTTGAAAAATAATTCAATCTTAATCTGAATTCTTTTCCAGACTCTATCTTTGAAGGAATATCTATCTCAAAAGTAAGAGGAACAAATGTAATAGTAGTAGTATGGGAGTTTTCCGAATCATAACGAGATTGTATATTTTTAGGACTGTAACTCAACCAAGCTTTGGCGATTTTAGTTTCTCCTTTTTCCCCTAGTAGCCTTGCTTTAAAAGAAATGGTCCTTTCTTCTTCTGGATAAATATCTCCCAACTCTTCCTCAATCCTTAATTTTCCATTTTCCACCAGTGAATATTCTGGGTATTCAAAAATAAGCCTTGCTTCTTCTAGTCTGATATTCCCGACATTTTTATATTTCACAATGTATTCAATTTCTTCTAATAACTCCACCTCATTCGGGGCCAAAATTTCCAGCATTAAAACCCCTCTGGAAAAAATATTCCTTTGGTAGTACCAAAATCCAGCCACTGCCAAAAAAATACTCAAAAGAATCAGAAAAATTGTTAATTTTTTAAAGCTCATTTTTTAAAATATGGCGGCTTGAGGAAGGAATTTTATCCAATAATCAGAAATTCTTTTTAGGGATATAAAAGATTCTTCTTCTATTCTCAAGCGGGAAACAACCCTCCATTTTTTTTCCAAAATAAATCTTAAAACTTTTATTGTTTCTGGAGAAATTCTTTCTCCTTCTCCAGCTTTCCTGAAACAACCCTCGCAAGTAACTCCTCCCTCTTTGAAATTAAAATAAAGATTCTTTGGAACTAATTTCTTATTGCACAAAGAACAGATATTAAGCTCTGGCTTATATCCTAAAACTGATAGAAAATTCCAAATAAAGTAGTAGAAAAGCAACTGTTGATTGCTTGCTATCGATGGCTGACGATTTAGCTCTTTAAATGTGTTTATTAATAAATTCCAGGTTTTTTCATCTTTCTCTTCTTTTCTAATTAAATTATCCAAAATTTCTAAAATTCGAAAAGACAGAGCCATTTTTCTTAAATCTTTACCGATCTTTCGAAAATTTTCAACAAGAACAGCATCAATTAAAGTTTTGTATATTTTTCCCTGGACAAATTCAATCTCTGATAGATAAAAAATCTCAGTTCCTTTCCTTAATTTTGATTTAATCTTCCGTATTGCTTTAGCCAAAATCTCCAGTTTTCCAAAATCTCGGGTATAAATCGTGAAAATCCGATCTGATTCACCACGATCAGTTTTTTTTAAAATAAAACCTTGCGTACGGTAGCGAATAGCCATAATAATTTAGTATTTAGTGATTAGTACTTTCCTTTAAGCCCGAATCCCTCTTCTAAAACTAATCTTTCTCTTTTAAGCTCTCTTCTTTTTTCGCCTGTAGCGGCGTTGAATTCTTCTCTTCGAAGCTTTTTGAGCGATCTTATTGCACCATCTCTAGAAATAAAGCCTTTATGTATATCCCACGAAAATCTCTCGTCTAGTATTTTATCCATCTTGTGATGACTGTAGCGCATACCCCCTGTACCGGGAATTAAGCGTGAACCTTGCCGAAACTTTCTCTTCGCCATACTCTTACGCCATATTCTTTTTTCCTCGAAAAAACTCAAAGGAGAAGCTGGTTGTTTCGGTTTTTTTACACTCGGGCTTGGAACTTGTGGCCTTTTTCCGAAAATAATCATATTTTTTATGCTATCTTTTAGAGTTTTTTTATTCTTATTAATAATTTTTGCTGATCGACTTTGATCTCTTTTTCAGCATCAAAAACTGTTTTTAGTTTCTTTCCAAAGTTTAACTCTTTTGCATTGACTTTTTCTAAAATCAGATTTCTTTTCTTTTCTAAAACTTTATTTAATCGGGGTTGAGCTAATAGACTAACTGCAATCTTATTCCGTGGCATCAACCCAGCCCTCTTTCTCATTCCTTGAATATTGCGAATTACTTCTCTAATCATTCCTTCCTCTTTTAAACTTGGTGTAATTTTCGTATCCAATTTCACTTCTTTCTTCGTTTTAGAATCAAAAACTATCTCCTTTACATTTACTTCATCTTTTATCAACTCCAGTAATTCTTTGTCTTTGCTCAACATCTTACTTTTTAATTTCAACCTTAAAAGAGGCTGGCGTACCTTGATTCCATATTCCTGTCTTTCAGCTAAAGCCATGGCAACAATCTCTCGCACACCGGCCATTTTTTTCTCTAATTCCATATTAACTTTTTCTTCATCTTTTTCGGGCCAATCCCATAAATGAATTGATTTTGGCATATCTTTTTTTCTTAAATGCAAATAAATCTCTTCAGATAAAAATGGAAGTATAGGAGAAATTAGCACTGCTAAATATAAAAGAATCACATAAAGTGTTTCTGCTGCCTCATTTTTATCTCGATTACCGTTTTGCTGCTGAAATCTCTTTCTAGATCTTCGGATATACCACAAAGAAAGGTCTTTAATAAAGAAGTTTTCAATAGCCAAGCTCGCTTCTTTAGCATTATATCTGTCTAAACTTTTGGTAACTTTACCAATTACATTATGCAAACGAGAAGTAATCCATTTATCTAAAATATTATTTGATTCTATGGTCTGCCATTTTTTAGGAAACTCATCATTCTTAATATAGGTTCTAAAAAAAACAAAGTTGTTCCAAAGAGTTAATAATTTCCTCTTCTTTTCTTCGCCAGTCCTATAGCCAAATTTTAAATTGTAGATAGGATTTTGCGTTGCATACATCCAGCGCATTAAATCAGCTCCCATTCTTTTTACCGCTTCATCAAACCAAATAACATTTCCTTTGCTTTTGTGCATCTCCTCTCCTTTTTCATCTAGCACGGAAGCATGCCCAAAAATTGTTTTGGTCGGAGAAGTATTTTCTAAAACAGTACTCATAACAATGAGAGAATAAAACCAGTTTTTAAATTGTCCAGAAAAGGCTTCGCAGATAAAATCTGCAGGAAACCATGATTTCCAATAATCTTTGTCAGAAAAGTAGCCCATGGTCGAGAAAGGAAGAATTCCGGCATCTAACCAGGGAGTTCCGACATCTGTAATGCGAGAAGTTAATTCCTTGCATTTTGAACATTTTATTTTGATCTTATCTACCCAGGGACGATGCGGAGAATGACCTTCAAACTTTTTCCACCCCTTAGCCGCTCTTTTTTTTAATTCCTCCTTTGATCCGATTACTTCAAAATTGCCGCAGTGTTCGCATTCATAAATTGGCAATGCCAAACCCCAATATCTTTTTTTAGAAATTAACCAATCTTGCATATTTTTCAACCAGTCAATCTCTCTTTCTAAGCCAAAAGAAGGAATCCATTTTATTTCCTTTGCAACATTTATTAAGGGTTTTCTTAACTGTGCCATAGAAATATACCATTCATCAACCAACCGAAAAATCAATTCTGATTTACATCGCCAGCATGTAGGATAACGATGTTTATAATCTTCGATTTTAAAAACTAAATTTTTTTCATTTAAACTTTCAAAAATTACATTGGAGATACCAGTTACAGATTTCCCAGCCAAGAATCCAAAACCGTGATTATATATTGATTCATTATTAGTAGGATCAATAACTGATAAATTAAATTCCTTGCTTAACTGAAAGTCCTCTTGACCACAACCAGGTGCAATATGCACAATCCCTGTTCCTTCCTCTTTAGAAACCTCTTTCCAGAAAATAACCGAATGACTTTTATTTAAAAGAGCTTTCTTAACTGCAGGCAATTCATCAAATAATCCCTGATATTTTAGATTTTTCAATTTGTTTCCTTTGAAAGTCTTAATTATTTTTCCTCCGGGTACCAAATGAGATTTATCTTTGAGTAAAATAAAAATTTCGCCTGTCTTATTCTTCACTTCTGCATAACTAAATCCTGGGTGGACAGCCAAAGAAACATTCGCTGGGAGGGTCCAAGGAGTAGTAGTCCAGACAAGAAAAAAAGTATTCTTCCGCTCAATGATTGGTAATTTAAAAAAAATGGATTTGTGCACTATCTCTTTATATTCCTCTGTTAAAATTTCGTGCTGGGAAATAGCAGTACCGCAACGGGGACACCAAGGAACAACATCTTTTCCTTTATACAACAAACCTTTCTTCCAACATTTTTTAAGAAAATGCCAGATTGCATAATTATTCTCGTCAGACATTGTATAATAAGAATTTTTCCAGTCCATCCACTGACCAAGCCTGATTGATTGCCTTGTCTGAATTTTTGAATACTTCAGCGCTCTCTTTTTGCAAGCTTTGACAAATTTTCCGATACCGAATTTTTCGATGTCTTTCTTTGTTTTGAACCCGAGCTCTTTTTCAACTTCCACCTCTACCCAAAGACCCTGACAATCAAAGCCATTCTGAAATCTCTGGTCAAAACCCCGCATAGCTTTGTACCTTTGGAAAAGATCTTTATATGTCCTTCCCCAGGCATGATGAACGCCCATTGGATTATTTGCGGTTATGGGACCGTCTAAAAATGAAAAATGCATCTTCCCTTTGTTTTTCTTGCGAAGTTTGTCAAAAATCTTATTTTTGCGCCAAAATTTTAATATTCTTTCCTCTATCTTTGGAAAATCCAATTCCATAAATTTATAGTTTTCGGAGCTCGCCAACATTTATATAATTTCCTTTTACAAAATTCTCATCCAAAATATCCTTGTTAATTAGCCCTTTTACCGCTCCTTCTAAAAGCCATAATGAGTCACCATGGCTTATGATTAAAATTCTTTTATTTTTATATTTTTTATCTACTTGTCTGAGAAAACTCAACATCCTTCCCCTGCAATCTGACCAACTCTCGCCTTTCTTCGGCCTTTGATAAAATCTTTTTCTCGGATCGGGGAAACTTTTATATAGTGCTTCTTTAGGCCCCCCATGATAAACTCCTAAATTTATATCTCTCAATCTTTTATCAAAATGAATTTTTAACCCTAATTCTCTAGCTATGATTCCAGCGCTCTGCTTCGTCCGAAAAATATCTGAAGAATAAATAAGATTAATTCTTTCTTTTTTAAGCTTTTTTGCCGCGATTTTAATCTGCTCTTCTCCTTTTTTTGTTAATCTCACAGGCGGCTTATCTGGCCAGTTATAAGTAAATTCGGCTCTTTTTATCTGTTGGGTTGTTTGACCGTGTCTTAGGATAAAATATTGATTCTGAAGTTTTTTTCTCATTATATGCTTAGATTATCACTTCTAGGTCAAAAATTCAATTAAAAAAGAGTAAAAATTCTTTACTCTATTTTTTTCCTTGATCTTAGGAGCGTAGGATTCAAACCAGAATCAGTTGAGCGGAGCGAATTCAGGCAAGATTCGAGGCGCGAGGAGTGATGCGATGCCGAAGCGCATCGTAAGCGACGAGCAACAAAGAAGCTTGCCTGAATTCACCCGCCCTTAAAGGAAGCTGAAAAATGGCTGATTTCTTTGTTGCTCCTCCTTGAAGTAGTTTCCAACCACTCCTTTGTCGTCGCGTCGTGAAATCAC
>JACZRI010000003.1:488-114307 GCA_022574775.1 Patescibacteria group bacterium | reverse complement strand
TGTCCCATACATCTGATAGTGGTGCGCCAGTCGATTCGGTCTCTTCGCTTGTAGCACCAATACGATTTCCTAGTTCATCAAAAACTGCTTTTTGCTTCTTACCTTTCCATCTTTTCAAAGTACCTTCTGACTGGGGTTGAAATTCAACGACATGGAATCGTCTATTTGGATTTTTGATATCCTTGGCGTAGTAAAAAATGGTGTCATGATTTCTCTGAAAGAACTTAACTGGCAAAGACCACTTCCTATAATGCCAAGGTATTTCATTTAGAAAATTTGCAGTCCCAAAAACTTCGTCTAAAATCAACTTCATATAGCTGGCAACACGCCAATCACAATGCACGTAAATACTGCCGTCCTCCGCTAGCAAATCCCGCATCAGCACCAGCCGTTCATAGATCATGGCAATGAACGAGTCCGCACCTTTGCCCCAAGTATCGCGATAAACAATTTCTTCAATTACTGACGGTTTTTTGGTAAAATTCTCCTCGCCGATTTCAATATTTATGGAAAAGTCTGCGCCAACATCAAACGGCGGGTCAATATAAATAAGTTTCAGTCCGCCCTCGGTTTCAATTTGTTTTCGCAAAGGACCATTTTTGAGCGATGATAAAATCAGCTTGTTATCACCCCAAATAAGTTTGTTTGACCAACCCTTAATTTGCCTGCCAGAAGTATCAAAAAGAGAGCCCTGCACGGTGATTTTATCCTCGCTTCTCGGTTCGTCAATATGTTCAATGGTCTGAAAAGGCAAAACCGTATTTTCCACCTCATCGGTTTTCTCGTTCCAGAGCAATTCAACTTCTCGTTCGGTATCAAAAAGCAAAAACCGATACTTCTCCGGCAATGGCTTACCAGCTTCTAAATACTTTATAACATCCCGTTTTTCATTGTCGGATAGATTGAATTTATTGTTCATATTTTTATTTTATTAAATCATCAACACCTAACACTTTTGCGCTTTTTTAAACACATATCTACTTTCAAAATACCTCTATTTATCAAAAAATTCAAGGAAGAACTAAAAATGTCGCACAATATTAGAAAATAATTAATTTAGGTTATTTTTTCCATTTTAAGTTTAAAGCTAATATTGTTGATTTTTCCGACATTTGCCTACTTTTTCCGACATTTGCAAGAATGTCGCACAAGATGCGTTATGCGACGTATTAGTCGTACAGCATGATTATACGTATCAAGGAAATAAAAAGGCCAAGTCGTATTTATGACTTGGCTTAAGGTTGGACTAACCACGGTCTTCCTTCACGATTTTTGCGCGCGAAATTCTGAAGCAAGCTTTTATTGAGCAACCTTCTTGTCCTTCTTATACTTGCTTCACGAGAAATTGGAATTCCTCTATCTATTCCATAAAAGAATAATTCTGTTAGATCTTCGTCTACAAAGACTTGGATGCCTTGCTCATGTGCATACTTGGCTATGCTTTCTACACAATCAGAGAAATGGAATCCACTAACAACTAATTCATCAATTGGGTCAGGACATAATGCAAGAATATCACTTTCTTTAGGATATTCTCGCTTATCACAATGATTAGTGAATGTTACTCCACAAGCTCCTATAGTATAGTTTTCTTCAAGTGAAAAAAGATCCCACATCTGAGAAATATCAGGCTTTTTCTTTTCGCCTGGTTCAGAAAAGAACACACAAACCACTTGAAATCCTGGATATCTTTCTCGCACAATCTTTTTATAAAGGGCAGCAAATCTTGCTTTTGTTTCGGGCGATTCTTCTCCAATGCGAACGTCTACATAAGGCTGGATCAGATAAAGTAATAAAATATATTTCACTTTTTCTCGCCTCCTTTCTGGTCTAGATTATAAAGGTTCTATGCTTTGATTTTTAGCCTATCATGTTAAATAAAAAAATCAAGCCTCTTAAGGACTTTAGCTCCTTATTGATGCGTTTTATACGTCATATAACATAGAAAAACCGCCTTTTTGGCGATTTAAAAGCTAGGGTCTTCTAATAAATAAGATTAGAATTTTTTTGTCAAATAAAAAAAGTGCCAGGGACAAAGGACTCCTGCGCTCTATCCCTGGCTTGGACGGTAGGCTGATGGTCTTTACCGATTGGTCACACAGGCGGGGATAGTGAGACGAACTTCGGCTTAGCACCACAGCCAGACCTACATATAAATTAACATAGATTACAAATGTCTGTCAAATAAAAAAAGTGCCAGGGACAGAGCCGTTCTTCTCTATCCCTGGCTTGGAAGGTAGGCTGGTGGGCTTTGCTGGTTTGGGGAATGGTTCGAAGCACCACAGCCAGACCTACATATAAATTAGCATAGATTACGAATGTTTGTCAAACAAAAACCGCCTTTTTGGCGGTTTTTTACAAGCTTCTTGTTAGACGGAATTTATAGCAATGAATTAAGTTTATCAATCAAAAGTTGTTTTGGCCGCAAGCCAACAGCTTTTTCTATTGCCTTGCCATCCTTAAAAATAATAAGAGTTGGGGTTGCTGGAATTCTATATGTTTTGGCAGTTTCAAGATTTTCAAATATATTTAATTTTCCGACCAATACCCTACCCTCTAACTCTTTTGCAACTTCTTCAACAATCGGGTCCATCTTTAAACAAGGTCCGCATCCCGGCCTCCAAAAATTAACCAAGACCAGCTTCTCGTTTTTTAAAACTTCGCTTTCAAAATTTTGATCATCTAATTCCATCATATTTAATAAACTATTATAACTCTATTACTGCTCCGCTGAACATAGACTCTATTATTACTCTTTCGGTTCCGGAAATTACTTCACCAATGACATCTGCATCTAATTCAGAGGTAATTCTATCGGCATCTTTTGGAGAAACCGATAAAATAAAGCCTATGCCGCAATTAAATGTTTTATACATCTCTTCATCAGAAATCCCTTTTTCATACAAATCCCTAAATATTTGCTGTGGCTCTAATCTATGGCTTCTATTTAATTTCACATCGGCGCCGTATAATAAATCTTTTAGTTTAGTATACGCTCCGCCTGTAATATGCATCATCCCGTGGATATTGAATTGTTCATTTAAAGTAAAAATCTTATCTGAATAAATAGCCGTTGGATTAATAAATTCAGGCTTATATTTTTCACCAAAAACTTCTCTTATTTTGGTAAAACCGTTTGAGTGTAATCCATTACTCTTTATACCGATTAAGACGTCACCAGCTTCAAATTTATTTGGTTTTAAATCCTTAATAAATCCGGAAGCAGTTATACTTATATCAATGCCAATTATATTATTGTGAATTGAAGTTTCACCTCCCGTAATAGCAATGTTTCTTTGTTTACACTCTACTACAAGGGTTTCTATAATTTCTAAAATTACCTCTTTATCATCTCTTGGGATTATAATATGATTTTGAAGCTTATATGGTTTAGCCCCAATCAACGTTAAATCATTTAGATTCATAGCTAAAGCGTCTAAGGCTGCATTTCTAAAGCTTTTTTGCTGCCAGTGATAAATTCCTTTTGTCCCAATCCCATCTGTGTGGTCAACTTCCGGATATTGAAATTTCTTTTCAATAATCGGGTAAACGCCATCTTTTACGGAAACATAGGGAGTTTCCCAGGTTTGTTTAATTAATTCTAAGATATCTTTCTTATATGGTTTTGTTGGATCATACATAATTAATTTATCTGTTCATCAAGCCTTTTATTTTCTCCCAAATGCTTCTTCCGACTTTTGGAATTTCTTTTTTTATTTCTTCTTTTTCTTTTTCAATTTCTTCCTGAATCATTAATTCTTTCTTTTCAAGTTCCCTGCCAAAAAAGCCTAAAATCTCCTGCCAAACACCCTGAAACCAAGGTTTTATTTTTGAATCAAAAAGTCCTTTGGAAAAATCTGCCATTTTTTGCCAAACAACTAAAGCCTCCTGCCAGACCCCTTTCATAGCATTAGGAAGCGGTTTGATAATACTAAACAGATAATCTTTTGTCTCCTCAAAAGTCTTCGGGACTTCAGGGTTTTTGTTTTCTACCTGGGCAAAAGAGAAAATTGGCATAATCAAACCAATTATTGACAGTATTATTATAAAATTATATATTATTTTAGCGGACATATTCGTAGGTTAGGATTATAACCTCTCTTTTGCTTCTCTTATTCTTTTCAAAACTTTTTCTTTTCCTAATACTTCCGCTACCTCAAAAGGGCCAGCCGAAGCTTCCTTGCCGGTAAGAGCTACCCTGAAAGGCCATAACAAGTATCCTCTATCTTTTGTTCCGGACAGACCGATTTTTTCAGCTTCTGGCAGGATTTTTTCTTCTAAAATTTCTTTATTACAATCTTCAGCTTTTATTTCAGAAATTATCTTTTCTAATTTATTTAAGGAATCTTCTATTTCTCTATCCCCTGCCTCCTTCCATTTCAAAAGTTCTTTGTTGTATTCCAATTTATCGTTAAAGAAAAAGTCTGTTAGTTCTGAAATTTCAGAAAGTTTCTTTAATCTTTCCTGATAAAGAACAACAATATTTTGAAGATAGTTAAAATTAACCTCCTCCCCTGTTCCAGAAACCTTGTACGTTTGCGTTAAATTCATTCCCCCATAAGCTGGAGGATATTGTTCAGATTTAAAGGCAGGCACGACTAGCCCTGCCTCAATCAAATAAGGAATGCATATTTCGGCAAACTTTTCTGCAGATTTTTGGCGGATATAAAATCCGTTTAAAAAATCCAGCCTTCTCACATTAAAAACAGCTCCTCCTTTTTGAATTCTCTCAATAGAAAATTCTTTAATTAAAGAAGGCATTGAATAAATTTCTCTCTCTCCTCCAGGATTCCAGCCCAAAAAAGCCATAAAATTAATAATTGCTTCCGGTAAATAGCCTTCTTTTCTATAATCAGCAATTGCGAAGGCTCCGTGCCTTTTACTCAATTTTGAGCGATCTGGCCCTAAAATCAAAGGTAAATGTAGATATTCAGGTCGAGGGAATTCTAAAGCCTTCTGGAGTAAAATTTGTTTTGGAGTATTGGGAATATGATCTTCCCCTCTTATAACATGGGAAATTTTCATTTCAAAATCGTCAACCACTACTGCTAAATTGTACAAGGGAGTAGCTAAATCTTTTGCTATGCCGAAATCCCCGATTAAATTAGAATCAAACTCAATTTTCCCCCTCAAAAGGTCCTTAAAAGATACCTTCTCATTTGGAGTCCTGAATCTAACAATAGATTTTTTCCCTTCAGCAAGCAGCTTCCTTATTTCATCACTTGAAAGCTGGCTACATTTTCCATTATAGCGAGGCTGCTGCCCAATCGACATGGCATACTGCCTTTTGGCCTCCAATTCATCCTCTGAACAAAAACAACGGTAAGCCGATTCGGTATTCAAAAGTTTTTCAATATATTTAGCATATGCCGGCAGTTTTTCACTTTGCCGATAAGGTCCAAAGTTCCCTCCAATATCCGGCCCTTCTGACCACTCAATGCCAAGCCATTGTAAATTCTCAATAATATCTTCTTCGAAACCGGAATCTGATCTTTCAATATCAGTATCCTCTATCCTCAACACAAAATTTCCCTGGTATTTTTTTGCGAACAGATAATTAAAAAGTGCTGTTCTCGCAAGGCCAATATGCAAAAGACCGGTTGGAGAAGGAGCAATTCTAACCCTTATCTTCCCTGGCCTGATGAATTTAAAATCATCTAAAGGCATAATATTTAGCCAAACAAATAACTGTTAATATATTGGGCAACGACTTTCGCAGCCTCTGGTTTTGCAAATTTTTTAGCTTGATTTCCCATTTTTTCCAATTCTCTGGGATGAGAAAAAAGATGTCTTAATCTTCCCATGAAAAAATGAGAGGTTAAATTAGCTTCTTCAAAAACTACACAAGCCCCAGTCCGAGCATAAAAGTAAGCGTTTTTTACCTGGTGGTTTTGCGCAGCTCTTGGTAAAGGAACCAAAATGCTCGGTTTCCCCGAAACAGCTATCTCAAAAATACTTCCAGAGCCTGCCCGAGAAACTATTAAATCAGCAATCTGATAGGCATTAATTAACGCATTTTCTTTTAAAAATGGAAAAGCATGATAGTATCTTAATTTTTCTTTCTGAGCTACCACTTTTGCCTCTGCCAAAACCTGTTTCAAATTCTGCTCCCCAGTTTGATGGATTATTTCAAAACCCTCTAAAAGATTTGGCAGAATCGCCAAGATAAGATCATTGATTCTCCGAGCTCCCTGGCTTCCTCCAAAGAATAAAATCACTGGCTTTCCGCCAATTAATTGAAACAATCTTTTAGCTTCTTCTTCAGAGCCTCCTGCAATTTCTCTGCGCGTAGGATTACCGACTAATATTATTTTTTTAATTGGGAAATATTCTGTCTTGGGAAAGGATGTAAAGACAACCAAAGAAAACTTCCCCGCTATTCGATTAGCCAAACCCGGAGAAATGTCAGACTCGTGCAAAAAAATGGGAGTTCCTAAAATCCAGCCGGCCAATACAATCGGTAAAGATCCATATCCACCTTTACTGAAAATAAGGTCTGGAGCCAAAAAGAAAACATGTACAAATGCCTGTAGAATCCCTAATGGGAATTTAATAATAATATCAATAAAATTTTGGATGGTGGATGAGGGGGTAAGATATCTACGAAGTTTTCCGGCGAAAATTGACCGGACCTTAATTCCTTCTTGAGAGAACAAAATTTCATCAAAAGAATTTTTAGGGCCGCTGTAAAGCAATTGAAGATCTCCTCTTGCTAGATTCATCCTCTTTATTTCACGGGAAATAGCAATTATTGGAAAAACATGGCCTCCGGTGCCACCACCGGTAAAAAGAATTTTCATATTGAGAATTATTAATGACTAATCTTTAATTCTTGACAAATGTCTAACGAAAAAATTCCAAAATTTGCCAGAAATTAGGCATTTCTTGATATATTAAGCAGTATTCCTACTCCGATAAGTTCAGCTGCTAAATGCGATCCGCCATAACTAATAAATGGCAGGGGAATTCCTGTTAAAGGCAAAATCCCTATCATGGAAGCAATATTCACAAATGCTTGAATTCCTATCCAGGTGGAAATTCCTATACCTGCCAATCGTGTAAACATTTCTTTAGATTTTTTTGAAATTTGAAATCCCTGCCAGACAAAAGCTAAAAAAAGTAAAATCAAAATAACAGCCCAAATAAATCCTCCTTCCTCGGCAAAAATGGCAAAAATTGAATCCCCTATTGATTGGGGCAAAAAACCAAATTTCTGCCTTGACATACCAAACCCCAACCCAAGTATCCCTCCTGACCCAACAGCAATTAAAGCCTGTTTTATTTGGTATCCTATCCCCAGAACATCTGTGTCTGGATTTAAAAAAACTAAAAAACGGTTAAATCGGTATGGCGCAATTTGTATTAAAGTAATGAGACCTCCTATCCCGATTGAGAACACTAAAGCGCTATGCCAGATAGGAGTTCCTGCTGAAAAATAAACCAAGACAGCCGTTAGAAAAATTATAGCTAAAGTACCGATATTGGGCTGTAAAGCCAGAAGTAAAGTAAGAATGCCCAGAAGAACAAGAAAGATTATCAGCATAGAGCCAAAGCCATCTGTTCTTTTCTGTCGAAAAAAGGAATCTCTGCTTCTGCTTGAAATTAATGCTGCTAAATAAAGCAAAAAAGTAATTTTCAAAAATTCAGCAGGCTGGAAAGAAAAAGGCCCCAACCCAATCCATCGAGTAGCTCCCCCAGACTGAAAACCAATTATGGGAATAAAAACTAACCCCAGAGCTACCAGATTGAGCAAAAATAAAGGAAAAATCCATTTCTTAAAATAGGATAATGGAATCCTAAACGCCAAAAATCCTAAAATTAATCCTGGCGCTACTCCATACATTATCTGATGAAAAAGAAAATAAGTGGGTTTTCCGAATTGCTCCTGGGAAAAAACTGCTGAAACACCCGCAAGAATCAAAATCCCCAAAACCACTAAAATAACTGATATAACAAATAAGGGATGGTCAAAAGAACGTGTCTTCATGTTTTAGGAGCGCAGGGTTCGAACCAGAATTAATTGAGCGAAGCGAATTCAGGCAAGATTCGAGGCGCGAGGAATGATGCGATGCCGAAGCGCATCGTAAGCAACGAGCAACAAAGAAGCTTGCCTGAATTCACCCGCCCTTAAAGGAAGCTGAAAAATGGCTGATTTCTTTGTTGCTCCTCCTTGAAGTAGTTTCCAACCACTCCTTTGTCGTCGCGTCGTGAAATCACCTCATTTTTCAGTTTCTCAATCTGATTTTGGTTCGAATCCTGCGCTCTTACCTCTCTGTAGTTTTTTTACAATCTTATTAAACTTATCGCCTCTGTCAAATTCATTTTTGAAAAGATTGAAACTCGCTGCTCCGGGTGAAAGAAGCACTATACCTTCCCTGCCTGCCAATTTTGATGCAATCCTTACTGCTCTTTCCATTGAATCAACCCCCGGAGTAACCGACAAAAGTGATTTTGGGGCTTTGAAAACATCAAGGTTTTTTTTGAGCTTCGTAGAAGCTGTTCCAGGAAAAAGGATTAAATGATTCACTTTTTCTGAAATCTCCCTGGCTAACTTTCTATAATTTAATTTTTTATCTTGGCCTCCTGCAATCAGAATAATTTTTGATTGAGGGAACTTTTGAGTAAATCTTAAAAGAGCTGCGATTACAGCACCTGGCATTGTAGCTGTTGTATCGTTAAAATATCTTATTCCTTTAATTCTGGCGATTAATTCTTCTCTGCCAGAAAGTCCTTTAAATTTTCTTAAAACATTCTGAATATTTTTTGAAGGTACATTATATAACTTTGCTATACTTACTGCGGCTAAGACGTTTGAAATATTGTGCTCTCCATCTAACCTTAGATTTTTCAGATTAAAAATCGGTTTTAGCTCTTTTCCAAAAAATATTTCATTCTTTTTTAAAAATGCCGCTTTTGTTGAATCTTTTTGTGTTTTGTTTTTTGAAAAAAAATAAACTCTGGATTTAGCAACTTTTGAAAATTTTCTTAGGATTTTGTCATCGTAATTGAGAAAAAGAAAATCTTTTGATTTTTGAAAAAGAAAAATAAGTTTTTTTGAATTGGTATAATCTTTTAAATTTCTATATCTGTTTAGATGATCCGGGTAAATATTGGTAATTAAAGCTGTCTGAGGACTTTTTTTGCGCGACTTCAAACCCTCTAACTGCCAACTTGAAAGTTCCAGAACAACTTTACTATTTTTTCTTATTTTATTTAGAGATTCCAAAGGAGAAATGCCAATATTACCAGCCAAGATGACATCGGTATATTTACTTTTTAAAAGCAAGTTTATTAGAGTGACGACCGTTGATTTACCCTTGGTCCCGGTAACCCCGATAATAGGAGTTTTGCAAAATTCAAAAAAAATTCCAACATCAGTTTCTATAGGAATATTATGTTTTTTTGCAATTTTCAGATATAGAGAGTTATCTGGAACAGCAGGGTTTCTAATCACCATATCGGTATTAATAAAATCTTCCTTGCGATGTCTTCCAAGAACTAATTCAATAGGCAAACCTCTAATTTTTTTTAAAGAACTTTTTAAATATTTTTTTGTTTTTAAATCAGTTACTAGAACTTTAGCTCCATGTCTTACCAGAAATTTTACTATTCCCACTCCCCCGCCAACAATTCCTAACCCCATTACTGTCACTTTTTCATTTTTAAAATCACTCAGTTTCATTTGAAATTTTCCCTCTAAGTATAAAATAACATAAACCTTATAAAAAACAAAACTTCTTAGAGTACAGGATTCGAACCCTGTACTCTTAAGGGTAAATTTTCAATAAAAAATAGGGCTGCAGGGATTAGACCGCAGCCTTTTGGCGACTCGCGAGGCGTTCGAAGGTTGCCTCTACAATCGCTTCTAAAGCCTCGAAAGAAATGATAGTTTTCTGAAACTCAAAATGGAGATCCGATTCTAAACCACTTTCCTTGCCTTCAAGGAAAAGGCTTTGAGCGTCGATCAAAAGCCCCTGACTCCACTTTTTCATAAACGATTAGGATTATCTTCCATTTATCCCCTTTCTTTATTTTTAGCACCTAACTTCGATAATAATTGACCATATACTATCTGTGTTAACTTATTAATGGTTAACCAAGCAGCCTGACAGCAACTCCTACAATAGCAAAGATAACACCAACAACCCAAAATCGCATCGTTACTTTATAAGTGGGCCAGCCTCTGGCTTCAAAATGGTGATGGATCGGGGTGGATAACCAGATTTTTTTCTTTCTGAATTTCTTTGACAGCAGCTGCAAAATTACAGAGCCGGATTCAATAACCAGCAATCCCCCGATAATCGGCAAAACCAAAACCGAATTAGTTAAAAAAGCGACAACGGCTAAAGTGGTGGTCAAACCCAGCATTCCGGTCTCCCCCATATAAAATCTGGCAGGTGGGATATTGAACCACAAAAAAGCCAAAATAGCGCCGGCGATGACTGCCGAAAAGGCAGCTAAGTCAAACTTTCCAAGAGAAAAGGAAATAACCGTAAAAGCCCCGAACATTGAAGCAAATACTCCTCCAGCCAAGCCATCTAACCCATCTATCACTCCTCCTGACCAAGTAGCCAGCATTACAGTAATAAAAAAGGGAATATACCAGAGGCCAATTGAAATATCTCCGACAAAAGGAACATATAAACTATCCCAGCCAAGTTTAAAATAAAACCACCACGCCCCAACCAAACCGATTAAAATGACCATCAAAAACCTGCGGCTGAAACTTAAACCATTGGCTGCATATCCTTCCTCTTTCTTCTCTTCGCCATTTTTCTTTCTGAAAATTTTCAAAGGAAACCCTACAACTTGCAAAGCGTCGTCAAAAAATCCAACTATCGAAGCTGCCACCAATGTGGCTAAAGGAAGCCAGGTTTGAGAACGGGATAGAAAATTTAATTTTTGAGCCCAGAATGTATCTGACACTTTTGAAATAAGAAAAAATAAAACAGCCACTAAAAGGCAAGTTCCCCAAATTAAAAGACCCCCAAACCGAGGGACTCTTACTTCTCTTTCTTTGTGAAGCTGATAAAGAACTGATGCCTCCTCTCCGGTAATGGTCTTCGTTCTGGCTTCTTTCTTCCAGAGTTTATACTTGTACAAAAAATGAGTTACAATCGGAGTCAGTAAAACCGCCAGAGCCGTAGATACACCGGCTAAAATAAAAATCTTGACGACATTTGCAATGAATTCCGGATTTTGATTAAGTGGCATAATTAAATAGAGTATTCAATTAATTTTTTCATTTCTTCAAAACGATTTTCTGAGCCCAAAATAATATTAATGAAAACTTCATCTTTTGAATTCTTTAAAATTAAAATAATACATCCTCTTGCCTCTTCAGTATAGCCCGTTTTTCCTCCAATTATTTCCGGATACTCTTTTAAAAGCTGATTTGTATTTGAAAGTTGGTGGTGGAAAACGCCGTCTGGAGTATAAAGACTAAACTCTGAAAGAGATGAAATTTCCCATATTATCGGTTTTTCTCTAATTATATATTTTGCAAGATTCACTAAATCCTTTGCTGTTGAATAATTTTCAGCAGAATAACCGGTTGAGCCAACAAAATGCGTGCCGAATAATCCTAAGTACTCTGCCTCAAGATTCATTAAGTCGACAAATCCATCCTGCCCAATCAGTTCAGAAAGAGTAAAGGCAGAATCGTTGCTTGACTCAATAAGAACCAAATATAAAAGATTCTCAACTGATAAATGTTCCCCTATTTTAAGGTTGCCGAATTCTTCCGGCTGCTCTACAGCCTCTTTGGTAACCTCCAGCTGTTGGGAAAGGTTATAATTTTCAGTCACCACCAAGGATGTCATTAATTTCGTAAGAGAAGCGATGGGTAAAATTTGATCTGAATTTTTCTCAAAAAGAATTTCTTGACTGCCGTTTTTATTTATTTTTACCAATATTGCTGATTTCGCTTCAATTTCTGGAATCTCTTTTTCAGGAGCTTGAAAGAATTGCTGGCTTACCTGGGCTAAAAAAACTTGCGAAGGGGGCGGCTGGTAGTAGAAAGAAAAAAAGAGAAAATTTTCAAGGTTTTTCTCGAAAACGTTCATTCCCCACCAGAAAGGCAGACTAATCAAAAAAGCTGCAAAGAAAAATTTAATATTCCGGCTCATGGTCAAAGTGTCAAAGATTATTTCTTTTTTGTTGTTTTAATATGTAATTCTTTTAATTGCTCATCCGTAATATCTGAAGGAACATCCAGCATTAAATCACGATTGTCGCCGGTTTTCGGAAAAGCGATAACCTCACGGATATTAGCTTCTTTTAACGCCACTGCCAAGAAACGGTCAATCCCTGGCGCAATCCCTCCATGAGGAGGAACCCCATAACTAAATGCTTCAAAATAGTGCCTAAATTGTTTTTTCAGCTCTTGTTTTTTATGGCCCAAAACCTCAAATACGGCAGTGAAAACATCAAGGTTCGTAGTTCGTAAACTCCCTCCCCCAATTTCATATCCGTTAAGGACAAAATCATACTGAAAAGCTAAAATTTTTCCAGGATCAGCTTTTATCTTTTTTATATCGTCTGTCTGGGGCAAGGTAAAGGGGTGATGCATTGCTCCCCATTTCTTGTCGCCTTTTTTCCATTCAAACATTGGAAAGTCGGTTATGAAAACAAAGGCAAGTTCATCAGAATCTTTCTTATTCCGCCTCAAATCTGGTTTATCCGTTCCATATTTTTCCATTGCTTTCTTATAAGTTATTCTGGGAAAAGGAATTTTAGTGATTCTTTTTTGTGGAAATAGCTTTCTGACCACATTGAGATAAAGCCTTTCCGTCAAATCTAAAATTTCTTCTTGAGAAACAAAAGACATTTCTATATCCAATTGTGTGTGCTCTGCCTGGCGGTCTGCTCTCGGGTCTTCATCTCTCAAGGCCCTTGCTATCTGAAAATACTTTTCTATTCCAGCCACCTGGAGCATTTGTTTATACTGCTGGGGGCTTTGAGGTAGAGCATAGAATTTTCCGGGCTGAAGCCTTGAGGGAACTAAAAAATCCCTAGCTCCTTCGGGGGTGGATTTTGTCAAAATTGGAGTTTCAATTTCCACAAATCCCTCTTCTGTCAAGAAATCCCTCATGAGTTGCATAACCTTGTGGCGAACTTTTAAATTCTTACTCATTCTCTCCCTTCTCAAATCCAGATAGCGGTATTTCAACCTTTTTTCTTCTGATATTTCATAACCCGGAGTATCAATTGGAAAAGGAAGAGTTTTTGCCTGAGAGAAAATTTCCAAATCAGTAGACTGAAGTTCTATACCGCCCGTTGCAACTTTTGGATTTACCATTCCAGAAGGCCTTCTTCCGATTTTTCCCTTTACTCTAATTACCCATTCTGGCCTTAATTTTTGGGCCAACTTATAAAGACTCTCTTCTTTTGGGGTAAAAATAATTTGCAGCAAACCGCTCCTGTCTCTCAAATCAACAAAAAGAATATTTCCGTGAGATCTTATGGAATTCACCCATCCTGCAACCTCAATCTCTTTGCCAGAATACTTCACTGTTTCTATGTTAAGAATTCTTTTCATAATGTATATACCCCCGTACCGTGGCTTTGTTCTGGTGCGGGGGTTCTGCATTAGCCCTATTATAACGCCCGTTGGGCGATATATCAAGCAAAGAGCGCCCAAATGGCACTCTTTTTGTTTTAAAATATGATTTTACCTTATCGGCAGTTCAATGTAGAAAGTTGAACCCTTTCCCTTGCCTGGAGACTCAGCCCATGTTCTACCTTCCTGCATTTCAACAAACTGCCTGGCGATATAGAGTCCAAGGCCTGTGCCTTCTTTATAATAGGTCACCCCTGATTCACCTCTGGAAAAGCTTTTGAAAAGCTTTGCGATATCCTCTTTGCTCATTCCTACGCCAGTATCAGAAATTTTTATCTTGACTTCAGACTTCGTACTTCCCACCTCAACTGTTACTCCCCCTTCATTGGTATATTTTATAGCGTTATCTATAAAGTTTAAGATAATCTGTCTGGTTTTATCCGGATCAATCATAATTTTCGGCAAGGGCTCTTTTGGTTTTTCCCATTTCAAATAAAGATTTTTTTCTTTTGCCTTAATATCCAATTCAAATATCACTGAAGAAATTATCTCTTCCATAGCAGTGCTCTCTGGAATAAATTCAAGCCTTCCAGTCTCAATCCTGGTGACATTTAAAATATCATTAACAAATCTTATTAATCTCTCGCTTGAAATAAGAACATTATCTACGGGTTTTTGCATTTTTTCTGGGAGTTTCCCATAAATTCCTTCCAATATCATAGATGTATAGCCTTTAATCGCAGTCAAAGGAGTTCTCAATTGGTGCGAGACAATTGACATAAACTCTGTTTTTGCCTCGTCCAGTTTCTCTAGCTCAACATAAAGTTTTTGCAGCTCCGCCCTCCGCCGAATTTCCTGAATAACACTCTTGATAAGTAGATAGCCAAAATAAATGAAGATTAAGAATAGAATAAATTTCCAAGTAAACTCAAACCAATCGGGAATAGCAATGACCGCCTGCCACAAGAGCAAGATGGCAATTACTCCCACTAAAGTTTGAGTTAAAATAACTCGTATGCCAAACAACTCTCTCGCTACAATAGCATAACCAGCAGACCCAATAAGAAAAATAGCAGAATAATCACCTATATAATAAAAACGAGCTATACCCAAGAATATTGGAAAGGTTATATTAAAAACAAAATTACCTAAATAAAATATAAAAATTCCAATCATGAAGTATTCTATTTTTCCTCTTTCTTCCAGCGGAGATTTTAAATATCTTTTTATCAATGGATATAAGGTTGCGATTATTAAAAAAAATATTACCCCTAAAAAGGGGAACATTCCCACGCCGTAAGTTATTGTTAGATTTTCATCAACAAATTTTATTCCTTCAATGATTAAACCGGTAAATCCAGTGAAAAAAGTTACAACCCCTCCAAGAACTAAAACGGCTTTACTGAGAAGTTGGTATTCTTTTGTTTTATTGATAAGATAAATTACTAAAAAATAGAGAAGTACAAAGAATGGAGGAGTTACAAACCAGGCAATCCTAAGAAATAATGAAGATAATTCAATGGAATCTCGACCAATTAATCTTGCGAAAAAGGCAAAATTAACCCAGAAAAGCATTAAGATTACCATCGATACAAATATCCTATTTATTTTTTCCCTCGGATTATTGAGATAAACTAAACCACCTATCCAAATAGCAATGGCACTAATTAAAAATACTATTAATTTATTAAAAAAAGCAAATTCCATTATATTATAATTTCACCAATTATAATTAAAATTGGCCACAGAACAAATTCCCCGCCTGCGAGAATATAGCCAGAATATTTTTGTTTCAGAGCTTGATTAAAACAATAAAAATTAAAAGGAATGGTAAAAAGAAGTAGTAATACCGATTTAGGAAAAATATCAAAATAAAGAGAGAAAATCAATAGAATTGGAGCGGTAGCTAAAACACTAATTATCTTCAAAACATTTAGTGTTTTTTCTTTCCCGAATATAATCGGGAAAGTAAGCAATCCCTCTTTTTCATCGCTTTCTATATCTTTCATATCAAGAAAAATTTGCATCATTAATGCTTTAAGATAGACGAATACCATAAATATTAACATACCAGTTATTAAAGTTTCTGTTAAAGGATAAGAATAATAAACGATCAGGAAAAACACTAATGAAGCAAAAAATGTAGCGACATACAGATTTTTGAAGAGTGCTAGTTTTTTCGTAAATTTTTTGAAAACTATAGTGTAAAGAAGGCCGAAGAAAAGCAATAGTAAACCAAAGACTAGACCCCAGAGATTACTGAAATATATTAGGTTTCCTATTACAACAAAAATCACAAGATAAAGAATTATAGGTATTAGATGAAAATATGTCCTAATATGTTTAGTCCTTTCAAGATTTGCGGAATAATCTATCTCAATTTCCTTAAAACGATTATATAAATAAAGTGGGTAAAAAATTAAATATGTAACGAACAAGACATCCCAAGTGATTTGAATTTTCAATAAAATAGCCGAAACAAAAACAATACTTGCTGCTCCCAATGATTGGAAATGCCCCCCATAAATAAACTCCCTCCAAATTGTACGTAGAATTTTTTCTATTACCATAGCTTTCCTATATTTTACTATCTTTTCTGTCTCAAGACAAACAAAAAACCCTGCCATCGCTATTTACAAGGCAGGGCTTAAATCCTTCGACTTTATCCTTCAACCCTGAATTCAGGACCGAAGGACTCAGGGTTACCCTGAGTTTATCGCCCTTCGATTTAACTCAGGGCGACCCTGAACTTTGTTGAAGGATCGAGTGGGCAAGAGCTTAAAAAAGAGACAGGTGGTCAATCTTTGAAATTCGATCGGACTTCCTTCCGGGCGGGAATGAGGCCGAGAGGATGGTGAACATAGTGGCCGCCAAATCCAAGGCTAACATAGAGGCCCTCCGAAACGAGGGGCCGGCCGACACGAACCTGGCTGCCGTCAGAATCAACATCCGTACACCAAACCCAATCGTCCTTAAAGAGTAATTCGCTTCTCGCCCTAAACATCAAGAGCTCGCAAAAAATATAGACAATGGCCCGCTCACGATATTCATTCTCCTGCAGGAGGTAATTTTGTTCTTTATAATCCAAAGGCCTACTTTCATCAAGGATAGATTTCCTGAGGAGATACCAACGAAGCTCACAGGTTTCCTCGGTGGCAAACCTCTCCCGGTCATACCGAGAATCTTGATATGCCCAAAAACGAGGACTGTCAGCAGGAAACATATCACGGAAATAATTAACAGTCAGAGGATTTCCTACTCTATTTACAGGAACACCCAGGAAAAGGACATGAGAATCCTTACATTCTTGAAGTGTCGCCTCAAAGAAAGGAACCTCTGCTATCTTAGCCAGTTCCTCTTGGACTAAAGAAATGCCGAAGTGTTCAACAACCTCTTCAACTCCCAAGAAGTTATTCCCCATTATCTCCCGGCTGAGCTCCTGGCTGCTAGTTCGGCTTGCAATGCTTTCCATTATATGCCTCCTTTCTAGTGTCTAAGCTATCCATTTATCCGAATTGAGCTCTTATGTACTATCTCAAGCATAGTATATTATCTTACTTTCGGTCAAGTTTTTAGGAATTAAAAAGCAGAAAATCGAGATGATATCTATCCTGTTTGGGAATTACGGCACCAGTTTAATTATTGGGAATTCAACAATCCCTTGACCGCCCATTCTTTTTAACTTTGGAATTAATTCTCTAGCCTCTTCCTCTTTGCAAGAAATTATAACATCATACCAATTTTGACCAGCGGTTTTCCTGACAGTCGGCGATTTTAATTTTGGTAAAACTTTTAAAATTCTGTTTAATTTCTCCCCGGGAACATGCATTATTAAACTTACTGCCCCTTCGCCTCGAACAGCCCCTTGAAGTAAAAGAGCCAGATCTTTTATTTTTTTTATTTTCCATTTATTTTTCCAAGCTTCCTTATTCGTGATTAGTTTTGTTGAACTTACCAAAATTGTATCTAGAATTTTTAAATTATGAGCTTTGAGAGAAGCCCCGGTTTCGGTGATATCAACAATGGCGTCAGCAAACCTTGGAGGTTTTATCTCGGCCGCCCCCCAGGAGAATTCAACCTTGGCCTTAACTTTATTTTTTCTTAAATAGTCTTTTACCAAATTAACTATTTCCGTGGAAATGATTTTTCCTTCAAGATCTTTTATAGATTTTATTTTTGAATTTTCAGGAACTGCTAAAACCCATTTGACCTTTTTCATTTCTTGTTTCGCGTATTTCAAGTCACAAACCTCAATTACTTTTGCCCTTGACTCTAAAATCCAATCATCGCCGCTGATGCCTAAATCTAATTTTCTTTTTTCAATATATTTCGGGATTTCCTGGGGTCTCAATAAAAAGCAGTCAATTTCCGGATCATCAATTTTTAAAAAATACCCCCTTTCAGGGATATCAATATTAAATCCAGCTTCCTTAAATATTTTTAAAGTATAATTTTGAAGCGATCCTTTGGGAATTCCAAGTTTTAGTTTCAAAGCCATATATATTTAGATTACAACTTTATTTAAAGGAAATTCAATGATGTCGGTACAGCCAATTTTTTTAAGTCTTGGAATAATTTTTCTTATCTCTTTTTTATTTGCAACGGTAAGAACATCAAACCAGTTTTCACCTCTTAATTGAGTTACGGTTGGTTTTTTCAGGGCTGGTAAAATCTCAAGAACTTCTTCCATCATTTTATTTGAGGCATGAAGCATCAATCCTGCCATTTCTTGAGCCAACCTTGCTCCCTTAAGTAAAATCGCTAAGTTTTCTATCTTTTCTCTTTTCCATTTATCTTTAAGGGATTTTTCATTAGCAATAAAAATTGCCGAAGTTTCCATTAAAACTGCCAGAGGTTTTAGATTGTTAGCCGCCAAAGTGCTGCCGGTCAAAGTAAATTCGACTCCTGCATCAACTAATTTGCCTATCTGAAACTCGTTTGGAGTATCAGAAGTTTCAATCTTGGCTGAGACTTTATGCCTTTTTAAAAATTTTTTCGTAATTTCAGGAAATCTAGTAATGATTGTTTTCCCATTGAGATCCTTCAAGGTTTTAATCTTTGAGGTCTTTGGCACAACTAAAACAATTTTTCCCTTTTCCCAGGTCTCCGTTCTGTTATAATCTAAGTCGCAAATTTCACGGACTTTGACCCCACTTGCCAAAACTCTATCTTTCCTTGAAATTCCAGCATCCAGAATACCATCTCCCACTCTTTCAGCTATTTCTCGCGTTCTTCCCGGAAAACATTCGATTTCTGGATCATCAATTTTTACTTGAAAGGTTTTCTCATCAACTTCGAGATTGTAACCTGCAGCTCTAAAAATTGTTAAAGTTGGTAGAAGTAAAAATCTGGTTGGAATTCCTATTTTTATTTTCTTTTCTTTTTTCATAGAATTTTCCTATAAAAACAGCTTTTATGACCGGTGTGACAAACATTACCCTGTGCTTTCACCCTAATTAAAAGAGTATCATTATCGCAATCAACCCAAATTGCTTTAGTTTGCAAGAAATGCCCAGAGGTTTCTCCTTTTGTCCAGAGTTTTTTTCTTACCCGACTGAAATAAGTAATTTTTCCTTCTTTTAAAGTTTTCTTTAGAGCTTCTCTATTCATAAAACCGAGCATTAAAACTTTTTCTGTTTTAAAATCCTGGGCAATTACCGGAATTAAACCATTTAATTTTTTCCAGTCAAGATTCTTTGTTAAATTTTTCATACTCTTACATTAATTCCTTTACTTTTGAGATATTTTTTTAGTTCTGGTATTGATATTTTGTTAAAATGCAGAGTTCCGGCAGCCAAAGCGGCATTAACTTTGGTTTTTTTGAAAACTTCGAGGAAATGTCTTTTTTCTCCCACTCCTCCCGAAGCAATGACTGGAATGGAAATTGCTTCTGAAGTTTTTTTATTGAGTTCTAAATCAAAGCCTTGTTTTGTCCCATCTCTGTCCATGCTCGTTAAAAGAATTTCCCCAGCCCCCAGTTTAGCTGCCTTTTTTGCCCAGAAAATAGCATCAACTCCAGTAAATTTTCTACCCCCATAAATTGAACACTCAAACCAGCATCTTCCTTTTTTATATCTTCTTTTAGCGTCAATTGCCACTACTACTGCTTGAGAGCCGAAAGCTTTACTTAATTCTTGAACCAATTTAGGCCTTTGGATTGCAGCTGTGTTAATCGAGATTTTATCGGCTCCTGCCTTAAATAATTTTTGAGCATCTTCAATGTTTTTAATTCCGCCTCCAACCGTAATTGGAATAAACACTCTTTGGCAAGTCTTCTCGACAATTTCTATCATTGTCGCCCTTTTTTCATAAGAAGCAGTAATATCTAAAAAGACAATTTCATCGGCTCCTTCTTTATAATACCTTTCAGCCAATTCCCATGGAAGACCAGCATATCTTATTTTTTTAAATTTTATTCCTTTAACCACTCTTCCTCCTTTTATGCCCAAATCACAATCTAAACAAGGTATTATTCTTCTGGTTAACATTAAAGTTTAATAAAATTTCTTAGAATTTGGAGTCCAACCGCTCCACTTTTTTCGGGATGAAACTGAACTCCAAAGATATTTTCTGATTCAATAGTTGAACAGAAATCTTTTCCATAATGAGTTTGCGAAACTATAATCTTTTTATCTGAAGGTTTAACATAAAAACTGTGCATAAAATAAACGAAGCTTTTATCTTGAATACCTTTAAGAATTTTCGTTTTCCTTTGAATTTTTATTTGATTCCAGCCAATTTGAGGAATTTTCACTTTTTGAAATTTCAAAACTTTTCCTTTAAAGACTCCGAAGCCCTTCACTCCTGGCGCCTCTTCGCTTTCTTCCAATAATAACTGAAGTCCCAGACAGATACCCAAAAAAGGAATTCCTTTATGAATACGCGTTTGAATCGCTCCATCAATCTTTCTTGTTTTTAGACTTCTCATTGCTTCCCCAAAATGCCCCACACCGGGAAATACGATCTTTTGGGCCCTTTCGATTTCTTTTGGGTTATCAATTATTTTTACCTTTTCCCCTAAAAACTGGAAAGCGTTAGCGAGAGACCTAAGGTTTCCCATTCCATAGTTAATGATAATGATCATAGAAAGGCTTTAAGATTCTTGAGCAGGATTTTCTTTTCATATATTGCTTTTCCCACGACTGCTCCAGAAAGTCCAATTTTGGAAAGTTTTTGCAAATCTTCCTTTGTTCTTATTCCTCCCGAGGCGATTATTTCTAAATTTGAGAAGGTCTTTATCAGTGTCTTGTAAAGGGAGAAGTTCGGGCCTCTGAGCATGCCATCCCGCTCAATATCAGTGACAATAGCGGTTTTTATTCCCAATCGAATCAAACTCTTTAAGAATGTACGGAGAGTAATTTTCTTCTCTTTTCGCCAACCTCGGTAGCAAATTTTGTTTTTCCTTATATCAACTGCAACAGCAATTTTCTCGTTTCCAAATTTTTTTAAGAACTTTTTCAGTTTTTGAGACTCCTTAATAGCAACTGTTCCTAAAATTACTCTATCTACCCCTAAGTCAAAAAGTGTTTTTATATCTCCTTGTGAATGAATGCCACCGCCAACTTGCAATAAAAGGTTGGTATTCTCTGCGATATTTTTTATGCTTTTCCAATTTTTTATTTTTCCCTCCCTTGCCCCTTCTAAATCTATAAGATGTAATCTCCTGAACCCGGCCCTTTCAAAACGTCTGGCTGTCTTAATTGGAGTATCGTTATAAATCTTTTTTAACTGATAATCCCCTCTCGTTAACCTTACGCATTTACCTGAAATGATATCAATGGCCGGAATCACCTCCATATTTAAAGCTTATCATATTTTTTGATTTTGTAAAATTTCTGTTCTAAAATAAATAGTATGAAAACTATTCTTATTCCAACCTCCTCTGCGAAACATTTGGCAAAACGCCTCAAAGCGAAAACAAAAGATATTGAAGTTCATCTTCCGGATTTAAATATGGAAGGAAAGAGATACTTTCCTGATGGAGAAATTTATATGAAGATTGTTAAAGCAAAAAATTTACAAAACAGAAAGGTGATTGTTCTCCATTCAGGAGCGCCAAAACCGAATGAAGGACTGATTGAGCTGGAATTAATCCTACAAATCTTAAGAGACAATAATGTAAAACCAGAGGTGTTCTTTACTTATTTTCCTTACGGTATGCAAGATCAAGTTTTGGAAGTTGGAGAAACTAATGTTGCAGAAAATTTAATCGAAAAGCTCGCGCACTATTACGGAGTGAAGAAAATCTACATTATCGATGCCCATTTCCACGGGCGGCAATGGACTAAAAAGTACCCAATATCATACATTTCAGCAGTTCCACTGTTAATCAAAATGGCGAAAAAGAATTTCGGAAAACATATCTTGTTTTTATCGCCGGATATAGGAGGAGAAAGGCGAACTAAAATTCCAGGAATGAAAAAAGAAAGAATAAACTCCTATCAAGTAAAGATGGCTTTTCCCAGAATCGATCTGGACGGAAAAACAGTTGGAGTGGTTGACGATATGATTAAAACCGGAGGCACTCTTTTGAAGTTTTATGAAATTGCCAAAAAATCCAAGGCAAAAAGAATTATCGCATTGGTGGCCCACGGTGTCTTTCCTCCCGGTATCTCAAAAATTAAGCAAATATATTCGAAACTTTATCTCACAAACACGATCAATCGAAAAGCATCGAATATTGATATCACTAACCTCATTATCAAAACTGTTTTAAGTATAGATTCTGTGGAAACGTAGAATTTTTAGTTCTCATAAAAATTTCTTTTTCGAAAACATGCTATTAAATTTCGTTTAATCAAGAACCCCTTTGGTGCTTAGTATCTCTTCTTGTCTCAAGACAAACAAAAAACCGTACAGTGAAGCTGCGCGGGAAATTCACTATATTATTCTAAGAATCAACGTAAACCGAGTTCTCGACTGACCTTAGGGTCAATATCTGTTTTAATTAGATTCTTAATTTCTTCCAGCTTAACCCATCTAATCTCTGCCACCTCGTGAGATTTATTGGGTTTGGCAACCTGTTCGGGAGAGACTAATCTACAGAGATGATAAACAATAAATACTGGGAATTGAGGATGAGACCGTAAAGATATTTGCTTAATCGATTCAACATCATAACCGGTTTTCGCTAATATACCTCTCTTGACGCATTCTTCCCGCGTCTCGTTTAATCGTTGCCCACTGCCAGGAAAAGCCCAAGTCAAAACAGAGCCATCTTTTCCGACTTCCGGTTCAACCCAACGAATCAACAGAACTTCGCCTCTATTATTAACAGCTACTCCTAAATTCAAAAAATCTTCGTACTCTAAATTCTTACTTTCTTTATTATTTCTCTCCATTTTAAGTTGCTTTATTTTATTTTTCTCTTTCAAGGGTAAAATCAGCCAAAATTCTCAACATTTCATTCCATTTGTTTTGCGGCAGAGCTTTCAAATCTTTTTTAGCCTCTTCTGTAAAGCCCTCTCCTAATTGATAAGCCTTTTGCCTACTGTCTGTTTTTTCAATCAATATCATTGCCTCTCTAACATCTTTTTTGCTAATTTTATCCTTTTTCATTATTTTTAAAAATTTATTCCTATCAGCGGAGTTTAGCTCTTTTAGTGTCAAAAGGATAACAATATTCCCTTTTTTGCTTTCTATTATATCTCTCCCAATTTTTTTCCTAAATTTTTTCTCTTCACCAAAAATGTCTAAAATATCATCTGTGATCTGAAAAGCCATTCCTATGTTAAACCCATATTTTCTTAAAACTGTTAGTTCCTTCTCTTTGGCTCCAGCGCAAATTCCGCCTACCTCACAGCTGGTTTGCAGTAAAGACGCTGTTTTCTTGCCAATCATTTTAAAATAATCTTTCTTTCTTATTTCGCGGTATCTATTCTTCATAACGTAGGGCTCGTCACTTCTGCCAGATTGCTCAAATAAAATATCTAAAATTTCTCCATCAATAATTATTTTAATAGTCTTGGCAAAAAATTCGGATATTAAAACCGGCGCTTTTGATTTGTTTGCCGCTTGGAAAATAGCTGCTGAATAATATACACCAACGCATTCAGCAACAGATTTCCCAAATTTGGACCAAGTAGTTGGTTTTCCTCTTCGGAGAGTGCTTTTATCAATAACATCATCAATGATTAAGGTGTAATTATGCAGTATTTCTAGGCCTGCTGCCGCATACAGAACATCTTTTAGCCGTCCTCCAAGCATTCTGCAGCAAATTATGGCTAAAGCCGGCCTTAGTCTCTTTCCGCCAGTTGTAATTTGATAACTTACAACTTTTTGGAATTTTTTATCAACTCCGGAAATAAGAGTTTTTTTAATCACTGGATCTACCTTCTTTGTCAATTCGGTCAAAATTGAATTTAATTTTTCTTTATCTTGCTCATTAGACAAAATTTCCTTTTTTAAACGTTTCACGCCGATTTTAAACCAAGGGGTGTATTTTTTGGGGTTCTTTTTCATGCTTTTTTGAAGCTTTGAAAAATCCATCCATTTCCATGCGGCGATTTCTCTTTTATCAGGTTTAATCTTTTCTTCATCGTATTTTCCTACTAACAAAGCGCACAATTCATTCTCTGAACCTACATTTTTATATGGAGCCTGGTATTGGAACTTATCTATTAATTTAAGAGAATTGTTAAAACCGAACTCCTCTTTTAACCTCTTTCTGCCAGCCGACTCATAGCCTTCACCTTTAAGGAGATGGCTTGAGCAGGTGTTATCCCAATATAATGGCCAAAGTCTTTTAAATTTACTTCTTTTTGAAAGAAGGACTTGATTTTTGTTATTCAGAATTAAAATAGAAAAAGCTCTATGCAAAATTCCCCTGCCATCATGGCATTTTTCCTTTGTCTCGGTTCCTATAACTTTATCTTTTTTATTTACAAGAAGTAGTTTCTTTTGCATACTCTATGTTATTTTATTTTAGCAATTTATTGAACAAATAGGAATAAGAGCTTGTAAAAAAAGAGAGAGAACGTAAAGGTTCTCTCTTTTAGCCGACAGGCATATTACTTTTCTCCATGAATCTGGACAACGAGATTTCTAGATGGCCTTCCATTAGGATCAAAGTCGACAAATAAAACTGATTGCCAAGTTCCAAGTTGCAGCTGACGGTTTTTAAAGATTATAGGAGACAGAGATGTCTGTAAAAAGGAAGCTCTGATATGACTTACTGCATTCTTCCTTTCGTCAGGACCAATGTTTTCTGTCCTCTTCGTAAAATCATCATGTTCATAATATTCATCATCAGGAACCATTTTCGTTAAGCGGCGAAGTAAATCATTCTTAAATCCTCTTTCATCTTCATTGATCAACAGGCCAGTAGTTGTATGTTTTGTTTGAATTATGACAAATCCTTCTCGGAAATCAGACTCTGCGATAACTCCATTAATCAGCTGATTTAGATTAAGCCAAACGTGAGGACCATCAGGCACTGGAATTTCTCGTTCCACCGTATACACTCCCATATTATCCCTCCTTGAAAAAGCATAGTAAGAACTATACACATAATAACTGATAAATTAAAAAATGCAAGCCTACTTATTTTCCAAAACAAAAAAGCAGAAATTCACTGCTTTCTAATAGCTTAAAAGATTCAACTTAGCTTCAGCTTTCTGTGGAAGGAGGAATTCTATTGTTCTTTCGGCGATACCACCAATAACCAAGAGAAATGCTAATAACTGCCAAAACAAAAATAATTAATGGCCAATCCATAAAATAGTTGTTAGTTCGTAATGCTTAGTGCTTAGTTTTTATTTAGGACGTTGGCGGCTGAAAAGGTGGAGATGAGGGTGTTTCCGGTCCCTGGGAAGATTTCTTTCCCTTCTTTCTTACCAGGAAATAACCCACGATTGCGATCACCACCACTGCCACAACTATCCCCAAGACTGCAGTTGACATAAAATACGTGGCGAATTTACAACTTATAACCTTTATTCTATTTTCTCTTTATTACCAAGGTCTGTCAATACCTAGCAGGCGACATTTATAAAAAGTCGATTATCTTATAAATGTCTCCTGCTCCCATTACTAAAACAACATCTTTTCCTTTGACTCTTGTTTTAATAAATTTTGGGATTTTCTCAAAATCTTTAACAAAGTGGACTTTTTTCCTTCTTTTTCTAATATCTACTGCTAATTTTCTAGCGCTGACTTTTCTTAAAATTTTTCTTTCCTCTCTTCCTGTAACCTGATAAATTTCAGTTAAGATAATTTCGTCTGCCAAATCAAAAGCTCTAACGAAATCTTTAAAAAAATAATATGTTCTTTGATATTGATGGGGCTGGAAAACAGCCCATATTTTTCTTCCCTTAAATTTTTCTCTGGCGGCTTGAAGGGTAGCTTTTATCTCTGTTGGATGATGAGCATAATCTGAAATTAAGGTATAGGGCCGAGCTGCTAGATATTTAGTAAAAATCTCAAACCGTCGCCAGGCTCCTTTATATTCTGAAAGAGCTTTAAAAGAGATCCTATCTGGGATTTTTAGAACTCTGGCAGTTGTCAAGGCGCTTTGAGCATTAGAAATATTGTGAACTCCCGGAACTTCCAAAATATTTTTTAATTTCTTTGCTTCCGTATCGCTTAGAGAATAAAATGACGTTTTTTCTTTTCTTATAATTTTTTTTATATTTTGGTCATCTCTATTTGCTATCAAAACGCCGGTTTTTGGCAAATGGGAAATATATTTTTTATAAGTTTTCAAAATATGGTTTAAGTTTTTATAATAATCGAGGTGTTCTTTCTCAATGTTGGTCAAAACAATAATCTTTGGCCAAAAATACAAAAAAGATGCTCCCCATTCATCAGCCTCAATCACCAGAAAAGGCAGTTTATATTTAGTAGTTGGCAGTTTGCTGCCCATTCGAAAATTGCTGTTGCCGAATTCCTTAAGTTTTGTTCCTAAAATTACAGTTGGGTCAAGTCCTGCTTTTATTAAAATCAGGCTAATCATGGCTACGGTTGTGCTTTTTCCGTGCGTCCCAGAGACAGCAATGGTAAAATATTTCTTTGTTAATTGGCCTAAAGCTTGAGGATAAGAGATAGCTTCCAACTTACCCCTCGACGCTGCTCGGGATCCTGAGCTTGCCGAAGGATAGCTTTTAGCTTTCAGCAACTCTGGATTGTCCGATTTAATGGCTGGGCTGTAAATAACCAAATCAGCTTGAGGATTCAAGTTTTTAACTTTATGTTTGCCGACAAAAATTTTAACTCCTAATTTTTCCAGCGCCGTTATGGTTTCTGAACTTTCCAAATCAGAACCTGAAACTTCCCACCCATTTTTCAAATAAAATCTGGCCAATGCAGAAACCCCAATTCCTCCAATGCCAATGAAATGAACCTTTTTCATAATTTTGAGAGCTCGAGAACCTTTTTTTAAAAAGGTCTCGAACAAATATCGCGAGCTACGGCTTACCGGCGCCGAGCGAGCGATAACATTATATTTTTTCTTTGGAGGTTGCCCCAGTACCAATTCTCACTGCGTTCGCATGGTACGGGGCGAGCATCTTGTAAAATAACGTATGTATTTCGTATTCTAGCCCCGTACTCAAATCCGAAAGGATTTATAGTACCGGGGGATCACCTTTCTTTTTTGAAAAAGAAAGGGGTCCAAGCTTGATTGACTCTAAAACAAAATAGTCCGGCCCAGTTGGTTTTAATTTACTCTCCATAACTTCAATAGAATTTACCGATACCGTTAAGGAGATTTTTTCTTCAATTCTTGGTTTCTTTTGAAGCTGGCGCCATTCTAATATTTTAATTCTTCCTATGGTAATATGGACTTTGAATTCTCGAAGCTCTCGTCTTAATTTTAACTCTGACAATTCTTTTTCTAAATTATTTTTTAAGACACTCAAATCTTGATTCTTTTCCCCTTCTACCCAAAACATTCGAGGAGTTCTGTCAGGCGGACCAAGAAGAATTCTTTGAAAATGTATTGAAAAAGGTTGGGAATTTTTCGCTACTTCCCTTGCAGTTTCAAGGATTTTTAGTAAACCTTCATCCTCCACAGAGCCGATAAAAACCAAAGTTAAGTGTAAATTATCTTTTTTCGTCCATCGAACCGGTAAATCTTCCCATTTCTTCTGATAAAAAAGGAACTCCTTTTTTATTTCTGGAAGGAAATTAATAGCAATAAAGATTCTGTGTTTTGTTCTCATTTTCATTTAAGATATCACAAATTCGAAAAGATTTAAATCTTGACAAAACTACTCAAATATGTAATATAGTAATAGTTCTTTAACTTCGGTAAATACTTCTAAGGAGGTGAAGAATGTCAAATATTAAGAGGATTGAAACGATTTACAGCCAGGGAACAGCTGAAGACCAAGAAGATGGCCTTTGTGTAAACCTACCACTCGTTGGGGTAATTGATGGACTAAGCGCTCCTTTTCATCATGAAATGAAGCGGCCCCTTTTTAATGGAATGAGCGGCGGACAAATGGTCCGACAAGAAATCCTTAAAGCTCTATACTCGGCAAACAATGATGAAACCCTTGAGAAAATTCTCCTACATGCCAATAAACAAGTTGGAATTATCCAATCTGAACACGGTATCCCTTTAGATCGAGCAGATCTCCTCGCTGGAGCCTGTATTGTAGTAGCAAGATTAAGCCAAAATAACATAGATATCATCCAGGCAGGTGATTGCTTCGCAATTTGGATTACAAATAAAGGAAGAATAGGATTCACCAAAAATCAAGCCTCTTTGCATGAGGTAGAAATTCGGGAAACTTGGAGAATCATTCAACAAACTGAGGGCATTCAAGATCGTCGAGAAACTTGGGTAAAATTTCACAAACCCCTTTCTAGTCTTCGGCTTCGAGATATCAATCAAATCAATCAGCCAACAGGTTATGGCCTTTTAAATGGTCAAGCTCTATTTGAAAAATGCTGGCAAAGATTAATAATTCCTTTAGAAAATCTCAAACTTTTAATACTTTTCAGTGATGGCTTATTGCCACTTTTGCTTGATCCTGGAAATGAAGAATTCTTAGCAAAAGAAATGATAGCACTCTATAAACAAAGAAGCCTGAAGGGTATCTTAGAGGAAACGAGAAATTTTGAGAAAAAAGAAAAAGAAAGGCATATAGAACACGGAGAGGCAACCGCTATTGCGATAGAATTTGAAGAATAAACTGGCGCTTGATTTTCTTAGAAAATCTCCAAAGAACCATTATCGGCAAACGATGATGGTTTTTTTATATTTTAGCAGATAATGAAGATTGATGTTCTCCTCTTTAAAATGACCTTGAAATAGGTTATTATTTTAATATATAGCAATGGCAAAAACCAAAAGCGAAAAAGTGAAAAGAAAGGAAAAATCTCTGGCAAAAAGGCGTGAGGAAACTGCTATCCAAAAAATTGTTAATCATTATTTTTACAGCAAAGGGTTGACCTTGGATCTGATCAAAAAAGACGCCAAAAAGAAAAAAATAATTTATTCCAGATTTACAAGACCTGCAAAACAGCTTTTAGAATTAGCAGGGTCTGCAAGAAAAGCAAAAAAAGCAATTACGAAAGTTGCTGAATGGGCAAAATCACGAAATTTAGATTATGCAATTGAAACTGTCTTTAAAAAGTGGTTGGAATTGGACAGGTTGAAGCCAAAAGAAATTATAAAAAAACCATATTTTCAGGGAAATCCAATGGTCTGGTCAGAAACAAAGAGGAAATGGTATGTCATTGATGAAAGCAACAGTTGGTTGGAATTCGCAGGCAAGGAAGAAGAAATTGAATGGAGAATTGTGAAATAGCTCTATGAAAAACAAAACAAATCTAAAAATTATCTTTCTGGGAACGCCGGAATTTGGAGCAACTATCCTAAAAAAGCTTATTGAGTATATCCCTTCTTTTGTTCTCTCTCCATATGTGTCCTCTTTTTCTCTCTCCTTGCATGGACCTTTCCAACCGGTTTTCGTTATCACTGCCCCTGATAAACCGGCAGGAAGAAAAAAAATTCTTACTCCCCCACCAGTAAAAATTTTAGCGGAAAAATATAATATTCCTGTTTTGCAACCAGAAAAAATTAAGAATTATAAATTTACAATTGAAGGCTATGAACCAGACTTAATAGTTGTTGCTGCCTACAATGAAATTTTACCCAAAGAAATCTTAGAAATTCCAAAATATGGCTCTTTAAATTTGCATCCCTCTTTACTTCCTCGATGGCGGGGGCCATCGCCTGTTCAACACACAATTTTAGCTGGAGACAAAGAAGCCGGAGTAACCATAATCTTAATGGATGAAAAAATTGATCACGGACCAATAATTGCAAGTACGAAGTATGAAGCAGAAAGCCTGAAGGTTCCTTATAGAGAATTAGAAAATAAATTAGCGAATTTGGGGGCAAAATTATTAGTTGAAACAATCCCGAAATGGATAAATGGCGATATAAAACCAGTTCCACAAGACAATTCAAAAGTTACTTTTTCAAAAATTTTAAAAAGGGAAGACGGGAAGATTGATTGGAAAATGCCAGCAATAGGAATTGAAAGACAGGTTAGGGCTTTTGAAGGATGGCCGGAAAGTTTTTGTCTTTATTGTGAAGAAAAAAAATGCTTAAGATTAAAAATCTTGAAGGTAAATGTTTTAAAACAGACAAGCAAAGGACCATTTGGGAGCCCTGGAAAAACTTTTTTAGCCCCAGATAGCAAAATCGCAGTTCAAACAGGAAAAGATTTTCTTATAATCACTGAATTGCAATTGGAAGGAAAAAAATCAACAACCTCTGAAGATTTTCTAAGAGGCCGCACGGATTTTATAGGAACTATTTTAAAGTAATGTGCTCACTCATACTAATTTAAAAAAAGGAGTAAAAATTATTCTTGACGAAGAACCTTACGAGATATTGGAGGCTCGTCCTTTGAAAATGGCTCAAAGAAGGGTTATTATTCAAACCAAGATTAAGAATCTTATTAACGGCAATGTTTTTTCTAAAAATTTCCACCAGGGAGAAACTTTCCACGAAGCGGATATTTCGAAAATTGAAGCAAAATTTCTATACTCCCACCTCGATAGAAAATCTTCAATCTCCGATGGGACAAGCCGCCATCGCTATTTTTTTTCAAAAAAAGATGATCCAAGTAAAAGATTTGATTTAACATCGGAGCAAATTGGAGAACAAACCAGCTTTCTAAAGCCGAATCAAATCATTAAGCAAATAATTTTTAAAGAAAAGGTGATCAATATCGCGCTGCCCGTTAAAGTCCAATTGAAGGTCATAGAATCCCCGCCAGGTATTAAAGGCGGGAGATCGCAGCCCGGAAAAAAACAAGTGACCCTGGAAACCGGAGCTAAAATAAATGTTCCCCTCTTTATAAAAGAGGAAGATATCATCGAAATAAACACGGAGACACACGAGTATATAAGAAGAGTTGAATAAGAAAAAGTGTGAGTATTCAACGACATAATATCGCCATGGCAACATTATGTCGTTGAATAAAAATTTTAAAATATATTCGTATGATTGGAAAAAAATATAGAAAATCAATGAATAGAAAAATTATTCTGGCCGTTGGAGCCCATCCTGACGATTTAGATTTTGGCTGTTCGGGTACAGTTGCCAAATGGGTAAAAGAAGGAGCTACGGCTTATTATTTAATCTGCACGAATGGAAGCAAGGGCTCTGATGATCCAAAAATGACTCAAAAAAAATTAGTTAAAATTCGAAAAATGGAGCAACTTGCAGCAGCCAAAGTATTGGGAATAAAAAAGGTATTCTTTTTGAGCCACGAAGATGGGGAGTTGGAGAATAATCTTGAACTAAAAGAAAAAGTTACAAGAATAATTAGAAAAGTCCGCCCAGATATTGTTTTTACTACGGATCCTCTTATGATTTATTCCAAAAAAAGGGGGTATCTCAACCATCCTGACCACAGGGCTTGCGGCCAAGCAGTTTTAGATTCAATTTATCCTCTCTCCCGCGACCGCCTCACATTCCCGAACCATGAGAAAGAAAAACTTAAACCTCATAAAGTCAAAAAAGTCTATTTAATAAACTTTGATGAACAGGATACTTTTCTTGACATTAGTTCAACGATTCACTTAAAAATAAAAGCCTTGTTGCTACACAAAAGCCAAGTCTCGAAAGAAGCAACGGAAAGAATTAAAGAATGGGCAAAAAGAGTTGGCAAAAAAAAAGGATATAGATTTGCCGAAGGATTCAAGAAAATAATTTTGAAAAATTAAATAAGAAAGGGAAAGCGAAGATCGCTCAGGATTTCCCTTGGGCGCTTTTTTGTTTCGACAGCTTTTTTTTAATCCCGTCAATTGCCTTTTTTGTGATATCGTACATGACAGGCAATTCCAGATAATCAACACCAATAGCAATCCAGGCAAGCCACAAAGGTAAAAAAGGATTCCGGACAGAACCAATCAACTGGCTGACCACAAATTCGTCTGTAAGCCAAAAGAGATGCAGCCACTGGGAGTTCAATAAAAGGAGAAACCAGACAGGCTTCCAGCGAAAACCTTTTCTCAGGTCATTGATATAGAGTAAAGAAACGCTTAAGATAGCTGGGATTTCTGTATAATCAACAAAAATAATCACATATTCCCAGGTCCCAGAAAGATTAAAATAACTTTCTCCAAAGAGGCGCAGCAAAACTACGTTCGTAAAAAGCCAAAAAAGATGAACCAATTGCCATAAAAATAAACCAGCTGCAATACTGGTATTCAGGACAAGATTTCTTTCATACCATACCCAAAATCTATGTACAATATCTCTCATTTTTCTGAAAGTGCTTTATTGAGACTCTTTACGCCCCCGATGTACCCAAGCGCAGCACCAGCAACGCCCACTTCCTCTTTTTTTAAGCAACAGTCCTGCGCCGAGCGCAATTAAAATAATCGGCCACAACGTACCCAAAACATCGCCTGAAATGAGGTTTAAATTCTGGGCAAGGAAAATCGCGCCCACGACAATAAGAATAATTCCGAAAAACATTTTATTCTCTGATTAGAATTATTATTTCCTTTTATGGGAATGTCGACCTTTAAGGATTTGTTCTATGAGGAATGACAAAAATAGCAATCATATAGGCAATGGTACCTGGAATAAAAGCCGTAAAAATAACTATTACAACCCAAATAATCCTCAAAATAACAGGGTCGATATTGAAATATTCTCCAATGCCTCCGATAACACCAAAAAAAACCTTATTATTGTTGCTCTTATAAAGTCTTTTCATACAAATTAATTATACAAAAATATTGAGTTATTACAAAAGAAATATGGCTATTGCCGCAAGAACTGCAATGTGAAGAATTTGGTCTATCCAAATATGCTTGATAATACCCCACCTTGCCTTGAAAGGATCAATGAGAAAATGGGAAGTAAAAAGTATCGCAAGCACCAGAGGAGACAACGCAATATCACCAATACCAGCCACTACAAAAACCGTGGCTGTGTACACAATCGCGTGGTAGCCGTTTATTTCCCAGGATTTCCCTTTCTCACTCTTTATCCATTCAACCTGGAATGCAAAATCCCCGAGAAAATGGCCAGCTAACAACCAAAATATTTCCATAGTCAATATTTATTAAATACACTCTCCTTTAATCATTATACTAAAAAATTTGTAAATAAATAACCCGCTCTTTTCAGACATACTGCAAAGTATTGAATCGGGCGGGGTTTGACCCCTACACGCAGGGTCTTGTGGACTGTTCTAGTCGCTCTTGGAACTGCTTTTTCTCCTTATCCGTTGCCTCGGTCGGCGTCTGTGTATTTCAGGATGCACACTGCATCCCAACTTCACCCCTCAGCTCCGGAATAGACCAAGCGTTCCGCCGTCCAATGCCGGACACTGATTTCCTTCCCTTAATGTTTCTGGAATCTGTATTTTTCCCAGAGTAACCATAAGATGCCTCCTTTCTATTTATGATGTGCGATTAAATTAACACTATTACAAAATTGCTTTTTTGCCAAACAAAAAACCGCCTTCTTGGCGATTTTTAAATCTCGTTAAAAGCTATAAAAAAAGTCGGGCCCGAGACAACCCTTCAATAAATTCAGAGCAAGCAACTCTCGGATTGTTTTTAGGATGATATGAGAAACGATCGTGTTTAACGAAGCTGATGCAAAGGAGAAATTAATTGATCCGAAACTCCTAGCTTAATATCTCATTATGGTTCTGCCGTGAAATGACATATGGTTCAAGTAAAAATCCAAACCGTGATATGATTAATCTAATATTTATAAGTTAAAAACGAGTTTGTATGAAATTTAAAAAAGCCAGTCTTTATGTAATGTCGGTCTTTTATATTTTTAATGGTGTGAATCATTTCCTATCAACGGAATTTTATTTAGTCATCATGCCACCTTATATTCCTTTTCATTTAGAGTTAGTATATCTTTCTGGGGTCATAGAAATATTCCTTGGAATACTTCTTTTGGCAAAAAAATTACGAAAACCGGCATCTTGGGGAATCATATTTTTACTCATAGCAATATTTCCCGCCAACATTTATCATTTAACTTCTGCTGGCGCTGGTTTGGGCACACCCCTGTGGGCGTTGTTGGTTAGGTTGCCGTTTCAGCCCCTGTTTATTGCGTGGGCTCACTGGCATACTCGAGATTAAAGATTAGTGGTTTATACCTGTTTTCCAATAACCTCTCGAAAAGTTTTTTGATTAAGTAAAAAGAATTGATATGAAGCCGGTTTTTTGAGATGATAAAGAGGGATTATTAATGAACATATGAGAAAAAACATCCAAAAATGCGAAAAAAACTTCTTTGAAAAAGAAACAAGGATTAAACGCGCGATTAACGATATAAAAAACAAGCCCGGAGATGGGCTTGTTTTTTATATCGCTGAATCGGATTTTATTGAATGCGATTTACTTTTACTGCGTTAGGTCCTTTTGGAGAATCAGCTTTCTCAAAAGAAACCTTATCGCCTACCTTCAACTCTTCATATTTCACGCCTTCAAGCTCGTTGCTGTGAAAAAATAAATCCTTATCTTCACCTTCAACGGTAATAAATCCAAATCCTTTGTCTGTAAGGTTTTTAATTGTTCCTTCCATAGTTATATGAATTATTCTTATTAGTATTTTAAGGTTTTACCCTAAAGTTTAGCTTCCCAAATAAACTCGACTAAATTTTTATTAGGCAACTATCTCGTTAGTAAGATTAGCATATAGACAATATCTTGTCAATCGTTTGAACCACGCTGGATTTAAGGCATAGATTTTTAAACGCAAAACCGCCTGATTGGCAATCTTATATTATTTTATCATTCTGGTAAAATAAAGATGGATTAAAATATATTTTAGATATGCAATACAAAATCTTTTGTCTTCTATTTTGTACATTACTTTTAGCTTTTTCACCCTTTGCTTCTAAAACAGCTAAAGCCTTCGACCAGACAGAAAGGATGAAATTAATCCAGCAAATACAAGTCCTCAAACAAAAAATTCAACATCTTCAAGCACTGATTTTAAATTTACGTTTACAACAAGAAATTACAGCTGCATCATATTTGGCAGTAAACCTTTCTAATAATTCAGTGGTTTTAGAGAAAAACGCTAATCAACCCTTTCCCATTGCTTCTATTACCAAGCTCATGAGCGCTGTAGTTGCTTTTGAAAATATTGATACTGACCAAACAATAACTTTAACAGAAAAAATGCTTGAGCCTTTAGGATATAGCCCATCCCTTTTCCTAGGCTTAAATGTTAGCGCAAAAAATCTTCTCCAAGCCAGTCTTATTCAATCAACAAATGATGCTGCTGAATCTTTAACTTATTTTTTAAGAAAGGGAAATTTTTTGGATCTGATGAATCAAAAAGCAAAAGAGCTCGATATGGCTAATACTGTTTTTTTTGACCCCCACGGATTAAATCCCGCAAACCGCTCTACTGCCACCGACATAGCAAAACTCTTAACTTATATTCACGAGAATCATGCAGAAATTTTAAGCATTACCAAAAATAATAACTTTTGGCTTCCGGATCCAACAGGAAGATTACTCAAGTTCCAAAATGTAAATAATTTTTATGCTCTTCCTGAATTTATTGGCGGAAAAACTGGCTACCTGCCAGAAGCCAGACAGACATCAGCATCGTTATTTAATATAAACAAAGAGCCTGTCGTCATTATCTTGTTTTATTCCAGTAATCGCCAATCTGATACATTCAAAATTATTAACCAACTCAAAAATTAAAATACCAGACTTAAATCCACAGGCTTAGTTGAAGTTTTTTTTATCTACTCTATCTAATTATAAATTAAAAAAAGAGAGGTTCTAAATAAAGAAATTTTTCAAGCTGGCCATCAAAGTCTTCTTTTTCATCAAACAATTCTACTAAAAAAACCGCCTTTTTACCCTGAACCGTACTTGTTCTGGTTTAGGGCTTGGCGATTTTTTTATTAGATGAGTTTATATTTGGTTTATTTAAATTCAAAATATTAACTTTAGCCCAATCAAAAGTAAGGCTATTAACACCACTCTTCTAAAAGTTTCGGTTGGTATTTTTTTGACTATCTTTTTCCCGATTATAACTCCGAAAAAAGCTATTAGAATTAAAGCTGGGATATAATAGAGATAAATTTTATCAAAAATAATCCCACCTGCAAAATACACAGGTATTCTAGTTAAATCAATAACAATGGCGATCATCGCGGAAGTGGCTATATAAACTTTTTTGGGTAAACCAAAAGCATTCAAAAAAAGTGAACGAATGGCTCCGCCTGTACCAATAAGCCCCGCTAAAAATCCTGAACTCAATCCGCCAGAAAACGCAACATAATTGACTGGTCTTAGTTGAATGACTTTTTTCGTAAAGGAATAAAGAACAAAAGTGATCAAAAATAAACCAAAAATAACTTTTACGGTTTCTGTATCTAATGTGGTTATGAGTTTGGCGCCAAGGAATGAAGCCCCAATACTGGGGATACCAAATTTTAAAAAAATCCCCCAATTTATTTTCTTAAAAAGAAAAATTGTAGATACATTCCTAAATAAATGAAAAAAGGCTACCAAAACAATGGCCACCTTAATATCAATCACCAAAGAACTAAACGGGGTTAAAATAGTAGCTGTACCAAAGCCCGCTATAGTCCCAATTACTGCAGCAATAAAAGCAACTCCAAAAAAGAAAAAATGCTCCATACATTCATTATATCATTTGGAGAGCTTAAATACCCAGGTTTCGGCATAAAATAAAAATGGCTTATAGAAGCCGTTTTTTAAAGTTAGCTTGTTTGGTTACTTGTTTGATATAGAAATAAAGGAGGAGAGAAAATAGAAAATTCCTAAATAATTATTAAGTTTTGACTTGCGTATTGTAAAAAACGCACCGCTGAGAAAAGAGTAGTCATTCTTAATACTTGCACACGCACACTCCTTCTTGCCGAACGGTAAAAGCAACGGTTTCAACAACCCGCTTGTCAAAAAGAGAAGGAACTATGTTGTTTGGAGTTGGCTTTTTAATCAATCCTGAAAGACATGTTGCAGCGCATATCATGGGTTCTGGCGTAACCTTCGAAGCTCCCGCATCAAGCAATCCTTTAAACAAACCTGGAAACACAAGTGCATTGTTTATCTGATTTGGATAATCAGATCGCCCGGTTGCCACAATAAAAGCACCGGCTGCTTTTGCGTCTTTTGGACTAATTTCAGGTACTGGATTTGCTGCAGCAAATACAATTGATTTTGGAGCCATGGAGGTAACCATGCTCTTTGACAGAATGTTTCCAACCGAAAAACCAATAAACACATCTGCCCCTTTTATCGCCTCTTTTAACCCTCCTTTAACTTTGGGATTGGTTAATCGCGCCACCTCAGCCTGGTATCGGTTCATGCCTTTTGCTTTTTTATGCAGAACCCCTTGTTTATCAACAACAGTTATGTGTTTTACCCCATAAGCAAGTAAAAGATGAGTTGTTGCAATACCAGCTGCCCCAGCCCCGTTTATAACCACACGCACCTTTTCAAACTTCTTCTTTGCAACTAAAAGCGCGTTTATGAGTGCTGTTAGAATAATGATTGCAGCTCCGTGCTGATCATCATGAAACACGGGTATTTTAAGCTCTTTTTGTAACGTGCGCTCTATTTCAAAACATCTTGGAGCTGAAATATCCTCAAGATTAATTCCGGCATAGTTGGGAGCCAATGCCTTTACTATATCAATAATCTTCTTTGGATCTTTTTCATCTAAAGAAATAGGATAAGCATCAATTCCGGCAAAGGACTTAAAAATAGCTGCCTTCCCCTCCATTACGGGAATGGCGGCTTCTGGCCCAATGTCCCCCAAACCTAAAACAGCCGTACCGTCAGTAATAATGGCAACGCTGTTTCCTTTATTTGTCAGTACCCTATCCAAACTTTTATCCTCAGCTATAGCTTGAGACACAAAAGCAACACCAGGAGTGTACGCTAAACTCAAGTCCTTTTTCGTCTTAATTGAAGTTTTTGCAACAATCCCTATCTTCCCTCTGTATTTCTTATGATATTGTAAAGCTTCTTTTTTTGAGATGCGCATGTCAATTATTCCAAAACAAACTTACGCGGCAGGTTCAATCCATTTAATAGAACACCCCATTGAGGGTTTAAGTTCTCTGTCTATTTTGTCACCCTTCAGCATCTTTTGAATGTTGTCTTCCATAGTACGTTCAGTCACTTTATCTTCTGGATTGAATGCATCATCTATTCTGCCATGAAACACCAATTGCTGCATTTTATCAAAAAGAAACGGGTCTGGAGTACAGGTAGCGCCATAAGACCTGGCAACTTTCTGCGTATCATCCAATAGATAGGGAAATGTGATATTTCGTTCCTGCGCAAATTTCTTCATGTTTTCAATACCCTCTCCAGGATATTCAGGGTCATTGCTGTTAACACCTACCACAGCAACCCTATCTTTAAATTGCTCATGTAATTTTACAATATCGTCAATCTTTGCTTTCACATATGGACAGTGATTGCATATAAAGATGAGGAGAAAGCCTTCAGAGTCAGCAAAATCTGACAGAGAGTATCTCTTGCCGTCTATACCTTGCAAGGTAAAGTCCGGAGCTTTATCTCCAAGACGAAGTTTTGTTTGTGATTGTGTTAGTACCATATTTTTTCACTAAACTTAGTTTAGCATAATTTCTAAGCGACTGGTAGCCGTGGACCCCCGCACCAGTCGAGTTTGACTCGACGGTGTGAGGCATGCTTTTCTTCCACAGGCGGACAGGTTGACGATTTTCTGTTGCCCTATTGACACGTTATTTGGATTGTTATAAAAAAACTATGTTCGTTCGGAAAAAGGACTAGTCGTTGGTTGGGATAATCTCCACATGGATGGGAGAGCTGGGTTCAACCTCCCAGTGGTTCTGACTCGCGGAGTATACCGTTGGAGGGAACACCTCTTAGAATGTGTAGAATAGGGGCGAGACTATGAAGCGGGGGCGCCAGCTTCCGTGAAGTCGCCAGTGAAATAGCCCTCTCTTAATAGGTGCTCAGAGTCTTCGAACGAACAAGGGGAGTTGCGTCAGTCAGGCGTGCTCCCCTCTTTTCTTTAATAAAAGAAAACCGCCTTCTTGGTGATTTTAGAATTCGTAAATAACGCGTTTCGGTCAGACTTATTTTATTACAAAACCCGCAATTTTTTCAGTTAATTCGTCTTTTCCTTCGTTTGTTTTGGCCGAGTATCCCAAAACTAGTATATCTCGCGCTTCTTTTTGGATTGAGGAAAGCTGTTTTCCCGCAGCGCCTTTAGCCAATTTATCAATTTTGTTTGCAATAATGATAATTTGATGTTTATTTGCCTCGAGAATTTTTATCATATCCCGATCAAGAGCAGTCAAACCGACATTAGCGTCAATAATTAAGAAAACTGCTTTAGGCCTCGTATTGGAAAATTTCACATACCAAAAAATCCTTTTGATTATTTTGTTGCGCTCTAATATCGAACGCTTCGCATATCCATATCCGGGAAAATCCACAAAATAGAAAGAATCATTGATGCGGAAAAAATTCGCTTCACGTGTTTTCCCTGGCATCTTGCTTGTTTTTACAAGATCTTTCTTGCCAACTAAGGAGTTAATCACGCTTGATTTCCCCGCATTAGAACGGCCAAAAAAAGCGATGTGCGGTAAATTGTCTTCCAAACCGTAATCGTCCCCGATAACACCTTTAATAAATTCTGCTTTTGATATTTTCATAATTTATTTAATTCTACCAAAAAATCGCATTCTTAGCGATTAAGTAACTTTACGAGGCTAAGCCTCGTAAAATAGAACTTATAAAAAGATATTTTTATATTCTAATAAGAATTCAAAACATTTCGCTTCAAATCCTTCTTGATCTCTGAACAATTAGGAATCGTTTCGGCAACAAGATTCCAAAACTTTCGCGAATGATTAAATTCTTTCAGATGGCATAGTTCGTGAGTAATAATGTAATCAAAGATATGTGAAGGCAGAAATAGTATTTTATAATTAAAGCTTAAATTTCTTTTCTTAGAACAACTCCCCCATCTGGTCTTTTGGTTTCTGATATTTATACGATTAAATTTAAAATTATAAATTTCGTTGAAATATTCCACTCTATCCTCAGCTAATCTTTGCACTTTATCTCTATATTTTAAATAATCTGTGTGGTTTTTTGATGTCAGTTTACCGTTATATTTCTTAAAGAAAGATAATTTAGTAAAAATCCATTTAGCCTTATCCTTGATAAATCTCTCTGCCACATTTTCTGAAATATCATAGGGAGTAGTAACAATTATACTTCCATCACAATGCACAACTAGCCTCACCCTGCGCGCCCGCTTGCTTTTACAAAGAATGTAAGAAACAGTTTTATTATGTATTATAATTTCCCTCTTCATAAGATGTTGAAAGTTCAATTTTTTGATTTGACAAAACAATCAAGAAAAACCGCCGTTTTTGCGATTTTTTGGTTATATATCTACTCTCAAAATATCTTTATTTTATCGAATATTTATCATAAGCCAAGAAACCAATTAGGCAAGATACGAATAAAGATTAAACCTAACAAAATAGTAATCGCCACAAAAAGTGCTCCCATTTTTTTTCTGCGCCCTGACTGCAACCAATACCACCACATCGGCAGAACCCAAAGGGCAACTAAAACCCAGTTCCCGAGCCAAAGAGGCGCCCCGAACATTCCTTTCCCATCTGCAATCCTATGGGCATGGATAACCTCGCTGTCTAAACGTCCTTTGAGTATTCCGGTAAAACGTTCTTCTTGAACAATCTGTTCAAAAAATGTATGCTGGCCAGAATTTACCCACCAATCATGACCGAAGAACCCAAGAGTGAAGAGGAAACCACCAACAAATACCATTCCCCAAGCAGTTGTTTTTGCGATAGTTACTCTATGACGAACCAATGCTTTTGTCGCATTAATTCCAATTATTCCAAACATTGCGAGAACCAAAAGTGGAATTACCCTTCCAATAGCATGAACAAAGAACAAAAGCCAGCCATAGAACACATCTCCTACAACGCCAATTTGTCCTAAAATCATAGGAGTTGCGGGATGAGGACAACCAACACCAATATTTCCCAAAAATAGTCCGAGAAGCAGCGGCTTTAATATATCTTTACGTTTCTGAATAAATCCGGGTACTGCCCCCGAATAACTTGGCATTCTCACTTTTAAAAATCCGAGCTCTCCAAAAGCAAAGACAATCGCAAATATTCCCGCAAGCGCATAGAAAATATTTTTAATCATCTCCCCGCTTCCACCAGAAAAACCAAATACTGCCTTGCCAAGTAAGGCGGCAAATATACCATACATACTAAGAGTTATCACGACCCCAATACTAAAACTTAACGCAGTCGCAAGACCCTTCGCGTAACTTTTCCCAATCACCATGGGAACAATGACAAATGCCAATGGCAGAGTACATGGCAAAACAATCATTGAGAGCCCCGCAGCAAACGCAAAAAGATACCATCCAAACCCTACAGGAGAACTCGGGCTTAACGCAAAAATCCAAAAAAGTCCTCCGATTACAACAGCGAGAAAGAAGAATGTTAACAAAGCAAAAATAAAACGCCCAGCTCCTCTTTTTTGAGACACTTCATCGTTGCTTAGTTCGTTCTTTTGCTCCTGAAGAATTTCATCACTCATATATATTTATTTTTTTTCTAAAGAAAATATATATTATTAACTTTTAGGGGTCGCTTTATATCCAAGCTCCCCAATCGCCTTCAAGATATCCTCCAGCTTTATTTTTTCTTCGTCATATTCAACCTCGCCATTTTTGCTGTCCCAATCTGCAGAAGCGCTTAAAACTCCGTCTGTATTGTCCAAGACCATTTTTATTCCTGCAGCGCATGAACCGCAATGCATGCCTTCTATAGAAAATTGAACTTTTTTGGTCATAATAACACTATAAATTTTATATATTCGTATTATACCATTTATGGTCTTTTGAGCTTTGTGTCAGATAAGTGTAAAACATCTTGTTATCTCTAACGGGATTCATATCCTTTTTTTCGTAACAAACTATCTATACTCCAGGGTCCCGCACCAAGTAAGAAAAGTGCCATAGAAGCTCCTAGGAGCCCTATATCTCGATAAAGGTCGGGGCTAATGGAAAAACCGTATTTTACAAGAAATGAAATGAAGAATATGGAAATTAGCAGGCTGGAAACAAGTGCAGAAAATCTGACTTTCAATCCAACTATAAAAGCCAGCGCAATTAGTATTTCGAACAAACCCATATAAAAACTTAGAGCGGCAGCATCAGCTAACTCAAAGTTTAAAAGCAATTGAATCTCTACGGTGGTCTGGCTTGGATTTATGAGTTTTTGCACTCCAAAAAGCAGAAACACCGTCGCGAGCCCAAATCGTAAAAGGAGAGGCGCGAATTTTTGAAAACGAAAAGCTATAGAATCAAGCATAGCAATAAATTGTTATCTTATTAATTATAGCACCGATAAGAATAAAGCGAATAATACTATCTCTACGGGAAACGTGGGAGTAGCATTCGGAAACTATATTATATAGATTAAAGACTTTCTGGATACCGAAATCTCTGTAGTATTTTCAGATTCACATGATCTGAAATGAATGATACCAGTTGAATCTCGTTGAAGAATATAAGACAAGCGTGTTGAGAAGTAAAAAGAAAGCCGCCTGGACAAGGCGGTTTTCTTGTGGCTTGAGACTGGTTTCGGTCAGGTGCCCTAAATGACTGCGGGGATGGTACAGTATTAGAACTTGGTTTATAGAGGGGTTTGGGGTTAAAACACCGGCTCAAACTCTTTTAGCTGGACGATTTAGAGTTTAGGCTTGAAAATTTGAATTCAAAAGTATCTCAAAATGGTATATTTTTTGAATCTAATTTTTCTTTCTTCTCTGTCTCTACACCTTCTAGAACAGATCGTAATGATAATTCTTCTTTATCTCTTACCCTTTTTAATAATTTTCTATCTAGTAAATGCTGATATTTTTCAAATAATCTCCTTAAAACAAACATTACTCCTTTTCTCATTACCAATAGTAGAATACTTCCTATCAGCATAATCATGCCCAGGCCAAACTTCTATACCATCATCCAATTCCATCAATCTCTTAAGACTATCCCTCATCTTATCAACATCACCACCAGGAAGATCAGTCCTACCACAATTACCAACAAAAAGGACATCACCAGTAATAAGCTTACCATCAACCAGAAGGCAAATAGCATCTTCAGTATGACCGGGAGTATATAGTACTTTGATCTTAATACTACCTACATCAATGACATTACCCTCATCCACACCAACATCCTTCCTATGAGGAAAATTCTTGTGTGCAATAATCTTAGCGCCGATCTTACCAGCTAAACTTTCATTGCCCCAAACGTGGTCAAAGTGAGAGTGGGTACTGATAACATAGATTACCTTCAAGCCCTTACTTTCTACGGCTTTGATTATCTCATTAGTATCCTCACCGGCATCTACAACCGCAGCTACCTTATCCTTCTCATCGCCTATTATGTAGGTGAAGTTTTGCATATCTCCCATCAGCATCTGTTGAAATATCATAAAGGTAATTTGATTTAAATTCTTTTAATTCTATGATTTATAAGATTCAAAATTTAATCGAAGAATATTTACCAATTATGGTATTTGTTTCGTTTATTGTGATGGCGATATTAAATAAAAACTGACAAGGAGTTCTGCGTAAGTTTTTGACCTTAGCTTTTTCTGGGATGGATTCTGGGTAAAAGACCAAAAAATTATCCGTGCTGAACCCATAAATCTAATAAAATATCTCAAAAATAAAAGGAAAATTATAATACGGAGTATCTGGCTGGCATCCTCGGTCTAGAACCTGGGTTTCAAGGGGAAATTAAACGGTTTGAGGCGTGTCTCAATTTAGCTCTATTCTCGCTGGTTTTATTTTCACTGTGCTCTTCTGTCTCCGTGTTGAGATAATAGGCAATATACCGCAAAAGGACAGAGAGAAAAGAAAGCAGCGACCCCTGCTATAAAAACGAAACCGAGCACCACAAAAGTACCAAATTGGCTTACGGCTTGCGCCTGCGGTACTACAAAACCGTAAAATATGAAGCCAAGGATGATAATAAGCGCGAACACTGCAATTCCGGCAACAACCCAAAGGATATATGTCGTCTTTGTTGATGGAGAATATGTCATACGGTGTTTTGGTCAGTCTTTTTTCTCATCTTGTACCAAACAATACTCAGTGTTACTAATCCCAAGAAGAAAGCCCAGCCAGCCCATAGTGGAGCATCAACAAATCCTCTCGGTACCAAAAGATCATGCCCTTCAAGTTCTGCAAGATTTGGCGCAATACGGAACACAAAATCATTCCATGCTTTATGAATAGGGCCGTCTTCCCACCAATTCATTCCCATAATGCCGTAGGTCAAGATAAACGACCCTACTCCCACCAGTCCCCAGCCCATAATTTTGTCTACCGATGCCTTCCTCTCGGTAATCCATTTCAAAGAATTAATACCAAGGAGTCCTAAAATGGCAAGGAAAACAAGAGGTGTTGCTCTCCCTACACCATGAATAAAAGCAAGCCAGCCGCCTGTAATTACATTGCCGACTGATGCAATATAGGTGAGCAAGACATAGAATGCCGGGTTGGGACACCCTACACCAGCATTGCCAAGAAACAAACCTATAAAAAAGATTTTGGTATAATCTTTTCTTTGTTGAATCCAAGAGGGCATGGCTCCAGAAAACCCCGGCATGGTAAAGTTAATAAGCTTCAGTTCTGAAAGACCAAAAATGAGTGCGGCAAATCCTGCTATAGTAAACATAATGCGGGTCGCCTTATCCACTCCAAGAAATGAGCCGACGCTTGCAGTAAGAACTCCATAGAACGCTAAGGTAATCGAGATGCCAAGGCCAAAAAGAAGCGCCATTATCAATCCTTTTTTTGGCTTTTGCCCCATTGTTAAGGGTACAATGATAAATGCTAGAGGAAGGGTGCAGGGCAAGAAAATCATTGAAAGGCCAGCAACGTAAGAAAGAACTAAGCTTGTCGCCCCTGCCGTACTTAATGCTAAAAAGAAAAGGCCGGCAATGATAATTACCAAAAGAATAAAACCGATTAGAGCGAGAAGAAGTTTTGATTTTTGTTGGTCGCTCTCCATTAACTTATCGGCAAAGATTCTTACAATACCTGTTTATATGTTTGTCCATAAGTTTCAAAAGAGGCTTAATTGTTTTTTTGTTTAAGGTATAAATGCGTTCTTTCTTATTTATTTCAACACCTACAAAACCACATCTTTCAAGCCGCCCTAAGTGATGAGAGATGAGACTCTGTTCATAGCCAAGAGTTTTTACAATAGCAGTTACATTAAGTTTTCCTTTTTGAAGCAAATGGATAATATCCCACCTCGTTTTATTCCCGAGTGTCTCAAAAAATATTTTGTATGGTTCACGAATAGTCCTCTTCATAGTATGAATTATATTTCATATGAAATTGGCGTCAAGTGTATTTTTCCACAGAGATTCTAATTATTCTATCTTAATATAAAAAACCGCCTTCTTGGCGATTTTAGAATTCGTAAATAACACCTCTCGGTCTCTCGAACTATGCTCAAGGTTACTGGGGAGGCACAGCGGGGCAGGCGAACCAAGTCCTATTTACCCCGTACTAAAATTATATCCACAGCTGGGAGGGATGGACTCGAACCATCATGCCAGGCTCCAGAGGCCTGCATCCTACCATTAGATGACCTCCCAGCTCTAAATATAATTTTTATAGTACACGGGGCCATTAGACGACCTCGCAATGCACCTCATCGGTGCATCCGCCGAAGAGGTGGATATTATACTTTCAAATACTTCCTTACTGCGATCCAGCTAGATATTACCCCCAGACCCACACCCGTTGCAAGCTGGATGAAAAGCAAGGTAAAGAAATGCGCTTTGAAATACCCAAAGAGACTAAAACCAGGGATGAAAAGATCAATTCTTGAACTAAAAAAGAAAACACCGATAGTGAAAACCAAAACGGTAAGAAGAGTGGCAATCACCCCAACAATTACTCCTTGAACGATAAATGGCCCTCGCACGAACCAACTAGAAGCTCCTACAAGCCTCATTATGGAAATTTCTTCTCTGGAATTATAAATTGCCAATCTTGTAGTATTAAAAGCAACTACGATAGCAATAAACCCTAAGATAAGACTGAAAATAATACCTGCTAAGTTAATATTTGAAGAAATTTCAAAAATTCTCCCAATAACTTCTTTATTCCGGTAATAATCTACCTTCTCAATAAGCTCTTGGTAAGGCCCTTTCTCTAAAAAAATTGATATTGCCGTATATTGACTCGCCTGCCAAGCCTTAATATTCAAAGAAGCCAACAAAGGGTTTTCCCCAACTTCAGCTAAAGATTCTATTAAAATTTGGTCTTCTTTGTGCCTTTCAATGAATTTTTCCAATGCCTCTTCCCTTGATACATAAGCAACATTTTTAATCTCTGGATTTTCAGATAATTCAGCTTTTACCCTTAAGATGTCTTCTTCAGAAGAATCTTTTTTAAAATAAACTGAAATATCAACTTTATCTTGCAGATCAGCAATCAAAAATTTCGTCATTCCCTGCAAAAGAAAAAGAGAAGTTATTAAAAAGATGGCCATCATCATAATGGAAACCGTCGCAAAAGATAAAGCTGTTTGCCTTCTAAAACTCAACCAACCAGAATGAATTATTCTTTTTAACGCAACTAACATAATCTAAAGTATAAATCTACCCTTTTCGTCGTCTCTCACTAATCTGCCTTTTTCAAGGGTGATTACTCTTTTTCCTAAATTATTAATCACTTCTTTGTTATGAGTAGCTAAAATAATTGTCGTTCCCATCTCGTTAATTCTTGATAAAAGGTTCATAACTTCCCTCGTGTGGTAAGGATCTAGGTTGCCTGTCGGCTCATCAGCTAAAATAATTTCCGGTCTTGGGATTAAAGCCCTCGCAATAGCTACCCGCTGGCGCTCCCCCCCTGAAAGTTCTTTAGAAAAATTCTGGGCCTTATCTGCCAGTTCGACAATCTCCAGAACTTGGGGAACGTCCCGTGAAATCTCAAGGTCTGACGCTCCTATCACTTCCAAGACATAAGCTACATTCTCATAAACGTTTTTTGAAGACAAAAGCCTATAATCCTGGAAAATTACTCCGATTCTCCTTCTTAGTCGGGGAAGTTCTTCCGGTTTTATTTTATGGACATTTTGGTTATCCAAAAAAATTTTCCCCCGCGTTGGTTTCTCTTCAGCCAAAAGTAATTTAAGTAAAGTCGTCTTTCCCGCCCCTGAACGGCCAACAATTGAGACGAATTCTTTTCCGTCTATCTCAAAAGAAACATCATCAACTGCGGTGGTGTTATGATTATAGATTTTGGTAATGTTTTGAAACTTAATCATGTCTTTATCTCCGCTTCTATGAATTCGTCCAAGTAACCATCGAAAATTCTCTCAACATTGGAAGTCTCTATATTCGTTCTTAAGTCTTTTACCAGTTTATAAGGATGCAGCACATAAGATCTAATCTGATTTCCCCAGCTTGCAGAAACCGCTTTCCCTTTTATTTTGGATAATTCTTTTTGCTGTTCCTCTCCCTTTAACTGATAAAGTTTTGCATACAGCTGCTTCATTGCTCTTTCCCGATTTTTTCCCTGCAGTCTTTCTAACTGGCAAGAAACAACAATTCCAGTCGGCAAGTGGGTGATTCTAACTGCAGTTTCCCGTTTGTTGACATGCTGTCCGCCAGGGCCGGAAGCTCGATAAAAATCAGTTCTTAAATCTTCAGGTCTGATCTCTATTTCATCCTCTACTTCTTTTCCTATCTCCGGTAAAACTTCAACTAAGGCAAAAGAGGTATGGCGAAGCTTTTTCGTAGAAAAAGGAGAAATTCTCACCAGTCTGTGCACTCCTGACTCTTTTTTTAAAAACCCGAAAGCGAAAGTCCCTTCAATTTCCAAAGTAACAGATTTTATTCCAATTCTTCCTTCCGGCCCTCCTCCTTCTCCAAATGATTGATGTAAAATTTTTGTTCCAAATCCTTTCCTCTGACAGTATCTTTCATACATCCGAAGCAGCATAGTTGCGAAATCCTGGCTGTCTTGCCCGCCAGCCCCGGCAAAAATTGATAAAGTGGCTGAATTCTTATCATATCTCCCGGAAAAAAAACTGATTATTTCCTCGCTTTTAATCTTTCTTTCCAGGCTTTGAAAGTCTTTAGTAAAATCCAGATCCTTATCCTTATCCTTTTTCACCAATAAGTTCAAGCGCTCTAATTCTTTTTTTAAACCATCAATTTTTTCTACCTCTCCCTTTAAGCCAGCTAACTCCTGACTTATTTTTACTGCATTTCCTTTATCAGACCAGAAATCAGACTCTTGGGTCTCTTTCTCTAATGCCTCGATTCTATCTCTTTTTTTAGCTAAGTCAAAGACAGTCCTCCAGATGAAGGATTTTTTTGTACAATTCGCCGATTTTTTCTAAAAGATTCTCCATTTTTTTATTTTAACACGAAATGTATTAAAAATCAATCTTTGTATTGAGCCAGCGGTCGGACTCGAACCGACGACCTGAGCTTTACGAAAGCCCTGCTCTGCCGCTGAGCTACACTGGCATATCAGTTTCTTAAGCGGGATACGGGAGTCGAACCCGCGTTTTAACCTTGGGAAGGTCACGTTGAACCGCTCAACTAATCCCGCACTTAGAAACCGATTTTTTCTAAAAATCTTTGCCAAAAGCCTTCCTTTTTTTCAGGCACTTCTTCCTCGCTTTCCTCCGAAGACAAAATTACCACTAACTCCTCTCCTGGTTTTTTCAGGTTAAATTTTTCTCTGGCTTCTTTTTCTAAATACTCCTCTGTGGAGATTTGAGAGATGCCGGCTGATAACTCCTGCTTTTTTCTTTCTAAAATTTCTATTTCATTTTTCAAATTTTCAATCCTTAAATTAAGTTCTGATCTTTTTTTATTCCGCTCAAAATTTGTAATAACCAAAAAACCGATTACTGCAAAAATCATCAACCCTGAAAGAATAGGAGTAAGAATAGATTTGAAAAAAGTAGTTTCTTTTTTCCTTCTGAAAGATGAAGAAAGCTTGCTCTTTTTAAACATTGTTATTTTTGGTACAATATAGCAATGAAGAAAATTCCAATTTTTAAAATAGTCTGGCTTATTCTTGTTGTAATTATAATTTTGAGTCTGGTTCTCTTTCTTCTTCCGTATTGATTTTAGCAAAAGAATATAAAAAGTAAAATGGCAGATTTTATTAACAATCTCAATTTGGAACTGGTTGTAAATATTCTGAGATCAGTTTTAACTTTTATAATTTTATTTTGGCTTTTTAATTTTCTTCTTAGAATAGCGAAAAGGGGATTCCTCCGGAGAGTCAAAACAAAAAAAGAGCGTTCCAATATTGAAATTTTCTTTCGGGCAGCTCAATATTTAATTTTTCTCTTAATAATAATTTTTGCTTTTCTATCTTATGCTGGTTCTTTAGCTGGAATAGGAATAGCCGCAGGTTTTTTAACGGCTGCTCTAGGTTGGGCCTTACAAAGACCAATTACTGGTATTGCTGCCTGGCTGATGATGGTTATTAAACGGCCTTTTGAGATTGGAGATAGAATAATTATTGGTCAAACGAAAGGTGATGTAGTGGATATAACATTAACCCACATTCATATTGGAGAAATTGGAGGAACAATAGCTGCTGAGGAAAATTCAGGAAGAATAATTTTAGTCCCTAATGCAAAATTATTTGATGAGGATATAATCAATTATACAAAGACAGGCGAAACTATTCTGGATGAAGTGAAATTTGCGATAACCTTTGAATCAAATCTTAAGAAAGCGAAAGAAATCGCAAGTCTTGCTGCAAAAAAAGTTCTTAAAAATTTCGTAGAAAATATGAAAGAGCCATATCTGAGAATCTGGTTCCAAGCATCTGGAGTTGATGTTTTAGTTCGATATTTTACTCCAGCTGTTTCCAGAGAAGAAATAAGAAGCTTGATTACTCAGGAAATATTTAAAAATGTACGGTCATTAAAAGATGTAGAATTCGCCTATCCTCACACTGAAGTTTTATTGAGGAAAAAATAACTATCTTGAACTAAGAGCGCAGGATTTGAACCAAAATCAGATTGAGAAACTGAAAAATGAGGTAATTTCGCGACGCGACGACAAAGGAGTAGTTAGAAACTACTTCAAGGAGGAGCAACAAAGAAATTAGCCATTTTTCAGTTTCCCTTCGGGCGGAGCGAATTCAGGCAAGCTTCTTTGTTGCTCATCGCTCACGATGCACTTCGGCATCGCATCGCTCCTCGCGCCTCGAATCTTGCCTGAATTCGCTCCGCTCAATTAATTCTGGTTCGAACCCTGTGCTCCTAAGAGCTTTTGAAAATTTCTAAGAACACTTTGGGGGGGATCTTAATTGGCAAGGATCTCCCTTTTAGTTTCTTCTTGCCTTTTTTTTGTCTTTGCAACAGTTTCTTTTTTCGCGTATAATCTCCGCCGTAGATAGATGCCAGAACATCCTTTCTTCTCGCAGAAAGTGTTTCTCTTGCAATAATTTTCCCGGAGATAACAGCCTGCAATGGTAAAGCAAATTGTTGAGGAGGCAAGACTTCTTTTAATTTGCTTACAATCTTTCTGCCTTCCAAAAAAGTATTTTCTTTGGGGATAATTTTAGAAAATGCCTTCTCCTTCTTGCCGGCAATCAAAATATCCAACTTCACCAAATCTGCCTTTCGAAAACCTAAAATTTCATAATTCATTGAGGCAAAGCCCTCTGTAGCTCCTTTTAGTTTGTCGTAAAAGTCTTTTATTATTTCTCGCAAAGGAACCTCATAAATCAACAAGACTTGCTCCTTCCCAAAAAACTTGTTCTCAATATGCTTTCCTTTAGTTGTTTCTAAAACCTTGAAGATTTTGCCGAAATATTTTTTGGGAACAATAATTTCTAACTTCACCCAGAGTTCCTCAGTATTTTGGATTGAAGATACATCGGGCCAATCAATAGGAGAAAAAACTAAAACTTCCTTTCCTTTTTTATCAATAATTTTATATACCACCGAAGGATGAGAAATTATCAAATGCAGTCCAAATTCTCTTTGAAGCCTCTCAATCACAATTTCAGCATGCAACGAACCTAAAAATCCACAGAGATACCCTCTTCCCAGCATCTCTTTTGCTTCTTGCTCAAACGTAAAAGAAGGGTCGGACAGTTCTAATTTGTTTAAACTTTCTTTGAGAAGGTCAAAATCCTCTGGGCTTTCAGGATATAAACTGGCAAAAACCACAGGCTTCGGCTCCTTATAGCCCGGCAATGGTTTAATTTCAGCAGTATTTAATTTCGTAATGGTGTCTCCCACTCTTACCCTTCCAGGCTCCTTAATGCCAGTAGCCAAATACCCGATCTCCCCGGCTTTAAGCTCTAAAGCCGGGGTTAAACCCGGCTTAAAATACCCTACCTCTTTCACAATAGACTTTGACTTCCCTCCTATTAAATAAATCTGCTCTCCTGTTTTAATCTTCCCTTCAAAAATTCTTATGTAGGCGATTATTCCTTTGAAGGAATCATATTTAGAGTCGAAAATGAGCGCTTTGAAAGGAGCATCCTCGCTGCCAGTATGCTTTGGAATTTTTTCTATCACAACTTTGAGAAGTTCTTCTACATTGGTGCCGTTTTTCGCTGAAATAGATAAAATTTCCCGTTCCTCAACATTTAAAACCTGGGAAATTTCCGCCTTTACTTCTTCAACTCGCGCATACAACGAATCAATCTTATTAACAACTGGAATGATTACGAAATTTTGCCTGCCCCGTAACTCCGCAGAAGATGAATAGTATCGGGGTTTTTTCGCCAATTCTAAATTGTGTATAGTCTGCGCCTGAATTCCCTTTGTCGCATCAACCAATAATATTGCGCCCTCAACTGCAGCCAAGGATCTTGAAACTTCATACGAGAAATCAACATGACCCGGCGTGTCAATAAGGTTTAGAATATAGGGTTTGGCGTTTAAGGTATAGGACATCCTTACTGGCTGCATTTTGATGGTAATCCCTTTCTCTCTTTCCAGATCCATTAAATCCAAATACTGGGGCCGCATTTTCTTTTTTGAAACAGTGCCTGTAAGCTCCAAGAAACGATCAGATAAAGTTGACTTTCCATGATCTATATGGCTAATAATACAGAAATTTATTATGTTCTTTCGTTCTTCCATAATGTAACAATTTTAAGGTTTACCAGTCATAATTTAAGAAAGAAAAAAATTTAGGAGGACTCTGTTTCAACTGGTGTAACCTCTTTTCTAAATTGCTTTTTAAAAGACTTGACGATAATTTTCAGCTCTGGAAATTTAAAAACGAGAGTCAAGATAAAATAAATAAGAATCCCGGAAAAAGCTGCTATAACCGTCTGGGCGAGCAATCCCAGAACCTTGTCTGTCTCAACAAAAAAAGCTGCCAAACGGAGGACGAAAAAGGTTGTAATTCCAGCCAGAAAGCTGGCAGAAATTATTCTCGCGAAAGAAGAAAATATTTTCTTTACGCCAAAATCACCAATTCTCCGGTAGAGAAAAAACAAAAGAAGAAAGAATTGGAAAGTCACAGCAATGGAAAGAGCAAGAGGCAGTCCGACAACTGTGACATTTTCTATTCCTCCTAATTTGAGGATCTTTACCAAGAAATCTTGAAAAGCATTCTGAAACCCCAAAAGCCAAACCAGCAAAAAACTTAAAGTAATATTAAGCAGAACTGTGGATATGGCAATGAAAGTTGGGGTTTTCGTGTCCTGAAAAGAAAAGAAAGTTCTGGCTAAATAAGGAATAAATGCAAAAGCTATAATCCCTAAACAGAAAAGTCCAAGTGAAGCGGCTATCAATTGTGTTGCGACCCAGTCAAACTTACCATCCCCTAAAGTTCCCAAGACCAACCTGACTACTTGAGCTCTCAGAATAAAGAGCAAAATAGTAAGAGGAACCATAAAAAAAAGAATTTGCCTGAAAATTAAAGAGAAGTTTTCCAAGAAATCTTTCTTTTGATTTGCCGCCCAGTTTCTGGAAAGAGACGGGAAAGAAGCTATGGCAAAGGGAATCGCAACAAGACTGATTGGAAAATGCTGAAGATTGTTTGCGAAAGTAAAAATAGCAATGCCCCCACTAATAGTTGAAGCAATAGCTGTAATCACGATTAGGTTTATTTGCTGTGAAGTTACTGCAAAAAGCCGAGGTATAACTAAATAAAAAATCTTTTTTATAGCAGGATATCTGAAGTTGAGAAGAAGGCGGTATTTAAAACCGCAATTTAAAACAGATGGAATCTGCACCGCCCAATGAAGTGAGGCCCCCAGAACAACTCCCATACTAACCCCGATAATACCGAAGGATGGAGACAGAAACAAAATACCGAAAATAATCCCAAGATTATATAAAACTGGAGCAAGTGAATATATGAAAAAACGGTTAAAATAGTGTAAAATCCCTGAGAAAATTGCTGACAGACCAAATAGTATCGGGCTTAAAATCATTATCCTGATTAAAAAAGCTGTTTGGTTCTTTTCTTCAAAGGAAAATCCTGGAGTTATGATTTTCACCAGTTGGGGAGCAAAGATAAAAATAAACAAAGAAGCTAAAATTAGCAGAAATAAAAAAAAATTTAAAACATGACTTACCATCTCCCAGGTCTTTTCTCTCTCTTTTGAATAATATTCGGCAAAAAGAGGTAAAAAGACCACGGCAAATCCTCCTATAATAAAAAGGTTATAGAAGAAATCATTAACCCTAAAAGCTGCAAAATAGGAATTAGTTTCTGACCAGACTCCAAAACGGCCTGCCAATAATCCATCACGAATCAAACCCAAAACACCGCTAATACCTGAAGAAATCGCAATCAAGAAAGCAGCAAAAGTGATACTCTTTGTTTGAGAATTAAAAATGTTGTGAAAAGTCACACTTCGACTCGTCCTTCGCTCTGCTCAGGCCTCGCTCAGTGCAAGTAAGTCGAAGTGTCCTGAGCTTGTCGAAGGATAACTTTAATCTAGTATCAACACGAATAACTTATTTTAATCTTTTTTGACATCTTTTTCAAATGAGAATTCTTAAGCTTGACAAATTTTGTCTAAATCGATACAATATAATTGTCCTAGTAAGTTGGGTGATTACTCCTTGCCAGCAATGACAGGGGGAGGAAAGTCCGAACACCATTTCTCCGAATAGATATCGGGGTCAAAAAATATAGCGGTTAACGGCCGTCGGTCGTAAGACTAGAGGTGCGAACAGAGACGCGCGAAACCGAAAGGTTGAGCACTCCGACTATTGTCGGAGTAGTCCTGCAGCAATGTAGGAGTGAAACGGCTAAATCCTTATTGGGTGCAAGAACAAATCAGAAATTCTGGGTTTATCTAGAATTTTTGTGAAAGAGTAGTTCGCTTGAGCTCAGATGTAAATCGGGGCCCAGACAAATGATCACACAAATACAGAATTCGGCTTATAGACTTGCTAGGACATTAAAAATCCCGCCTCACCGGCGGGTTTTTTAATTCTTATATGTCCATAGTTAAAAATTAAAAGCTTTCTTTGGATTTTCAAAATAAAGTTTTTTAAGAATATCTCGGTCTAAATCAAAACCCTGGTGTAAAACATCCTTTTCTCCATAAGGGCAAGTGTATTCTTTTTTCTGGTGTAAATCAAGATCGCACTGAATTCTGTCGTAAATAAAATCAAAATCTTTGTATGTGGCACGATCTAAAATAATATCTGAGCCAAATAAAATTCTGTCCTGATAAGTTAAAATAAAATCTTTTACTTTCGCCAAATCTTCTCTAAAATAACGATGGTATCTTTTAATGCCTCCTCCCATTGAGAGGTCAACATATACATTAGGATATTTATCCAAAAACTCTGCACATTGATCAAGGTTAATGCCTCTAAAAATTGCGGAACAGTAATGAGCATGGATGAAAGTTACTTCGGGAAAATCTGAATATACTTGGTGAAGTTGATTTTTTGTTTCTGGGACATTGATAATACTTCCGTGGAGCAAAATGGGCACCTGATATTCAGCAGCTTTTTGATACACTTTGTACATATTTTCAGAATTAAAAGGTTCGTCATAAAAACTTGGGTGGCCGCCGAGAAGTTTCAAACCCTGCCCGCCGTTTTTAAGGCAGTCTTCAAAAACTTCAGCTGCTTTTGGGTCTGCTTCATCAATAGTACAAAAAGCAATAATTTTCTCTGGGTATAATTTTTTAATATATCTAATGAGAAAGCTCTGATGAAATATATAGCCTTTATTGTCAGGACCCAATCCTGTTGGCACAAAAACAATTTTAGAAATTCCCAAACTACCGGCTGCTTTCAAAAATTTCTCTATATCGCCTCCAGATCGATAGTGCTCATGCATATCGACTTTTCCGTAAAGTCCGTCAAGAAGTAGCCGGTCTTTTAGTAAAAGAAACTGCTCTGAAATTTGATCAACTTCCCTTTGAGTTATTCTCTTATCCACCTTATAGGAAGACGGAATTAAATTTAATATTTTCGCGAAACTAAGATAAGGATTTTCCGTTTGTTCTAAAAAATCATCTTTGTCTAAAATAATCTCATTACTTTCAAATAAATCTTTTAAGTATGCGCCTAATGCCAGTTGATGCAAAGGCTGTGAGGAATTTATTAGGTCATTGATTTGTTGTTGAAGCAAAGAAAGGGCTAAAGAAACATCTATTAATTTATCAAGTAACTCATTAAATAATTCTTCATCGCTTACAGCAAAGGCTGCAGAAGGAGATATGGCAAAAGACAATATAACGGCTAACAGAAAAATAAGTGGTAATTTTTTGTTTGTCATGAATTATTATATGGTTTTTTAGAGAAGTTTTTGGGTCTTGGATGCCCCATCAAGGGCTTCGTTGACCAAACGGTCTGCCTCTTTGTTTTTTTCTCTAGGAATAAATTTGAATTTGACTTTTTTAAAATCAAGCGTTAAATTCCAAAGTTGTAAAAAAAGAGGTTGAATTTTTGGATCCACAATTTTATATTTTCCTAATAGTTGATTCACCAAAAGCTCTGAATCTGATTTTAATTCAATTTCTGCACGACTGGCTAATTTTTTTGAAAAAAGAGCTTTGAATTTTTTTAAAGCAAAAATAGCAGCTTGATATTCAGCTTCGTTGTTTGTCGCTTCTCCCAGATATTCTGAAAATTCTTTAATCTTTTGGCCTTTTTCATTACAAAAAACAATTCCAATGGCTGCCGGTCCAGGATTGCTTCTGGAGCCGCCGTCAGTATAAATGAGAATTTTTTTCATAAAATCGGTAATATGCGAATAAGTTTTAATGATGCGAATAAATTATTTATATAATTCGTATGCATCAGTATATTGGAATCACCTTTCATTTTTTTCGGAGATAAAATCCTTTCTTTGGCTTCACCTTACTTAAAAAGCTCAAAAATGTTTTAAAGTGAATATTCAGGACATTTAAAAATCTAAGTGCATACTTTTCTTCTTTTAGGCAAAGCAGTGTCTCCACAAACATTGAATGATTAAATGCCTGCGGGAAATTGCCATGCTGCTCACCTTTGATAGGATCAAAATGTTCTGCGCACAGATATAGATTAGTGCTTGACCTTATACAAGCTGCTATATATTTCTTTGCTTTTTCTTTATCTCCAGCCCTTATATAGTGAGTGGCAAGCCATAAGGTTGGCAGGTAGAATGGCAGATTTGCATCCTCAAACCTCTTCACTCCAAAACCTTTTGTTACTAATTTTTCTTCTATGAGTTGCACGGTTTTACGTATCTTTGGATTGAGCGGACTCAAAAGCCCGTAATCCTCTATCGCAAGAACAGAGATGTCTATTTGAGAATCAGCATCGTAGAGCTGTAAAAAAGATTTTCTTTGATTAGACCACCCTTCTTTAAGGATATCATTTTTAAGGCTGTTTTTTACCATCTCCCACTTTGGCCTTAACTTTTTCTCCAAAACTTCTCCAATCTTAATAGCTGACTCCAAGCCTACATAACACATAACTTTTCCGTAAACCCACTGCGCTTTTTTTCTATGCTCTTTCTCACGCAACTCCCATAATCCATTCTCTGGCCTTTGATAGTTCTTTGAGATCCAGTCAGCTGCCTTCACGATTTTTTTCCAGTATTCCCGAAGAAAACTTTTTTCTTTAGTAAAAAGATAGTAGAGGTATGTTGTATGTAAGACGCTCCCTTCATTATCCAACTGCAGCTGATTTTTAGCTGCATTGCCCATCCGTATAATCTTTCCTTCCGCTTCTATTACAACCTCTTTTCTTAGTTTCTTACCGCTTATCGTATATAATGGAAGCCAACTCCCGTCTGATTCTTGAATAGAGTAGAAAAATTCTAATAGATCTCTCACTTCTTCATAGTGGCCTGTTTTAAGAAATGCACGAGATACAAAATAGCTGTCTCTTAACCAACAAAACCTGTAATCCCAGTTCTCGGCTGTGCTTGGAGTAACTGGAAAAGATGCTGTGGGGGCTGCAAGAAAAGCTCCCGTTTCAAGGTATGTTAAAAGCTTGCAGACCAGCAAAGAACGAGAATACATGTCTTCATAATCTTTGTCTTTGAAGGAAATCTTATATCCTCTCGCTAACCAATTTTTCCAGAAGTTTTCAGTCTTTGCCAATTCGTCTCTTATATTTATTCGTTTTGCCTTATTTAATAGATATTCTGCCTTAGCCCTTGTCTCTCCATAAGATAATACAATGAATGTTTCTTTATGACCCTTTGGCTTTAATTCAAATGTGTTTTTTTCTATATAAACCCCGAGCGCAAAATTCTTATCTTCAATAAAACCTCTTTCTTTTATCTCGCCTCCTTTCTCTGTTGATAAACTTATTTTAATACTTTTTCTTCGCTGTGTTTTATTCTGAACCTCTAATATACGGAACAGATATCTTTTTTCTCGAATGCTTTCTGAAATTCCTTTCCACGGCATAAAATCAATAACCTTCAGCTTTACAGGTTTATACTCTATTTCTGTTACTAAAATATTCGTGTTTTTAATGTAGCTTTGGCTAAATTTCTTTGGCAATATCCCCTCTTCTCCATCAAATAACTCAATATAAAAAGACTCTCCTAAATTTGGATTCAGAGCTTTGGAAAAAACCATATTCCCGTCAAATGAAGGCAGACAAAACCAGTCAATGCTCCCTGTGGAAGAAATCAATGCACAAGTCTCTCCGTTGCCTACAATGCCATAATATGATTGTTGTCCCATAAACGCGACACTAATATACCCCGGTACTATCCCGACAAGTCGGGAAATACGGGGCGGGCATAGGAAACTCCAAACAAGTTAAACCATAATTAATGCTTGCCCCGTACCATTCGAACGAAGTGAGGATTGGTTCTGGGGCTAATAACATACGAATGATACAAATAATTTGTTCGTATAGCATTCGTATAAAATTTGCGCATCAATTCTTGTGTTCGCTAAAATAGTCATTCAGGCATTTTTTAAATTCCTCTAAGTTTTTATTATCTAATCGAAACCCGGCTGCCGGAGGATGTCCCCCGAAGGTAATTAAAAATTTCTTGCAGTGCATCATTGCCTTCACCGCATCTAAACCTTTTGGCACTCTTACTGCCCCCTGGCTTTCTTTTTCTCTCTTTTTAAAAATAAAAGTGGGTTTACGATAAGTATAACATATTTTTGAAGCGACTGTCCCAGATAAAATAATGGACCAGTAAGGATCCCCTTCAAAAACGATAAGCTCTTCTTTATTGGAAAGCCTTTCTTCTACTGTCTGCACAATCTCTCTTACTCTGGCCTTTTTCTGTTCTGCTTTATCCAAAAGCTCTTCGGCTAAACTCTTTGCGATAGAAAAAGAAGAACAGGTCAATAAGTCATAGGATTTATTTAAATGGTCCTTAGGAGTAGGAATATTCAAAGCAGAAATAATTTTCTGGGCAATTTGACGGGTTGAAGGAAGATCCTTGATAGTATCAATCTCAAAAAAAACTTTCAGTCCAGGCCGATAGGTTGTTTCCAGAGATTTTAATCCATCCTCAATAAATGTTTTATTTTCTTCTTGCTCCGGCATCATATCTGCTAAAGTTGCTAAAGCTACCAACTCTAAAAAATTATTTTTCAAGTTCTCGCTTAACTTTTCTCCCAGCAACAATTGACAAAGCTTAAAAGTAACACCGGTTGCGGCAAATTCTTTAAAAGGATAAGTATCTCCTTTCTGTTTCAGGTCCACAACAATTGCATTTTCTGGCAATTTCCCTAAAACCACATGGTGATCAACAATAATTACTTCAAACCCCATTTTTTTTGCTAATTTTGTCTCCTCAAAATTCCCAATCCCGCAGTCTAAAGTAATTAAAAGAGCAGGGGCTATTGGTTTTAAAAAATGCAAAGCCTCCTCATTTAACCCATACCCTTCAGTCTCTCTGTCTGGAAAATAAACTGATGCTACACCCCCTCCCAGATTCTTCAAAGTTTCTTTGAGAATAATAACCGAAGATATACCATCCATATCGGCATCACCATATAAAATTATTTTCTCCTTATTTTTTACTGCCTTTAAAATCCTATCAGCTACTTTTTTTAGGTTTTTTATTTCCATAAATGTAATCCTAATCTACGAATAAAATCCAAATGACCCGAATAATTTATTAGTGACATTCGGATACGATTCGGATGGTATTCGGATTATTTTAAGGCTTCCCGCTCAGTTTCACTGAGCGAGGCTCGCCCTCTTCGAGGGCGGCAATACCTGGCAATTTCTCCCCTGCTAAAAAAGCCAATGCAGATCCCCCTCCCGTGGAAAGATGATTAAATTTGGAAGCTAAATTATGGTCTCTTAGAAAATCAATTGTTGCTCCCCCTCCTGCTACTTTGAAAGCCGAAGCGCTGATAATTGCCTGGGCAATTTCCATAGTTCCTTTCGAAAATCTTTCTTCTTCAATCTTCCCCACAGGTCCCGACCAAAAGATAGTTTTTGCCTGAGAAATTTTTTCTTTAAAAATTTTCAAGGTTTCTGGCCCTAAATCAAAGTCAGACATAGCTTCTTTTACTGGAAGGATAATTTTCTGAGGACTGGTAAAAGAAAATTTCTCTTTTTCAATTGATTTTTTAATTAGGCCGCCGACTAAAACAAAATCTGCGATTTGTGACATCTTTTCCACGAACATTAATCCTTTTTTTTCCTGAACGGTACCCCCCATTATTGCTATTAAGGGTCTTACTGGATTTTTCCTGATCTTAGACAATATCCTTATCTCTTCCATTAAAACCAACCCTGCTGCCGATGGTAGATATTTTGGCACTCCAACAATTGAAGCATGCTTTCTGTGGCAAGTAGCAAAAGCATCATTAATATAAATATCTCCTAATTTTGCCAAATTCCTGGCAAATTCCTGATCGTTTTCTTTCTCGCCTGCATAAAATCTTAAATTTTCCAAGAGCAAAATATCTCCTGGAGACATTTTCGAAATCCAGTCTTCAATTTCCTTGCCAACACAATTTTTAGCTTTTATTACCGGGCAATCCAGGTATTCCGCTAATCTCTTCTGGATTGGAGCTACGCTCACTATCTCGTCGCCAAATCCTTTCAGATGGCACATTAAAATAAGTTTTGCATTCTTTTTCGTTAAATATACAATTGTGGGAATTGACCGTTCAATTCTAAAGTCATCTAAAATATTCCCCTTTTCATCGAGGGGAACATCAAAATCACATCTCATCAAAACTTTTTTATTTTCAAAACCAAAATCTGAAAGTACCTTCATTGTTGGGAATCTTTATTTTCTCTTTTTTCTAAGATTTCATCTAATGTTTTCTTTAATTCCTCTACATTAACGTTTTTTCTTTTCTTAAAAGGTTCTCTGTTTAATTTTCTGGGAGAAAAAGAGGTTGGTTCTTTTTTCAAGGCTTCCTTAAAAGAAATAGAAGCTTCTCCACTCTCTCTTTGCGCCTCACTTTTTTTCATTTTATTCCGGCAGGATTTACAATAAGTAGGCCTCACTCCATCTGGAGGAAAAACAACCTTTGTCTGTTTCCCGCATTGTGAGCATTTTGCATCGTAAAGAACAGTCTGGGCGGAAGTGGGTGGAAGTGAGTTTACAATACCTGTCCATCTGATAATTTTCTCTTCTACCAATTCTTTTTTCGTCCCATATCTCTCCCTAGATGCCTTGATAATTTTCTCTCTATTTGAATGCTCTAGCTTTGGAAAAGGAGGAAAAGTCCCTGCAGAAAATGGAGAGCCTGCTATTCCATCAATCATCAGCTTTAAATAAATATTATATTTGGCTAAATTAACTAGATCCTGGGCAGTAAATTCAGGAACAAATTCTTTTTCTAAAAATTCTGCATCTTCTGCTCCCACCCGAAAAGCGATAATAGTTCCCACGTTTCCAAATACTGCGTCTCTTACTGTTTCCTCCATCTGGGTAATGTACTGATGAGCCAAAATCAAGGACAATCTATATTTCCTTGCTTCAGATAAAATATTAACGAAAGACTCTGTTGCGTAATTCTGAAATTCATCAACATAAAGAAAAAAATCTCTTCGCTCATCCTCTGGTACATCTACGCGGGACATAGCAGCTAACTGCAATTTAGTTATTAAAAGAGCCCCCAATAACCGAGAATTATCTTCTCCTATTCTTCCTTTGGATAAATTCAAAATTAAAATTTTGCCTTTATCCATAATATCCCTCATATCAAGTGTGGACTTGACCTGGCCAATAATATTTCTGATTAAAGGAGCTGAAATGAATTGTCCGACTTTATTCTGGATAGCAGCTGTTGCCTCCACCTCGTAGCGTTGAGTATACCTAGCAAACTCTTGAAGCCAGAATGATTTTACCATAGGATCTGTAACTTTTTCCACGACTTTTTTTCGATAATCAGGATCGGCCAACATCCGGTTTACTCCGAGTAAGGTTGAGTCCGGGTATTCCAAAAGAGCCAAAATACAATTATTCAAAATGTATTCCATTCTTGCTGACCAGACGTCTGGCCAGATTTTTTTAAAAACTCCCATTAATCCTCCTGCGACCAAATGACGATGCTCAACATCCACTTTCTCCATAATATTAAAAGCGATGGGATGTTCCAGATCAGCAGGGTTAAAATAAATTACATCATTAATCCTGTTGGAGGGAATGAAATCAAGCAATCCTTCCGCAGCCTCCCCATGAGGATCAACAAAACCTACTCCTTTGCCCTGCTGAATATCTTGAATTATCATATTTTCAAGCAACACGGTTTTTCCCATCCCGGTTTTTCCTATGATATAAACATGTCTCCTTCTATCATCAAGCTTAATTCCAAACTTCTTTCTCAAATTCCTGAAAGTAGTTTCTGCAAAAAGTGTTATTTCTTTATTCATACTCTTATGAATTATGAATTTATGCGAATTACGAAACCTTTAAGCGAGGGGTAAGTTTTCAAAGTAACTCTTAGACCCCGCCTTCTATTCTCATTTAAACTACGCAATAATAAGTATTTGAGGATATCTCTTTATTCCCTTCTATTCGCTTAAAAAACCGGGGAGGACGTAGATTACCCCAAAACGCTGGGGTCTGAAACAATTGGGAACTTTGAAGGCTTGCAACTAGCGATTATTCTGTAGGTAATCCAGGAGGGGCTTCTCTTTTTTTAACTTCTACTCTGGGAAGAGTCGGGGCAGGTGCTACTATCTTGCTTGGGAAATGAAATAAAGTGGCTAATTCTTCAATATTTAAAACATAAGTCCCACCCCGCCTTGGAAAAAGAGGCGAGAATCTTCTTATATAGTTCCTGAACATCCTTCTTTTTCTTATATAAAGCCTTCTCTTATCCAGAAACCAAAAGAGTAGAGTATGAATTTTAGTTATAGTATTCGTCCAAGGTCTTAAGGCGTTAAGATTCTGAGTTGCAAAAGATGCAAAAAACCCCATAACAGATCTGAAATTTGGAGGAAAATAAACATCTCTTTTTGCCAAATAAATAAATCTGATGTTTGTTTCAAAACCGTGTTTCCCAATTTTATTTTCCACTCCCACAATTACATCCCTTTCCCCAGGAGTAAGCCTCATCTCAGGAGGAAATATTTCTTTTTCTGCAGAAGGAACAGGAGGGCCTGAGATTAAAACTTCAGCTGCTTCTTGTATTAAGGGTTTGGGGGCGTCCTGTAAGATACGCTTTGCTAATTTATCTCTGATTTTTTCTCCCCTGCTCACCCAATTATTCTCTAAGTTTGTAACAGGAACGGCTGTAATTTGAACCCATAGCTGTTCTCCCGGCCCAAGCTTTGATAATCCCTCTAAGAGAAAAGACATCGGATCAACCCTTTTTTCTTCTTTTATTTCTCTCTCTAACTCAAAAAAAGGATGCGTTTTAATCGGATAAGAATCGGGTTTGTTTAAAATATAGTCTGTTCCCCACATTTCCCAATCTTTGTTCGGAATATCCAAAGGCACATATTTTGTATAATCATCAACTACAGAAATTTCAACATCAGCATACTGAGAATAAATTGCAGATTCCACTAAGGGCTGAAATTTTATTGGCACTCTGATATAAAAATGCGGTTCTCCATCAATGCTTACGATTTCACAGGAGATAGAAAGAGGAACTTTCCCTTCCAGCCACCTCTCCCGAGGATTGGCTGGATCATAAATTGCCCAAAGATTGGAGAAAACGTTTTCCATAGCCTTTATTGGCTTTAAAATCTCCTTGGGGATCTTAATCTCCAGTGTTATCCATTTCGTCCTAGAAAGCCATCTTTCTCTAATCAAAAAGAGGTATAAAGTGACAGTTAAATAAAAAAACAAAATGGCTAAGGGTACCCAGATCCAATTTTTTACGATATCCCAGATAAAAGCCAATTGTTCCGGCTTTAAAACCTGCAAAAGATCTTCGAATGGCATCTTATATTTTTCTTAAAGTATATTTTCCATCAGAATTCTTTAAAAAATATCCTTTGTCTTGGAGATTGAATAAAATGGTGCTCTCCTTAACGAATCTCTGCTGCAAAGTTTTCTTAATAATTTCTTCTCTGGTCATTGATCTTTCCTTTTCTTTTAACAGTCTGACGATAATATCCTTGACTACTCCGGGTTCATACCCCCACTCGCGAAGAGCATACATTCCTCTGCCAACCAACACAAACCTTGGATCCTTGATAAGTTCATTATGGACAGTCTGTGAGATAACTTCTTTTTTTTCTTCAAGTTCCTCCTGTAATGGTAATTTAGAAATGAGAGAAGCTATAGTATTAAAATGAACTGGTTTTTTCTCTCTTTTCAGAACTAAGAAAGCTTTATCTTTTACTCCTTTTGGGTTAATTTCTGGCCAACCCTTAAGTCCAAAAAGGTTGTTCATTCCCTGCTCAATACCCTTTGAGGCTTCAATAAAAGACAATATAGCAGGAGAATTAAGATTCTTTTTTATCACAAGTGGGTTTTTTTTACAAAGCTCGAAAACTTTTGGAAAAGGCAAAGGTATTCCTTTTTCTTTAAATTTTGAAATTAAAAAATTGTTGACTTGCAGAGCCAATTTTAAAGAATTATTATTTATCGTCCAGAGAGGATAAAATTCCTTGCTGTCAGAAAACCTAGAGAACCGTGAATGTAATGACAAGAGAAAGTTGAGATGAGGATGAAATTGAGGGTCTGTTAACTGAGAGAGTAAAATATCTTCTCTCTTCAACTCCCCGTGTTTCTTAAAATGGTTCACAAAAGAGGTAAATACTTTTTCATATTTTTTAATCTTTGGCTCCATTTTCATAAAACTGTCTTTTTCAATCTGACGCACCCTCTCTCTTGTAATACCGTAGTTCATCCCGATAAATTCCAAGGTTTCCCTGTTGCCAGACTTAAAGCCAAAACGCCTTAAAATTACCTCTTTATGCCTAACGGAAAGGTCTTTTAGAAAATCCTGGCATATTTTAGCGAAATTAAAATGGTTTTTCATGGTTCGATAGAAACTTCGGCTGGGCTCAGTCGAAATCCTCATCATGACCCTGAATATATTTAAGGATCATATTACATTTTTATATCAGATTTCATAGGAAGAGTCAACCTCTCTTCTGTTTAAAATTAAGCCAACTGACTAAGATTGGGCTCGCAATAAATATTGAAGAATAAGTTCCTAATGTTACCCCAAGAATCAGCACTAAAGCAAAGTATTTTAAGCTCTCACCACCGAAAAAGAAGAGAGAAATCAAAACAAACAATGTTGTTAGGGAAGTATTAAGAGAACGGGTAAAGGTCTGGTTCAAGCTTAGATTTACCGTGTCTTCATAAGTTATCCCTTTCCTTCTTAAAAGATTCTCTCTTATCCTATCAAAAACAACGATAGTATCGTTGATTGAATAACCAAAAACGGTTAATAAACCAACAATGATAGGGATTGTTATCTGAATTTCTAAAAACTCGCCTAAAACAGAAAAGACACCTAAAGGAATTAAAATATTGTGAAAAAGCGCAACGAAAGCTGTCACCAGCCCGTAGTGCCAAGAAAGAAGAGGCCGAGAAATTCTTCTGAAAGACAGCGCAACATACAAAACTATAGCTAACAGAGAAAGGGCTATTAGAGTCTTAGTTTTTTGCTGTAGCTCCTGACCGATAGCAGGTCCTATCACTTCAAATCGCTTCTCTGCAAATTCTCCTTCTTCTTTCAGTCTTTCTATAAGCTCTTGATGGGCGCTTTCATCAATGGTTTTCAGCCTCAAGATTAATCCTTTCTCACCTGTTGTCTGTAAATAGATAGATCCCAGATTAAGATTCGCCAATCCTTCTTGAACTTTCTGGTTAGATGGTCTTGAGTTATTAAATTCTACTTCGAGGATGCTTCCTCCAGTAAAATCAATTCCTAAGTTAACTCCGAAAAAAAACAAAGCAAAGAGACTTGCCGCAATAAGGATTCCAGAAAAAGTGTAATAAATTTTTCTATATCTAATGAAATTCATAATTATTGTATTTTGTTGCTGAAAACTGTAAATTTCTACAAGCAAGTCGAAGTGTCCTGAGTTTATCGAAGGATAAAATTAGTTCATTATTTCCACAGCCAACTTATTTTTTCAAACCTTGTATTGACAAACAGTTTGAGAAGATTTTTTGTAATGAAAATTGCAGAAAGCATGCTTACAATGACTCCCAAGCTTAAAACTAAAGCGAATCCTTTAACGAAACTCGTACCAAAACCAAATAAAATTAAAGCCACAATTAATGTGGTAAAATTTCCGTCTCTTATGGAAGACCAAGCCCTTCGAAATCCTTCCTCTACGCTGATTAAAAAACCTTTGCCTTCTTTTAATTCTTCCCGCATTCTGGAAAAAATTAAAATATTCGCGTCAACTGCCATTCCAATTGACAAAATTAAGCCCGCGATGCCTGCTAAAGTTAAAGTTACGGGAATTAACTTAAAAATGGCTAAAATAAAAGTCAGATAAATAAGCAGGGATATAGAGGCTAAAACTCCGGGCAACCGATAAAAAAGAATCATAAAGAGAATAACAGCTGAAAATCCGAAAATTCCTGCCCGCAAACTCCTTTCCAGAGATATCTTGCCAAGAATTGGCCCTACTGTCTGTTGAGAGATTAAATTAATTGGAACCGGAAGAGCTCCCGCATTAAGATTCCTAGCTAACTCTTTTGCCGTATTAATAGTAAAGTTACCTGTAATTTGGGCCCTTCCGCCTGAAATAGTTCCCTGTACAACCGGGGCAGAAATTAGGAATTGATCAACATAAACTGGAAGAGGTTTTCCGATATTTCTTGAGGTCAGTTCTTCAAAAATTTTTGAACCTTCATCGTCAAAGGAAAGCGACACTAATGGTTCATTTGTAGTCGGGTCAAAATTAAGTTCTGCTTTTTCTAGGTATTTCCCGGTTAAAGAGGTGGCTTTAAAATAAGGATCTTCAAAGGCCAACTGCCAATCAGAAATTTGTTGAAATTCTTCGGAAGTCTTGCCCTCAACTTCTTTTTGTTTATCAAGGATTTTTTGTGTCTCACCCTCTGACCTCTGTTCCTTAAATTCAAGATAGGGGGTCTCTCCGATCATCTCAATGGCTTCTCCGACATTTTTTATCCCTGCCAATTCTACAATTAGCCCAAGTCTCCCCCCCACTTCCTGAATCTGAACAACCGGTTCAGCAACCCCAAAAAGGTTGACCCGTCTTTCAATCACATCCCTCAAACCATCCATCGCAGAATCTTGCTCTTTGGGATCTATTTGTGACAAGTCAGCCTCATATAAAAGATGGCTTCCTCCCTGCAAGTCCAGTCCTAACTTGAATGGAATCTCTGGAAAATGCGGGATTCTGAGTTTTGAATCCTGAATCTGGAATTTAGAATTAATGAAATCTACCCCTTGATTAAAATATTTTGGATAACTTAAATTCGCAGCCAAGAAAAACAAAATAAGAACAGAGGCAAGACTAAAATAGAGGTTTTTCTTTGACATTTTTATTTTAATTGAAATTTTTTAATAGTAGCTGCTATCTCTTCTGCGATGCCTTTTATGCAGTTATAATTTTTTACTTCATTTTCATTTACCCAAGCATAATCGGTAAAAGCTTCTCTCTGGAGTTTTATTTCTCCTCCTTTATATTTTGCAGCAAATTTTACCATTACCACAGGAACTTCATCAGGCCTGATAAAAGCAACACTGTTTACGTAAAGAAGCTGAGGCTCTATCTCTATCCCTGCTTCTTCTTTTGCTTCCCTGACCAATAACTTTTCAATAGCTGCTTCATAATCAAGAACATCTCCATGAATGCGTGTGGGGTTCTCTAAATCTAAATCTTTCCACTCTAGTTTCCCTCCTATGACTCCGTATTTCCCGGGATGGACAATTTCATGTTCGCTTCTCTTTAAAATTAAACAACGCGAATCTTTTTCCCGGTATACTACCACATTTGCAACAAAATAGAATAACTTATTTTCTTTTGCATTTTGTAAGCTTATTTTTTCAGCTGGCATATTATTCTAAAATCTTTTCCATTCCGTTTTCTTGCCTTTCCTTTTATTCTCAACCATTACAAACTCATCATAGATTCCGTCAATAAGGTTGTACTTTTTAGCTCCTTCCAAATCAACCCAGGCAAATTGATCTGATTCTTTCTCCTGAAGTTTGATATCGCCCGAGACATAATCTGCCATACATGATATCACAAGAGACGGGCTTCCATCATCATGAATAGTTGCAAGACTCGTTACATACTCAATATTATCAATATCAATTCCCACTTCTTCCTTTACCTCTCGCCGTAATGTCCGCTCGAGAACATTGTACCAATAGTGTTCTGTATCTTTCGATAACTGAAGGTAGTCACTTGTTTCCATCTTTCCTCCAGGCACCGTCCACATCCCGGGAAATCTTTTTTTGTTCGGAGAACGCCTTGTAATAAGGTATTTACCATCTTTTATAATAATTGCTGTAATTACTACTTCGTGCAGATATTGGTTTCTATTTCCCATGACATTTTTTATATTTTTTCCCGGAACCACAAGGACAAGGGTCGTTTCTGCCGATTTTTTTAGAGTTAGGTGTGGGAGAACCTGACTGTACAGCAAAAGAAGGTTGAGCTGGTTGTTGAGCAATCTGCGCCTTAAAAATTGTGTGCGCAATACTCGACTCCATTATCCTTAAAAGGTTCTGGAACATTTTGTGGCCCTCGTTTTTATATTCCATTAAAGGATCTTGCTGACCGTAAGCCCTCAGCCTCACGGAATCTCTCAGGCTATCCATATTTTCCAGATGATCCATCCATAACATATCTAAAGTCCGCAAAACCACTACTTTTTCAATCTGACGCATGTTCTTTTCTCCCAGCTCTTTTTCCTTTTTTGTATAATCTTCTTCTGTATACCCTTGTTTTTTCACTATCTCCAAAACGTAAAACTTCAAGCTATTTTGGTCTCTGGAATCTAAGATTTGGGATTTTTTCAGCACTTCTCTCCTTTTTTTATAAATAACTCCTCTGTGCTTATTTAAAACATCGTCATATTCCAAGACATGCTTTCTGACATCAAAATTAAAGCCTTCAATTTTTGACTGGGCCTGTTCAATAGCTGAAGAAATCATATTAGCTTCAATTGGCTGGTCTTCAGGAATCTTTAAAAAACCCATTAAGGACTTAATCTTATCTCCTCCAAATACTCTCAATAATTCATCTTCCAGGGAAACAAAAAATTGACTGGATCCTGGATCTCCCTGCCTCCCTGATCTGCCCCGAAGCTGATCATCTATTCTTCTTGCCTCATGTCTTTCTGTACCAACCACATGGAGACCACCTAGCTCAATAACCCTTCTACTCAGCTCAAGGTCTCGGGGATTACCTCCCAGAATAATATCCACGCCCCTTCCTGCCATATTCGTAGCCACAGTCACAGTTCCCAACTTTCCAGTCTGGGCAATAATTTCTCCCTCCCTTTCATGATTTTTTGCATTTAAAATCTGGTGAGGAACCCCTTCTTTTTCCAATAATTTTCCTAAATATTCATTCCTCTCAACCGACCTTGTCCCAATCAAAACGGGCTGGCCTTTCTGGTGTTTTTCTTTTATTTCCTGAATGATTGCTTTAAATTTTCCTTTTTCTGTTTTATACACTTTGTCTGGAGAGTCAACTCTGACCATTGGTTTATGAGTAGGAATAGGAATTACATCCAAACCATATACCTTATCAAGCTCTTCTGCTGAAGTAAGAGCTGTTCCTGTCATGCCGGCTATTTTCTTATAGAGCCTAAAATAGTTTTGAAAGGTAATGGAAGCTAATGTCAGAGACTCTGGCTGAACATTCACCCCTTCTTTTGCCTCAATTGCCTGATGAAGCCCTCCTGACCACCTTCTTCCGGGCATCAACCTTCCTGTAAATTCGTCTATAATAATCACTTGGCCATCTTTCACAACATAATCTTTATCTCTCTTAAATAGAAAGTCGGCCCTTATGGCTTGTTCTAAATGATGCAGATATCTTATTCCCTTTTCCTGATATATATTCTCTAATCCTAAAATTTTCTCTACTTTATCAATTCCTTCTTCAGTCAAAGTAACCACTCGTTGTTTCTCATCAATGACATAATTAGAATTTTCTTTAAGATTTGGGGTAATTCTAGAAAATTCTGTGTACATTTTGGAAGCCTCTTTGTCTGGAGCAGAAATAATAAGAGGCGTCCTTGCTTCGTCAATTAAAATTGAGTCAACCTCGTCAACAATCGCGTAATGAAAGCCCCTCTGCGCCAGTTGTGATAAGTCATAAGCCATATTGTCTCGCAAATAATCAAAACCAAATTCATTATTGGTGCCGTAAGTAATATCCGCTGTATATGCATCTTTCCTTGAAACCGGCCTTAAATAACTTTCAATAACTTTAAAAGAACCTAAGGTATCTCGTTCTTGATCTTGTGATTGTTGATCATTCGCTGTTGATTGCTGATAGTTCAAATCATATAAAAAAGCTGCATCGTGCACAATACAGCCAACCGAAATGCCAACAGCTTCGTATATCTGACCCATCCACACAGTGTCCCTTTTGGCCAAATAGTCATTAACAGTAACCAAATGACATCCATTCTCCGCCAAAGCGTTAAGATATAATGGCAGGGTAGCTGCTAAAGTCTTTCCCTCACCGGTTTTCATTTCAGCTACTTTTCCTTGATACAAAACAATTCCTCCAATCAACTGGACATCAAAATGCCTTTGGTCAAGGGTTCGTTTCGCAGCTTCTCTCACTAAAGCGAAAGCTTCTGGCAATAGGTCGTCTAAGGTTTCTCCTTTCTTCAGTCTCTCCTTTAATTCCAAAGTTTTTTCTTTCAGTTTCTCGTTAGAAAAATCCTCGAATTCTCTTTCGAGGTTGTTTATACTCTCGATCACGGGCTGTAATTTCTTTAGATAAGCATCATTTGGGTCTTTAAAAATCTTAGACAAAAGTTTCATACGAACTTTATTATACAAAAAGTTCTCCGTTTCGTCCAATAAAAAGCTGGACATTTTGGGCTAGATTTGTAATACAAAAGGCTCTCCGACCGAAGCCAGAGAGCCTTTCTATGGAGAGTATTTCCAAGGAGTTAGCTCAAATTTACCACATCCTTACAGAACCCGGATGGCGTCGAGAGGAACCGTTCCTTCGGAGAAGTAGACAGTGACTTCACCGTCATCATTCTCCTTTATGAAAAGTTTGTTTTCAGACTCAGCATCCAGGACCGAGTAAGAAATTTCGCCTTCTTCATCTTCCTCTTCGGTATGGGTTGAAACGTGGGGAATACCCGTCACGTCTCGCTCGAACTTCTCTCTTTTGTACTCGAGGGTCTCGTCATCCACCGTAGCGCCAGGGAGATTAACCTCATCCCAGCGCCTCACTTTGCCTTCTGCGATTTCAAAGACAATCAGCCTTTCGCTGTCTTGATGATGAGAGACCAGGTTCAGCCACTTAAAGTCGCCGAACTTGTACTCGTCCACCTCCACGATGATGTAGCCTTGCCCCGAAACGATTACCGTACCGCCAGGCTGTACACCTTCCAGCTCTCCTATCGTTGTCATCCAACCTCCCTTTCTTCTTCCTTTCCTAGTTTCTATATTTATTATAATACCATAATAATTATCTGTCAAGGGTTTAATGCTCGTAAAAAACTGGAGATGTTATAGTTTGTCCCGGCTATGAATAGCCACAGCATAACTTGAATATATCAACTGCTCTCTTGGCCATCTTTTATTAATTGGTAAAATTCTCCTGGATTCTTACCTGATGCCGATTTTTCAAAAGAAAAAAGCACAGATTTCTTACTGCGCATTAGGCTGAAATAATTATTTAAAGTTGTTTTATTGCGTATTACGCTATATAGCTTATGATTTTATACACCAGTTTTGCTGCTAAAAAATCAGGGGCAGAAATTCCTGGAATTGGGCAAAGTTCTACTACGTCTGCTCCGATTATTTTTCTTTTTTTCGCAATTGCTCTAATAAGATCTAAGGTTTCATACCAGCCAAGACCTCCAGGCTCTGGGGTTCCCACAGAGGGCATAATAGAAGGATCAAAAACGTCTAAATCAAAGGTTATATATACATTTTTTTTCAAAGTGGCAATGATTTTATTAAGCGGAAGATTTGGGGAATAAAAAATACTCTTAATCTTTTTCTTTTTAAAATATTCTGCTTCTTCTTCTGAAATACTTCGAATTCCAACTTGCGTTACTGGAATCTTAAAATCCCTTGCCCTTCTCATTACACAAGCATGATGCCATTTTGTTCCTTCAAATTCATCTCTCGAATCTGTATGGGCATCAATGTGCAAAACAGAAAAGTTTAAAAATTTTTCTTTGAAAGCTTGAATAGCTCCGTTAGTAATTGAATGTTCCCCCCCTATCATCAGGGGGAATTTCCCATCTTTTAACAGATCTTTTATTATTTTTTTTATTCTGGCTATGGTCGCTTTAGGAGAATCTTTTGATGGTTCTAATTGCTCCAACGTAAAAATCCCTATTCTGGAGGGATCTTTTTTTAGCTCTAAATCGTAAAGCTCCAAGTGCCTGGAAGCCTCAATGATTGCTCTTGGCCCATCTTTTGTTTCTGATTTCCAATACGTGGTTGAGCTATAAGGAACTGGGAAAATTATTACTTTTGCTTTTTCATAATCTTGCTTTTCTAGGCCAAGAAAATTGAAAGGCTCCAAAGTTGGATAAGAAGGTTTCTTCATTTTTATTCTTTAAAAAAGGTCGGAAAAATCAGTACCTTTTCTTTTTGTTTTGATTCTTTCTGCCAAAGCATGTGTGACAATCGGCAAGGCTATGGTGGCATCGCAGTAGCACGTTACATTCTTGCCACCTGGTTCTTCTTTGCCCCAGCTGCTCGCTTCTTCGAAAGTGCATCCCGAAAGGCCTCCCCATTGCGGACTGTCAGTAGTTATTTGTATAGCATACTTGTGAGGATAAAACCATTCGTTGGTTGCAGGACGAAAAACGCCTCCAGATCTGTCAGGTATTTTTTTATCATAATATTCAAGAGGCGCAGATACCGCTAAAAGTTGAATGAAGTCTTTTGGTACGCCACCGCCTATGTAAATTACTCCGATATCCTTTACCTTTCTTGCCAGACCCATGAATTCTACATAATCTTTTGCCTGATCAAGTATTAAATCGAAGTTCTTACTCTTTGCTATCAATACAGCATCTCCATACGCTGAATCTACCAAAGCAGGACTGAAAACAGGAACTTTGGCTTTGGCAGCAACCCCTACAATACTGTCTACTTTTCTCTTATTCAACCACAGGCCAAAGTCGCGCAGGAATTCCATTGTAGAATAATTATAGCCTTCTTTACAGGTCATGATAAATTTAGCTATCAAGTTTATCATGTCCAGATACTCTACATCGTCCCCAAAAATATCATAATACCTGTTAATATCGCTATCTAATAACTTAGCATCATCAGCATTCTGGCTTCCTTGCCAGTAATGATACCCCATACCCTCTACAATCTCTTCAGAGATGTTGGCTCCTGTCGAAACCAAAACATCTATATATCTATTTTCTATCAGCCAATTTATTATCTTCCACTGACCTGTTGTGCTTAAAGAACCCGTATACCCCATTATGATAGTTATATTCTTGTCCTTAATCATCTCTTCCCAAACATCAACTACTTCACCAAGCTTCCTGCCCTGAAAACCTGTTTTTGCCATCGCAGATAAAAGTTCAGAAACACTTTTGGAATTAACATCAATGGTCTCAACTTTTTTTGTCTTGTATTTTTGAGTAATATTCCTTACTTTTTTATACTCTTTTAGGTTCAGTTTTGCGTATTCAGAAACAAGTTTGGCAAGATGTTTTTCTTTTTTTGAAAGTTTATTGTTCATTGCAAAAAAATGGTCCAAATGCCTTAGGGAATAAAAATGACTGCCGCTAAGACTGAAGTCCACAGGCCATTTTTGTTAGCTTTGGCAGTTTGGGTAACATTAGAAGTATAGACTATCTTTCCGCCTAACCGAAAGGCTTGCTTTCTAGTATCCCAGGCATCATCAGGATTAAATTTAATTCCAAGAGTAGAAGCTAACATAGAAGCTGCTAAGTCTTCGGCATAATCTCCTGCTTTCCCCTCTGTCTCGCCAAAAGAATGATGTTCAGAAAGATAACCATAATTTTTATCTCCAGTAGGTAGCGCAAAACCAACTGCAGCTCCTAACAATCTATTGGGTTCATTCGTTTCATTTCTAGCCATAATACAAAACACAATCTCGCCTGGTTTTAACATAGATATTCCCTTGTCTCTTGAAATTTTTTTACAGCCGGGTGGTAAAATGCTGGAAACAGAAACTAAATTATACTGCTCAATATCAGCGTCTCTTAAAGCTAACTCAAAAGAACTCAGTTTTTCTTTCGCTATCCCAACTCCTTTGGTAAAGAAAAATTTTGATGGAATCATATTCCTTCTTCTCTTATTCTACCTTTTCTCCAAAAGCGAGCTTGAGAAGAAAGGTGGAAAGATTTTTTTAAAATTCTTGCTTTTCTTAAATTTTTGGAAGTTAATTTTTCTTTAGACTGCTTTAATTCTTTTTGTAAAATATTTTTGACTTCATTTACTGCCTCCCGCAAATTTTTTGAAACAACTTCTGCTCGCAAGATTTTATCAAGAAGTTTCATTTGGCATTTTACGAAAAAAATATTTCCTTTTTTATGATGCAGGGTTTCTTTTCCAATCTCTATCCGGATTACTATTCCTGTTTTTTTGAAAAAATATTTTTGGTTTTGTTGGAAAATTCTGGAAAACTTTTCCAAAGAATTTATTTTGTCATTAATATATTTTTGTGAATTTTTTGTTAATTTGATATTTTTCGTTTTAATAATAATTTTCATAAAAATTTTTCGAATAGTTATTTTATTATTTCATTTTTAAAAACGGTGTCAAGGGAAAAATAAAAAAACCCCGCGCCAACTGGTACGGGGTGAAAGAAATATTATCTTCTTTTTTTTCTTTTTTTAGACTTTGTTGCTTTTTTCTTTACTACTGCCTTTTTCTTCTTTTTCTTTGCTTTTTTCTTTACCATAATTGAAAATAAATTGGTTTTATGAGCAGTGAAACAAATAGTCGACCAGCTATTTGAAAAATTTTTATGAAAATCTATTTTTATTACTTTATTATTTCATTTCAAGAAACAATGTCAACCCCTTAGAAAAATTTCGACAAAGTTTTTATAAAAAACCTCAGATTGCAAGAAGGTAAAAAATTCTCTGCGGGGTCAAGAGAGAAATCAAAAAAATAAAAATTTAAAACCCTACAAGTTTTATTTCCTCTTCTAATACTATTCCAAATTTATCTTTTACTTCTTTCTTTACTAAATTTATTAATTTTATTACATCTTTTGCTGTAGTATTACCCAGATTAACAATATAATTTGGGTGCTTGGTTGAAACTTCTGCCTGGCCAACTCTTAATCCTTTCAATCCAGCTTCTGAAATAAGGTGGGCCGAAGGTATTAATGGAAATGGATCTGTCTTTACAACTTTATTAAAACTGGCTCTTAGTCTTTTTGGAATTTTTTTGAGGTCACAGTTTTTAAAAATACTGCCGGCATTAGGATATTCAAGTGGATGTTTTTCTTCTCGATATCTTATATGACTTTTTGCAATCGACTGAATCAATTTTTTATTTCCTTTTCCCAGTTTTAGCGCAGTTGATAAAACAATCCAGTTATTTTTTTTAAAAATAGAGGATCGATAAGAAAAATTACATTGCTTTCGAGATAATGTTTTTAAATTACCTTTTTCATCCAAAGCTTCAACTTCCAAAATAACATCTTTTATTTCTCCTCTAAATGCTCCTGCATTACCCCTTATTGCTCCACCTAGAGTACCTGGCAATCCACCTGCCCACTCTAATCCAGACAATCCCAATTCAGTCGTTGCCTTAACCAAAACAGGGAAAGAAACCCCAGCTTCTGCATAAACCAGAATGTTTTGCCTGCCCCGCACCGAACTTGTTCTGGTGCGGGGTATCTCGTATTTCGTATTTCGTATTTTGACAACTAACCCTTTAAATCCCCTATCAGATATCAACAAATTACTTCCCTCTCCTAGAATAAAAAATGGAAGCTTTAATTTTTTGGACGTTTGGACTGCTTTCATTACATCTTTTTTATTTTTCGCAACAAAAAAAAATTGGGCGGCACCCCCAATTTTAAAAGTAGTATAGTTTTTTAGTAAAACATTTCTCTTTAAACCTGGTAGTAACTTTTGCAAACTCGTCTTTTTCATCTTCTTATTGTATACCTTATCCTTAAACACCTAAACGCTAAAATCTAATAGCTAATAAGCAAAGGCGGGAGAGTTGACTCCAATTCTAAGTCTTTAGTGAGTGCTATCCTCCCGCCAATTATATTGTAAATAATCCACACAAAAAAGCAAATTGTTTTTTTTAAGTAATATAAATAGATATAAAAACAATATAGCAAAAAACAACCTAATTTATATTTATTATTTATTTATATCCATACGCCAAAATTAAGCCATGGCAAGATTTACGCGTATTTATTTATAAAACACTATTCATATATTAACTTTATTGTTGATATATTAATGCATCTAGCGTATTGATGCTTCTCGGAAAAGCAAAAATCCTCTCGAGAGAGGATTTTTGCCGACTTTAGAATGGCCCTTCAATTGCTCTCAGGGTCACACTCACTGATTAGATATTAACAAAATCAAATGATTATGTCAAGAGGTGGCCATTTTCAGTGTCTTTATTATTGATTCCTTTTCAACTTTTTGGGTTTCATCTTTTAATTGTTTTAAAGCTCGATTTAGTTTTTTTTCATCTATCGCTGGGAGTTTTGCTATAAAAATCTTTTGGTTCTGAGTGGCTAAAATTTTCTCTTTGGCAGTAAAAATCTCTTCAAATAATCTTTCTCCAGGCCTGGGTTCAGTAAATACAATCGGAATATCTCTGTCTGGCTCTAGCCCAGAAAATCGAATCATTTCTCTCGCCAAATCCAATATTTTAATGGGTTTACCCATATCTAAAACAAAGACTTCTCCTCCTTTGCCAATTATCCCGGCCTGTATCACTAAAAGGCAGGCTTCGGAAATAAGCATAAAATACCTTTTCATTCCAGGATGCGTCACTTCTACTGGCCCTCCCTTTTTTATTTGTTCTCTAAAAATTGGGATCACACTTCCCCGACTATCTAAAACATTGCCAAAACGGACAGAAATAAATTTCGTACTATTTTTCCGATTTAAAATCTGGCACATCATTTCCCCTATTCTCTTCGTTGCACCCATGACTGAAGTTGGATTTACCGCCTTATCTGTAGAAATGAAAATAAATTTTTCGACGCCAGATTCTCGGGCAATCTCCGCAACTGTTTTTGTCCCAAAAATATTATTCTTCACTGCCTCATCAGGATTCTTTTCCATCAAGGGTACGTGTTTATAGGCAGCTGCATGAAAGATAATATGAGGCAGGAATTGATTAAAAATTTTATTAATTTTTTCTGCATCTTGGATATCGGCAATTATTGAAAAAAACTTTAATTGGGTGTATTTATTTTTTAACTCCTCTGAAATATTAAAAATTCCGGTTTCATCTTGATCTAACAAAATCAGGGAAGAGGGATTAAATTTCGCAACTTGGCGACAGAGTTCTGAACCTATAGAGCCTGCAGCTCCCGTAATTAAAATCACTTTATTTTGAATAAAATTTTCGATTGATTTTTGATCTAGAGCAAGCGGTTTTCTTCTCAGCAAATCCCCTACTTGAACTTCTCTTAAACCTTCAAGCCCTATTTTGCCCTCAAGAACCTCATCCATTGACGGTATAATTTTAATTTTCTGAAGCCCGGCTTTCCTCCCTTGCTCCACTGCTTCTTGGATAGCTCTTGTGCCTGCTGTAGGAAAAGCAATGATTAAACTTTCGATGTTCTTTTCTTTTACTAAAGAAGGAATATCGCTTATTTTCCCCAAGACCTTTAAACCATGAATTAAAACTCCTTTTTTTGACGCGCTATCGTCTACAAAACCTATTGGAGAATAAGGGCTGTTTCTAAACGCTTGAATATTTCTCAAAATTTGCTCTCCGGCATCGCCAGCTCCTGCAATTAAAATTCTCTCTTTTTCTCTTTTGGGGCTTGCTTTAAATAATTGTAGATAAATTCTTTTTGAAAAACGAATCGTCCCGCTGAAGATAAATATTAAAAAATAACCAATAACAAGAATTGAACGGGGAAAACCTTGGAAAATCAGCTCATCTCCAAAAATTAAAAGAGTAGCCCCGAAAAAAGAAAAACTTATAATCAGGGCTTTGACTAAAGATATTAATTCGCTGGTACTAACATAAGCCCAAGAAAAAGAATAAAGTCGAAAAAAATAGAAAAGAGGTAAAGAAAAAATCAAAGCTAAAACAATTGCCCCTTGGAAAACTCCTTCAAAATATTGGCTGGGAATTCTCCCGTCAAACCTTAAAAAAAATGCTAAATAAATAGCAATAATAATTAAAATAGCGTCTCCGAAAAAGAAGAAAACTTTTCTATTTTGTTGAAAAAAATTAATCATTTGAATAAAAATCTTTTACACAATCTATTACATACTCTATTTGCGTGCCAGTAAGCTCAGGATACATAGGAAGAGAAATAACTTCTTTTGCCAGTTGTTCTGTATAAGGAAGATGAAAGCGAGAAAGAAAAAGTCCCTTTTGCCAATGAAGAGGAATGGGGTCTTTAACCAGGGTTTCTATGCCTTTTTTCTTTAAAAATTCGAAAAAATCATTCCGTCTTTGGGCCCGCAAAACATAATTTTGGAAAACATCAAAAAACCTTGAATCTGAATCGGGAGAAAAGGGCAGTTTCAACTCCCCTATTTTAAAAAGTCCTTTACCGTATAACCTCGCAATATCTCTTCTCCTTTTTATCCATTTTTTTAGATATTTAAATTTCATATTTAAAAATGCCGCTTGTAAATTATCTAACCTAGAATTCCATCCATAGAAAGTTATCTTGGTTTTGGTTTTTTGGCCGTGGTCTCGAAAAAGACGAATGATATTGGCAACTTTAGAATTATTAGTTGTCACTGCCCCTCCATCCCCGAAACAGCCAAGGACTTTGGCAGGATAAAAACTAAAAAAACCAGTAAAACCAAAAGAACCTGCTATTTTATCTTTAAAAGAAGCTCCTAATGCTTGGGCTGCATCTTCAATCACAATCAAATTATGTTTCCTGGCAATATTTGTAAGTCTTCCCATGTCACACATTCTTCCGTTTAAGTACACTGGAATTATTGCCTTAGTTTTTTTGGTGATTACTTCTTCTGCCTGATCTAAGTCCATTAGAAAATCATCCCCAACATCCACTAAAATTGGTTTGGCTCCAACATGAACTATTGGAGCTATGGAAGCTATGAAAGTGTGGGAAACTGTGATCACTTCATCTCCTTTGCCAATTCCTGCAGCCAAAAGTGACAAAAAGAGACCATCGGTGCCGCTATTCAAACCTACGGCATATTTCACTCCTACAAAATCAGCTAACTTTTTTTCAAAATCTTTTACGTCTTTTCTCAGAATCAAATCACCACGCGATAAGACTCTCTGTGTGGTCTTGTTTATTTCTTGTTTTAATTCTTTATATTGAAGACGGTAATTTACAAAAGGAACTTTATAGCTCATATTTCAAAGTCTTATATAAACTGGGCCCTTTCTTTTATATGATTCTAAAACAATTCTTTTTACCTCTTCTGGGTTTTTTATAATAAAGGACTCAAGATTGGGTAGATGTTCCAAAACTTTTATTTCCTCATCCTCAACAATAAGATTATGACTAAAACCTAAAAATTTGTATTTCTCGCTGCCCCTAACTCCAATAATTTTCACATTAGCTGCATGCAAGCAAACAGCATTACGCACCATTTCATAAGACCGAAAAACTACAAAATTTATCATACTGTATACATATGGCTTAAAGCCAGATAATGCCAATCCAGCAGCGATTATCATCGTGCTTGGTTCAGTTACGCCAAAATTAAAAAACCTATCGGGAAATCTTTTCTGGAATTCTTCAATATAATTAAAACCGACATCAGGAATAATTAAAACAATCTTATCGTCTTTTTCAGCCAACTCTATGAGGACATCAATAAATTCCCTTCTTGTATCTCGTTGTTTGATTACTTCAGCCATTTGATTCTAATTCTTTTAATGCTCTTTGATATTCTTCCTCAGAAGGAGCCTTATAATGGTATAAATTTTTCCCTTCCATAAAGCTAACTCCCTTGCCTTTAATTGTTTTGGCAATAATAACTATCGGTTTTTCTTTGTGAGATGGAGAACTGATAAGTGATTTTTCTATCTCTTCAAAATTATGTCCATTAATTTCTCGGACTTCCCAGCCAAATGCCTTCCATTTGTCTTTTAGCGGTTCAATATTCAAAATCTCTTCAACTTTGCCCATTGCTTGTAATTCGTTCGCATCCACAATAACAAATAAGTTATCCAGTTTATGATGAGCCGCTATTAAAGCTGATTCCCAGGTAGTTCCTATTTGCATCTCTCCATCTGACATTAAAACAAAGGCTTTCCCTTTTTCTTTTTTTAGTTTTTTTGCAAGAGCAAATCCAACCCCAAAAGGCAGGCCAAAACCCATTGAACCACCAGCAGCTTCTATGCCCCGCACAGAAGGTTCCACAAGCCCGATATATTTACTTCCATCTCTACAGTAAGTTTCTAAATCCTCTTTTGGAATAATTCCTTTTTCAGCCAAAAGGGTATAGATTGTTGCGGCAACCCAACCCTTAGAAATAACTATTCTATCCCTGTCTTCTTTTAAGTCTTTATCTATGTTGGCGATACTATAAAGTACGGTAAGAATATCTATGCAAGAAAAATTTGGACCAATATGCGAAACTTGGGCCTGATAAATTAAACGAAGAACGGTTTTTCTTGTTTTTTGAGCAAGGTTTTTATAGTTTGCAAAGTTATCCATTTTTTAATATTTATAACCGAAAAATAATTTTATTATCGTTTTAATGATTATCTTTAAGTCTAACAAAAATTACCTTTTTTTACATATTTTATTTCAAGATATTATTTTTTTACCTATTCTTGTCAACTCGTTTCTTTCTTTTTTAGACAATCTCCAGCCAGCAGCTCCCACTGCTTCTTTAATTTCTTTTGGAGTTTTAACTCCAATTATTATACACGTAACATTAGGGTTATCAAGAACCCATCGAATAGCTACCTGAGTCGCTGTTTTTTTATAACGTAAACTGATTTCTTTAATTTTCTCTAATAAGGGCTTTGATCTCTTTAAGAATTTTAAAGTAAAATATTTACTTTTATTGCGCCGATCATTTTTGTTGAATTTTGTTTTCTCGTTATATTTACCGCTTAAAAACCCCTGAGCAATTGGGCTAAAAGCAATTACGCCCATTTGCCATCTGTGGCAGGCTGGAAAAATATTTTTCTCCGCTTTTTGATCTAAAATATTATAAGGAACCTGAATAGATTCTATTCTTCCGTATCTCTGGTATCTAGCGATTTCCGCTGGAGTAAAATTAGAACAACCAATATATTTAATTTTTTTTCCTTTTTTAAGTTCATTCAAAGCTTCCATTGTATCAAGGGCTGTTGTTTTTAGATCGGGATAATGAATCTGATAGAGCGTGATCTTTTTAATCTTTAAATTAGAGAGGCTTTTCTCTATGGCCTCAAATATGTAATCTGGGCTTAAATCATAATAACTTTTCTTTCGTTTCTTGTTCCATCTCATTCCAACCTTTGTGGTAACAATCATATTTTCTCGTTTTTTCCCAAGACCTTTGGACAAAATTCTTTCTGATTTGCCAAAACTATAAATATCGGCTGTGTCAAAGAAATTTACTCCCAAGTTCATGGCTTTTTTTATGGCAGTTATTGATTCTTTATCTTGGGTTTTCCCGTAATGAAAACCGCCAATTGCCAAGCCTCCAAACCCAATACGTGATACAAACAAGTTAGTTTTCCCTAATCTTTTGTATTCCATAATTTTCTAAGTTGGGCAAGTCTTAAAAGTGTCCGAAAAATTATTTTTATATCAATCCAGAAAGAATGCTCTTTTGCATATTTCAACCTCAGTTCGTTTTTTCGCGGTTCTATTTTTGTTCTATATTTCTCGTCAACATTTTCATCTCCCAGAATTTTGTCTAAGTTCATAAATTCTATTGAAGCGTAATCTGTCAAGCCTGGTTTTATAGAAAGAATCAATTTCTGTTCTCCTGTATATTTGCTGGTATATTCCTCCACTTGGGGCCTCGGTCCAACAATGCTCATTTCCCCTCTTAATACGTTTATGAACTGTGGGGTTTCGTCAATTTTATATCTTCTTAAAAATTTTCCTATTTTCGTTAGGCGTTTATCCTCAAAACCGGTTGAAGGCCCGCCCAGTTTCTCAGCGTTTTCTACCATTGTTCTGAATTTAAAAACCCTGAATTTCTTTTCATCCTTCCCAATCCTTAAGGGTCTATACAAAACAGGCCCCTTGGAATCAATCTTGATTAAAAAAGCTGAAATTAAAATAACCGGTAAAAAGAAAATTAACCCGAAAAAAGAAAAAGTGATATCAAACAGACGTTTTAACACTATATTATAGTTTAATTTATTTTTTAGGCTCTGAGATTGTAAAAACCACCTGCCAGGCAAGCCATTTAATAAAAGGTAGTTTCAAGATGATAGAATCTATTACTTCTAAAAAATACAGTGATGAATTAAAAAATATACCAGTTTTCCGAAAGGGAACTGTTAGTAAAACAAACAAATAGAAAAAATGCGGCTTTACTTTTTTAAAATATTTTTTGGGCATATATACTTCTTTTCTACCCAAGATATGTTTTGCTTCCCATTCGGTTCTTAAATGGGGGGTTAATTTTCTATAAAGCTGGAAAATAGGATTATATTTTAACGGTTCAATACAAATAATTTCTCCCTTTGGCTTTATAACTCTTAGCATTTCGGGTAAAGCCTTGGAAAAATCAATATGGTGAATCACCCCAGAAACTGTAATGAGGTCAAAGGTGCTTTCCTTAAACTGAAGATTTTCTGCATCCATAACCAAAAAAGAACATTTATTATCAACGCCTTGTTTTACGGCGTTCTGTTTTGCCCTTTGTATCGCGCCATCGGCAATATCTATACCTGTAACTTCTGCACCGTTTTTTGCCAAAAAGAAAGATTCAGCTCCTTCTCCGCAACCAAAAACCAGAACTTTTTTCCCTCTGCACCTTTGTTTTAACCAATTTTCCTGAAAACGGTAACCGGTTCTGGCCACATCATAAAACTTCCTGTTGGAGTGGTAATAATCGTATTCCTTTTTGTCTTTTGCCACCTCCTCGCTTCTTACAAGATTATGAAATTCAATTTCTTTTTGTTTGCGTCCGTCCATATATTTTAAATTATATCATTTTTTCTAATTTATCGGCAAGAATTCTTATGTTGTAGTTTTTCTTTATATATTCCTTTCCTTTTTCGCCCATCTTGATTCTTTGCTCTGGCGAAAAAGAAGCCATTTGTTTACAGGCTTTAGCAAGCGCAGAAGGATCGCCTGGTAAAATACTAATACCAGCCCCTGCTTCTTTGACTGGATTATTTTTTGTCTTTACGCAGAATATTATTGGCCGGCCGGAAATTAAATAATCGTTGAGTTTATTTGAGCTGATTCCGTATTTTAAAACCGGCATATCCCTAATAATAGAAATAAAAGCATCTGCCTCGCTCATTATTTTAAAAACTTCATTTTTGGGAACCATATCCTTGAATTCCACGTTAAAAAGATTCATTGATTTTGCCATTTTCAAAAGATTCTTTTTTTCTAGACCGTCACCGATTAAAATAAATCTTAAATTAGTTTTCCCCTCGTCTTTAAGTATCTGGGCTGCCTTTAAAATATTATCGAGATTGGCGTATTTTGAGTGGATACCGGTATACATAAAAGTAAATTTTTTCGGGTTTCCTCCTTGATATTTTTTTATATTTTTGTATCTTTCTATATCAATGCCGTTGGGAATCCAAACAATCTTTTCTTTAGAAATGCCAAGGCTTGTAATATAATTGTCAGCATATGGCAAAAGAGTGATGATTTTCTCTGCCTTTTTATAAAGAAACTTTTCAATGAGCCTCATAAACCAAACTAAAGGATTACTATTAGCTAAAAATCCCGTATCAACAAGAGTCTGAGGCCAAAGATCCCTTACCTCAAAAAAGAAACGGCTCTTTTTAAACTTTGCAACAAGATAAGCAGAAATAACAGCCAAAGGATGGACTGAACTTCCCAAGATTACATCTGGCTTTTCTTTTATTTTTAGAGCAATCCAAAAAACTCTCCAAGAGTAGCTTGCCATATTTAACGCTCTACGCCAGTCATTTCTTTTATAGGGAAAGGTTCTTATCCAAATAAATCTTACACCCTCAACTATTTCTGATCTACACTTCTCTCCAGAATCAAGGTATTTTGTTTTTAACCTGTAATGGCTAAAAGCCGAGGCAAAAATTTTTACTTTATGACCCTTTTTGACTAATTCTTTAGCAAAGTCATAACTTCTTGTTGCAGGTTCGTCCGGTTTTGTAGCGTAATGATTAAAAATCCAGATATTTTTCATAGTATTAATCTCAATAATCCAAAAAAAGAACCGATGCCGTGGCCAATATGCTTATTTAAAAATACAGTTGGCATAATGAAAAGATATCTTATATCTTTTTTAAAAAGGGATATTTTCGCCGAAAAGAAAATGGAAATTGGAAAATAAATCCAGATATTAATAGGGAGAGTAAGTATAAAAATTAGCGGTAGATAATGCCTAAACTTCAACGGTTTTTTCGTAAATTTAAAAGGAAGAATATTCCAAACACCATCATGAATATTATGTATAAAAAAATCTCTCAAATTATTTTTAGGGTAATAATAAGAAATAATACTTGGTATAAACATAATTTTTCCGCCACTTCTCTTAAGTCGGATATTAAATTCCAAATCCGATGTTCGTTCTAAATTTTCGTTAAAAAACCCGATTCTTTCAAAGACTTCTTTTTTATAACATCCTCCAAAAACAGTATCTGCTTCTTTCGGTAATTCATTTTTTTTATTATTAATTTTTCCGAACCATCCACCGAAGGACAAAACAATTGCACTGGAAATAATATTATTTTTTAAACTGACAGGTTGAACATCGCCGCCAACGTTATCAGCATTATATTTTTCAGAATAATAAACACACTTTTCTATATAATCTTCTGGATAAACTGCATGCGCGCTAAGTATTATTATCAAATCTCCTTTTGAATTTTTGACACCGATATTACAAGCTGCAGAAAATATTTTTTTTGAATTATCTAAAATTTTTATAAAATTATATTTTTGAATACTTCTATTAACAATTTCCTTTGTTCGGTCTTCTGAATTACCATCAACAACCAAAACATCTATTTTCTCCTTTTGATATGTCTGATTAATTACAGAATCCAAGCATTTTGCGATAAATCTTTCTTCATTCCTGCAAGGAATAATTATTGAAACTATCATAAATTTTATTTTAAATATTCTTCCAATCAAAACTTTTTAACATTCAAAATCGTACTTCTATGATATGGCCAGAATCTGCCCAATTTCCCTTCCAAATACCTTTTGGAATTCTATTTATTTTTATTTTTTCTTTATTAATGTATTTTTCCAATAAAATTTGGTAATTATGAATCCAATTATCCTTATAAACTGACAATGGCAATGAATGATGTAATTCTAAAAAGACTATTCCTTTATTCGCAACTCTTAATATTTCTTTGATAACATCCTCAATCTTATTAATTCCAGAATAAATCAAGACAGCATCAGTAAAAACCAAATCAATACTTTTATCTTTGAAATTTTTTAATACTTCTATTCCTCTGCCAGCACTCAAAAATACATTTTTAATATTTTTACTTTCGAAATACTCTTTTCCCTCTTCAATCGCATTACTGCTTATATCAATTCCATATATTTCAATATTTGGGAATTTTTTTGCTAAAAGATAAAGGTTTGGCCCCGAAGCACATCCAAACTCTAAAATACTATTAAACGGATAAAAGTTAGATATTCTATTAATTAAAAAATCCCTATGGCTATTATTTACAGATGAATCTGATATATAACTTTTTGCCCAAGATTTATCAAAGATATGACGGAATTCCCAATACAATTCATCTGTTTTTGAACCCAAAACACCGACCATAATCCTTTTTATTCTTCTTAACGTTTTCTTTGCAAAACGATTCATTATATTTATTAAATTTTTCTAAGTACCTTTCTGGCTAATTTTACGATAAAACCAGACCTATTAAGAAAAAAAGAATTATTCGGATAATCGCTGTAATTTTTAATTGGCAAGGCCATTATTTTTTCAAACTCCTCAGTAGTAAAACCGAGTTTTTTAATAATATACCCTTTATTTTCTTCCATTTCTTTTTCGGAAGAATAAAAGCCAGTCTCTAATTCTTTCAAAGCCTCTCGCCTTGCCATTTGACCAGATATAATAAGATTTGAAAGCCATGCTCTATTTCTGTCAAACCCGAATTTTTTTGGCAAAACATATCCAAGAAAAAAACGAGTATATATTGATTCACAATGTTTGCCGCCGTAATCCTTCCATCCAAATTCTTTTATAAGAAACTCCTTGGCTTCTTTTTTATTGTAATCAATATAATCTAATATTCTAAAATTGCGTATTTTTTTTATAAAAGAATAATAAAATAGCTGCCACATGGAAACTGATGGATAAGTTTTTAAATTTTTAATTTTTCCGAATTTTTTGTGAATTGCCCTCAAATGCTTTTGATCCCAAGAATTATAACCCCACCCTCTTGGCATTATAAATTCAGTCCTATCATTCCCGCCGTGAACAATATATCTTACTCCCATTTTTTTTGCCATTTCAAAAAACAAACTCAATATCGCATGATCATAAGGATAATCAATATTTGAAACCGAAGATTTTAAAAATGATACTTGCAAATCTTTAAATTCCTCCCAATCAATCACATGAGTGTAAAGATTAATATTTAATTGTTTTAATACTCTTTCTATATTAGATTGTGATATTTCAGAATTCCAACCATTATCAACATGAATAGCCAATGGTCTTAATCCATATTTCTTAGCCGTATATGCTGCCATACAACTATCAACACCCCCAGAAACAGCTAAAACGCAATCATATTTTTTATCTTTCCCCTCTTTTTTAATTATTTCAGCAACCCTTTTTAATTCTTCTCTGGAATAAAGATATTGGACCTGTTCTTTATATTGATTACAATGATTACAAATACCGTCCTTATTAAAAGTTATCATTGAATCTGACGTGTCCATTATGCATTGTTTGCAAATTTGGTATGATCTTTTCATAAATTGCTATTTATTAATTAAGCCGAAATATAACTTTTCCATTTTCGCCATTTCATTATAATAATCATTTTTCTCTCTGATTATTCTCCGGCTAATTTCGCCAAATTCTTTTCCAATATTTTCATTATTAAGTAAATATGTTATTTTTTCAGCCAATCTCTTGTAATCTTTAGTTTCGAATAGAAAACCGTTTTTATTATTTTCTACCCATTTTTTATTATCGCCAAAATCAGTTATTATCACTGGCAACCCGCAAGACATTGCCTCGGCAGTAGCTGAAGAAAGACCAGCATCAGACAAAGAAGTTGAAACATAAATATCAGATGTTTTTAAATATTCTGGCACTTTATCATAGGAAACATTACCTAAAAATTTAAATTCGTTATTAATGCCGAGTTTATTTACTATATTTTTCAATTCCTTTAAATATGAAGGAAAAGAAGTAGGTCCCAATATAATAAATCTAGATTCTGGATTTTTTTTTAAAACTAAAATGGCCGCCTTAATCAATGTTTCGTAATCAGAAATAGGGTCTGGCCACTTTAGACTTATTATCAATTTGTTATTAGAAAATCCTAATCTTTCTTTGATTTCTTCGCTTTTTGGACCTGGCATAAATCTTTTTGTATCTACCCCAAAATTAATTATTTTTATTTTTGATTCATTGACTCCTAATTTAATCATAGCTTCTTTCATATGTTCGGCATCGCAGGTAATTAAATCTGCTTTAGAAAATGCATATTTTATTGCTAATTTTAGAGGAAAAAAATTCTTAGGAGCTACTAAAACATCGGATCCCCAAACGGTAACAACAAAAGGCCTAAATTTTAATAAAGAAGCGATAATTCCATAGCTACTCACATAATGAGCATGGATAATGCCTGGCTTTATTTCTTTAATTAGTTTTTTTAACTGAGATAAGTTAGACGGTAAATTCATTAAAAAATTTATTGGTTTCAATCCTAAATATTTCTTCCTATCAATAATATGCATATTAATTCCTTTTAAATCTTGAGTTTCTGGATTTTCAAAAGAAAACAAATGAACATCATGACCATTTCCAGATAAAAAACCTGCCCATTTTATCATATGAACAGTAGATGCGTTTCCCAAAAAACATATTATTAATTTCTTGTTTTTCATAATAAATTATTTTAAAACTTTCCTTAATTCCTTCTTGTCAGGGTAATTTATCAGAACTGCTCTGTACGGACCGACAAATACAAAAAAACTGCCCGCGGCCACAGCTGAAGCTCCAGATTCTACCGCTTTTGCAAAATCCTCTATTTTCCCTGCCCCTCCGGAAACAATTACCGGTATGTTAACAGAACTAGAAACATTTTTTATCAATTCGAGATCAAAACCTTCCATTGTTCCATCCCTATCAATTGAATTTAAAAATATTTCCCCTGCTCCAATTTTCTCCATTTTAATTGCAAAATCTACAGGATTTATTTTGGTGCCAAGCTGACCGCTATGAACAAAAACTTCGTAATTATTTTCTTTATTTTTTTTAACATCTATAGAAACAACAACGCTTTGACTGCCAAACATATCAGCTATTTCCTTAATGAATTCTGGATTTTCAAAAGCATACGTATTGATTACAACTTTTTCAACCCCTATCTCCATTATCCTTTTAACATCTTCAATAGATCTTAACCCTCCGCCATAAGAAAATGGCATAAAAGCCTCGCTGGCAATGCGCGACAATAGCTCAAAAGATGGCTTTCTTTTTTTATTAGTAGAAATAATATCTAAAAAGATTAACTCATCTACTTCTTTATCATTAAATATTTTTACTGCGTTTATTGGATCTCCAACGTATTTTGGATCAGTAAATTTTACAGTTTTTACCAATCCTAAATCTTTTAATAACAAACAAGGAATAACCCTGATTTTTAACATAGTTGTGCGAAATTTTTTAATAAATTCATTCCGTATTTATGGCTTTTTTCCGGATGAAACTGAACTCCCCTGATATTGTCTTTTCTTACAACAGACGCAAAATCATAACCATAATTGGTGGTTGCTAAAACGTCATTATTATCATTACAGAAAAAATAATAAGAATGCACAAAATAAAATCTTGGTTCTTCTGCTATATTTTTGAATAAAACATCGTTTTTTTTAATTTTTATTTCGTTCCAACCCATATGCGGTATTTTAAGATTATTATCCTTAAATTTAAATTTTACTACATTTCCACCGATCCAACCCAAACCCCTCTTTATACCTTCCTCGCTTTTATTTGCAAACAATTGCATTCCAAGACATATTCCTAAAATCGGGGTTTTTTCCTTTAATACTTTTTTGTTAAGAATATCCAACAATCCTGAATTATTAATATTATTCATTCCAGTATCAAAAGAACCAACTCCCGGAAGAATTAATTTATCTGCATTATTAATATCTTTAATATCTGAAGAAATTACTGCGGTTTCGCCAATCTTTTTTAACATATTTAAGATTGACCCAGTATTCCCCATTTTATAATCAATAATCACTATCATTTTTCTCTTTTTAAAAATAAATTAACATGGTCGTCTTCCTCTCTACGATAAGCCATAACTTCCTGAACATTATTCAATTTTTCCATTTTCTCAGTTTGGGCATTATAATCATCAGGGATAATATAGACTGAAAAACCATAATCTTCAATTAACTTTCTAATGAATTCTTTAGGATCATTTCCCATTTTTTCAATTAAAAGAGGAAAAAATTCAATGATCATCTGAATATTTTTATTGTTTCTTAGCGTTTTATCCATTCCCAATAAAGCCAGCATTTCTGCTCCCTCAACATCCATTTTAATAACATTGACACTATCTGCTTTTTCATACAAAAAACTATCAAGAGTTACAGTTTCTATATCAATTGATTTTTCTTCAGTTTTTCTGCCATGGCTATAAGCTTTAATTCCGTCATATTTATTTATTGTATGATGCCCACTATCATAATCGCAAATATATAGTTTAGTTTTATCATTTTTATCAGAAACAGCCTTTTGAAAGGCCGTCACGTTTTTATAATTATTAATTTCTATATTTTTTTTAAGGTAGCTATAATTTTTAGGTTCTGGTTCAAAAGCAAAAATTTTCCCTTTATCTCCAACAATCTTTGCTGCCAAGAGTGTAAAATATCCAAGATTAGCCCCCAAATCTACTACTGTATTACCTTTTTTTACAATTTGTTTAAATAGCTCTGTTGTTACCTCCTCATGAACATCTCTTGAGGCATAAGCTTTAAAGGTTTTACGCATAGCATAAGACTCATCATTTACATTTAGAATCATTTTACTTCCCTGAATCTCTGTAACATTCTTATATGGCCAAAAACTTTTAAATAAAAAATTATAAATCGGGATGGCGCCCGGCGTCTTTTTATTTATACCAAACTTACCAAAAATACTTAAGCTTTTCTCTAAAATATTGAAAAGAAATAATTTTAACATATTCATAATTAGCTATAATTCTTTCTTATTAACGAGTTTATAATAAATCTCTTCCATTTTTGACATTTCATTATGGTAATCGTTTCTTTTTATGATTGTTTTCCTATTTTCTATACCAAAATTTTTTCCTTTATCTTCATTTTTCAATAGAAAAATTATTTTTTCTGCTAAAACTTTTGGGTTCCTTTCTTTTATTAAAAAACCTCCATTCCCTTCTTTGACCCATGTTCTATTTTCTCCGTTATCAGTAATCACTACCGGCAATCCACAAGCCATAGCTTCTGCTGTACTGGATGAAATTCCAGCATCTGATAAAGATGTTGAAACATATATATCAGAAACTCCAAGGTAAAAAGGAATTTCATTGTTAGAAATATAACCCGTAAAAATAATTTTATCTGAAATATTAAGATTTTCAACTAAATTTTCTAATTCTTCTTTCTGGGGACCATTGCCAGCAATAATAAATTTTACCCGGGAATATTTTTTAACAACGATAGAAGCTGTTTTTATCAAAGTTTCAATATCGTAAATAGGATCTAAACTTCTTAAACTAATTACAACTTTTTTATTTTTTATTCTTAATTTTTCTTTTAATTTTTCATTAAATATCCCTGGTCTAAATTTCTCAGTATCTATCCCAAAATTAATTATTTTTATTTTTGATTTACTAGCCCCCAACTTAATCATAGCTTCTTTTATATGACCTGCATCGCAAGTAATTAAATCCGCTTTTTTAAGATAGTATTTGACAGATAGTTTTGAAGGCAAAAATTTTTGCGGTGTAATTAAAATATCAGAACCCCATACGGTTAAAACAAATGGATGAAAATCAGACAAAACTCCCAAGCTTCCATAACTAGTAGCATAATGCGAATGAACAATATCTGTTTTTATTTCTTTAACTAATTCTATAATGGTTTTCCTTAAAAATGGCAGATTTAAAATACTACTAAATGGCCAAATATCTATCGGTATTTTCTTTTTGAGTGAATGTAATTTTATGTTGCCCAAATCATATCCCTTTAAAACCGGTTCATAAGAACATAAATGAACATTATGCCCTTTTCTCGAAAAATAATCAGCCCATTTTAAAGTATGAATAGTTGCTGCGCTTCCTAAAAAACATATTGTGAGATTTTTATTTTCCATTTTCTATTTTCTATTTTCCTTCTCTCAATTTTAAAAATAAATTATAATAATCCCGGAAATCCTGTTTTTTTATTATTAAAACCTCGAATAATGATTTTCCTGAAATTTTAATGAAAGCCCGAAGAACTATAAATGTATCTGCCCAATAACTAATACTTGAAGCAACAGCCGCTCCAGCAATACCATATCTTGGGATTAAAATAATATTTAAAATTATATTTAAAATTAAACCGGTTATAGAAGAATAGATAGCATATTGCGGTTTGCCTCTTCCGGAAAGATCAGCAGCTATTACTCCACCAACGCTAAAAGCAATAATTCCTGGTAATAGGAATATAAATGGGAGGACAGACGCCAAGAATTCTTTGCCAAAAGCAATTATAATCAATGGATTGGCTAGAAATAAAAGTAAAAATGAAACAACCAGAACAATAAAAAATGTGTGACGAACAACTTTAGGTGTAAGATTGTCTGCTTCATAATTTTCAATAGAAGAAACTTTTGGGAATAAAACAGTTGAAAGCGCTCCAGGAATAATAAATATTTTTTCAGCCATACCCACAGCAATACTATAAAAACCCACTTGAATCGCAACTTCTGCCGGGGCTAAAAAAATTGCTATCAAAAGCATATCTAACCTGTAATTTAAAAAAGAAATCGTGTTAGCCAAATATACCTTGCCTCCATAAATAAATGAATCCTTTAATAAACTAAAATTAATAGAAGCGCTGAAATTCGCTATTTTTTTTACTAAATAAATGACAAAAATAATTCCAGCGATTAAAGCAATTATATATGCTAAAATAGCTCCGAAAATTCCTTGTTTCAAAATTAATAATAAAACAATAACGCTAACCAAGCCAATAAAACTTTCCAATATCCTAGTTTTATTAAAATTTGTTATTTCCCCTGCTCCTTTTATAATATTACGAAATAAACTTAAAAATAAAGATAAAGGAATAGTTAAAACTATTAACCAAAGATAAATTAATGAAATTTGACTTGAATCAAGAAAATTTTTAAAAAAATAAAATTTAGAAAGAATAAAAAATGCAAAAATTAAAATAACTCCTAAGAAAACAGACATAACCAAAGAATTTGAAATAATATCTTTAATATTATATTTTCTTTTACCTATAAAATAAACATTGGCTGATTCCAAACCCAAACTTCCGAAAGAAAGCATTAAAGCAGGTACTAAAATAATTAAAGAATAAATACCCTTCCCTGCAGGGCCTAAAACCCTAGTTAAAATAATTAAGTAAACAAGCCCGAAAATAAAAAGAAGTATTTCGGTTAGTAAAGTTATTAAACTATTTTTAGAAAAACTATTATTTTGCATTAATTTTAGAATTTAATATTTTTATTATTCTTTGTGCTGTTTTTCCGTCCCAATATTTTATTTTTTTAATTTTTTTTCTCATATTAGTTATTCCTAGCGCTTCTTTGATTATTTTATTTTTTGATATTCCAACAAGTAAATTTGTTCCGTTCTGAATAGTTATTTGCCATTCTGTGTTTTCTCTCATTGTCAGACACGGGATCCCTAGAATAGTAGTTTCGTGTTGTAATCCGCCGGAATCAGTTAAAACAAATTTTGCATTTTTAACTAAACTAATATTATCAATATAAGATATAGGACGTGTTACTATTAATCTTGGTGATTCTTTTAATAAATAATTAATTTTAAAATTTTCAATCATTTTTTTGGTTCTTGGATGAATTGGAAAAATAATAGGCGTGATTTTTGAAATTTCTAAAACAGCTTCTAATATTTTTTTAAGCCTATCTTTGTTGTTAGTATTCTCGGCTCTATGAACTGTTAATAATCCATATTTTTTAGTTCCTATTTTAAATTTTTTTAAAACCTTTTCTGAGACTTTATCTTTAATATTCAAAAGTGAATCTGTCATAATATTTCCGACGATAAATATTTTTTTTGAATCAATGCCTTCTTTTAAGAGATTTCTTTTATCAAAATAAGATGTAACTAATAAAATATCAGAAATGTGATCAGTTAAAACACGATTTATTTCTTCCGGCATTCTTTTATCATAACTTCTCATCCCGGCTTCTATATGCGCAACTGGGATATTTAATTTTGAAGCAACTAGAGCGCCGGCTAACGTTGAGTTAACATCGCCAACTACAATAACAATATTTGGTTTTTCTTTTAAAATAACGGGTTCTAATTTAATCATTATTTTTGCCGTTTGGATCCCATGAGAGTTAGAACCTACTCTTAGATTATAATTTGGTTTTGGAATTTTAAAATCCTGAAAAAAAATTTGAGACATTTCAAAATCATAATGCTGTCCGGTATGAACTAAAATTGGTTTTATTTTTGGATATTTTTTAAGTTCGGAAAAAAGAGGAGCTATTTTTATGAAATTTGGCCTTGTTCCGACAATTACTAAAATTTTATTTTTTATCATAAAAATTTTTAATCTTCTTGATAATAAAGTCTATTTCTTCTTTTTTAATTTCTGGATAAATAGGCAAAGATAAAACTTCTTTGGCTAGTCTTTCTGAATTTGAGAAATCGCCTTTTTTGTAACCTAAATGTTTAAAAACAGGTTGTAAATGCAAAGGTATTGAATAGTAAATCATTGTTTGTATTTTTTGTTTTGCCAAATATTCTTTTAATTTATCTCTATATTTTGTCGTTATTACATACTGATGGAAAATATGGTTTCTTCCAGAAACAACAAAAGGGGTTATTATATCGCCTATTTCTTTTAATTCTTTATTATAAAGATTGGCTATTTCTTGTCTTTTTTGATTCCATTTTTTGAGATATTTTAACTTCACTCTTAAAACTGATGCTTGAAAAACATCTAACCTTGAGTTTGTTCCTAAAATAAGGTTTTTATATTTATTTTTCTGCGAGGAGCCGTGATTTCTTAAAAGGCGGATTTTTTCCGCCAATCTTTTATTATTCGTTATTACCATTCCCCCATCCCCATAAGCTCCTAAATTCTTAGAAGGAAAAAAAGAAAAACATCCAAGATCTCCAATTGTCGCTGCTTTCTTTTTCTTATATTCAGCGCCGATTGCTTGAGCTGCATCTTCAATAACTTTTAATCTATATTTCTTCGCAATTCTCATAACTTCTTCCATATCCGCTATTTGACCGAATAAATGAACGGGAATAATAACTTTAGCTTTTAGTTTATAGTTTTTAGTTTTTAGGTATTCTTCAATTTTTGAGGGGCTGATATTGAAAGTATCGCTTTCAATATCAGCAAAAACCGGTTTCGCTCCCAAATTGGCGATAACTTCAGCTGTAGCAATAAAGGTAAAAGGAGAAGTGATTACTTCATCTCCAGAACCAATCCCCAAGGCTTTAAGGGATAAAAAAAGAGCGTCTGTTCCAGAATTAACACCGATTGCATATTTAACATCACAAAATTTGGCAACTTCTTTTTCAAATTTTTCTACTTCTTCTCCTCCAATAAAATTTCCACTATCTAAAACTTTTTGAATTGCTGCGTCTATGTATATTCCAATTGAACTATACTGTTTTTTTAGATCTATAAATTTTATTTTATTTGCCATGTTTTATCTCCTTTTTGCTTATAGCTCCTCTTGCAGATTTTACAAATGGCTTTATTTTTTCTAAATTTTAATTTATTGCCACACTCACATACCCACCCAACAATCTTCATCGGTATTCCCACTGCAATAGCATAATCTGGAATATTTTTTGAAACAACTGCGCCAGCTCCAACCATTGCACATTTCCCAATGGTATTGCCACAAATTATAGTAGCATTGGCTCCAATGGTAGCTCCTTCTTTCACTATAGTTGGAAGCCATCTTCCATATTTTGGATATTTTGATTTTGGGTATTTCGCTCTTGGGTTTTTATCGTTGGTAAAAACAGCTGAAGGTCCAACAAAAACATAATCTTCTAAAGTAATTAAATCCCAGATATCGATGTTTGATTCAAGCTTTACTCCGTTTCCCAACTTTGCTTTGGAGCTAACGAAGCAATTGTGGCCAATGCTGCAATGTTCCCCGATTTTTGCCCCTTTTAAAATCTGGCAGTTCTGCCAAATTTTTGTCCCTTTGCCAATTTTAGCCCCTTCTTGAATTTCTGCTGTTTTGTGAACCCAAAATTTATTTTTTTGAGGATGCATAGAGTTTTTCAACTAACATAATTGACTTTAAGGCTTCTTCCGGAGTAATTCCTTTTTTATTCAGTAAATCTTGATAAACGGATGTATGTAGATTCTCATAAGATAAGTTATCTTTTGATGAAAAATTATAATCAGTACCGTTTATTTTAAACACTCGTCTTTGATTATCTTTTTTTTCACCGGTACTCACTTTCCAATTACAAATATAGTTACCCCCTTCTATGATCCCTCTTCCTGTTTTTTCGTTAAGAGTTAAAATGGTAACTCTTTTTTCTTCACCAAATAAATATTGAAGTAAATCAAAATAATGTATCCCTAAATTAAAGAGAAGGCCGCCAGATTTTTCTTTTTGCCCTTTCCAACCCTGATAATATTTTTCGTCTCTATAAACAGAAATATCCATATTGATTTTATGGTTCTCACTTTTATTTATCTTAGATTTTAAGTCTTTAACTAAAGGGTGATATCTTAATTGTAATACGGTAAAAATGTTTGGCTTTTTGACTAAAATTCTTGCTTGTTCTGAATTAACTACTAAAGGTTTTTCGCAAAGAACTATCTTGCCTTGTTCTACTGCAGCCATGATCATACCAAAATGAAGGTCGTTTGGCGTCAAAATTACAATACAATCTGCATCAGTATTTTTTATCATATCTCTCCACGCATCTTGCCCATTAGACTCATCTACAACTTCCACGATTTCTCCTCCTATTTGCGCAATAGCTTGAGAATGAACTTTAAATATAAAACCTTTACCAATAATGGCAAATCTCTTATTCATCCCGTTAGAAATTTTTGTTGTTTTATTAACCATAGAGCTGTATTTTTACAGACCCATTAACTTCACAATTTCTAACGGGGTTCATAAAATTTAAAGCCGATAAATATTTTTATATTTTCTTGATTTTATTGCGTTTCTGGTATCAACAATTAATTTTGACTTTTTGGCAAGCTTATCGTAATCAAATCCCGAATGGTCAGTTAAGATTAAAACTAAATCGTAATTTTTTAGAATTTTTGGAGAATATTTGATTGATTTTAAAACAGCGGATTTTTTTAAAATTCTGTGTTTTACTTTAAATTTTGGGATATAAGGATCGAAATAATCTACTTTTGCTCCTTTTCTAATCAAATCCGCAATAATATCATAAGCTGCTGATCCACGAGTATCTTCGATATCTTTTTTATAACTTACTCCCCAGATTAATACTTTTGAGTCACGAACCGGTTTTGCTTTTAGATTTAATACCCAAATAACCTTAGCCATAACATAGTGAGGCATTTGCTCGTTAATTTCGCCAGCTAACTCAATAAATCTTACCCCAAAATTATATTCCTTTGCCTTATAACTTAAGTAAAATGGGTCAAGTGGAATACAGTGGCCAGACACTTTTGGGGAAGGATAAAACGGCGTAAAACCATAAGGTTTTGTTTTGGCAGCCGTAATTACTTCCCAGATATCAATTCCCATTTTTCCGCACAAGAGCGCCAATTCATTTATCATTGAAATATTTACTAATCTAAAAGTATTTTCCAAGTTTTTTGTCATCTCAGCCACATCCGAAGAACTCACAGAAAAAACTTCAGCTCGAATAAAGCTTTGATAAAATTGAGCAGTTAATTGGGTGCATTTTTTTGTTATCCCGCCAACTACTCTCGCAATATCTTCCAAGGCATAATCTTTGTTCCCAGGATCTATTCTTTCTGGAGAATAAGCTAAAAAGAAATCTTTCCCGACCCTGAAACCTGATTTCTGAAGAATTGGTAAAATTATCTCTTTTGTTGTTCCCGGGTAGGTACTGCTTTCTAAAATAATAAGTTGGTTTTTATGAAGATATTTTCCGATTTCTTTTGCTGTATTCAGAATATAAGAAATATCAGGGATTTTATTTTTATCTAGAGGAGTAGGAACACAAATCAAAATAATATCAGAATTTTTTAAAGGAAGGTGGTTATGAAAGGCTCTTAATTTTTTTGATTTTATTGATTTTTTTAGATCTTCAGAAGAAACATCAGAGATATAAGATTTACCTCTATTCGTCATATTGACTCTTTCTTTTTTAATATCAATTCCGAAAACCCGATATCCTGCTTTTGCCAAAGCCACAGCTGTTGGTAATCCAACATAACCTAGACCAACAATAGCCACCTTTGCTTTTCTGTTTTTAATTAGTTCATCTAAATTCATAGATATTTATAAAAATAGACTTAAAAAAACTACCATTTTTCGATAGTCTCTTTAGTCTTTTGTTTGATTCGTTGGTAGACATCCGAAGCTTTTTTTTCAACCCGGGGAGAAATCAAGCTTAAAATCTCCCGTCCCAAAACCCTATATTGACCGCCAATCTTATTAGCTTTAATTATCCCTCTTTTTAATAAACGTTTAATTGTGCTCTTGCTTATCTTTAAATAGTCCTGAACTTCTTTGGTAGTATAAACCTCGTTTGGTTTTATTGTTTTCATAATATTATGATAACAATCCAGGAAAAGGTGTCAAGTGGGGTCAACAAGTGTCATTTTTCAGTGATTTATGTTTGGATTTTAAAAATCCGACCCTAATGATGGGTCGGATTTTAAGGATAAATTCTACCTGTCTTCAGCAGAGTGCCCTATATCATTAACTAGATATACCTGAAAGTCCTAAGATTTCCTGCTGGAGAAGCTGAATAAGCTGCGCTAGAAGATCAATTATTTTCTGTTGAATTTCAACAATTTTAGTTTCAAGCTCTTGAGTAGTCATCTCAATAATTGGTTTTTCTAATATTGGAGCTTCCGGGGTTGGAACTTCCGAGGTTAAGGTAACTACTGTTATTTTCACTTCCCCTCCTACTATTTCAATATTTCCGACATCATCGGTTGCCCGGCTTTTGATTGTATAGTTTCCCTCTGTTGGATTCTGCCAAATATATTCCCAAGAAAAAACATTGGCAATAGGACCTTCTAGTTTAGCTTCTTCCCAGCTTTCCCCCCCGTCAAAACTCAATTCTACTTTTGCAACTAAACTGCCTCCAGAATCTAATGCTGTACCTTTTATGGTATAAGGGTTTCCCGCTGTAATATTAATCCCTGTCAGTGGCACTGTAATTGTAGAAATAGGGGAACTAGAATCACTAACAACATCACCACCGGCTGAGCCAGAACCTGATCCGTGTATAAAGAAAGAACCAGAAACAGCTGTAGCCAATAATTCATCTCCTGTGGTATCGGTTCTTACTGTTAAGGTAGAAGTCCCGGCAGCAATTGGGTTGATAACATTGTTTATAACCACTGATTTTGCTCCGGCTAAAGAATTAGTACCGTCATCCTGTCTGGCTAAAGTAACTACTTGTGCAGCTACAGTCAAAGCCACTGTTCCGTCAATTCCTGTCAAAGCGCCTGCTGTTGCTCCTGCAACACCAAAGCCGGCTGGAAAAGTGACTTTTATATTTCCATCATCTGTAATAACACCGGTAGCGGGAACAGTAAACGCAACTGTATGATTGGCGGATACGCCTCCTATACTATTACTTAAAGCTGTGGTTACAGCAGTAAGCGTATCTACTGCAGCGTCAGCAACGGTTATTTGTGTGTTAGCATTGCCGGCTAAAAAAGTGCCGGTGCAATTAGTGTTATCAACTGACCAATCAAGCGCGACTGCTCCAGAGGCGGCAGTGTGGCCAACATAACTCAAGCCAGTGATGACAAGAGTCTGTCCAGCTGTAAAATCGGCAGTTATATCAATTTTCAGCATCTTTGCATTAACAGGATATGTAACTGCTGTGCTAGCTTTAGCGGAACCGGTCCCGCCATAAGCAGCCGCAGTAGTGTCATCTGTATCCCAATTAGCGTTAACAGCAGCAGGAATCCTGATGCAAAGATCGGTTGCGTCTAAGATTTCAGCGCCGGCATCGGTGACAGTAATTGCGGTTATGGCTATTAATTCTCCGATATCTGCCGTAATAATAGAGCCCGTGAGGGTACCTGCTGGAGCAACAGCCTTAGCTGGAAAAACTGGAACTAAGCTAAAGATTGCTACCAGAATAATTAAAGTAAAAATTATTTTTTTCATATTTAGTTGATGTATTTGCAACTTATAGCCTTTTAATTTTTAATATCCAAAATAGAGAACTCGACTTTTCTCTATGATATAGTATTGAGCTATTCTATGCTCTTAATTTATTTTAAACTATCTATTCTCCTTTGCAAGCCAAGTTATCAACAGGCAATTTAAAAACAAAAAAAAGTTGATTTTTTGCTTTATTTCTATATTATTAGAATATATGAAAAATAAGGGAGAAAAATTGTCTCGATCTAATTTTTATTGGATTTATCTGGCCGGATTTTTTTTAATTGTGTTGCAGATGATAAATGTTTTCTTTTTCTGGACTCTGCCGCACGATTGGGGGAAAGCTATATCTTTTAGGGTGATTCTTTCTGTTATGGCATTTTTTTTCTTGTGGCAAGTATTTTCAAAAGAGATTAAACTATCATACATAAAATTAAAAATAAAGTCTGTGTATGCTCCCTTTTGTCTTCTTCTTGCTTTATTTATAATTTATTTATTAGCAACAATTTTCTCTATTAATCAACATTTTAGTCTCTGGGGGGACCCTTTAAGAAATGGGGGATTTATTAATTTTTCTTTCTATATATTTTTGGCTATTCTGGCTTTTCTGATTATTAAAAAAAATAGCTGGCAGAAAATTCTGGATTTTTTAATATTAATTAGCGTTGTTGTTTCTGCTATTGCCCTCATACAGCAATTCGGTATTTTCGGGAAATATTTTATCCCTTTTGTAGTTAGGCCGGTATCTACGATGGGAAATCCGATTCTCTTGGCGCTATATCTCGTTTTGGTAACTTTCCTTGCTTTAGCTCTTGGTTTAAATGAAAAAAATCGGACAAAAAAGATTTTTTATTTTTTTTCGTTATTTTTATTCCTTTTTGTTAATATCTTTTTAGTTCAAACAAGAGGCGCCTATTTAGGATTAGCTATCGGTTTTTTATGGTTTTTATTTGCTTATCCTAATTTAAACTTAAAAGTTAAAAAAATAAAAATTTACGCTGCGATTTTCCTTATAGTGTTGTTTTCCGGGATGTATTTCTCAAAAATTTACCTGGACTCCCATCTTTATGTCTATGGTAAAATGCCGCTCCTTTTAAGCAGTACGGTTGATAGAACGCTGGGTCTATTTGAGGGATTACAAATTGCAGAATCCAGGGTGTCTGTCTGGAAGGTTTCTTTGGATGCCCTTAAAGAAAAACCAATTTTAGGCTGGGGGCAAGAAAACTTTGTTGTTGCTTTTGATAAATACTATGATCCTTCTCTGCCTAAAATAGGAAATATTGCGCCGGGAGATACACCGACAGAATGGTTTGACAGAGCGCATAGTTTTATGTTTGACGTACCAATTACCGGTGGAATTCCAGCTTTACTGATATACCTTTCTCTTTTTGGCACTTTAATCTGGCAATTACAGAGAGTGAAATATTATCCGAATACACGAATTAAATCCGAATCTACAAATATCTCTAATTTACTCTCTTCAGATGTTATAATGGCGCATGGTCTTCAAGCAACTTTTTTGGGCTATTTAACAACCCTTGCATCGGGGTTTGACAGCGTCAGCACTTACTTGGTTGTTTTTTTCTTAATAGGCTATTCGCTTTATCTGATAAGTAACTCTAATTTAAAAAACAGAGCAGATCTTGAAGACGAAAAATTAGAAAGAATATCTCATAAGCTTTACAGATTAAGACACCCTTTAATAATTATCACTTTTTTAATTGTTGGTTATTTTATATGGGTTTACAACATAATACCGCTCTCTATTAATAGAGAAATGAACTTAGCCTTGCTCTACGCAGATATAAGAACAGAAGAAAGCTGTGAAAAAGGGTTGAACATTATAGATAATATCTCTCCTTCAGTGCCAAACAGTATTATAAACAACTATCTGGGACAAAAAAGCACATTCGTAATTTTCAGATGCAACGACAAGATAAAAAGCAAACAACCGGAAGATCTTATTAAACAAAATATTAAAATACTCAAAAAGAATATAGAAAAAAACCCCCAGTATGTCACTAATTGGATTTTAATAGGAGAATATACCGGTATTTTAATTAAGGAAAAAAATAGCCAAACTGAAAACGTTTTTATATTAAATGAAGAAACAGAAAGATTGAAAAATGAAGTAGATTACTATTTTGAAAATGCTCTTTTGTTAAGCCCGAAACGCCAATTGATATTAAAAGATTGGGCAGACGTACAAACAATAAGCGCCCAATATAAAAAAGCAGAAGAAAACCTTCAAAAATGCATGGATCTTAATCCTTCTTATGCCCGCTGTTACTGGTATATGGCATTAAATAAAGGGTATCAAAAAGATTATGAAGGTTTTAAAAGTTTTTCAGAAATTGCCAAAGAAAAAAATTACGGAGTTGAACTGCCAGAATCTCTTCGGGAAGTGATAAATATGTATATAAGAAATGATGATTATAATGGTTTAGCTGAGGTTTATCCCACATTAATACCGCTAACATTGGACCCACTGGAAAAGGCCCAATTGCACGCGTCACTGGCTGCAACTTATAAAGAATTAGGAGATATTAAAAAAGCGAGAGAAGAAGTTCTAAAAATAAAAGAAGTTATTCCCTTTCTCCCCAAAGAACTCCAAGAAACCGCAAGAAATGATGTAGAGGAGTTTTTGAAGATATTATCCGAATAAATCGAAAAAAAACTCAAATTACAAAAAGCAAAAACCAATTGGTTTTTGCTTTTTAAATTATAGTCCAAGCAGCTGATTAATCTTTACTCGTGTCGTTCTTCCTACAAAACCAGTTCCTTCAATTAATTCCCAAGGAGTTAAGATATCTACTGCATATTTTTCCTGAAAGCGAATGACAGCGGCTCTCGTTAAAGAAAGAAAATTTCCAGTAACTAACCCTTCAGGATAAATACCTAGTCCTTGATTTTTTAAAAATTCCTGAAGACAGCGGACCTCTGGATTATTATTTAATCCAAAATAAAGATTATTTTCAAGTCTTTGGCAAATCCCGCCCAAAAAACTATTGGTGCGGGATTTCCCTAATATGACATCTATTTGGGCTTGCACCTTTGTAATTTCCGCTCTCAAGGACTCAATTTGAGCTAAAAATTGATTAATTAATTCTGTTTCATTTTGAGCCTGCGGATTCATTATTACTTCCCAAACAAAATAATAATTAGAATTAGAATTTTCCTGGGCTGAAGGAATAATGGTTAAAGAAGCGTATTTGGTGTTAAAATCCTGAAGTTTAATTTTTCCAATTTGATTATCATCCAAAGCTAAAAAGTCAACAGAACAGCTTCCTGAAACTTTGCAAACTACATAGGGAACTTTAATATTTCCAATAAGACCTCCATTAAAATCAAGGGTTAAGAGTCCTCCGCCTCCAATTATTCTTTGCCAATTACCTGCCCAATTCTTTGTTATGTAGTTCACAGATAAAACACTTTGCGAATTAAGGGGTAAAAAATTGGTTGCCGGAACCACCTTAAGATTTTTTAAATTTGAATTTTTGTAGCAGTATTTTGGCCCTAATGCACAATCATTCACTAAAACGGCAATGGTCCAATCGGTAAAAACTTGAGAGAAATTTTCTTGAAAGCCATTTCCTGAAAGGGCCTCGTCTATGCTGTCAATCCCTTTTTTTGATGAACGTAAAGAATCTGTCAGAACTTTCACTCCATAATGATCAACAAGATATTGGGCAAAGAGATTCGCCACAGCGTAATCTGCAGAAGAATTATCCCAATCAATAAGAGAATTTGAAGGATTTTCTAAAAAATTCTGAACTCTTAGTTCTAAATTGCTTCCTTGATAATCAGAATCATATCCTAAAAGCGTGGTGATGTATTCAGCCCTTGTTTCATTTAACCAAACATCCTCTTCTATGCCTAAAATTCTTTCTTTTTGATTAAAAGTAATTAAATGCATAAACTCGTGCGCAAGGAAGCTTTTGGCGCGAGGACTCGTAATAGAATCTTGGTTTAAATAAACCATTTCTCTTTCATTAGAGGTAGGAAGTACAAGTTTTGAATATTCATCTGCCGTCCGAAAATATCCTCCCCGGTTTTTTTTCATTGGATGAATCAAAACAGTAATACGTTCATCGTTATCAATTCCTGGCTTCCACTCAAAACCAAAAGTAGAGGTTAGAGTAGGATAAATTTTCCTTTCAAACTCATCAGCCAAAATAATGAAGGAGTTGTTAAGTTTATTTTTTTCTTCAAAAGAAAGTCCAGCCCAAAAGGCGTTATCAATATAAAAATACAATCTATTGCTAATTCTCTGTAAAACAGCTGTGGTTTTTTCCCTGCCAGAAATATCATATGAAGAATCTATATAAAAACTTTTACTTTCTCCTAAGGTTGCAGAGTAGACTGGCGAAGAAAAAAAACAGCCCCCCACTACAAGCATGCCGATGGCAGTAAAATAAAGTTTTGTTTTTATGTTTTGGCTCATTAAATTATTTATCAGTTTTTCGAGCGAAATTTCTCGTTTTTAGGAACGCATTGATTATCAAAACATTCACAGCTGTTAATATCTACGTCGAGTTCGCTTACCTTTACCGTTGGGTTTGCGCAATCTTGATAAAATTCATAATTTTTACTTCGACAAACGATTATTTTTCGGCAGCCATCAGGAATTAAACCGCAATCTGTATCAACATTGCACCCCTTTCCAAAATCTGATTTGAAATTATATAATCTATCATCCGGATTGCCGCAGAACAAACTTAAAGAAGAGGTATCATTGGGATTATCAACCTTACTCAAGACACAAGCGATTTTTCCTTTGGTATAATTCAGTATCATTTCTTTTCCGTCAGTTACCGCTGGATTATATAAATCTATTTCAAAGCCTGTTTCATTTAAAAACTTATCCCAATCCTCAAACCCTTTTAAAATTTTCTCGGCTCTTAAAACATCAAGATAATAAATGCCTTTTGCCGAAAAAGCTACTTCTTCCTCTCTTGTATTCCATTTAACTGTTTCTTTGGGTATTACATTCAAATCCAAACCTATTATTTTTTTTGCTTCACTCAAAATCCAATCCTGCGTTAAACTACAATCTTCTTCTCCCTCTTTAACACATTTATTTTTAAAATCGCACCAAGAATATCCTTGATTAAAAAGACACTTGTGGCTGTCTTTTTGGTTTGGGAACAAAATCCAATAATAAAATACTCCTCCCAAGATTAAAATTACAACTGCAGCAATAATAATTTTTATTAAAATATTTTTATTCATTTCTTTTTGATTTTTGGTATTTGATATTTAATATTTTTACTGTACTATATATTTTTATAAAATACAACGTAAACTAAAAATCCCGCTAGAGCGGGATTTTTAGATTCTTTCACAAGGAAAAGAAATGCTTTACGGTGTCATATTTACCGAATTAGTAATCCAATTGTCTAACAGGTTTCCTGTTCCAGCGCCACCGATACCTGAGCTTGTACCCTGACATATAAGCGTTCCGCCAACGTTAGAGCAAATATCTTCCACCTTAAAGCTTATATTGCCATTAGCAGTAGAAGTTGTTTTGCCAAAATCCATTTTCATAGTGACTGTAGCTTCCTGTCCTTCGGCAACATTCTGTCCAGCACCAAGGCTACTTTGAAGAGTACGAGCAATAGTCAGTTCAGCACCACTGGCTGCAGCGTCACCTCCAGATGCCCATGGGGCTTCTATTCTCACGAGCATACCGCTTGTAACTACACCTGCGGTAGCATCCGTGGCTCCTGAGGCATAAGCTGGTTCAACTAATGTTCCACCAAACGGTTGTACCTTAAATACAATGGTTCCTGTTGCTATACCAGTGCCTCCTGCAATACCTTCTACAGTATAGGTGGCAGTTCCACTAACGAATGTTAGCTTCAAACCAGATTCTGTTATCCAGAAGGTATTACCTGCAATGTCAGCTGCATTTACTATTCCAAGCTGCTGGCCATTAACTCTCTGGTACACACCAGCGAGTAAGTCAGCCGCAGTCCCTGCAGGATAAGTTAACACGAAAGCAGCTCCGCCACTTTCAAATGCAGTAGTTGCAGCCCAATCTGCCTTGACTTTCAGGTTCTTTGATACGTCTTGAACAAGAGTTAAAGTAAAGTTCTCAAATACAGCAACACCGCTAACAGGAGGAGTAACTGACGAAACTAATGTTTCTCCATCATACAGATAAAGTATGTTTGGAAGAGTTGACGCGCTAGCTGCTGAAGCATAAGTAACTTCTAATCTCAGCAAAGCAGCATTACCTGCTGTAGCTTTTGCGTTCAAGGAAAGAAGAATTTCTTTTGTTTGCACGCCGTTTGTAGCATTAGCTGCAATATTATTGCTTTTTGGATTGTCAGCAGCTAAGGTAACGGCTACGGTAGCTACACCTGGCTGTTGAACAGTAAGAATTCTGGTTGTTGCTAAAGCGACAAATGTGTTAATACCCGAACAGTCAACTCCTCTTACTCCATTATTGCCGTAAACCTGAAGAGTTACAGTTCTGTTCTGGTCAATAGTTGTGTTGGTATCAATCACTATTAACAGCTTCTTGGTTGTGTCTTTTAGAACGACAAAACCTAAACTACCCAACGAAACGTGCCAAACCGCGGCTGCATCCTGAGCAAAAACAGGATTTGCGAGTGTCGCTAGAAGATTGTCATCTGAGACAGATGTGTCATAAACCCTAATTTCTTTTATGAAGTTTCCAGGGTTTTCAGCCACAGCTGTAACAGCATTGACTACCGCTGCTTGAAAGTCTACCCTGCCAATAGTTATGTCAGAGCTAACAGCTGTAACATCTATACCATAAGCCTCAATTCCATCACCCGCATTTATTGTTCTGCCTACTGGAGTAGCTGAAATGATTAATGAGTATGAACCTTCCTCTCCTACACAGGCGATTGGTTCTTCCTCTTCCTCTTCCTCCTCTTCTTCTTCAGCGGGTGGCATTACGGCTAACTGGTCATATTTAGACTGTGAAATAGGGCCGAAATAACCTCCCCATGCTCCATAGACAACACCATTTGCATCCTGCCAGCTTTGGACGGCACCCTGAGTCAAAGGACCATAATATTGGGTCTCATTTCCAGGGGATCCAGGGCCTGAAGCAGCTAAGGTGTTTCCAGTTGAGTTTAGATACTCCTGTAAACACATTACATCTGCGCCACTCACACCCGGAGAAAGGGCTCGAGTAAAGGTACAGGTAACAGCAACGCCTCCACCACCCATAGCGGCCAATTGAGCCTGCAGACCAGATAACTGAGTCATTAAGGCATTAATTTGATCTTGCAATTCATCAGCTGTTATAGCTTGAGCTACACCAGGACCGACAAGCAAACCGGAAACCGATAAAACCATAGCAATCGCTACAATCTTTTTTGTTATATTAGGCATATTATTCTATATTTTTTATGTTTTTAGTTTTTTATTTATTGCGATCGTTATCGACCGACCTTGACCTTTTGGATATAAAAAATTTTTTAGAAACCTCAGCCTCCGCTAAAGCTTCGGCCGATAGGCAAACATCCAGAAAGCTAAGGTATAACAACCTATCCGTGTTTAAACTTATTGCAATTTTTTAATTCTACCATATTTATTTGTTTATCAATAATCAAAGCTGTGGAAATCTTCAGGGTCAATTGCATACCCCGTACCTCCCGACCTGTCGGGATGGTATGAGGTGGAGAACTCCAATGTTTAATCTGCCACTTTAAACACTATTTGGATTGGCTTAAAAGTAAAATTTTAACTAAGGCTCCAGTGAAATTTTCCGCATCAAAATCTTCTTTCGCTTCTACTAAAAGCGTTTCTTGATTCTCAGTCAAAGAACTTTCTTCTAAGACCTCAATATTTCTTTGGACAATTTCTCTTAAAGTATTCTTATATTCTTCACTTTCTCCAATATTTATACCATAAGAAACCTTAATTTTTTCTCTTTTTTCCTTTAATCTTTGGGTTTGATCCACAATCTCTTGGGTCAATTTACTGGGCTTTTTCAAGTCTTTTGCTGCCTGGTATAAACTTGCCTGAAATTCACTAATGGCTGGAGCCAACTTCCGCACCTGGTTTTCTTCAGCAATCTTTGTCAATTCATCAAGCCTCTTATTTGCCAATTCTAACTGCGCTTTTGGCTTTTCTTTTTCAGAAACAAAAACAGCCCGGCCTTTCTCTGAAATCCTTTTTACAGGATAGAGAAAATCACCAGGCAAAGAATTTTGGGCAAGATTAACAGCCCCTGAAGCTAAAATACCCAGGACTACAAATGTAGCTACGGCAAATCTGTAATTGAGAAATAGCCGTGGAAAAATCCTTAAAATGACAGAAGCAGGGTTTCTGTAAGCTTTAAAAACAGGGGTTTCTTCTTTAAAAAGCTCTCTTTTAGTTAAAAGAACCCAGTCTTTGCTGGGCCTAATTTGCTTCAAAAGTCGGATCTTTTTAATAAGATCTGTTTCAGTCATCTCTTTATTTATGACGAAAAAGACACGATATTGTTACATGGCTAAATGGCTCCGAATTTAACCATAGTTTAGCCATAGAACCATTAATAATCATTCAGCCATTTTCTCGGTCATTAGAGTACAGGATTCGAACCAGAATCCTGTACTCTTAAGCAAGCTGCTTCTTTAATTCTTTTAGAGCTCTGTGAATCATCACCCTTGTGGCTTCTTTTGACTTCTGGAGCATTTCGGCCATCTCTGAAATTGATAGGTCATCTAAATAACGATAAACAATAACTGTTTGATAATTGTCTTTTAAATTCTCCATAGCTCTCATAACTACGTTCAGATCTGAAGTTAAAATAGCATTTTCCTCTAAATTTGACCTAGTATCAATTATGTTAAAATCTTCAACTTGAACAGTGTTTTTCTGGGCTTTTTGGCGATAATGATCAATGACTAAATTCCGAGCGATTTTGTATAAAAAAGCTGAAGGGTTTTCAATATCCCGTGGATTTTGAAACGATCTCCAACCTTTTAAAAAGGTTTCTGAAGTTAAATCTTCAGCAATTTCCTGGGAACTAACCTTTACAAAGATAAAACGGTAAATTTTATCTATATTTTGATCGTAAATTTTACTGAATTCTTTTTTAGGATTTGGCATAAAATAAGTCGGTCAAGAAATAAAACCACATTTGGCGTGATAGGACATACCATATTACCTACCTTGTCCTATCATAATCCCCACGTTAAACGTGGTTTCACTAATTCAAACGTGATTTTATCGCGTCAAACATGACTCCACCTCATACAACAAGTTCTATCCTTAACTCATAAAAGGTGGTATTTTTTTCTCCTTTTCTCTCAATTAAACCCTCTTTGTATAATTGCTCAACATCTCTTCTTAAGGTCCTCTTTGATAATTCTGGAAAAATTTTATTCAACTCCCAGACTTGAGCTCTTCCTTTTTCTTTTAAAATCTCTAAAATTTTTTCCTGACGCCCATTTAATTCTCTTCGAACACTTACTTGATTTTTCAGCCGTTCCGCGGCTGGAAAAACATTATCTTCTGACTGTTGGATTTTTCCCACCTTATAAAGATCCTCCAATGTGCCTTGTATATTACTATATTCTTTTTGAATTTGGAAGAGTTCAGAAAAACCAACCCAATTTTGATTCTTCGCCACCTCAAAAAAATTATCTAAAACCTTTATATTTTTCAAAATCTCATGGGATATTTTCGCAGATTGATTACTGTTTTCTAACTCAACAAAATCTTCTAAAATCTCCACAGTCAATTCTCTCATCTTATACCGTAATGGTTCCTTTTTAGGAAAAAGCAGGGTTAAACGATAAAGACTGGATGTTAGCTGGATTAAAAATTTTTTGTCCATAATATAATCTTAGCAAAAAATCGCGCACTCGTCGAAGACGAGTCGCTCTTTAGACACCCACGGTTTCTAACGTTTTGAGCTTCGCTTCGCCAAGTCTGATTTGGCTTCACTCACCTGAAAGCCTGTTTTCCTACACGGGAGGATACTCAATCCTCCCGACCCCTCTTGTGTCTTTTTGCTAAAATTATTTAATTTTAGCAAAAAGAAAAAAAGGAGTAAATCCTCTTTTTTGAAAAAATTTTGAGTTGGTTTTAAAAACCTGCGAATTCTCGGATTTTATTAATGGGAATGGCGATGACTTTTCCTTCAAAATCAATTGTATTCAATCCCAATACGTTTCCCTCAATGTCAAATAAAGGACTTCCTTTGAGTATACTTTTTTCAAAAATATTAGTTCGGATAGCGTTTTCATTAAACGCCTTAATAACACCTGTATTAACTATTTTTGTAGGATTTCCGTCCTCAAAAATTATCCCTAAAAGAAAAACTCTTTGCCCCAGCTTTATTTTTTCTAAGTCAGCAAAACCAGTTGTATGAAAATCATCTTTTTCAGCTTTTATCAAGACCAAATTGTTCTTTAAATCCCTCTTTAAAACCTGGAAGGGCAGCTGTTTTTTTTCCCAAAAAAATTTAAAATCAGATCCGTAGGGTACAATATCAGCCAGGGTAACCACCAAGCCGTCTGAAGTTAAAATTAAACCTGAACCCTCCAAAATCTTTCCTGCTTTCGTTCTTGTTTGAACCCCAATTACTGTTTTCTCTACTTTCTCTATGATTCTTTGAAGAGCAATATTTTCCTGAACAACAACTGTTTCTGTAGGATATACGTTTACCTCCCTTTCTGTCAGAATCTTTATAAACTGAAATCTCTGGAAATAAGGTTTTGTAGCCAGATAGGGTAAAATAAAAGCCTGGAAGATTATTCCCCCCAAGGCTCCTATGATTAAAACCAAAAAAATTTTAAGAAAAATCCTTGACACAAACAATGAGTCAACTCTGTAAGGTGGTTCAAAAAATTACTTAACTAAAATATGCTTTAATTTTTTCGCCCTACCTGGAATTAACTCTCTTGGTCCCTTAAACACCATCTCGCCATCTACGACGTCAACTAAAATCCTTGCCCCTTCTCTAATTTCCCCAGAAACAATCTTCAAAGAAAGAGGATCTAAAATCTTTTTCTGAATAACTCTTTTTAAAGGCCTCGCGCCTAAATTAGGATCAAAACCCTGCTCAGCTAAAATCTCCTTAGCCTTATCTGAATAATTTAGCATAACTCCTTTCACTTCTAACCTGACGGCTACCTTATCCAATTCCAGCTCAACAATCTTTTTAATCTCTGGTTTTCCCAAATAGTTAAAGATAATGATGTCATCTACTCTATTCAAAAATTCTGGACGGAAGTTTTCCTTTAAAGCATCCATCACTTTTTCTTTCAAGTTTTCTTTCTGGGAAAGTTCTGCCTTAATTGTATCAAAACCAAGCTTTCCCATTTTAATAATATGGTCAGATCCAATGTTTGAAGTCATAATCAAGAGTGTGTTCTTGAAAGAAACCACTCTTCCTTTAGCATCAGTGAGCCTGCCGTCTTCTAAAATCTGCAGCAAGAGATTGAAAACTTCAGGATGGGCTTTTTCAATCTCGTCAAGCAAAATAACCGCATAGGGTCTCCTGCGAATTTTCTCTGTTAATTGGCCTCCTTCTTCATATCCAACATAACCTGGAGGAGAACCAATAATCCTTGAAACAGTATGTTTCTCCATATATTCTGACATATCTAATCTTACTAATGCATTCTCGTCGTTGAATAAAAATTCAGCTAAAGCGCGTACGAGTTCTGTCTTGCCTACTCCAGTTGGCCCCAAAAACATAAAAGATCCAAGAGGTCTTTGTTCCTCTGAAATTCCAGCTCTTGATCTACGAATGGCAGCTGATACCGCTTCAATAGCTTCTCTCTGGCCGATTAACCGCTTTGATATAATATCTTCCATATTCTCAAGTTTTTTAACCTCCTCTTCCAAAAGACGTGTGACAGGAATCCCTGTCCACCTTGCAACCACTCCAGTCAAGTCTTCGGTTGTTACTTCCTCTCTAATCAAAGGCTGATTTTTTTGAAAATTTATTAATTTCTTTTCAACTGCTTTCAATGTTTTTAAAAGATCTGGTAATTTCCCATATTTAAGTTCGGCCACTTTTTGTAAATTTGCTTCTTGCTGATATTTTTCCACATCAAATTTTAACACCTCTATTTCTTTTTTGAGATTCTTTATCTTTGTCACCAATTCTTTCTCTATTTTCCAACGGCTCTCAATCGCAACCATCTTCTCTTTCAAGTCTGCCAACTGCCTTGCAATTGCCCTTGTTTTCCTATTATCATGCAATTTTACATTTTTTAAGGATTCTTTCTTAACTTCCAATTTTTGAATATCTCTTTTCAACTGCTCCAACTCATCTGGTTCGGTTTCAATCTCTAACCTTCTCGCTGACATTGCTTCATCCATAAGGTCCACCGCTTTATCCGGCAAGAATCTGTCTGCAATGTATCTTGCTGACAATTCAGCAGCCGAAACCAGGGCAGAATCCGTAATTTTTACCCCATGATGAAGCTCGTATCTCTCTTTAATCCCCCTTAAAATAGCGACGGTATCCTCGATTGATGGCTCTGAAACGTAAATTGGCTGAAATCTTCTCTCAAGCGCAGCATCTCTTTCAATATATTTTTGATATTCTTTTAAAGTGGTAGCGCCAACTGCTTTAAGTTCTCCTCTGGCAAGAGCTGGTTTTAAAAGATTTGAAGCGTCAATTGCTCCTTCAGCAGCTCCAGCTCCGACGAGTGTATGAAGTTCATCAATAAACAACACATATCTGCCAGCTACCCGATTAATTTCTTTCAACAAGGCTTTTACTCTGTCTTCAAATTCTCCTCGGTATTTAGTTCCAGCAACAAGAGCTCCTAAATCCAAAGCAATAATTTCTTTTTCTTTTAAGCTCTCTGGCACGTCTCCCTTAACTATTTTTTGCGCCAAGCCCTCTACGATTGCTGTTTTTCCAACGCCTGCTTCTCCAATCAAGACCGGGTTATTCTTTGTTCTCCGAGAAAGAATCTGCATTAGTCTTCGTATTTCTGATTCCCTGCCAATAACAGGATCTAATTTCCCAGCTTTTGCCAAATGCGTTAAATTTCTCGCATATTTTTCCACAACTTGATATTTAGATTCTGGCTCTGGATCAGTAATTCTCTGGCCTCCTCTAATTTGAGCCAAAACCTTCAATGCTGTCTCATAGTTTAATTTGGAAAACTCCAAAGTTGAAGTTCCCCCTCCCCGGAAAAAAGAAGCTTGTTTTAAAATTTCCCCCGCCCTGGTGGCAGTATCAAGCAAGGCTAAAAACAGATGTTCAACCGAAACGAACTCATCTCCCATTTTCATTGATTCTTGGCGGGCTCTGTCTAAAACTTTTGCCAAGTCTTGCGTAAGATAAAATTGGCCAAAAGTAGTCTGGGAAGCAATTATCACGGGAACCTTGTCTACGGCTGACTTTGTTTTTCTTTTCAAGCTCTCAATATCAATCCCTATCTTTTGCAGCAAAGTCAAAACAACACTCCCTTCCTGATTCAAAAGAGCGAAAGTTAAATGCAAGGCATCAATTTGCTGCTGACCTCTTTCTGAAGCCAAAGATTGAGCCTGCAAAATCGCTTCCTGTGACTTATGCGTAAAATTAGCGCCGTTCATACTTCGACATCCTTCGCTTCGCTCAGTCTTCGCTCAGTGCAAGTAATCGAAGTGTCCTGAGCTTGTTCGAAGGATAAATTCATTTTATTCTTCTATTTTCTATGTACCATAAAAATTTCAAAAAATCA
>JACZRI010000003.1:0-478 GCA_022574775.1 Patescibacteria group bacterium | reverse complement strand
TAAATATCAAATCCAATCAAATTTCTCTATTATTATACTTAGAACCTTGGTTGAATAAATAAAAAAGAGGCCGTTTCCTGAATAAGGACGTGCCTCTCAAATGTGCTGGCTCTGGGTGATGGAATCGAACCACCGTCTCAAGGCTAGTATGCCTTTTGCTCTACCCTTAAGCTATCCCAGAGCGAATTTAGTGTACCGAAAGTAATATTACAAAAGCCAAAATATATGTCAAGCCCAAGCAACCTTTATCCACTCTTTTCTCCCAAAGTGACTTGAAAAATTAGTTCTTTGCTGTTTCTTAAGATTTTCAGAGAAATTTCATCTCCTGGATTATATTTCATAATAATTTTTGCCAAAGTATTCTCCGTTGTAATTTTCTCGCCATTAAATTCCAGAATGATATCCTCTTCTTTCAAACCTATTTCTTCAGCTACGGATCCAGGAAAAATTGCTGTCTCACCTGGCCTTGATCCTTTAA
>JACZRI010000004.1 GCA_022574775.1 Patescibacteria group bacterium | reverse complement strand
TGGTATGGCTTATGGCTATTGGATAATTAGTCAAAATGCATTAGTTTGGCCCATTGCAACATTTGCGATCATGGGGCTTGCACTTCTTAATTATCTACCTGCCAAGCACCGCGACATAACAAATCGTAATCTTGTGTGGTATGGGCCTAAATTTAAAAGACCAGGAAGACTTCTTCTTATTATGTTCGCGGGAATAACAGGTTTAATATTTCCTACATTAATATTAATTGCCGTAATTTCCAATTTAATATCTATTTCTAGGATTATTGTTTCTGCAAGAGAAAATCAAAATTTAGCAAAGCTTTTTCAATGAATATTTACAAAAACTACTCGTGTTTTAATACTTCAATAAAAGAGATTTAAGGATTTGGTTATTGCGCTGGGCGCGACGGAAGGAAGATTCCAAAATGAGACACCAAAACATACCCTTAAGGACTATTTCATTTGTCTCATTTCCCGAACAAAGCATCCCGACCGAGACACGTCAATGAGACACGCCCCAAACCCCCGAATTTCCCCTTAAAACATAGGTTCTAGACCGAGGATGCCAGCTACGAGAAAATCGCCAAGAAGGCGGTTTTTTGGTTTCAGGCTTGATATATTTTTAAGACTTGCTAAGCTGAAAACAGCACACCAGAAGGGGGTTATGAGTAATGCAGCTAGACGTTGATAGAAGAAGCGATCTTAATTATGAATGGCGAAAATGGAAAGAAAGAATTGATTGGATCAAGAATCCTGTTATATGGACTTTCTCTGCACTTGCAATTGGTATTGGAATAAGTCATTTACCGAACCAAGGTGCGATACTGCTACTTGTATTAGGATGTGCTACGATTATTACTGCTCTTTGTTTCCTTTTTATCGGTTGGATAAAACTAAGGACACTCAATAAGAAGATAAGGCGTCTTTAATTATATTCATTTCCTAAGCCTCTAGCTTTCGCTCAGAGGCCTTTTTTTATCCAAAACAGGTTCTAATTTCATCCGCTAGACGACCCCCCTGCTAAATTGCCATCAAACAGGTTCTAACGTCGTCCAAGCCCCGCAGCCATCCTATGCTAAGTCAGGTGACCGAGACTCGTTATTTACGAATTCTAAAATCGCCTTATTAGCGATTTTTTGTTAGAATTCAGGTATAAAAGATTGACAAAATATTAGTATTGATATATACTATTAATATAATTGAATCTCATAGTTTTTATTTTTTAGGAACACTCTCTTAAAAATTTTAAAGCCTTAGCGTTTTATCTGAAAACTCGGAGACTAACTAGTCGCCTTTTTTTATTTATAATGACTAGATGTTATGGGGGTAATTCCCTTTAAAAAATATGCACAGAAGAAGTTTTAAAAACGATAGATCAAGAAAATTCTTGTTCAAATCTTCTCGATTCAAGAGAAGAGGCCGTTCTAATTCCTTTAATAGGGGACAGAAGAAGGGCTCGGGCGGGGAAAGAATAAACCCCGTCAAATTTATCAACAAAGCGGTTATGGCCGAAAAAGTTGATATTTTTAAACCTGAACACAAGTTTCAGGATTTTAAGATTGACCAAAGCCTGAAGCAGATTGTTGCGGCCAGGGGTTATAAAGTGCCTACGCCGATTCAGGACAAGGTTATTCCTTACGCCATCAACGGTTCTGATATTGTTGGAGTTGCTAATACCGGAACGGGAAAAACAGCTGCTTTTCTTTTACCTCTAATCAATAAAATCATAATTAACCCAAAAGAACAGGTTTTGATTATTGCTCCGACTAGAGAACTTGCCTTGCAGATAGATCAGGAATTCAAATCATTTACCAAGGGAATGAGGCTGTTTTCCGTTTGCTGCGTAGGGGGAATGAGTATAGGCAGGCAGATTTCAAATCTCCGCTACAAATACAACGCAATCATCGGAACACCCGGAAGATTGAAGGATCTGGCAGAGAAAAAAATGATCAATTTATCCAGGTTCAATAATATAGTGCTGGATGAAGCAGACCGGATGCTTGATATGGGATTTATAAATGACACCCGTTTCATAATGAATGGAATGCCTAAAGATCGCCAAGTATTTTTTTTCTCAGCCACTCTTTCCCATGATATAGAAAGGTTTATTAAAGAGTTTCTTAGGGTCCCGATCAGGGTTTCGGTCAAGACCAGAGACACCGCAGAAAACGTTGAACAGAATATTATCAGAATAGAGCGCGGAAAGACCAAATTAGATGTTCTTAATGAACTTTTAAATCAGATAGAATTCAACAAGGTTCTTATCTTCGGAAGAACCAAGCACGGGGTGGAGAGACTGTCAAAAACGCTTTTTAACAACGGTTTTAAGGTGGAATCCATACATGGAAACAAGAATAACTCTCAGCGCCAAAGAGCCCTGGGTTTATTCAAGAATAATAACATTCAGGTGCTGGTAGCAACTGATGTTGCAGCCCGTGGACTGGATATTGCAGACATCAGTCACGTCATAAACTATGACATACCTGCAACCTATACTGACTACATTCATCGCATCGGTCGGACCGGTCGTTGGAATAAACGGGGGATGGCGCTAACATTTATTGAATAGAGAAAGAAAAAAGGCGCTAAGAAATTAAAGGTATACTGCCTAAAAAAGATCCACAATTTTTTGGAACGAGACACCAAAATATACCCTTAAGTAGTGTCTCATTTGTCTCATTTTAGCTTAAAAACACCCTGACCGAGACGGGTTCGTTTTGAGTCCCATTTGATAGGCCATAAATCAATCGCCAAGAAGGCGGTTTTTTGGTAGGATTAAACAATACATTTATTCATTAACTTTATTTATGAAACTTTCCATAAGACTAGCGAAAAAAAGTGACCTCGTCGCATATACCATTTTGCATCAAAAAACATTTCAAGATGCTTATACCAATAAAAAAATCGGATTAACAAAGAAACATTTCTCAAAAAAAGTATTTTCTTCTTTAAGAATACAAGATTATCTGAGATCAAATCTTACCTTAACTAAAAAGCAAAAAACATGGGTCGTTTTTTTAAAATCAGAGATGATAGGTTCCATTACTCGTACTGATAAAGGTAAGGAGTATGAGCTAAGAGGATTTTACGTTTTGCCTAAGTATCAAGGGCGAGGAATAGGGAAACAACTCTGGAAGCATGCTTTAAATTTTGCTAAGCGTAAAGATATTACCCTTGATATATACGCGCATCAACTTAAAACAATTAATATGTATAAAAAATGGGGATTTAAGATTGACCGAAAGAAAAAGGCTTTCTATCGTCATTGGGCAGAGTGGCCTAAAAGACTTAAAGCAAAGTGTATTTATATGCGTTTAAGTAGTAAATCATAATATATCCAATATTTATTAAAAAATCGCCAAGAAGGCGGTTTTTTGATAGAATGAAATAATGGATAAAGTCAAGGTAGTTGGTGTTTACATAGAGAAAGATGATAGGATTCTCTTGGTTCAAGAAAAAGGGCAATCTTTGGGATTGTGGTCAATTCCTCTTGGACACGTGGATCCAGAGGAATCGTTAGAAGAAAGTGCAATACGGGAAACAAAAGAAGAAACTGGTTATACTATTAAAATAATTAGAAAATTAGAATCTAAAATAGTAGCTGGGTCAGAATACAAAGGTGGGGAGAAGGATAATGATAAAATAATAGAATTAAACTTTTTTGAGGGTGAAATAATAGGAGGAGAATTAAAAATTGATAAAGAAGATTTATTAGACGTGAAATGGTTTACTAAGGATGATATAAAACAATTACCACTTAGAGGAGATTGGCTGAAGGCATTATTCTCATTAAATTGATGTTAAACAGGTTCTAACGTTGCCCAAGCCTCGCAGCTATGAAAATCAATCGCCAAGAAGGCGGTTTTTTTGTTTTTGGCTTGTTCGATTAAAAAATTTGATATAGAATAAATATAATATCCGAAAATTAAATTATGGCTGTGAATAAAAGAGATATAGAATTTCTATTTGAGGTTGGATCGCTTCGCAATGTCCCGCGAGGATGGCGCCAGCATTTAGGAATGGACTGCGCAAGTGTTTTAGAACATACTTTACGAGTTATCTGGTTAGCCCTCATTCTTGCAAGAAAAGAGAAAGTAAAAAATGAAGAAAAAATTATCAAAATGGCCCTGATACATGATATAGCAGAAATAAGGACAGCAGATCATAGCTACGTTCAAAAGGTTTATGTGAAAGAGCAAGGAAACCTGGCAGCAAAAGATACTTTTACAAAAACAAGTTTAGCTAATTTTCATAAAGATATTCTCAAAGAATATGAAGAAAGAAAATCAAAAGAAGCAAAAATTGTGAAAGACGCAGATAATTTAGATATAGACTTGGAACTCAAAGAGCTTGAGGAAAGAGGATCGCAATTACCGAAAAAATGGAGAAGGTTTCGCAAACAGGTTCGCAACGAAAAATTATATACCAAATCTGCAAGAGGACTATGGGATAAAATCCAAGAAGCAAATGTTGCAGACTGGCATTTGACAGCGAATAAATGGCTTAAAATCCCGAACGCAGGTAGATAGCTCTTTTATTCTTAAAAATCGCCAAGAAGGCGGTTTTTTGTTTGACAGGTATTTGTAATCTATGCTAACTTATAGATAGGTCTGGCTGTGGTGCTAAGCCGAAAATCTTAGGGTTCCCTCCCTATTTCGGTAAAGCCTACCAGCCTAACCACCTCAAGCCAGGGGTAGAGAATAGCAACTCTGTCCCTGGCATTTTTTTCTTGACAAATTTAAAGTATGGATGTATAGTAGGAATAGAGGAGGTAAAAATGCAAGAAAACGACAGTAAAATGATGGACTGGGTTGTTCGAAAAATAATAAGAGATAAGGGATTCTGGATTGAAACCCATCTATTTCTTTTTGCACTACTCATTGGTATATTTATAGGCTTTCCACTCTTCGCTTCTCTTGACGTTTTTGACTTGGTGATTATTCTTCTCCTTTGGATTGCGTCAGCCTTTTGGATAAGCTGGCGACCACGTTTCAATCGCTATCGTAAAGAATATCACCAAAACATCAAGGGAGAATGAGACCTGAACAACTGATTTCCCATCTCCCAATAAGGGCTTCGGCTCAAGAAGGTCTCTTAGCAGCCAGTTAGGAGACTTTTGCTTTTTAAATAAAGAAATAGTGAGTAGCGGGGTGGGGTAATACCCATTTTAAACAGAAATAGGACATAAAATATCCTGGAGAGAGGTTCTAACGTCGTCCAAGCCCCGCAGCTAACAATTTTGAATAACAAAAATCACAATGCGAGAGAATAAGCTAACGATTCAGATCAACAAACCCGTTCCAGAGGTTTTTGCTTTTACTATAAACCCTCATAACACTCCTCTGTGGATAGATTCAGTAATCAGTGAACAAGTAAATGAGTGGCCAGCAAAGCAGGGAAGTATCTACAGAAATCAAGACAAAGACGGAAATTGGTCTGAATATACCGTAGCCGAGTTTAGGGAAAATAAGATGTTTGTATGGGATAAAAAGAATAGCGGTTATCACGTCAGGTATACCTTTACACTAGTGGATGAGAACACTACGGAGCTTGAGTACTATGAATGGGTAGATACGGGAGAGCTTGATGAGCCATTTATTCAAGAAATATTAGAGAGACTAAAGGAGGCCCTGGAGAATTAAACTAAAACCTTCGAGGAGAAGTAGGTTCTAACGTCGTCCGAAAAATCACCATTTCGGCGGTTTTTTGTTTGACAAAAAACGAAGTTTGTAATAATATCTTAGTAGTTCGTTAGTCTGCACATTACCAAGGAGGTACATAATAGTATGAGTAGCCAAACAGCACCAAAATTCTGTGGAGTGAGCAATCCACATACGCTTCACGAGTGGTTTCCTGAGGAAGGGGAACCGCGGGAGTGGGGAAACGGACCGTTCAGATGCCATGGCGCTCTTCTTCTAGATATTGAAACCCAATTTTATGTACATCAAGGTATTCATTCAAATGAATGTACACTCTGTAAAAAAACTCCTTCGGTTGGTCTCGTAAGTTTTTTCTTGAAGGGTAAATTCGGGACACACATTATTATTCATTTGTGCGTAAATCACTGGAATGATATAGATATTTTTAGAGCTTTTTCCCAAGTTTTTACAGAAAAAACAACAGTCCAAGCGGTGCGATAACATCCCACCGCCTTTTTATTTAGAAGGGTAACTAAGCCTGTGGAGCGAGATCAGGTACTCTGAAAGTAGCGCCATTAACTATAATCCAGGTTCTAACTTCTTTCACGCCCCGCAGCAACAGTACCATACGGTGCGTTGCTAGGCACGAACCGACTGGTTCTGTGCCAGCACCAGTCAGCGTAGTATCGAGGCCGACCGAGAGGTGTTATTTACGAATTTCAAAATCGCCAATTTATCTGCCTATGGAGGGGAAGACGGTTTTTTGATAGAATACAACTATTATGCACGGTAGTGATACAGATAAACAAATTTTCTTTTATGAGCACGAATTTTATGTGTTCTCCAATTTTTCTTCTTTTACGATTGAGTGGAAAAATAAATTATACATGACCTCAGAACACGCTTATCATTCAGAGAAATTTGAAGACATAAATTTAAAAGAGCAAATAAGGAATGCTCGTTCTGCACATGACGCCCTTAAGTTGGCACAATCAAATAAAGGCAAATATAGAGCTGATTGGGATACGATTAAATTAAAGGTGATGAAAGAAATTTTGCGAGTAAAAGTCGAACAGCACCCCTATGTAAAAAAGAAACTAACTGAATCAGGAGACAAAGAGATTATCGAAGATTCTTGGCGTGATTCATATTGGGGCTGGGGACCCAATAAAGATGGAGAAAATCACTTGGGGAAACTTTGGATGGAAGTTAGGGAGGAATTTAAAAATTAAATACCATGATTATAAAAATATAGAAATCGCTAAGAAGGCGGTTTTTGTTTGACAAAGAAAAGGGTCTGTAATAATATCGAAGTAGTAAACAGCACATTTTCTAAAAGGAGGGATTGATGTATTACAGACGATGGATGTGGAGAAAGAGAAGAACCCCCAACTTTGATCATCGTAAGGCGATGAGAAAAAAGCCAGGGAGAATCGCTCGGCAAAAACGTTTGTCGTCCAGCGAAAAGAGGATGCCATGAAGACCTTTTGTGGTTGAAAGAGCGGATTAAAAAACGATAGAAGAGCCAGAAAATAAGTTTAAGTTCTATAAAAGCGGTGCGATTACATTCCACCGCCTTTTTGTTTATTTCAAAATCGCCAAGAAGGCGGTTTTTTTGGTTGTTTTTTTAAAATTAAAAGATATTATAAGATCAGATATATAAAAGAGTTAAAACCAAATAAATCTATGGATATTTTTGACATCTTTTTGATCGGTTTAATTATTGGCTTATTCATATTTCCTAAATTTTTTTGTGAGATATATTATAAACTTTGGGGCAGGATCCCACTTGTTAGAAAATTTTATAATAGAAAGACTTGCATTCTATACTTTAGAATAGAAGGAATAATTCTTTCAATTATTTTGTTGTTTAAGTTGTTATAAATAAAGCAATTCCAAACAGGTTCTAACGTTGTCCAAACCCCGCAGCCGTTATATGGTAAGTTAGGTGACCGACACCATCCTACGGTCCTAGACCGAGGATGCCAGCACCAGTCAGCGTAGTATCGAGGTCGACCGAGAGGCTTATTTTAAAGCTATTTTCTTGACGGGTCTAGGACGCCCTAAATCCGCACCCGTCTAGGACACCGAACTTTATTCGAGGCCGAGGGTTTGAATAACAGCGCAAAAAAGAAAAAGGATTTTAACATCAACCACAATCACAATGTCTTTCCAAATAAAATTTGCTTTTGTTGTTATCGTTATTATTGTCGCTGCTTTGATTGCCGGGTTTTTTGGCATTCAATTTTTATCCGAAGAAAAGGCCTTAACATCTCAATCCGAGCATCCTGCGGATGAGAGTGCTTCGGCAGATGAAGATATTCCCTTCAGTCGGTTTGAAGTGGAAGTGATAGCAGAAAACCTTGAAGCTCCCTGGGACCTGGACTTTTGGGAAGACAGGATTTTCGTTACCGAGAGGGCGGGAAGAATACGAGTTATAGAAAACGGAGAGTTTCTGCCAGATCCCTACTTTATTCTTGATGTTTATACCGGCGGACAAGAAACCGGGCTTTTGGGGATTGCTCTGCACCCCGATTTTTCCCGAAACAGGTTTGTGTATATTTATTATACTTATGTTGGTGAAGATGGCTTGGTTTGGAACAGAGTATTAAAACTTGTAGATAGGGGAGACTACGCCGAAATAAGCGAAGTAATTTTGGATGGCATTCCGGGCACAAGCATTCACAATGGGGGAAGGATGAAGTTCGGTCCTGATGAAAAGCTCTACATTACCACCGGAGATGCCGGCAGGGAGCACCTTGTTCAAGACCTCAACTCTCTGGCCGGGAAGATACTTCGTATAAATCCAGACGGGACGGTGCCAGAAGACAATCCTTTCCCCGACTCTCCGGTATGGAGTTATGGACACAGAAACCCTCAAGGTTTGGCTTGGAGTCCCACCGGCGATCTTTGGGCTACTGAGCATGGCCCGGATCCGAATGACATGCGCGGCCGCGGTCCGGGTCGTGATGAAGTTAATCTCATTAAACCCGGAGCCAATTACGGTTGGCCCGAGGTTGCCGGCAAAGCGGGTGAGCCAGAGTATGTTGACCCGATTCTCAGCAGTGGAGAGAAACCTTGGGCGCCCTCCGGAGCTTCTTTCTGGAGAGGAGAGCTCTACTTCACGGCCCTGGGATTTACTCCGGGAGAGGGCAGACGGGCCCTTCACCGAGTAACCTTTGATTCAGACTATAGATCAGTAAAAGAGCATGATTTTCTCCTTGAAAATGAGTTCGGAAGGTTGAGAACGGCAGAACCGGGGCCGGATGGCAATCTCTACATTCTTACCAGCAACCGAGACGGACGGGGCGACCCGGCGACAGAAGACGACAGAATTATCCGCTTGAAACCTAAGAATAATTGAGTCCAATAATATGCCTAGCAGGTTTTTGCCGATACTCATATTGTCATTGACGGGTCTCCTTGTTTTCGGAGGATGGTTTGTTTTGCAAGAACGAACAGAAGTTTTAGCTCCAGAACCAGAAGAATTAAAAGGAGTATCCTTGCCAAATGAAGAGCAAGAAAGCGAAGCCAGGGAGCTTGTTTTTGTTGAGGATTCCAAAAATGATGAAGTTATTGTACTTACTAAAGAAGGGGAAATCGTAAAACGAATTAAAGTTGATCACGGTCCGCATGATATCGCTCTCTCGCCAGACGGCAAATTTGTCGTTACAGCTAACTTCTACAGTAATACGATAAGTGTCATTAGTGTTCAGAGTTTGTCTTTACAAAAAACCATCACAACTGGGGATGGTGCTCACGGAGTAGTGTTTAGTCCAGATGGCAGCTTTCTTTTTATTGCAAACGCCAGAGAAAATACACTGTCGATTATTGAAACCGCAACCTTCACGAAACAAACCAAGGTCAATGTCGGGGATTACCCAGAATATATCGGGGTTACCAAAGACGGTTCTAAAATTTTTACCACCAATCTTGGTGATGAAGGATCAATAACCGTGTTAAAGAATGACGGTTTTGAGTCAAAAGTGATAAAAGAGATGGCTTCGGGTATTGATCCTCACGGCTGGGCGTTATCTCCTGATGGCAATAGTATTGTTATTACAAACCTGGGTAGTAATTTTATTTATCTTTTAGATGCAGAAACGTTTGAAGAAATAAATCATATTGATACCGGAGCTGCTACTGAATTTGCTGTCTTTAAAAACGACACAGAACTTTGGGTCACTAACATCGGAGCGCATTATATCTCTATTATTGACGTAGGGCAAAATAAGATTATTGGCCAAATTACTGTTGGAGAAACACCGCACGGTATTTCCTTTTCGACCGATAAAACTCTTGCTTTTGTTCCCTTATATAAGCCTGGCGAACTAGTCATCATTGATGTTGAGAAAAGGAAAGTAGTGAAGAAAATCAAGGTAGGAGAGGAGCTCCATAATTCAGTGGTGGTGAAACGCCGTCCATAGCGTTACCATACAACTATAACTACGAATAAACTTTTGCATTAAGTTGCAATGTGGTTAATTTTTTTTGGCGCTCTTACCATTTTCTATTTAGTTTTTGTTTGGTTTGGACGCGGCAATACTTATGATGGATTTTGGCATGCTTACCATGGGTATTATTGTTTTATCAAACTTTTACCTTTACCTTAAAATGATGTCAAAAAATAAAGCAAACTAAATAGTGAGTAGTAGGGCAGGATAACTAAGCCCGTGGGACGAGATCAGGTACTCTGAAAGTAGCACTATTAGCCATAATCCAGGTTCTAACTTCTTCACGCCCCGCAGCTATGAAATCAATCGCCAAGAAGGCGGTTTTTTGGTAGGATAAGAATATGGAAAATTCAAAAAAAATCGAATGGGTTCTGCGGATAGCTATTGCCGGCTCGTTTTTTGGTCACGGCATGTTTGCCCTCCAAGGAAAAGAGGGCTGGTTCAAATATTTCTATACATTCGGTATTACCAATACCGAAACAATCACCATACTTCTTTTCCTCGTCGGCATTATGGATATAGCGTTGGCTCTACTTATCCTCATTAGACCAGTTCGTATAGCAATTCTCTGGATGGCTATCTGGGGTCTTTGGACCGCAATGATTCGCTGGCCATTCGGGTCCGATCCGATTTGGGATTTTGTCGAACGCTGGGCGAACTGGGGAGCACCTTTGGCTTTATTCTTTTTACTCGGTTGGCCGAAAAACTTTAAGAAATAGCGAGTAGCAGAGTAAGGTAACTAAGCCCGTGGGACGAGATCAGGTACTCTGAAAGTAGCTCTATTAGCCATAATCCATGTTCTAACTTCTTTCACGCTCCGCAGCTATGAAATCAATCGCCAAGAAGGCGATTTTTTGTTTTTCACGCTGATTCTGTTTGTGGATAACTATCGCTTGACAGTATATTTATAACAAGATATCATTTGAATAGACTTTCAAGTGAACTATTATGGTTAATAAAAAACAAATCAGGAAAAAGCTTAAAAATAGAAAGGCATTATTGGAGTGTGCTAAGCAGTTTGGATTGGTAGGAGACCTAACGAGAATGAAAATATGTTGGCTATTATGTGAGTATAAAGAATTATCTGTGGGAGAAATAGCAGAAACACTTAATGTTTCAATTTCCGTTGTATCACATTCTTTAAGACGACTTCGTAAACATCACTTGGTCAATTCCAGACGAGACTACAAACAGGTCTTTTATAGTCTCTCAAATACCAGTTTTAATCGTCTCTTGAAAAAGAGCTTACATAATTTATGAAACAATATGACCTAATTATTATCGGCGGTGGGGCAGGTGCTTTCGCAGCTGCTATTCGTGCTAACGAACTTAAAGCAAAAACGGCAATGATAAATGCAGGACTGCCACTCGGTGGAACCTGTGTCAATGTTGGTTGTGTTCCATCCAAAACTCTCCTTTGGGCAGGAGAAATAATGCACCTTGCACAACATCACGATATTCCCGGTATTGAATTAACAGTTAAGAATTTTGACTTTCAAAAGGTTGTTCAAGATGAACTTTCGCTCGTGGAGCGTTTAAGAGTTGAAAAGTATGAAAAAGTTTTGAAAAGTTTAGAGCATGTTTTCCATATTGAAGGAAAAGCAACATTTATCTCGCCAAAAGAAATTGAAATAAATGGCGAGAGGTTATCAGCAGACAAATTTATTATCGCCACAGGATCAACTGCCAATGTTCCATCGATTGAAGGAATTAAAGAAGTTGGATTTATCACTCATATTGAAGCACTAAGACTTGAACAGCGGCCAAGAGAATTAGTTGTTGTGGGAGCTGGAGCATTGGGGCTTGAGTTCGCTCAAATGTATTCCCGTTTTGGAACAAAGGTAACGATTTTGCAGAGAGGACCTTCTATTTTTCCATCTACCGAGAAAGAACTTACTGAACGCCTAAGCGAAATACTGACAAAAGAGGGCATAACCATTAAAACCAATGTCGAAGTTAAAAAGGCACACAAAGAAAAAGATAAAAAGGTTCTTTCCTATCTCATTGACGGAAAACAGGAAGAAGTGGCGTGCGATGAGATACTGCTTGCAACAGGAAAAACAGCAAATACAAAAGGTCTTGGTTTAGAAAAGATTAATGTCAAGATTGACCAAAAACAAGCTATCGTTGTTAATAAATTCTTTCAAACTTCGCAACCACACATTTTTGCAGTAGGGGATGTAACGAATCTGCCTTTACGGCTTGAAACCACTGCAGGACGTGAGGGAACACTTTCAGCTTCAAACGCGCTGACTGACTCCCGAGAGAGCATTGATTATAACACCGTGCCCTATACGGTTTTCACCGATCCTCAACTCGCTGGCGTGGGTCTTACTGAGGACGAGCAGATGAGTAAAATAGGAGTTTGTGCTTGCCGTACGGTTTCTTTTGCAGATGTCCCTAAAGCAATAATTATACACCGCACTGAAGGATTGATTAAAATGGCGATTCACCCAAAAACAAAGCAAATTATGGGCGTTCATATTTTAGCACCACATGCGAGTGAGCTTATTGCAGAAGCTATGATGCTGGTGAAAAATAAGAATACTATTGATGATGTCACAAGTTCCCTTCCTATGTTTCCAACACTTTCTGAATCAATAAAGATTGTTGCATTATCATTTACCAAAGATATTTCCAAGTTAAGCTGTTGCGTATGAACATTATCGCCCAAATATTCACTACCGCTAAAGAAGTTCTTACAAAGAGGAATTATCTTTTAGGATTTTTCATCTTTATCCCCGTCATATTCTTTATTTTCGTCCTTATACCAGTATTAACAATCCCTGCTAATACTATTTCCTTTCAGCTAAGTATTTTTACTATCAGAGACTATACTCTTATTTCTACCCTCTCTATAATCGCTTCATTTTTTATTGTGTTACAGGTATACACTTATAAGATAACACGGGGGACTAAAGAGCGGGCAAAAGTTCTTGGACAAGGTGCGGTTGGCGGTTATGGCGGCCTGGTTGCTGCAGTATTTGGAACCGCTGCCTGTGCTTCTTGCCTTGCTGCATTATTCGGATTCTTGGGTTTGGGAACAGTATTTTTTCTTATCCGTTACCAGTGGCTCATAGTTAGTGGGGCAATTTTGCTCATACTTATCTCTATTTACTTTACATCGAGAAAGTGTGCTTCTTGTATTACAGATAGTAAAAAAGAAAACTAAAAAATGAAAGTTATAGGCATTCTTTTAATTTTGCTCGTGGGTATAGGAGGGTTCTTTCTGTTATCCTCGATGAAATCTGGTGGAGAAGGTAATACTACAGAGTTAGCACTGAATTCCATAAAAGAAGCACCACAAATATCCTTTATCTCAACAGAGGGACAAGAGATAAGTTTATCGCAGTTCAGGGGAAGAGTAGTTATCTTACAAGCTATGGCAGCGTGGTGTCCAAGCTGTAAACTCCAAGCAGGAGAGGTTAAAAAAGTCTTTCAAGAGTTTCAAGAAAAAGGGCTTGTGGTGATGTCTTTTGATATTCAACCAGAACGGTCAACGCCAGCAGATTTATTAAGGTTTCAGCAGACCTACGGAGCAGATGGTGAGTGGTATTTCGGATTCCAATCAGGTTTTATTAACTTATATGGGATTAAGTCATTAGATGAGACTGTTATCGTAGATAAAAATAGCGATATTATTTATCAAGACAGCTCTATAACTACCGCAGAGACTTTACGCAACATTGTGGCTAGAGCACTAACTAACTGATAACAATATCTTAAGCGACAAATGTTATGATACCAAAACTCAATTTGAAATTATTCCTATTTATTTTCTTGATTCTTGCACTTGTTGCAGGCGGCTACGGTCTCTTCATTTGGTTTGTTATCAACATAATGAAAGGAAGTGTTGCTTTTGGGTTACTGTTCGTAGCTGTAGTCGCAGGAGTAGCAAGTTTTTTTAACCCTTGTGCCTTTCCTTTGCTTCCAGTTTATCTTGCCCAATACTACACAACGAAAGAAGGTGAAAACAAAAAGCCAAAGGAGCAACTGCTTCTTTCTGGATTAGCAGCAGCATTAGGTCTTATCACATTTAATCTTTTGCTCGGTGTTGGTATTGGTATTTTGGGAGCTGGTTTTGGAAAATCATTGGGGCTTGCAGGAGAAAACCCAAGTATATCTGTAAGATGGCTTCGTGGTATTGCGGGTATATTTATTCTATATCTTGGCTTTAGCCACGCGACAGGTAAAGGGAATCCTTTTGGGAAATTAGGGCATCTTTGGCATCCGAAATCATCTCCGCAAGAAAAACAAGCAAAGTTTAGAAAACTCTATGCTTATGGCTTTGGCTATTCATTACTTGGCATTGGTTGTGGAGGACCGATTATGGCTATACTTTTTGTATTTGCCCTTTCTCGGGGCGGTTTCGCAGATGCCTTCCTTGCTTTTATTATTTACTCATTAGTTATGGCGGTGCTTATGATTGTTGTATCACTGCTCATTGCTTTTTCTAAAGAAACTTTACTCCAGAGTCTTCGTCAATCAACTGTTGCCATCCAACGAGTAAGCGGTGTGCTGCTTCTTATTGTCGGAGCTTTTCTTATCCTTTCTTCTATTTTCATTACAGTATTTACTAATATACTTTTCCCATAATATGTTTCGTTATCCTCAAACAATCTTTTCTGCTGCAAAGGTTATTCTTCGAGAAAAAATGTATCGCATACTTTTCTTGCCATTTTCTCTCGCCTTTTTCATCTTTTTTGTGGCGATACCACTCATTGCAATTCCTTCAAATACACTATAACTGCAATTTTCTCTCTACATTCCTTTCGACTATATTACCCTTGCGGCACTCTCTATACTTGGCTCGCTTTTTATTCTGATGAATGTGTATATCTACAAACAGTCAAAAGATCGGCTTGGAGCGCTGGCTAAAGGTGGTGTGGGAAGTATTTCCGGGACGTTCGCTTCCATTTTCGGAGCTGCTTCCTGTCCGATGTGTATCGCATCACTTTTTGGATTTTTAGGATTTGGGACTGTTAGCTTTCTTATTCAGTATCAATGGTGGGTGTTCTTTATAGCCTTAGCTTTTATGTTATTTTCTCTTTATTTTACTTCCCGAAAGGTAATTGGTATCTGCAATAATTGTAGGTAATATAAGAAATAGTGAGTAGTAGGGTAGGGTAACTAAGTCTGTGGAGCGAGATCAGGTACTCTGAAAGTAGCGCTATTAGCCATAATCCAGGTTCTAACTTCTTTCACGCTCCGCAGCTATAAAAAAAATCATATGATTAAACTTATAATTTTCGACTGGGACGATGTATTTACCCTTGGTTCTAAAGAAGGGTATTTTAAATGTTATCACGAGACCATAACGCAATTAGGAATTCATTTGGATTCCGAAGAAGAAAAAAGAAGAATCTTATCACAATGGGGAAAGACTCATAGAGAAGGGCTTACTGAATTATTAAAGGAACATCCAGAGTTTATAGATAGAGCTTGTAAGATATATGAAGATATTCTATTTGGAAATACATTTGTTGATTGTCTAAGTATAGTGCCGGGAAGCCGAGAGTTGCTTAATAAATTACAAAGAAATTATACTCTTGCCCTTGCCACGGGTGTTCATCCAAAGTTATTAAAAGAGAGAATTATACCTAAATTCGATATTCCAGATGTTTTTACAAAGATTGTTACCTCTTACGATATAGATGACCCAAGTAAATTAAAGCCGCATCCTTTTATGCTCGAAACAATAATGAAGTCACAAAATACTTTACCTAACGAGACAGTTTTAGTTGGGGATGCTCAAAGCGATGTCCAGATGGCAAAGAACGCAGGCATTACGCCGATTGTTGTCTTAACTGGTCATTTAAACCAAGAAGAGGCACAAAATTTAGGCGTTAAACATATTATAAAGAATGTGACCCATTTGGAGGAGATATTACATAAACTTAAGAAATAGCGAGTAGCAGAGTAGGGTAATACCTATTTTAAACAGAAATAGACACAACAAAATACCCTGGAGAGAGGTTCTAACGTCGTCCAAGCCCCGCAAGCCAGCTAGGAGATGAAGCAGCAAAAACTGCTTTTTTCTTTTAAAATAGCCAAGACGGCGGTTTTTTGTTACGATAACGGAATGGAAGATAAGGGAATTCTAAAGCTCATAAAGCCAAACCCAAAACCAATTCGTTTATTTTTCTTTTGGGCTGGAATAATCGCTACAATTGCATATAGGATAATTATCGTCTTGGATTTTTACAGTCCTTCATGGGTAAAGATTGCTTGGTATATTGGCACCATCGGCTTTGTCCTTTATTTTGGCCATCGTTTTGATGTTGCCAGGAAAAAAGCAAAATTGATTCAAGATTACAAGCTGGTTGAAGCTATAGATAATTCTGACATTGATTCGCAAAAGAAGTTAGCCCTTCATTATCTGGCCAAAACCACGGTAACTTCAAAATCAAGATGGAATGCAGCGGTTATTTTCATACTTTCTCTAATAGCTTTACTTATAGGAATTTTTATAGATATTTATGGTATTTAAATGAACAATCCTCTGATTTTGTCGCACCAGAGAACCCCAACTTTTAATCGCCAAGAAGGCGGTTTTTTGACAAGAGCTTGATTTTTTAAAAGAATTAATGTAAGATAGAATCAATTGAGAGTTTTGATTATAAATAGGTATATTCGTTATTCCAGATGGGTAATAAATAATACTATTTGTAACTCACAGTAATTAAGATTTTTTTTAATTTTAACATGACTAAAAAAGAACAATTTTTATTAGAACATAACAGATTATCTCCTTTGAATCTGCAAGTTACAATAGCTTTACTTTCTCGTTTTAGAATAGATAAGGCATCACTTTTTAAAAACGATGACTGGCCTATAGATAAACTTCGGAGGCCATTTATTTTATGGCTTACTTCTTTACCATCCGGAGAAAAAAGAAATACTAAGAAGAAGAAAATGTGAAAAACTCACACAATCCGAATAGAAATAGAAACAGAACAAAACATCGCAGGTTTTTAAAAAAGCATAGAAATAAAAAATAAACCCGTGACTTTTTGTCAACGATAAGCTATTATAATAAGGTAAGTTTCTGTTAATTTTCCTTTCCTTGCGTATTTATTAACTATGTAAGTTTTGAAAGAGAATAAAAACAGTGGTCGGCTTACTCATAAATAAATAGCGTAAGGAACAATTATATCTCTAGGGATATTTTTTTACTACAAAGTTATAATTGCAACGCAAGTTGCAATAATTCTAGAGATAATTTTCATTTCGCTCGCATTATGGCAAAAAAATTGTTTGTCGGTGGATTATCAAACGAAACCACCGAAACGACTTTAAAAGAGACTTTTTCTCAAGCTGGGACTGTTGAATCGGCAACTGTGATTACCGATAAAATGTCTGGCCGTTCAAAAGGATTTGGTTTTGTTGAAATGTCTTCTGAAGAAGAAGCTCAAAAGGCCATTGAGATGTTCAATGGTAAAGAGATGGATGGAAAAAACGTTACAGTAAACGAAGCTAGACCTTTAGAGTCTCGTCCTCGAAGAGATGTATTTAATCGCGGAAATCGAGGGTTCGGCGGAAACCGAAGAGATCGTTGGTAAAAACATTGGAAAAATCCTCATAAGAGGATTTTTTCATTCCTGCTTGAAATTTATCGGCAATAATTTTAGATATTTTTAACCATTGTTATAATTTTAAAACAACCTTGACTTGTTCTTCCTTAGTTTTAGCGAAGCCAGGCACAGTACCGTACTTGGCAAAAGGGGAACCGAGACGTTTCAAAAATCGCCGCTCCATCGCTAAAACTATATAGCGTCAGCGACAAGAAGAGTAACCCGCCGCAACTCTGTGAAGAATGGCGGTTTTTTGGTAGAATAAATTATCATGAAAAACCTGATTAAAAAACCAATAGTTATTATTTCCTTTATTATTATTATTGGGATCATTGTTGGTTATATATATTTTGGCAGAGATGATGTGTTAACTTATGATTTTATCATTGCCAAAAAAGGTGATCTTATCCAAGAAGTAAGTGTAACGGGTAAAGTAAAGCCAGTTGAGAGCGTTGATTTAGCATTTGAGAAAAGCGGTAAAGTAAACCAAGTACTTGTGAAAGTAGGCCAAAAGGTGGAGACTGGGCAAATACTCATCGTGCTTGAAAGCGCTGAACTTCTTGCCCAACTTCGCGAGGCAGAAGCAAATGTCAAAATTCAACTGGCAAAACTTGATGAGCTTAAACAAGGAACACAACCAGAAGAAATCCAAGTGCAAGAAACAAAAGTGGCAGGCGCAAAAGTTGCGCTTGAGGATGCGAAGAAAAATTTGCTTGATAAACTGCAAGACGCATATACAAAAGCAGACGATGCGATAAGAAACAAGGTGGACCAATTCTTCACTAATCCGCTAACGCATACCCCCCAGTTAGCGCTTATTACAATAGACTATCAATTAAAAACTGATATTGAGGGGAGACGGTCAGTTTTAGAACCGGTTTTGAAAACTTGGCAAGTATCTTTAGCTAATCTTACCCTTAACTCTGACTTCACCTTGTATCTTGAGGTTGCTAATAAAAATCTAGAACAAATTAAATCATTTCTTAACAAAGTCGCATTAGCAGTAAATAATCCAAATAACCTTGTTAGCGGATTAGGCGAAAGTATTCCTGCGAGTTGGAAATCTGATATCTCAACTGCCCGTTCAAATATTAATACCGCCATAAGTAATTTCACTGCAGCAGAAGAAAAACTAAAAAAAGCCGGATCTGATCATGCGATCGCTGAACAAGAACTTACTTTGAAAAAAGCTGGAACTATAAAAGAACAAATAGTAACACAAGAGGCGCAGTTAGAGAAATCAAAAGCAAATTCGCAATATTACCAAACTCAGCTTGTAAAAACAATTCTCCGTAGTCCCTTTGATGGAATTGTTGTGACTCAAAATGCAAAAGTCGGAGAGATAGTTTCAGCAAACAGTAATATTGTTTCTATTATTTCAGAAGCTGAATTTGAGATTGAAGCCAATGTGCCGGAAGCCGATATCGCTAAAATAAAAGTCGATAATATAGCCCGTCTTACCCTTGATGCTTACGGGCAGGATATTATTTTTCAAGCACGCATCATCAAGATTGATCCAGCTGAAACTATTATTGAAGGAGTGACGACTTACAAAATAACGCTCCAGTTCGGCACAGAAAATGAGCGTATTAGATCAAGTATGACAGCTAACATAGATATCCTCACGAATATGCGTAAAGGAGTTATTGCTATTCCTCAGCGCGCCATTATTACCAAGGATAAAGAAAAAATTGTTCGTGTGATTCGAGATAATCGCATTGAAGAAATAAAAGTTGAAACCGGGCTTATCGGCAAAAACGGAATGGTTGAGATTATCCAAGGTTTAAGCGAAGGTAATCAAATCATCACTTTTATAGAAGAATAGTCTATGCCTCTTATAAAAGTAAAAAATATTGAAAAAGTCTATATAGATGACGGTGTCAAAACGCCAGCCCTAGCTGGCGTATCTCTTGAGATTCAGAAAGGTGAATTTGTGGCAGTGATGGGACCTTCAGGATCAGGGAAATCCACACTTTTACATATCTTGGGGTTTCTGGACCGTCCCACAAAAGGCGAGTATCGTTTTGAAGGAAGAAGTATTGATGAATACTCTGATGATGAGTTGGCCAAAGTAAGAAATAAAAGAATGGGATTTGTGTTTCAGGCTTTTAATCTTTTGCCGCGCACCACTGTTTTAGAAAATGTAAAATTACCGCTTCTTTATACTGATATTCCTGATCAAGAACAAGATGAAATTGCAAAAAAAGTCATTGAGGTGGTCGGACTTACCGAACGTTTGTATCACGAATCTTCACAGCTTTCTGGCGGTGAAAGACAAAGATTGGCTATTGCTCGAGCTTTTGTGAATAATCCCTCAGTTATTTTTGCCGATGAACCAACAGGTAACCTTGATTCAAAATCAGGCGGTCAGATAATGGAATTTATTGAAAAACTGCATGCCAAAGGACATACCATTATCCTTATTACTCACGAAACCTATATTTCGGAGTATGCTGAACGCATTATTCGTTTAAAAGATGGTTTCATAGAAAGTGATGAAAAAGTTTCAAGACGTCGCTATACAAAGGATCATTATATAAAATAACCATGAACCTAAAAAACAGTTTGAAAACTTCTCTTTCTGGGATTAAGACAAATAAGTCTCGTTCCGCTCTTACGATACTCGGAATTGTTATTGGGATTACAGCAATTATTTTGGTTATGTCTATAAGCCAAGGAGCTACAAATCTTATTTTAGCTCAAATCCAAGGGATTGGTTCACGCACGATCACTGTGGAGCCGGGAAGAGAACCGCGCGGACCTTCAGAATTCGGAGCAATTTTTACTACTTCACTCAAAGATCGCGAGGTAAAGGCCATAGAAAACCCCGCCCTCGTGAGAGGAGTTGAGGATGTTACTCCAACTGTTATCAGTTCTGCCACCATCCTTTTTCGGAATGAGACAAAAAATGCCGGCATTTTAGGAACCACACCGAGTATCCTTAATATATTTGAAATACAGCCAGGGCAGGGATCTTTTTTCACGAAAACTGATGTGCGATCCCGCGCAAGCGTTGCCGTCATAGGTTCAGAGGTCAAAAAAGAACTCTTCGGCTCCTCGGACGCAGTAGGGGAAACCATTAAAGTCGGCACAAGAAATTTCAAAGTGATTGGGGCATTTGCACCATTGGGTCAAAAAGGATTTTTTAACATTGATGAGCAAGTCATGATACCAGTATCGACAGCCCAACAGTATCTTCTGGGAATAAGTCATTACAATTTTATTTTAGTAAGTGCTGAATCCGAGGCAATGGTTGAACGCACTGCTCGCGACATCAAGCTTACTCTTCGAGAACTGCATAACATTACCGATCCTGAAAAAGACGATTTCCATGTCACCACACAGGCTGATATTGCCGAGCGTGTAGGGACAATTACGGGAATACTTACCGCTCTCCTTGTCGCAGTTGCAGCGATATCGCTCGTTGTCGGAGGGATCGGTATCATGAATATAATGCTTGTTTCCGTAACCGAACGCACGCGAGAAATTGGGCTTCGAAAGGCAGTAGGCGCAACAAACAAAGATATTTTGACCCAATTTTTATTGGAAGCAGTATTTCTCACCCTTGCCGGCGGAGTAGTAGGTATTTTGTTCGGCGGTCTATTATCATTTGCCACTTCAATAATTCTTGGTCGAGTCCTAAATCTTACCTGGTCTTTTACATTTCCTATCTCGGCCGCTCTTTTGGGTTTGGGAGTTGCCGTGTTTGTTGGTCTTATTTTCGGCATTTATCCCGCCCGTCAGGCCTCTCTCAAAAGCCCGATTGAAGCATTAAGGTATGAATAAAGCAGCAGAGTAGGGTAATAAAAATCGCCAAGATGGTTAACCCACAGCAACTCTGTTAAGGAGAACTGTTTTTTAGTAGGGCAATCAAATGAAAAAGCCTTCCTTGACACTTCGACGACAAGCCCCAATGCTTGGCATTGGGGATTCAGAGTCGAACAAACCCGAAGGGCTTATCGTTCAGTGTCAACCCTGAGGCAAGCCCCGATACTTGCCATCGGGGTCTCGAATGGGTTGACAAGCGGGAGCAAATATGATACTGTTAAAGACATTCTATTCGAGAAACCGCCAGTAAAGCTTTACAAGGAGACAAAATTACGAGAACTATTTATGGTTTCGCTCGTTCACGGAGCTGCCGCGATCTCTTTATATTGTCGAGGAGATTTTTTATTTGTGAGCAATTTAAGAGAAATACAAAAGCTTGCTTTTGTATTTCCGAGCGAGCGAAATAAATTTAGGCTCAAATCCTTCATTAAGCTAAATTTGCCAACATGGAAATTCGAAATGTCGCTATTATAGCCCATATTGATCATGGGAAAACAACGCTTACCGAAGCTATTTTACGGCAAACAGGTGCCGCAGATAGTGAAGTAAGCATGGACTCAAACACGCTTGAAAAAGAGCGTGGAATTACGATTTACTCAAAGAATGCTGCTGTGCTGTATAAAGGTACCAAAATTAACATTGTAGATACGCCGGGGCACGCAGATTTTGGCTCTGAGGTAGAAAGAGTATTGCTCTCTATTGATTCAGTCTTGTTGGTGGTGGATGCGCAAGAAGGCCCAATGCCACAAACTCGTTTTGTATTAAAAAAGTCTCTGGAGCTCGGATTGAGGCCCATACTAATAATTAACAAAATAGATAATCCGGCAGCAAACCCAGATCGTGTGCATAACAAGGTATTTGAATTGTTTGCAGAGCTTGGAGCGACCGACGAGCAACTCGATTTCCCAGTAATATACACTATTGCAAGAGATGGTATTGCAAAACGCAACCTTGCTGATAAAGCAAAAGATATTACTCCGGTATTAGATATAATTTTAGAGCATGTACCGATAGCTTCAAAAGATAGCAACAAGCCGTTTCGCGCTCAATCTTTTAATTTGGCGTATGACAATTTTTTGGGGCGACTTGCAATTGTTCGTGTGTATAGCGGCAGTATTGATATTGGGGATACTGTATATGTAAAAAAGCATTCTGGGCAAACTACAAGTCATAAGGTGACAAAATTATTTACATTTGAAGGCATTGTTAGAAAAGATTCACAAACAGCTGAAGCGGGAGATATTGTTATTATTGCCGGATTGTCTGACATATACATTGGAGACACTGTTGCAGATTCGGCGGAAGCTAAACTTTTAGATGCTATTACAGTAGACGAACCCACTATTGAACTTACGTTTTCAGCGAACGACTCTCCGTTCGCTGGACGCGAAGGAAAGTTTGTAACAAGTAGACAACTTCGAGAACGTTTAGAAAAAGAGCTCGAAGTAAACGTAGGGTTAAAAATAGATTTTGATCCTTCGATAAGTTCAGGACAAGCACGCGAAAGCGTCGGACGATTTGTCGTATATGGAAGAGGGGAATTACATATAGCTATTCTTATCGAAAACATGCGTAGAGAAGGGTATGAGATCCAAGTTTCTCAGCCTCAGGTCATTATAAAAGAAATTGACGGCAAAAAGTATGAACCATTTGAAGAAATTATAGCAGATGTGCCAGAAGAGTTTCAAGGAATAGTTATTAAAAAGTTAAGTTCTCGTAAAGCGCAACTGGTACATATGGAGTTAAAAGAAGGCCGTTCTTTTATGCAGTTCAAAGGTCCAAGCCGCGGTTTATTTGGATACAGAAACCAATTTATTACAGACACGAAAGGAAACGGAATTTTAACAAGCTGGGTTGTTGGGTACCGTCCATACGCGGGAGAAATTACACATAGAAAAGTGGGGTCGATTATTTCCGGGGTAACCGGCAAAGCATCGGCCTATTCACTAGATAACTTGCAAACCAGAGGTACCTTGTATATTAAAGAAAACACCGAAGTGTATGAGGGTATGGTAATTGGAAACACAGCAAAAGGAGGGCAAATGACGGTGAATCCAGTCAAAGGCAAGCATCTCACCAATGTGCGAGCTGGTGCTGCTGACAAAGCGATTAACCTTACGCATCCTCAAATTATAACCATTGAAACGGGGTTAGAGATAATGGATAAAGACGAATATCTAGAAATAACCCCTGAAAGTGTAAGGTTGCGAAAGGAATATCTTACAGAAACAGATCGTGCAAGAGCAAAACGAGAAAATAAGAATCTTTCGCCTTCAACGCAAGAACCTTGTTTTCTCGCTTCGCTCAAAAATAAATAATATGTATAATCAAAGACCGCCCCTACGCCCAATCTATTTTATTAAATCTTAGCCTTGAATGGTCTCTTTAGATTTGCAACAAATCGCCAAGAAGGCGGTTTTTGCTTGACCACGTTAGACGCGGTTTGACAAAAAAATATATCTATAATAATCTTAAAATAGTTCGTTAGGTAGCACATTATCAACAAGGAAAGTCAAACTTTCCAAGGAGGGATTTTATGGTTTTTGAGGTTTTCGTGGCTAAACCCCGTGGTTTTTGCGGAGGCGTGGAGATGGCGGTCGATCTTTTAGAGATTGTACTTGAAATCTACGGTCCCCCGATTTACATGAAACATCAGATCGTGCACAATGACTTTATAGTTCAGCATTTTCAAGAAAAAGGAGTAATTTTCGTTGAAACGGTAGAGGAAATTCCTTCGGGAGCAGTAGCTGTGTTCTCGGCCCATGGATCTCCGCCTGAAGATTATGAGATTGCTGAAGCAAGAGAAATTGAAGTGATTGATGCTGTCTGTCCGTTGGTTCTCAAGGTTCACAACGAAGCCATTAAATACGCTAAACAAAAATACACTATTATCGTTGTTGGTCATCGCGACCATATTGAGCCTCGGGGAGTATTAGGGCGTATCCCAAAACTACAAAGGCGATTTGTTGAGACCACAGAAGAAGCAAAAGCTGTTCAGGTTCCAGATCCCAGCAGAGTAGTCAGGCTTACCCAGACAACACTTTCTGAAGATGACGTTGAAGATGTCACCAGAGTTCTCCGACAACGCTTCCCAAAGCTTTTGGAAAAAAAAGATATCTGTTATGCAACTGATAACCGCCAGGCTGCGGTCAAAGAGCTTGCAAAGAAAGCAGATTTGGTGCTCGTTGTAGGCTCGCAAGAAAGTTCAAACAGCAATCGTTTACGGGAAGTTGCAAAAGCATATGGGGCAAAAGAGGCCCATCTTATAGCTCGAGCAAACGATATCTATGTTGATTGGCTTAAAGGAGTGAAAACAGTCCTGGTCACCTCAGGAGCATCAACGCCAGAAAAGCTTGTGAAAGAAGTATTAGATTATTTAGAAAAACAGGGAGCTGGCAGTATCGAAGAACTGGCAGTTGTTGAAGAAGATGTTTCTCCTTTTAAATTCCCAGAGGAGTTAGTGTTGAAAGCTGAGGAAAAAGGACTTGATGTTGCACAAATTCGAAGAACCATAAGCGAATTAACTTAATCAAAAGCGGTGCGATAACATTCTCACCGCCTTTTTGTTTTTCATCAAGCTTGATTTTGGTTAGAAATTTTGTATAGTGAAAATAGGACATTTACAAAACGGAGGTGTAAGAGATGACAGAACAAAATTCTGCAACAAGGCGTTTTTCCCAAACAGTTGATGTTGGCGGGATTGGTATTGGAGGATCAAATCCAATACGAATTCAGTCAATGACCAATACTGATACTGCGGATATTGAAGCCACAGTAAAACAAATCAAAGAACTCGGAGAAGCAGGATCTGAACTTGTGCGCATTACGGTGAACACAAAAGAAGCTGCAGCTGCAGTTGACATTATTAAAGAATTACTTGCAAGAGACGGAGTGGAAGTTCCCATTATTGGTGATTTTCACTATAACGGGCATATCCTTTTGCGTGATTTCCCATCCTGCGCCAGCTTTCTTGATAAATACCGCATTAATCCTGGAAATATGGGGCGGAATGCTAATTTCCGACAAATGATTGAGATTGCAATACAAAATGAAAAACCAGTTCGCATTGGAGTGAATTGGGGATCGGTTGATCAACACCTTCTTACCCGATTAATGGATAAAAATGCAAGATTGCCTGTGCCAAAGGATGCCCATGAGGTGCTTTTGGATGTAGTGGTTGAGAGCGCCCTACAGTCAGCACGTATGGCAGAGGAGTTCGGTTTAGCGCATAATAAAATTATCTTGAGCGTAAAACTTTCTTCCGTTCCTGATGTGGTGAAAGCTAATCAGATACTGGCCGGTTTGTGTGATTACCCACTCCACATCGGGCTTACTGAAGCCGGGATGGGGCTTCAAGGTATTATTGCTTCAACAGCAGCGCTTACCACATTGTTGTCTGAAGGAATAGGGGATACGATTCGAGTTTCATTGACTCCAGCTCCCGGTGAAGATCGCGCCACAGAAGTTCGTATATGCCAGCACATTCTTCAGTCATTAGGAATACGTGCTTTTACGCCTTCTGTTTCAGCGTGCCCTGGATGCGGCCGTACGACAAGCACATTTTTTATGGAAATGACAGAAGAGGTTAATCAGAGTATCGCGCAACAGATGAAACGATGGAAAACTGAATACCCAGGGGTTGAAAGCCTGAAAGTTGCAGTAATGGGGTGTGTAGTGAACGGGCCGGGAGAATCAAAATATGCAGATATTGGAATTTCTTTGCCCGGCACCGGGGAAAACCCAAAAGCTCCAGTGTTTATAGATGGAGAACTACACACTACTCTAAGTGGACCTACTATTGTACAAGATTTCATTAAGATTTTGGAAAACTACGTAAGGCAAAAATTTGCTCAAAGCAAACCCTCTTAATCCAATTAGGAGGGCTTTTATTTGTTCAAGCAGGTATCTTTTGTTTTCTTAAAGGCGAGTTGATTTTTATTTCTAAAAAGATTAGAATAATATAATAGAAATATGGCAAAAAGTAAAAAAGCTAGAAGAAAACAAAGATTAAAAAGAAGATTGCCCAAAAACATCTTTAAAAGAAAAAGATAATGTTTTTGTATGAATAAAATTTATATTTTATTAATATTAATTATTTTAATTTTTGGGGGTTATTTTTTTCTTGCCCGAGACGGGGGAAAAGAATCCACGGACAATAATATCGTAACTTCGCCTAAAGCTGATATGATTGCAATAATGCAGACCAATTTTGGTGAAATTAAGTTAGAGCTATTCACATCTGCAGCTCCTGAAACAGTAGAGAATTTCATCAAACTTGCTGAATCCGGTTTTTATGACGGCACAAAATTCCACAGGGTTATTAAAGGGTTTATGATTCAAGGCGGCGATCCTTTCAGTAAGGACAATTCTCTTAAAGACAAGTGGGGAACTGGTGGGCCGGGTTATACCTTTTCTGACGAGATTCATTCAAATAATCATAATGTAAAAGGCACAATTGCTATGGCTAATGCCGGACCGAACACCAATGGCAGCCAATTTTTTATCAATACTGTTGATAATAATCATCTTGACGCCAAGCATACTGTTTTTGGCAAAGTAATAGAGGGAATTGATGTTGTTGAAAGCATTGAAAATGTAACCACAGAAGGTCCGAACCGCCCGATTGATGACATAATTGTTGAAAGCATTAAAATAACGGACAAATAGTTTTATGACAAGATATTTAACGCCTGAAGGCTTGGAAAAACTAAAAAAAGAGTTGGATTATTTAAAAAATGTTAAAAGAAAAGAAATTGCAAAAAGAATAAAACATACTGCTGCATTTGGCGACCTTAAAGAGAACGCAGCCTATGACGAGGCAAAAGAAGCCCAAGGTTTTTTAGAGGGCAGGATTTCAGAATTAAGAGAAATTATTTCTACGGCTAAATTAATTAAGGAAAATAATAAAGGAGAAATTCAGGTTGGTTCAACTGTTTTACTCAACTCTGGCAATGAAAAAGAAGAATTTCAAATTGTCGATCCTAACGAAGCAGATATTGCTAATAATAAAATTTCCTATCAATCCCCTTTGGGGAAAATTATTCTAGGCAAAACCAAAGGCAGTAAAGTAATGCTTAAAACTCCGTCAGGGCAGATTGAATATAAAATTCTTGAAATTAAATAGTTGTTGTCCTCAGTTTTGGACAAGCGCTGAACGACTAGAGATAATTTGTAAGCATTAAAATAAGTATTAAAAACGGTGTAATAATATCAAACCGTTTTTTGTTTTTGCTTGACATTACTGTATAATTTATGTTAAAAATATAAAAAGGAGGTAAGCACCTTGAAAACAAAAGAAGGGATAAGCCAGACGCGGACAGGAAACAATTTTGACTCTTCAAAACATAAAGGGATTTGAAAATGACAATTAAAATTATCTGTGCCGATTGCGGAAAAGAAATAGGAAAAAAAGAAGGAGAAGTAGAAGGAGGAATTACTCACAGTACTTGTCGAAAATGTACAAATGCTTTTAATGAAAAAACAAGGCTTATAAAACTAGCAAGAGAGTTAGCAAAACATTCATTAAAATAGCGGTTCAAAAACAGAGAGCCGCTTTTTTGTTGTTATATAGGTGAAGTAATTTTCAGTTGACAGGTCTTTCTTCAAATTCTATATTAGAGTAATGGCAAAAAAATCCTCAAAACGTTCATCTTTAACACACTCGCAGAAAAAACGCTCTGCCAAAATATTCAGTAAAAGAAAAAAAAATAAGAAACGAGCATCTCGCAGTTTACAAAAAGCACGTCCGAAGACAAGACGAAAAAAGCAGATAAAAATAAAGCGAAAAAGAACAAAGAAAGTCAAAAGACCCACTCTCCAGGAGAAGGGTCTTGATTTACGAATAAGAAAAATCAAGATGAAGATAATTGGTATTGGCGGCGGCGGAGGCTCAATTATCTCAGAAATTGCCCCGAAATTAAATAAAATAAAGTTTTTAGCGGCGAACACCGACGTACAGGCTTTGAAAAAATCAGCTAAAGGAATAGAGAAGTTTCAATTTGGCCGAAGCTTAACTCAAGGCTTAGGAACAGGAATGAATCCTGAAAAAGGCGAAAAAGCAGCTTCTGCAGAAATAGAAAGAATTAAAAAAATCTTTCGGGACCAGGATTTCTCAATCTTAATTTCTTGTTTAGGTGGTGGAACTGGGGCTGGAGCCACTCCAATTTTTGCCGAATCAGCCAGGGATTTAAAAAATTATACCTTGGGTATATTTACTCTTCCTTTTGCATTTGAAGGAAGCAAAAGATTAGAAATAGCGGAGAATGCTTTGGAAAAAATAAGGCCGCATCTAAATGCAGTTATCATTTTTCCTAACGAAAAGATTTTTCAAGTAATTTCTCAAAAAACAGCGCTCAGAGAGGCTTTTTCTGTTGTTAATAAAATTTTAGCTGATGACATAAAAGGATTGATTGAAATGTTGTTCTCTCCCGGCTTGATTAATATTGACTTTGCAGATTTAAAAACCATTCTTTCTGGTAAAGGCGCATTAGCCTTCTTAAATACAGTTGTAGTTCAAGGGGAAAATAGGGCTGAAGAAGGAGCAAAGAAAATCTTGGAAAAGCCTTTTTATGAATACAATATTACCGGAGCAGATAAGATTCTATTTAATATCACAGGCGGTAAGGATTTAAAGATTACCGAGGTTGAAAAAATTAGCAGATCTATTGCAGACTCCAATAGAATGGCAAAGATTATTTTTGGGATATCAGAGAATGAAAAATATAGGGGTAAAATAAAGATTACACTACTGGCAGTGGGTTGTGGAGAAAAGTCTAAAATTTCCATCCACAAGATTAGGAGAAAAATTTCAGAGATTAAAGAAATCGTCAAAATCACACAGCCAGATCCAGAAACAAAAAAAAGGAAAGCTGAGAGTAAAAATAAAAGGATTAAACCAAAGCCTCAGAGACCTAAATCGAAGGTTTCTATTCAGCCGGTTCAAAAAAAGAAAACAACAGAAAACACAGATTCTGATAAAAATCCAACATCTTCTCCAGAACGCAAGGCAGAAACTATAACAAAAGAAACTATAACAAAAGAAACTATAACAAGAAGGAATGCCCTGGATCTTAAAAGAGACACCGAGAAAACCGAAAAAGAATATTTAAAATATGACGCTGAATGGGATGTTCCAGCTTTCTTGCGTAGGAAAAAGGCATAAAATATATTCTAAAATAAGTTTTGATATAAAAAGAGTAAGCCGATTTGGGCCACTCTTTTTATTTCACTTTATGGTAAAATAAAAAGGCATGTCAGATATTAAAAAAGCTATCATTCCAATAGCAGGGCTCGGGACAAGATTTTTGCCCTTGAGCAAAATCGTGCCAAAAGAACTTTGGCCTTTAGTTGACAAACCAGTGCTTCAATATATTGTCGAGGAAGCTAAAAATTCAGGCATTGAGGAAATAATTTTTGTCATATCTCCAGAAAAGAAATTTATTTTGGATTACTTCCAAAAACCTCACAAGTTGGAAAAAATCCTGAAAGAAAAAAAACGAAGCTATCTTTTGCCAGAGCTCAAGAGCCTGCAAGAACTTTCTGAGGATATCTCATTTTCTTATGTCTTGCAAAAAAAACCTTTGGGTGACGGCCATGCCATATTGCTCGCAAAAAAGAAGATAGGCAGAGAGTCATGCGCAATTCTATTTGCAGACGACGTTGTTGATTCAAAAACTCCATGCCTTTCACAGTTGATGACTGTCTTTAAAACCTGTCAAAAACCAGTTGTTGCACTTTATCGCCTTCCACAAGAAAAACTCTCTGCTTACGGTGTGGTAAAAACTGAGAAAATCGCAAGCCGTCTTTACAAAATCAAGGAAATTGTAGAAAAACCCTCTCTTGAAAAACTACCTTCTGACCTGGCAATTGTAGGTAAATATATTATTACTCCTGAAGTTTTTGATTATTTAAAAATGATGCCGTTTTCCCAAGAAGGGGAAATTTTATTCGCCGATGCTTTGTTTGAAATGATAAAAAATGGTAAAATAATTTATGGATATGAAATTGAAGGTAAATGGTTAGAATGCGGAAATAAATTAGACTGGATTAAGTCAAATTTATATCTTTCGCTAAAACACCCGGAGATAGGACCTAATCTTAAACAATACTTAAAACAAACATTTTGAATTTAGTATTTGTTTGAATGTTTGTATGATTTATGATTGAAGTATCAAAAGATATCCTAAAAAATATTTATCCAAAAAGGCCAAATGTAAGAAGAAAATATGATTATGGCTTATTGATCGTCATTGGAGGCTCTGAATTTTATTCAGGACCTCCTGCGTTATCTTCTCTCGCTGCTTTTCACTCGGGAGTAGATATGGTAAGAATTATTGCTCCAAAACGAGCAGCAGATATTATTGCTTCCTTTACTCCGAATTTAGCAGCTTATCCTCTAAAAGGGGATTTGCTAACGAAAGAACATTTGGCCACCTTACTTGAAATGACAAAAGGGGCAAAAGAAGTAGCGAGAGGAAAAGCAGCGGTAGTTATCGGAGGTGGAATGGGAAGGTCGCAAGAGACTCAGGAAGTAATCGTAGATTTCCTTTCTGAAATTTCTAATGTCGATATCCCCTGTGTAATCGATGCAGATGCAATTCATGCTGTATATAACAAACCAGAAATAATCTCTGGCAAACTATTTCTATTTACCCCTCATAGTTATGAGTTTTCCATTTTAACTGGGAAAGAGGTATTTGGAAAAACCGATGAGGAAAAAATAAAAATTGTTCAGGAAGAGGCTCAAAGATTACAAACTACAATTTTACTTAAAGGAGAGATAGATATAATTTCAAACGGACAAGAAGTGGCTTTGAATAAAACTGGCACCTCTTTTTTGACTGTTGGCGGAACTGGTGATACTCTCGCAGGAATTGCAGGAGCTTTGCTTGCGCGAGGCATATCTCCTTTTGAGGCAGGGCAAGCCGCAGCCTATATTAATGGCTTAGCTGGTGAAATATCAGCTAAAAAATTAGGAGAATCCCTAACGGCCACTGATTTAATAGAGGAAATACCCGAGGTCTTAAAATGAAAAATGAAATCTAAAATAAAAAGCTTGAAAGCGAAGGAGATTTTAAATTCCAAGGGAGAACCTACAGTTGAAGTACAACTTATTACTGACCAGGGTTCTTTTTTTTCTTCAGTTCCTTCAGGAACCTCAACAGGAAAATATGAAGCAGCGGAATTAAGAGATAGAAAGGAACGTTATCAAGGAAAAGGGGTGTTGAAAGCTGTAAAGAATGTGAATGAAGTTATAGCCGAAAAACTTCAAGGGCAAGATGTGACAGAACAGAAAAAGATTGACCAAATTTTAATTGAGCTTGATGGGACAAAAAATAAATCAAAATTAGGCGCCAATGCTATTTTACCTGTATCTATAGCTGTATGCCGAGCCGGAGCTTCTGCTAATAATTTACCCCTTTATCAGTATATTGCCAGGGTTTCAAATTTAACAATTAATCTCCCCAGCCCTTGTTTTTTACTTATTGAAGGAGGGCTTCATGCTGGCAACGCATTATCAGTCCAAGAATTTATGATATCCCCCAAGGGAAATTCTTTCAAAGAACACTTACGAATTGGAGTTGAAATTTATCATACATTGGGTTCAATTCTTGAAAAAGAATACGGAAAACCAGCGATAAATGTCGGCTTGGAAGGAGGTTTTACAGTTCCGACTTTAAAATATACAAAAGAACCCTTAGATTTAATCCTGAAAGCTATACAAGCAGCAGGGTATGAAGAAAAAGTTAAAATCCTGCTTGATGTAGCAGCTTCCTCTTTTTATCAAGATGGAGTTTATCAATTTGATAGAGAAAATATTATGAAAAATGGTCTTTCAAGTTTTTATCAAAAACTTTTTGAAAAATATCCAATTTTCGCTATTGAAGACCCTTTTTCAGAAGATGACTGGGAAGGATGGAAAATGTTGAAGTCTGAAGTTGAAAGTTTGAAGTCTGAAGTTTTAATTATTGGTGATGATTTATTGACAACGAATCCAGAACGCATGAAAATAGCAAAAGAAGAAAATCTTTGTAACGCCGCCATTATTAAACCAAATCAGATAGGAACTGTGACTGAGACAATAGAGGCCACAAAATTAGCACAAAGCTTTGACTGGAAAATAATGGCTTCCCATCGTTCCGGAGAAACCAATGATTATTTCATTGCAGATTTTGCAGTAGGAATTTCTGCTGATTTCATTAAAGCAGGCGCGCCAATCAGAGAGAAAAAAGAGAGAATGGCAAAATATGATAGGCTATTGAAAATTGAAGAAGAAATATAAATAATTTCTAATTTTTAATATCTAATTCCTAAAATGAAGATCGTTTTGCTTATTATTGATGGGCTTGGTGATAGATCCATTCCTGAATTACATAACAAAACTCCGCTAGAGGCCGCGAAAACACCAAACTTAGATTTTTTGGCTAAAAATGGAATGTGTGGTCTGGTAAACCCTTTTTATTTTCCCTGGCAAAAATATCCTCGCTCAGACACAGCTCATTTAGCTTTATTCGGCTATAATCCAAAAACTTATTATTTAGGCAGAGGGCCATATGAGGCAGCTGGAATTAGCTTTGATTTAAAAAAGGGAGATGTAACCCTCAGGGCAAATTTTGCTACGGTAGATAGAAAGCTTAAGGTAATTGACAGAAGGGCAGGGAGAATAACAGAGACTGAATCTTTGATAAAAACTCTTAACGGAATAACAATTGGCGGGATTAAATTTTTGGTAAAGAAATCTTTTGGCCATCGGGCAGTGGTAATTTTACGCGGAAAAAATCTTTCTGATAAAATTTCAGATTCCGATCCCCATAAAATTGGGGTACAGATTAAGAAAATAATTCCAAGAAATAAATCCAATGGGGCTAGATTTACAGCAAAAGTTTTAAATGAATTTTTAAGCAAGGCTCATCAGACTTTAAAAAATCATACATTAAATAAAAAAAGAATAAAAGAAAATAAGCTGCCGGCAAACTATTTATTACTCAGGGGGGCAGGGAAATTTAGAAGAACAATCAGTTTTTATCAGAAATATAAATTGAAGGCTTGTTGTGTTGCGGGAGGCACGCTATATAAAGGAATAGGAAGGATTCTGGGAATGACATTGATAAATGTTAAAGGAGCTACTGGTTTCGCTAATACTGACTTAAAAAGGAAATTTCTGGCTGTCAAAAAATCTTTAGGAAAATACGATTTTATTTTTTGTCATATAAAAGCTGTGGATAGCTTTGGAGAAGACGGGAATTTCCTTGGGAAAAAGAAATTTATTGAGAAAATTGACAGGAATTTAAATATTTTAAAAAATTTAAAAAATACCTTAATTATTATTACAGGGGATCATGCCACTTGTTCCCTTATTAAGGGTCATTGTTTGGAGCCTGTGCCAATTTTAGTCTATGGTAAAGAAAAAGATAAAGTTCGAGAATTTGGAGAAAGAGCGTGTAAAAAGGGTGGATTTGGAAAAATGAAAGGGTTAAATGTGATGCCGAAAATTTTGACTCTGGCAAAATAATAGATTTTGTTGCAAGAAAGAATATATGGTAAAATATATTAAAGGCTAAATAATAAAAATATGGTTAAAATTTTTTCAACTCCTACCTGTGTTTATTGCATCACTCTAAAAAAGTTCTTAACAGAACATAATATTGAGTTTGAAGATATTAATGTCGGTGAAGATAAAAAGGCTTTGGAAGAAATGGTTCAAAAATCAGGTCAGATGGGAGTGCCTGTCACTGAAATTGACGGCCAAATCATAGTAGGATTTGATAAGAACAAAATTTCCGAGCTTTTAAATATTAAAGAGTAATTTAAAGAAATTATGGTAAAAATTGCAATCAATGGTTTTGGAAGGATCGGACGGCCAACGTTCAAGAAAATTTTAAAAGACCATCCGGATTTGGACGTAGTTGTAATTAATGACTTGACAGACACCAAAACATTAGCTCATTTGCTAAGATATGATTCTGTGTATGGAATTTACGATAAACAAGTAGATTCTACTGAAAATTCTATTTTAATTAATAGAAAGGAAATTAAGGTTTTGGCAAAAACAGATCCTGCGAAACTTCCCTGGAAGGAGTTTGGAATAGATATTGTTTTGGAATGTACTGGCCGTTTTACTGATTACGAAGGCGCAAAAAAACATTTATCAGCTGGAGTTAAGAAAGTAATAATTTCTGCTCCATGCAAAAGTCCAGAGGTAAAAATGTTTGTCTTAGGAGTTAACGAGGAAACATATAACTCAAAAACGGATAATATAATATCAATGGCTTCTTGCACAACTAATTGTTTGGCCCCAGTAAGTAAAGTTTTGAACGACAATTTTAAAATAGTTAAAGGTTTTATGACTACCTGCCACAGTTATACTAATGATCAAAAAATTTTGGATTTGCCTCACAAAGATTTAAGAAGAGGCAGGGCAGCTGCCATAAATATTATTCCAACGAGTACAGGAGCTGCAAAAGCCATTGGCAAAATTATCCCCGAAATTGACGGAAAGTTGGACGGCATTGCTTTTCGAATTCCCAGTCCGAGTGTTTCGATTTTGGATTTAATTTGTGAAGTGGAGAAAAAAACTACGGCTGAAGAAGTAAATTATGTGTTCAAACAAGCTTCTAAAACCAAAAATCTTGAGGGAATCTTAGGAGTAGAAGACGCTCAATTAGTTTCCTCTGATTACGTTGGAAATTCATTTTCTGCCATTATTGACAGTTCTTTGACTATGGTAAAAGACAACTTAGTAAAAATTGTTGCATGGTATGATAACGAATGGGCTTATGCTTGCAGGCTTGCAGAATTCACAGAATATGTTGGAAAAAAACTATAATTCTTTATTTAGAAAGATTTAAATTAATATAGCCGGGAACAGTTCCCGTTTTTTTATTTTGTTTTAACTTCTTGTTTAAGATATAATAAACTTAATGCGTAAGGGCTTTACCCTCATCGAGCTTTTAGTAGTCATTGCCATCATTGGTATTTTATCAGGAATTGTTTTAGTAGCCTTAAGTGGAGCCAAAAATAGAGCAAAAGATGTGAGAATTATTGCTGGCATGATTCAATTGATATCCGTAGCTGAAATTCTTTTTCTGGAAGATGGAGATTATAGGAATGTGGGTTGTAAGCCACCTCCTTCTCCTCAGTGTGATTGCCCTAATTCAGATATTGAGACCATTTGCAAAGATATCCTTTCCCAGGAATCTCCCCCAGGGCAGATCTTAATTCATAGTAGTGCGTCTAATCTTGTTTATTGCGCGAAAGTAAAGTTAAATTCCGATAAATTCTGGTGCGTAGATAGTATTTTAAAATCACAGGAATATACTTCAAGTCCTGCCTGCACCAGGAATCCTTTTCCTTATTATTTTTGCGAGTAGGATATTCACCTAAATCAAGAACCACAGCTAAGAGTATTTTCCCAGTCAATAAAGTTAATGTAGCGGGAACAATTCCCGCTATTTATTTATGGTGTGACTTTCCACTTTTTAAATTCATATAGAGTTGGTATAATAAAGTTGAATCAGAAATTATGCAACAACCTAAATTTATGAATAAATCAAAACTTATCAAAAAAGGTAATTTGTATTATCCGACAAAAGAATTCAAGAAAAGAGCTTTATTGAATAGTTCGAAAATTTATCTAGAAGCAGCCAAGAACCCAATCAAATTTTGGGAAAAGTTGGCTAAAGAGCTTTTCTGGCAAAAAAAATGGAAAAAAGCATTTTTGCATAACCCTCCTTATTTTAAATGGTTTGTTGGCGGAAAATTAAATATTACTGAAAACTGCTTAGACCGCAATTTAGAAAAGAAAAAAAACAAAGTAGCTTTTATTTGGGAGCCAGAACCAACCGGAGAAAGAGAAAGATATTTCACGTATTATGATTTATATAGAGAAGTTAATAAACTTGCAAACGCTCTTAAAAAATTAGGAGTAAAAAAAGGGGATAGGGTAGGAATTTATCTGCCAATGATTCCTGAAGTGATAATTTCAATGTTGGCTTGCGCAAGAATTGGGGCTATTCACGTGGTAGTGTTTTCTGCCTTCTCTTCCCAGGCTTTGAATATCAGGCTTCAAGACACAAAAGCAAAAATTTTAATTACATCCGATGGTTATTACAGAAGAGGAAAAGTTATAAATTTAAAACAAAATGCAGATAAAGGGGTTAATGGGACGGAAGTTAAGAAAATAATTGTGGTGAGAAGAACCGGAAACGAAGTTTTCTGGCAGAAAAATCGTGATTTTTGGTGGGAAGAGTTAGTAAAAAATGAAAAAGATTTTTGTCCTCCAGCAACAATGGACAGCGAAGATACTTTATTTATTCTCTATACTTCGGGCTCGACTGGAAAGCCAAAAGGAGTAGTTCATACTTCCGGAGGATATATGGTGCAGGCGAACTTTACCGCAAAATGGATTTTTGATTTAAAAGAAGATGATATTTTCTGGTCAATGGCTGATGTGGGTTGGGTTACAGGACATACTTATAGTTGTTACGGACCATTACTGGCTGGAACCACATTTGTGATTTTTGAAGGAGCGCCAGACTGGCCAGCTCCTGACAGATGGGCTCAAATCATCGAAAAGTATGGAGTTACTACTTTCTATACAGCCCCTACGGCAATCAGGATGTTTGAAAAGTACGGGGCAGATCTTATAAAAAAATACAAATTTGACACGCTGCAAATCTTAGGATCAGTAGGGGAACCAATAGATACGGCTGCCTGGAAATGGTATTTCAAAAAAGTTGGAAAAGAAAGATGCCCCATCGTTGATACTTGGTGGCAGACCGAAACAGGCGGTATTTTAATTACATCGCTTCCCGGAATAGGGCCTTTCAAGCCAGCTTTTACGGGTATTCCTTTCCCAGGACTCAAATTTGATATTTTAGATGATAAAGGCAAATCTCTCCCAGCTGGCAAAGAAGGAAATTTAGTGCTCTTACCGCCTTTTGCCCCAAGTTTATTGAGAGGAGTTTATAAAAATCCAAAAAAATATTTGAAAACTTATTGGTCGGAATACGGAAATAAAATATATTTTACTTCAGACACCGCTTATAAAGACAAAAATGGTTTGATCAGAATTGTGGGAAGAGTGGATGATGTGATTAAAGTAGCTGGCCATCGGATAACAACAGGGGAGCTTGAAAATGCCATTGCCCAACACCCAGACATTACAGAATCTGCAGTCGTTGGGGTACATGATGAAATTAAAGGAGAGGTGCCGGTAGCCTTTGTAGTTTCAAAAGAAAAAAAGAAAGAAAAAGACATAGAAAAAGAAGTAAAAGAAGAAATAAGAAAAGTAATCGGCCCCATTGCTTTGCCAAAAAAAGTCTATGTAGTACCAGATCTTCCAAAAACTCGTAGTGGTAAAATAATGCGCCGAATTTTAAGAAAATTGTTCACTGGGGAAGAATTGGGCGATCTTTCCACTCTGGCCAACCCTGAAAGCGTCAAAAAAATCAAGGAAATAATTGCGAAATGAAAAGAATAGGGAGAAACTTTATTATCCCCTTATGGGTTACAAAGGCAAAGGAGAAGCGTAAAACAATCAAACCTTTAACGGGGTTTACCCTTATTGAGCTTTTGGTGGTTATTGCTATTATCGGTATTTTAGCTGGTATTGTATTGGTAGCTTTGGGTGGAGCAAGAGATAGAGCAAAAGATGCAAAAATTATGGTTAATATGCATCAGATTCGGAACACAGCTGAACTTATCTTTTCTGGCGATGGCGATTACGGTACTGTAAGATGTGGTGGATTTGATCCTGATAGTAATATCGTAGCGCTCTGCAATGATATTAGTGACCAGGGAAGTACAGTGTCTATCAACAGATCTTCTGGTAATCTCAAGTATTGTGCTGAGGTTCAATTGAATTCTGGGGAATGGTGGTGTGTAGATTATAAGCTTAGGTCTGCCCAGTATGATAATAACCCTATCTGTTCTTCCTTCGGACGAGTTCATACATGTGAATAAAGGATGAAAATTCATTTATTAATTTAAAATGGAAAAATCTAAAAAAGATATCTTATGGTTCAAAGAGATTAGCTCAAAAGATGTTGCTTTGGTTGGAGGAAAAAATGCCTCTCTGGGAGAAATGTTTTCACAATTGCAAAAAAAAGGAATTAATATTCCCAATGGATTTTGTACCACGTCATATTCTTATCAATATTTCTTAAAGAAGAATAAAATCTTACCAAGGCTAAAAGAAGTTTTTAAAACGCTTAATGTCCATAATATAAGAAGTTTGCAAAAAGTTGGGAAAGAAGCAAGAAGTTTAATCTTAAAAGCTGAATTTTCAGAAGACTTCAAGAAAGAAATAATAAAAGCTTACAGAAGATTGAGTAAAGAATATGGAGAGCAAAAAGGCATAGATGTAGCAGTAAGAAGTTCTGCAACAGCTGAAGATCTTCCCAAAGCCTCCTTTGCTGGCCTGCACGAGAGTTATTTAAACATCAAGGGAAAGGAAGAATTATTAGAGGCTGTCAAAAAATGCATAGCTTCTTTGTTTAATGACCGGGCTATTTCTTATCGGGAAGAGAAAGGCTTTGATCATTTCAAGGTAGCTTTATCAGTCGGAGTTCAAAAAATGGTGAGATCAGATTTAGCTTCAGCTGGAGTAATGTTTACCTTAGACACAGAGACAGGATTTAAGGATATTGTTCTTATTAACAGCGCCTGGGGATTGGGAGAAATGATTGTAAAAGGAAAAGTCATTGCTGATGAATTTTTGGTTTTCAAGCCGACCTTAAAGAAAGGCTTTGCTCCCATAATTTCTAAAGATTTAGGAACAAAAAGGAAAAAACTGATTTATTCCAAGAAAGAGACAAAGATCACTTCAGTCTCCCACGCAAATAGAAACAAGTTCACCTTATCAGATAAAGAAATTTTAAAATTAGCGAAATGGGGCACAATTATTGAAAGTCATTATTCAAAAAAGATGAAGAGGTGGATGCCTCAAGATATTGAGTGGGCAAAAGACGGGAAATTAAACCAGTTATTTATTGTGCAGGCAAGGCCTGAAACTATTCATGCCACAAAAGAGATTACAAGCTTCAGCCAGTATGTTTTAAAGGAAAAAGGGAAGCTTATTTTGGAAGGAGAAGCAATAGGCTCAAAAATAGCCTCTGGAAAAACAAGAGTGATTTCTGATGCTTCAAAAATAAGACAGTTCAAGCCTGGAGAGATCTTGGTTACCAAAATCACTGACCCTGATTGGGAACCGATAATGAAAATTGCCAAAGCCATCATTACCGATTCTGGTTCTCGTACCAGTCATGCGGCAATTATATCTCGCGAGCTTGGAATTCCGGCAGTTGTGGGAACACAAAATGCAACCAAAGTTTTAAAAACCGGCAAAATGATTACCGTAGATTGTTCCGAAGGACAGAACGGAAGAATTCTCTCTGGAAAGCTAGAATTTGAAATTAGAAAATATAATCTCAAAAAAATCCCGAAGACAAAAACAGAGATTATGATGAATATCGGACACCCGGACTCTGCTTTTGCAAAATCTTTTCTGCCAAATTCTGGGATAGGATTGGCCAGAGAAGAATTTATCATTGCTTCCAAAATACAAATCCATCCTTTAGCGCTTTACCATTTTGAAAAGCTAAAGGATAAAAAGCTAAAAAACAAAATTTCAAAGCTTACAATCGGGTATGATGACAAAAAAGATTATTATATTGACAAACTTTCGCAGGGAATAGCCAAGATTGCAGCAGCCTTTTATCCAAAACCTGTGATTATCAGATTTTCTGACTTTAAAACAAATGAATACAGCGAACTGATTGGCGGAGAACTTTTCGAACCGGTTGAAGCAAACCCGATGCTTGGCTGGCGTGGAGCATCAAGATATTACGATAAAAAGTTTAAGCCGGCATTTAAGATGGAATGTGAGGCGATAAAAAAAGTGAGGGAAAAGTTCGGATTAAAAAATCTCTTGGTAATGATTCCGTTTTGCAGGACTGTTGAGGAAGGAGAAAAAGTGTTAAAATTAATGAAAGAATATGGGTTAAAAAGCGGAAAAGATGGCTTGAAAGTTTATATGATGTGTGAAATTCCTTCAAATATAATTTTGGCCGATCAGTTTTTAGACATTTTTGACGGTATGAGTATTGGCTCTAATGACTTAACCCAATTAGTTTTAGGATTAGGCAGAGATTCGGCAATAGTTAATGAGGTTGGAGACGAAAGAAACCCTGCTGTAAAAAATCTCATTAAAAAAGTGATTGCAGATTGCAAAAAAAGAAAAAAATATATCGGTATTTGCGGCGAGGCGCCCAGCACCTATCCAGAATTTGCTGAATTCTTGGTTGAACAGGGGATTGACTCAATTTCTTTGAACCCGGATACAGTCATTGCCACCACCCTAATCATCGCCAAAAAGGAAAAAGCGCTGCGGAGAAAGCGATAAACATAACAAAACGGGAACTGTTCCCGTTAAGATTTAAATTTATATTAGATTTCAATATTTAAATATTTTTAACGATATTTTATGACTTTAGACAGTTATTTAGAAAAAAATGGTTATTCGCAGGATCTGCGTGATTTAATCCAGGTTATTACTGCCCAGGTTCAGCCTATTAAAGATGAGTTTTTAGGGGGTGAGGAGAAAGCCGGTACCTACAATATCTATGGAGAAGAACAAATTAAACTCGATAAACGCGCTAACGAAATATTACTTGAAGCTTTCCGAAATTCAAATTTAGTAAAACAAGTGGCCAGTGAAGAAGAAAACGAAGTAATTCATCTAAATTCTAAAAAGGGCCACTTCGGAGTCACTATGGATCCTCTTGATGGGTCGTCACTCATCCCTACCAATCTTACAGTAGGAATCATTATCTCTATTTACAAGAACGGGGAAGTTATGAGTGGGCTTAAAAATATTACTCAGGCTTTTTATATTTTATTAGGACCTCTGACAGTAATGGTTTTTGCTGGCAAAAACGAGGTAGCTGAATTTCTTTACAATAAGGAAGGTATTTTTGATTTAGTGAAAGAAGGTATAATTCTCCCAGAAGGCAAGATATATTCTCCTGGGGGTTTAAAGAATAAATGGACAGACGCTCATCGCGATGTCATTCGCACTTTACAAGAAAATGGTTTTAAGCTTCGTTACAGTGGTTCGTTTACTCCTGACTTTCATCAAATATTGAATTATGGTGGAGTTTTTACTTATCCTGCCCTGACTGATAAACCTTATGGTAAACTTCGGGTGCTCTTTGAGGTAGGGCCAATGGCTTTTATTGCCGAGAAAGCAGGCGGAGCTGCGATTGATGGCAAAAGTCGAATTTTGGATATTATACCTACTAAGGTCGACCAAAGGACGCCGGTGTATATTGGATCAAAAGAGGTAGTTTTAAAAATTAAAGAAAAATTATCATTAAAATAATTACTATTTCAAGAAAAAATATATTATGTCTAGGTTAGAAAATATCAGAGAATTTCTCAAAAAAGGCCGGATTCACAAATTTTCTCTTAATAACCCCCATATAAACGCCAAAAAGCGGAATCATCTCCAGCGAATGTTTAATGCTGGAAGAATGAAAGAAAAATTTCTCTTTCTTCCCATTGACCACGGAATAGAGCATGGACCCGGAGACTTCTTAGATTCTCCGTGGGCTTCAAATCCAGAATACCAACTTGAGTTAGCTAAAGAAGGCAAGTATTCTGCAATTGCTATGCATATTGGTCTTGCTGAAAAATATTGGCAAAAAAAACAATATCGCAGAACAGTACCACTGATTTTAAAAATCAACGGGAAAACCAATATCCCTTCTGACGAAGAAGCCATTTCTCCATTAACGGGCACCGTTGAAGACGCTTTAAAATTAGGAGCAGATGCAGTAGGTTACACTCTCTATGTTGGTTCTCCAAAACAATATGAGGATGTTTTGCAATTCCTAGGAGTTCGTCTTAAGGCGGAAACGGCTGGATTACCAATTATTATGTGGGCTTATCCCCGAGGTAAATTTGCTAACGAAAAAGGTGGTAAAGACACTATAGCTTTTGTAGCTTATGCCACCAGATTAGCTCATGAATTAGGAGCTGATATCTGTAAGATTAATATTCCCAAACCCGTGGAAGCTGGAAAATATAATGAGGAAGGACAATTTAAAAAATATAATGAACTCCTTGAGCTTAGTGTTGAAGAACAACTTACCTGGGCTATTATCAATGCTGGATCGACAGGAGTATTGATATCTGGTGGAAGTAAGTTGGGAGACAAAGATATGTTAGATAAAGTTGATCTTGCCGTTAAGGCGGGAGTGGATGGGGTAATTTTCGGGCGTAATATGTGGCAACGTCCATTCAAGGAAGCTTTAGAAATCACCAAAAAAGTGAAAGATGTCTTGGTTGGAAATCGTTAATTGAACCAAAAAATACTGCGAAAGAGCGATAATAAACTCTTTTATTGAAAATTAAATTATGCTAACATTAAAGTAGAAATGTTAGAAAAATTGAAGAAAAGATTCACCACAGCAAAGTGAAAAAATGAACAGAATCTTAATTTTTATTATTTTGGTAACCCTGCTTATTCTTTTAGTATTTGCCTTTCTTGCCTGGAAAGGTTATCAGATATCAAGTAGAAATGAGCTTTCCCTGTCAGTTTATAAGAAAGAATATCAGATAGGAGAAAATCCAAAAATAGAAATTAAAAACGATGCAACAAAAACTGTTTGCCTTTCTTCCTGCTATCCTTATTATCTAGAGAGTGACAATGGATCTCTCAAATCTTACCATTATGGTTTCTGCCCTTATCCAGATATAAACGAAACTTGTATTAAATCTGGCGAGAGTAAATTCTTTGAACTCGTATTGCATAAGATGGACCTGAAGAAAGGCATTCACCGAATAGCTGTTCCTGCTTGTATTGGCTGTGTTCTACAGCAAACTTTTAGAAAGGATAAATTCTTCTATTCAGACGAATTCCTTATTAGGTAAAAATATGTTAACGTTATCTGCCAAAATTCGCAAAACTTCTGGTAAAAAAACAAAAACCCTTAGAGAAAAAGGTCTTTTACCTGCTGTGGTATATGGTCCCAAAATTGAGGCTTTGTCTTTAGAATTGGATTATAAAGAATTTGAAAAAATCTATAAAGAATCCGGTGAAAGCTCTCTGATTTCTCTTGAAGTTGAGAATAAAAAAGAAAAGTCATCAGTACTAATCCACGATATCCAACAAGACCCTCTTTCTGATAAAATAATCCATGTTGATTTTTACCAAGTTCCATTAAGCAAAGAGGTTGATGTTAAGGTTCCTTTAATTTTTGAAGGAATAGCGCTCGCTGTAAAAGAACTGGGTGGAACATTAGTAAAAGATATCTCTGAGCTAGAAGTGAAATCCTTACCTCAACATTTACCAAAGGAAATTAAAGTTGATATATCTAAGTTAAAAACCTTTGAAGACCATATTTTAATTAAAGATTTGAAGTTACCAGAAGGAATAAAAATTTTAAAAGACCCGAAAGAAATTGTGGCTAACGTTTCACCTCCTGAAAAAGTTGAAGAGGAGTTAGAAAAACCAATCGAAGAAAAAGTAGATGAAGTAGAGAAGGTAGCCGCCGAAAGAGAGCTTAGCCGAGGGCTGGAAGAAAAAGAAGAAAAAAAAGAAGAAACTAAAAAAAATGATTAATAAACAGTAGTTTATAGCTGCTAGTTTGGGATTTTTAATTCCCGAGATAAAAACTACAAGATACCCGCCTGCTATAACCCATAGCGCGGCAAATTATAAGATGGTTTATCAAAAGCTTATTAAAATTTCTCTCTGTATTTTATTGATCTTTGTGTTCTCTATGCCCAATTTTACCTTTGCCTTAACTCCTCAGGAAGAAAGGCAAACACTGGAAACTGAGTTAAAAAAATTAGAGAAAGAGATTGCACAATATGAATATGGTATTTCTAAAACTCGACAAGAAAAGAAAACTCTGCAGAACCAAATTTATATTCTAAGAAGTAGTATTGAGAAATTAAACCTCCAGATTCAAGAATCAAGTATAATGATCCAGGATGTAACTCTTCAGATTCAAGACACAAAATATTCTATTACAACCACATCTTTTAAAATCGGGGATTCTAAAGAACAACTTTCAGCCATTTTAAGAATAATCTACGAAGAAGATGAAAAAACTCTTTTAGAAATATTGCTCTCCGAAGATAAACTTTCTGATTTCTTTGAAAATTTAGTCTACCTTGAGAATCTAAGCGAAAGCTCATTCCAGCTGCTTCAAAATATTAAACAGCTGAGATCTCAACTTGAAACTCAAGAAGTGGATTTAGATACAGAAAAGGAAGATCTTGCAAGAATTCGCAAGATACAAATCCTACAAAAAAGAGATACTGATACAACGAAAGAAATAAAAAACGAGCTATTAGAAAGAACCAAAGGCGAAGAGGCTCTCTATCAAAATTATCTTCAAAAGAGCCAAAGAAAAGCAGCTGAGATTAGAGCAAGAATCTTTGAATTAATCGGTGTGCCCAAAGCTCCAAATTTTGGGGAGGCCTTAGAAATTGCAAAATACGTAGAAAATATTACCGGAGTAAGGCCAGCTCTTTTACTCGCTATCTTAACTCAAGAATCAAATATAGGAAGAAATGTTGGACAATGTTATTTAAAAAATCCAAAGACCGGTGAGGGAGTAGGTATTAAAAGCGGGAAATTATTATCTCGAGTAATGAAACCTTCACGTGATATAACTCCCTTTTTAAAAATTACACAGGCCTTGGGCAGGGATCCATATAACACCCCTGTTTCTTGTCCAATGTCTTTTGGATGGGGAGGTGCAATGGGCCCTGCCCAATTCATCCCTTCTACTTGGATAATATACAAAAACGAATTGGAGCGTATAACCGGAAAAGCAGGTGATCCATGGAATATTAGAGACGCTTTCTTGGCATCGGCATTATACTTAAAAGATTATGGAGCCGCCACGCAAAATCCAAATAGCGAGTGGAAAGCAGCTATGATTTACTTTTCCGGCAGCACCAATATAAGATACAGATTTTACGGAGACTCTGTTTTAGCTTTAGCTGCTAATTATCAAAAAGATATTAACGCTCTTAAATGAAAATAGGCGCTCGACAACCTAATTGCTAAAACGTAGGGCTTATTCTTCCTGATTCTTGTTAAGCGATTGTTCAAGTGTCTTAATTATTCTATCTAAGCTGCCAGCTAAAATCTTATCTAAATTTTTCCAGGATTTTTTAATTCGGTGGTCTGTCAATCTATCTTGAGGAAAATTATAGGTTCTAATTTTTTCTGCCCTCTTTGCCCAGCCAATTTGCGATCGTCTCTTCCCGCTGGCTTTTTCCGCAATCTCCCGTTCCGCTTTTTCCAAAAGCTTAGCCTCTAAAATCGCAAGGGCATTTTCTTTGTTTTTCAGCTGGTTCCTTTCTGTTTGAGATGTAACTACAATGTTTGAGGGCAAATGGGTAAGCCTTACTGCCGTTTCCCTTTTATTTACATATTGCCCGCCGGGCCCCGAAGCTCGGTAAAGGTCAACTCTTATTTCTTCCGGTTTTATTTTAATTTTCGCTTTCTTTGGTTTAGGTAAAACAGCAACGGTGGCGGTTGAAGTATGAATTCTCCCGCTTTTTTCGGTCGTAGGAATTCTTTGGATCCGATGTACTCCGCCTTCATACTTCATTTTTGAAAAAACATTACTATCAGACAATTCAAAAGTAACTGTTTTTAAACCAGACAAAGAACTCTCTCTTGAATCTAAGGTTTTTTGCCTCCAACCTTGAGTTTGGGCATATTTTGTATACATCCTGAATAAATCCCTAGCAAAAAGCGCGGCTTCTTCTCCTCCTGTACCAGCTCGAATTTCAACAATTACTGCTGCTGCGCCCTCCATAGCATTTGGCGAAGATATAGCAACGTTCTCCATAGTGGCCTTGAACTCTGAATTTGTATCTTCCTCCTTTTTTATTAGATTTTCTAATTCCTTCCCTAAAATTTCCTCTTTCGTTTTTAGCAGCAAGATATCCTCTTTTGCCAGTATCACCAACAAAGAGTCTTCTTTGGCGTTTAATATTGCCTTATTTTCTTCAATTTGACTCTTCAGGTTTTTTATTTCTTCATTTTTTTTAATAATATTCTCCAGAAAAAATTTTCTTTTAGTCATGGCTTCAAATTTTTTCCGATTTGAAATTAGCTCAGGATCACTGAGCTTTGGAATAATTAATTTATATTCCTTTTTAATTTCCTCTAGATCTGTCATCTCGATGCGATGCCAACACAAGAATGCATATGAATGCATACTAATAAATTATTAGTAAACTCAAACGCAATCTGTGATTAGTGTCGCTTTGCTTTCCTTGCTAATCTCTTTCTGAATTTTTCCACTCTCCCCATTGTATCTACAAGCTTTTCCTTTCCAGTATAAAAAGGGTGGCACTTTGAACAAATTTCAACCTTAATAGAGTCTTTTGTCGAGCCAACAGTAAACGTATTCCCACAAGCGCAAATGATCCTAGCTTCCGGAAAATATTTTGGATGTATGTCTTTTTTCATAGAAAACGATTATTTTTTTAACAGTCTAATTCCTAGACCTGAAATCTGAGCTCCTCCAAATATGAAAATTCCTGTCAAAATTGACCAGCTCAATAAATTTAAAAGCTGCGGGATAGAATCGGCCGGAATCATTTCCTGGAATTGCCTCTGGAGTTGTTCTTGAACTATTTTTTCAGCCTCAGTTTGGATAGTAGGAGAAACAAGGCTAGTTGTTACCATATTCAGTTAACTATCAATACCTTTAAGGGAAGTATTATCTCAACATTATTGCTTAAATACCAAACAATAAAGCCGACAAAAATAAAAACGGTTAATATATCAAATTTATTCATATTTATTGATTGTAATAAAATCCTAGAAAAAATCAAGTCTTTATAACCATTGTCCTGAGTCAGGCTTGATTTTTTATAAAAAGACTCAAGAAATAAAAAGGTCCAAAAAGGACCTTTTAAATTAACATTTATCAAACCTACGATTTTGTTCGCTGATAAAGTTCATCAACTTTTTCGTTTTGGCCTGACCAATACTCTTCATACCAGCTGATAAAGGTAAGAGGAAAACGCTCGGCAAAGATTTCAGCAACTCTGAGAGCATATCTTTGGTGCTCAAGCTGCGCATGCCAATCACAGCGCAGGTTAAGAAAATTAAAAAGCTCTATTCCATCTGAATTACGCAAAACCTGAATATAAAAGCAGTAGGGCGTAAATCTCTCAGTTTGCTCGATAGATACTCCATCCAGTAAAAGTTCTGCGCAACGGTCCCTTCGTTCCTCGATATATTCGCTAAAAACTTCAGTTAATTCGGTGTTCTCTTTTTCACCGAATGGTTCAAAAACATATCTCGATCCTTTTGTTTGGGCTCTCCATTGCTGAGGTATATAGAAATGGTCAGGAATTATCTGAAGCCCATACCACATAGCTCTTTTATGGCGGTACATCTGCCGAAAAATATATACCGGGCAGCGAATAGCCAAACTAAGTCCGATTTCAGAAAGTTCAGGAGGTAAATCATCTTTCTTGCACCCTCGCAATACACTTTTTATTACCTCTGCATTTCCCCCACTGCATCCGCGGGAAAAGCGTAAGGTGTGGGCAAGCTCTTCATCTGACCCTCTAGCTTTCATTAACTTAAGAGCAGAAAATTCATCATCAAGAATCCCTGTTTCATCGTCAGCAAACGGAATTTCAGATGCTTCTTTCTTTAAAGATTTCTCTTTAGTTACTGCGCTCCATTGAGGTTCAAATATTTCTGAGAATATAGGCGCGTGGTTCTGAATGAAATTCAGAAATACTTCGTTAATTGGCTGAAAGACAGAATTTGCTCCAAAAAACATCATAAAATGGGCAAGTTTTCGCAGGCTTATTGTGAAAATAAATTCTGTTGAAAAGGTAAAGAGAAGGACAGCCCGCGCTAACTCTTTTGCAACTTGCTTTTCTCCAGCCTCAAACTTACGCGGACTATAAAACCTTTTGTACATTTGCTGACCTTGTTCAAAATCTGAACGGAGAAGTTCTGCAAGATCTACTGAAAAGTCTGGCGGAACAAAACAACGCTCAGTTTCCGATATTGCTTTTGTATACCTGCCAGAAATTTCATTATAGGAAGCGTGAGGAAATAAGAACCATTCCAGAGCAATATGAATAGGTATTCTGACCCTGAATTGCATGATAAACTGGTCAAATGGCGAAGCGTCGGAAGCATCCCAAAGGTATCCAGCTAACTCTCTGTTTTTCTCAAAGGAAAATTCAGATGATTCTCTTCCGAAAGAAACCCTTGCTCCATCTACTACGGCCCAATCTCCAAGGTGTTCTCCTTTATTTCCCATTGCTGCAAAATCAACTAATTCGATAAAACTTTGTCCGTTAAAGAGATCGATTCTTTTAGTCTTCATTTCTCCTCCTTTCTTGTAAAGGTTCTGCTTTTAATTTAACACAAGCAAAGAATTTGGCAAGAAAAAAGATTGACGATTGTCAATCTTTTACTGCTTTATAAACTATGTGTTTTTTCTTACAAATCCTTTATCTTTACCGCTTGCATTTACGATAATCTGCTCGCCGTGCTTAATTATGTCAGTAGCATTTCCAGTACCAACGATACAAGGTATTTGAAATTCTCTTGCGATAATCGCAGGATGCGAAAGAGTACCTCCTTGGTCTGTTACAATAGCAATTGGTTTTTTGGCTACTAAATATGAAGTCTTTTTCGGTGTAAAAAATTCTATTACTAAAACGCATCCTTGCTCGAGTTCGGAAAACGGATGCTCCTCAGAAACAACATAAGCTTTACCTTCAGCCAATCCTTTGTATGCAATCTCACCTTCAATTTCTCTTTTTCCATTTTCAGTTCGGCGTTTGCGCCAATCAGCTTGTTCCCAGTTGACTAAACCAACTTCTAGTGCCCTGTGAATATCTATATTGCGCTGCATCGCAGTGGCAAATATTTGAACGAAAACTTGACCCCACGCAAGTTCTTCTTCTGCAGGAATGCCATGAGGACGAGCACCAGGATTCAGCGTTGGATCATGAGTTATATACTTCGCAATATCCCCGATCTCAGTCAAGGCAAGCAAAGCCCGAAACCAATCTTCCTGATGGTCTTCTCTCTCCATGCATTCGGCGATACGCCTTAAAATCTCTTCTATATCGGTCATCTGGCTCACCTCCTTGTAATAAGTCTGGCTTGTTGTAAAAGTGCTGTGTGTTATTAGTATATTCCAGCAAAGGAAATTGTCAATTTTTTATTTTGTCAGCATAGTCTAAGTACGAAATTTCCTCTCTTCATAAATTATGCGCCACCAGAATTTTCCTTGCCAAAAACCAAACAAAGTCCCCGCAACAAAAAGGACAACTGTTCCTATATGGTGTATAAAAAACCACTGATTCCAGGAAAAGCCAAAGCTGTATTTTTGAAAATCCTGCAAAAGTAAACCGACATACCAAATTTCAACTATTGCATGCGCAAGAAACTGAAGCAATATTCCCAAAAACGTAAACGCTGTTATATAAATTTTTCTTTTCATCCAAATTTACGAAATTAAACCTCGCAAGATTTATTTTACCTTTAAATCCTTTGGAAGAGAGTATAGAGAAGGTTTTTTAACGATGATTTTATAAATATTCTCCAGGAAGTCTCCTCCTGCATAGCCAATGACGAAAGCTAAAGCTGGAGTGAGAGAAATTATGCCTAAGAAATTAATACCAAGTTCTTTAATAACTGCGGCTGTTAAAAGGCCAATAATTCCTGAAATGAACATCATTACGAAAAAATAGGGGAGCTGGAAGCGAACATTTTTGTAGGAGTATTGATGCTTGATAAAACCAACCAATCCCCGTAAAACTCCTCCTCCAAATCCGGCAATTAAAATTAATATGTACATTTTTTCTTGAAAGATTTAATTAGTTATTTTAAACGACCTTATTGTATAATTATACATCTTTAAATGTAAAATAAAAAACTTCCTATTTATTGATTAGGAGGACTTTTTTAACGACCGAACGAATTTATTAAAGATCAAGCTTTTAATTTTCGTTTTATAATTTTAGTATGCAAAGTCAAGCTTAGCAACACTCTTAACTAAAACTTAGCTACTTGACCAAACCATATGCCAAATTTACAATCTTGGTGATGAACAGGCGGTGTACTTTTTCTCAAAAGCGTTACAGCTTCTTCAAAAAGTCCCTGGACATAAGAAGTGTCTGTCTCTATCTCGTGAAGTTCTTTTCTGAAAGGCAGTCTGTCGCCAAAACCGTTCTTTTTATCAACAATATAAAAAGCTAAGTACCCTTTTCCTGTAGTCAAAAATCCATTTTTCTCAAGCAAGTAGCTATAAACATCCATTTGTACCTGAAAACGATCATATACACGGGCAACTGAACTCCCGGTTGATTTATAGTCAAGTACGGCTAATTTTCCATCTGGAAACTCCAAAACATCATCAACTACTCCAAAAAGGGTGGCTTCAAGCTCAGGATCAAAAAACCTGATCCCTTCAAAATTACTGCGCCATTGATTTAACTCATTTTGGTCACGAAAAAGTTTTGCTTGGATATTATTTTCTACAAGTAATGGGTGGAGTTTTCCCTTGGCTCGATAACTGTCGAATTCCTGCTTTAAAAGAATGTCTACGGCTGAGTTTAATGCATATGGGTAGGGAGGAGGTCTCCTGATTTTTTCTCGCTTCTCCAGCCAAAAACAAAGAGGACAATCGTAAAATAAATTCAAGCTTGTGGGTGAAAGTTGGATATGCCTTGAACCATTACGATTTAGGGTATATTTCCTATTATTCATGTTTTTATTATACAAAAACAACTACAAAATAAAAGGCTCCCAGGTATTGCGTCAATACTTTACCTGGGAGCGCTTAGCCCTCCTATACCGGGCTTTGTTCTGGTACGGAACTTAAAGGTTATCTGTCCGAATTAATTCTGGCGGAATTAATCCATTCCTGAAGCCGGGCTGTCTGGTCCTGGATTTGGGACTCGCGGGACCCGATCGCCTGGGTCTCCGAGAACGCTTGTTTTGATATTCCCAGCCGGTGGGCTTCTCTCTTTAGAACTCTCAGCTTTTGTTGAGGGGTAAGCCAAAGCTCAGGCTGAACCCCTTGAACTGACAATCCCACAGTACGCGCTATCATACTCGTTACCTCCTTTTTATCCAGACTAACTCTACTTTAGTAATTTTCCATAAAATGTCAATTCGTTAGAGATCCGTCCCACCAATAAGGCATGGCGGCAGCCACCATAGGACGACTTATCTCTGAATTGGGCCAATAAATTATTCGCCGAAAAACTCAAGGGCGGTAGTATAAGCAGCAATTACTTCTCCTTCGGTGAGTTTTGTTCCATTTGCCCCTCTGAACATCAAACGATTTCTTACCTCCTCCGTATGAGAAAGCGAGAGAAGATGGCCTATTTCATGGGCTGTGACGCGAAAATCATGCACGGTCGTATAATCAGCAACAGCTAAACTGTTGATACCACCAAAAGCAATGCCATTTATACCACCAAGATTTCCTACCAAAAACAAATTAAAAACTGTGAGTTCAAATTGAGGAATATCTCTTGCTAAAAGATTAGGTGTTCTGAAAAATCGAGAAATAGTATCATCTGTCGCCACAATTGAATGAATAGCCTGAATCGAAAGAGTAATATCGGCCTGGGCCCAAATACGGGAAGCGTTGTCAATAAGTTGTCTAATGTTGGCTTTATCCCTTTGGCTTCCCAAATTGCCCTCATTTTGAAAAACAATGATATTAAGTGGTACTACGATCTTTTCTGCCTCAAGTATGCTTTGAAACTCTTTTTCTTTTATTGGCGGGGTTTTTCGATATAAAAAAGCCTGGTATCCACCAGACAGCCAAATTAAACCCCCGATCACCATAAGGACAACACTTGTAATGAGTAAGGTTTTCCAAATTGGATCAGGCTTTTTCTTTTCAATCTCTTCTTCTTCTTCAAACATACTATCGTCAAAAGTAGAATCTAATTCTTTTTTTCCTTCTTTTTTCATAATTTTTACATGCCAGTCCGTAGCTTTAGCGAAGGATGGTTAATTTAACTCTCAAGAATCTTTTTTATTCTTTCTGCCTCTCTTTCAACTGCCGCTCCCGTGTATTCTCCACTATGAGCCTTACTTCCTGCATAAGTCGGCTTTTTCTGATCCAAGTGTAAATTGAAAAGAAGCTCATCTTTATTCTCTTTTATGTAAAGATGGAAACGAGGATATTCACTGGAAGCTAAAAATCTCACGCAAGTGAATTCTTCCTCGGTTTTTGAAAGTGGCCTATATCCCAATTTCCTCGCCAAAGCCAAAATATTTTCTTTTGCCCTCGTCACATTAAATTTCATATATCTAATTTTCTTCTTTTTTACACTCTATCTAAAACACACGCATTAAACTTCTTGACTTGATTATTATATCTAAGAAGAAGCTCCTTAGTCGTGTTAGAAAAACTATTGTATTGAACAACTAAGGCATTGTAGTCATCTATTTTTCTGTTATATTTTGGTCCAAATTTAGGACGCATTAGCTTTAGTTCTCTTTGTTTTGCTATCAATTCTCTCTCAAGCTCTTGAAGTTGAGTCACGCTTCCCTCAATTTGTAATCTTAAGGATTCCTGCGGCTCTAAACAGACAGAAAGAGGAAGACCAAACTCTTGAACTACAATCCAGGTGGATTTACCCTCAAAAATACCTCGAGTGGCAGCTACCCCTACTTCTGTATAGCGGAGACTCAGGATATTAGCCTTGTGTCCCGGGCTATCCATCCATCCTTGCACCACTGTTTGATTATCCTCAAAATTACCAAGTGCTAAATTTTCACCAATGGCAAGAAATTTGTATCCTGCAATCTCAGCTAAATCTCCAACATCCGCGCCAGAAAGCGAAACATGGCCAAAATATTGTTTTTCAAACATATCTTGCGCCTTAAGAACAGCTACTGTATGAAGCTGCTCATTTTCTGATAAAGGTAAGAATCCTTGCGCATTTCTTTGAATATTGGTCCATATGATTATTCCAGAACCGGTGAGAAAAGACTCTGAAGATTCTTTGGTCGCGCGAAGCGGGGGAGGAGAGGAAATATCTTTACTAATTTTCTCAATTGCGAGTTCTGAAGGTACTTTTTGAACTATCTCTTCAAGATTTGAGAACTGAGTAAAAAGCCGTAGAATATCAGCCTGGAAAAAATAAAAAAATCCCAAAATAACAACGAAAACCAAAATATATTTAAGATATTTCATCTTATCTATCCTACCAAAAAATCGCCGTTATGGCGATTTTTTGCATGACGGTTGATTATTTTTCAGCTTCAGCTTGCGACGGATCATCTTCTTTTTCAAAAGCGCCGCCGTGTTCACCATCGGTACAGTTGCATTCTTTGAGTGATTGATTATTTTTGGGACAATCTTGCGCTTGGCAAACGCCGGGATTGTCAGCAACACCTTTACATCCACCAGTACAAATATAATGTGTCATATTTTTTACTTTAACTCTTAATTAATTGCTCGACCATTTTCTACTATCTCTACTCTGTTTTTATTTTCAAAAAAATTCTCCTGATACACAAAGTTTATTTTGGAAGAAGTTTTCCAATTTCTTTTTCGTATTCTGGAAAATAATTACTAATCACCTTTAAATTAAACTCTCTCAAAATAGACTCTTTCGGCTCCCGTTGAAGTAAAAATTCAAACGATTTTCTTACCACTTCCTCCGGTACGTGCCGGCTATCTGTCAGTTTCTCCCAGTAATCTTTATCAAAAGTCACCGAATACTCAATTTTATCCTTATCATCACCGACCTCAACCAAAAACTTCCATCCATTTTTCATTTCCTTCTCTTTTTTAATTTCAAGTTTCTCCACAATTTTATTTTTTCATTATTAATACTCTCACATTCTCAAGAATATTGGAATAGTTACTTCTCTTCTTCAGCTTTGGCACCTATATCCTTAATCCTACCAGAAAATAAAAATTTAAGCTCTCTCAAATCCTTTTAGCAATTCATCAATATCTTTACCGACATCTCGGCCAACATAGCCTCCTTCTAAAACAAAAAAGGTTTGTTTTTTAAATTTTGCAAGCTGTTCTCCTATTTTCCTGTAGGTTTTTCCGGTCAGCGCAAGAGAAGCCAAGTCTCCCTGATGAGTATCAAGGCCTGTTGAAACCGCAATGACTTCTATTTTACTTACATCAATTTTCCTGAAAACATCATCAAAAGCTTTTAAATATACTTTCTCTCCGCAATCAGCTGGAAGGGGAATATTAAAACAATTTTCCCTCGATTCAAAGCCTGTGCCGGGATAATCGGGAAATCTATGCAAAGAGAGATAGGTTACCTTTTTATCTCCAAAGAAAATTTCTTCAGTTCCATTTCCGTGATGTCCATCTATATCTAAAATGAGAGTTTGCTTTCTGAGAAATTTTACAGCTATAGCTATACTATTGAGATAGCAAAACCCTCTCGTTTGGACAGAGAGAGCAAGACCTGATTTTCCAGCATGATGCCCAGGAGGCCTCATTAAAGAAAATCCTTTGACTTTTGCGGCCAAAACAGCTCCTCCTGCAGATAATCTGGCTAATTCATAAATATTTTTATAAGCTGGAGTCTCGTGATCTTCAATGAGCCCTTTTTTGAGTTTTTCAATGTAATTTGCCTCGTGAACTGAAAGCAAAACTTTCTCAGAGACTGGCTCTGGCTCCAAAAACTCATACCCTTTTTCTTTTAGAACTTGAGCTGCAATTTCAACTCTTTCTGGGCTCTCAATGTGAGATTTTCCATATTCCAAACACTTCTCAGAATAGATTATTTTTGTACGCATTACCTTATCCTAACTTCTCGACAAATTTAGAGCAAGCCATTCTAGCCGAAGCACCGAGCATATTAAAATGTTATGTGCTCGGTGCTCGGTTTTGGAGGACAAACAAAAAATCGCCAAGAGGGCGATTTTTTGATTTGACCCCGACCTTGCTAATTTCTCTTACTCTTCAGGAAACTCTTGAGGTAATGCAGTTTTAAAATCGGCTCTGGCTTGTTCGATAGCTGCTTTAAAATCTTCAATCGCTGCTTTAACTGCTTCTCTTTTAGCAATAATAAGTGATTCCATGGAAATCTTTAGCTTTTCAATGTTTTGCCGATCGCTTGCAAGCGTTTCTCGAGCTGCACTAAGGTCTGCACGCAAATTCTCTCGAACGGTTCTTTGGTCAACGCCGTTATCACAATCAGAGTTAGCTTTTTCAAAAGCTGCTTGAACGGAATTCCGAAAGACGCTGATTACTGCATCGGCAGATGATTTTCGCGAGGCAATCGCTTGACTGACGCCTTGACGAAAATCTTGGATTGCAGTGTTGACTGCTGCTCGACGGGCTGCTATTTCAGCTGTCACTGTTTCCTTAAACGCCACTACCGCCTGTTTTTGTTCATCAGTCTGTGCTCGTGCATCTAACTTTGCAAAGTGCTCTGCGCGATTGGCATCCCATTTCGCACGTTTCTCTAAAATCCTCGCATCACGTTCGCTTTTACGTACATCAATTCTATTTGCTATTTCTATACGTTTAGCTTCCAGCTTTGAATCACGATTGGCAATTCTTTGGTCAGTCCTCGAAGAAGTTATTGAAAGCCTTGCACAGAAACCTTTTGCCCTCTCATCGGCATTATCAGCTTGAGCTAAAATCAGAAGGGGCACCAAAAAACTCGCTATTACTACAGCTCCCAACCCAATGGTAAATATTTTTCTAAAACTCGCTTTCATTGATGGATTGACCAAAATCACCAACCTCTTGACTGTCGCCAGTTACCAATACGGTATCGCCTTCTTCTGCAATAAACACTGACTCCTCATCAGATAATTCTTTCAGTAAAGCGTCTATAACATCGTCTATGTTTCCGGTTACAGGAGGTGAAACAATTTCTGGAGTTTTAGTAGGTGCTGGACTCACAAGTGGCTCTTCTGGCAGTAGAAATGCGTAATAGACAAAAATAGCAGCAATCACTGTTGCGACAACCGCGAAAATTATTATCCCACTCTTTGTTGTCATGAAAATTGTGAATTTGATTTATTATGTTAATAATACAAATTCGACCTTTTGAACATCTCTGGATATCCATTTCTTTGTTTGGATATTTGTTTTATTTTACCCCTTCAGTAAACTTAAGGCAAGCCAACTCAGACTTGGCAAGCATTTTCTCCTGAATTTTCAAGTAAAAAAACCCTGCAGAGCTGGGTAACTTTAGGAAAGCGGGGATTATAACTATCAAGCATCCTCTTTTTTAAGAGCTTTTAGAAATTCTCTTCGGGCTTCAAAAATAACTTCTTTTGTCTTATATGGATCAGGAATCTGGCGAAAAATAAATTCTCTGAATTCTCCTGCGGTCTGAATATGGAGATCGCCAAAATGAAGGACTGTTGGCAAAATTCCATGAACATCAATTGTGATATCTTGAATTCGATCGTGAGGAACACTTGATACAATTCGGCTAAATAAACCCCTGAGTTCGGTATGAATAGTTCTCTTATTGGTAATAATCCAAGAATCTAAATAATAATTGGTAATAGTTAACCAAATGACTTGCCAAAAAATTAAAAGCAAAAAGGAAAGAGAGAACAACAAGAGCCCGCGAATTTCAAATTCCAAGAGAGAAGGCGCAAATTCTATCACCCATTCCGGCAAAGACGGCAAGGGCATAAATAAAAGGAAGGTCATTAAAACCAAGATTGCGAAAAAAATGAAAACTTCGGGAAGGAGTTCCAGTCTCAAAACAATCGGGTGGCGCCTTTTAATCAGATAGATTTTTTCATTTTTTCTTAAAGTAATCATTGTTTAAAAAAGAGTCAGAATTAAAAAGAAAAGGTTGAGAAGAATAAGGATTATTATTCCAAATTTAAAAACATTCAAAATTTTTTTCACATTTTGGTCAGCAGATAAAGCAAATCTTTTGAAATGATAGAAAATGATTATCGCCGATATTAAGCTGAATACAATTATAGCTATGGAAAGAAAAATAAGAATTAGAGCAATCATTATTCAAATTATTTATCTTTTTAACCTTTTGTTTAGTTTCTCAACCACTCTTCATTTTACTCTTTTCCCCTGAATTTTCAAATATAAAACCGCTCGAATGGAGCGGTTTGTTCATTAAGAAAGAATAGGATATTATGCTTCCTGGGAAATCCCCTGAGGCAGCTGAGTACCAGCATTATGCAAAGAGCTAAGAATCTCGCGCCAGGATTGGATAAACGTAGATTCTTGATAGGGTATAGAACGCTCCCAACAGAATGCTCTGACAATCTTTTGTGCTTTTCTCAGGTTATTTCGCGGCATACTCGTGAAGAGGTGATGCTCAATCTGATAGCCAAGCCCCCCGTATACGAAGTCGATAATTGGGTTGCCCCTGAGATTTCGGGCAGTGAGCACTTGGAGAAGCAGGAAGTCACGTTGAACAGTCTCATCAGGAATAAGCATGCCTTTGTGGTTCGGGGCAAATACCGATCCGAGGTAAAGGCCAAACATTGCTTGATGAATAGTAATGAAGAGAATCCCTTGCCAGACATTCATGAAGAAAAACACCAATCCCGCATACACTACAAAGTGCGCAAGCATGAGAATCGGTTCAATCTTGGGATATTTTACATTGTCTCCCTTGCGCAGGAATTGGATGCTCGTAAGTCTGATGCCAATTCCCTCAAGTAAGAGCAACGGGACAAAATAAAATGCCTGGTATTAAATGATGGTCTGAAGAAATCTTGTCTTTTCTATTGCCTGCCCTTGATCAAACGCAATAATGGGAATATTGGTATGAGGATCCTTTTCAAGAACATTGGGACTTGCGTGGTGCTCGTTATGTTGATCAACCCACCAGCTCCGGCTTATTCCGAGAAGAAAGTTTACAAAGAGCCCAAGGAAATCGTTCCTCCGAACTATATTGAAAATCTGTCGGTGACCAGCATCGTGGCCTAAGAAGCCAATCTGGCCAAAGGTGAATGCGAGAAATATTGCGTTTAAAACCTGAAGCAAGAAATGGTCTATCATCACGAGGACCGAACGCATCTTGGGCTGGGCAAGGACACGCCCATCTCGCGAGCGGTGACGCCGAAACCCTCCCTCCGCGCCAAGGTCGTAGCCCTCCCGCGAGTCGGCGGCCTCCATCATCGATACGAGTGGCGCGACGCGGCGTAGTCGGCTTCGCTGCTCCGGGGTCGAGCGGATGGCGGCGGGGAGATGCCGTCACGGTGAGCTGTGTCCGTGGCCTGCTGATCGGTGCCAGGAAGGTCCCGTGCGACGCCCTCGACCAGTTCTCCGTCGTCGTCGAGGCCCAGGTCGGACCGACGGACCTGATCGAGGTCGTCGTGATCGAGCGGACCATGGCTCAGATGAGTATTGGCGAAGGACAGCGCACGCTGGGCGAGCCCTCATCCCGGTTGCCAATGCGCACGATAATCTGGTCGCCCTGCCTGAGGAGGCCATCGCAACGGATGTAGAGACACTTTGTCCAGAGAATGTTGCGTCGCAACTCATATGCGCAGGTAAGCGGAATCCCCGTGGAGGTTTCAACCGTTGTATAGCCCGGCGCTTTGGGGTCGTCAAGCTGAAGCCTTGTCATATCCGTCAGCGGGCGGAAGGCAATCTTGAGAGTGCCCCACTCGTCAATACCAAACTTGCCACAGGTATATGTCAGCGTGAAGCTACCCCAAGAGCCTGCCTCAAAGCGGCCTTTGGGGTCAATCTCGGCATAACCCATGAGATCGGGCCGATAGGTGTGATACGGCATCGCCTTTCTCCTCCGCAAGCATGT
>JACZRI010000009.1 GCA_022574775.1 Patescibacteria group bacterium | reverse complement strand
CACGGGTTGTTTTCTACGCAACCCGCTTGCAATAATCCGGCGTCTTAATTCGCTATAGTCACCACCGCTTTCGTTCATCGATCACTCTCCTATCCTTTCTATTTTCTTAAAGAGCTTATTAAAATCATTATACTAAACCTGAATATGACGTGTCAATTAACTTATTGTTGGGACCAAAGCTTAACAAGTTTTTGAACTGCATCTTTTTATTGAATTTTCAACTTTCAACCTCGTCTTGTCTTTTTCCAAGAATAGGGCTATCTTGGAAATATGAATGCCCAACAAAAGACTTACACTGTTTTTGAATTAAACAATAAAATAAAACGAGTTCTTGAAATATCATTTCCTGATTTAATTTGGGTCCGTGGGGAAATAACCGGTTTTGATAAAAGTAAAGAAAAAAGTTATAAGCATATTTATTTTCAATTGCAGGAAAAAGATCCTGATAAAGATCAAATTATTTCAAAGGTCCCTACAGTTATTTTTAACAACGACATAACTCAAATTTGGCAGAAACTTCAGGAAGCAAACGTAGCGACCGCTTTTCGAGACGGTATGGAAGTTAGAGTTTTGTGCAAGGTAAGTGTTTACCCACCTTACGGAGAATATAGACTAATAATAAAAGATATTGATCCAGAGTTTACTCTCGGGAAACTTGCCAGGACTCGAGAAATGATTATTCAGTATTTGAAAAATAAGGGCTTATTAGAGAGAAATAAAAAAATACCGCTGCCTTTAGTTCCGCAATCAATCGGATTGATAACTCAAATTAATAGCGAAGGATACAATGATTTTTTAAGCAAACTCCGAGAGAGTAATCTTGGCTTTAAAGTTAAATTTTTTAATTCATCTGTACAGGGCAAAAATGTTGAATCAGAAGTGTGTGCTGCTTTAGATTATTTTAATCAACAGCAGGATGTGGACGTTGTTGTTATCACTCGAGGGGGCGGAGCAAAGACTGATTTGAGTTGGTTTGATAATAAAAAAATAGCTGAGAGAATAGCATTTTTAGAAATTCCAGTTTTAACCGGCATAGGCCACAAAACAGATTATACTATTGTAGATATGACGGCTTTCTCCTCTGAACAAACTCCGAGCGCGGTTGCTGCTTTTCTTGTAGACCGTGTTAAAAATTTTCTCCAGAATATTAACGAACTTTCTGTTGACATTGTTTATGGCACAAAAAATTATCTTAAATCTGCCTTACAACAACTAAAAGAGGTAAAGGATCAGACGGGCAGAGAAAGTTTGCTCTTTTTACAACGCGACAAAGAGAAGGTAGAAAGGATTCAGGTCTATTTTTCTTTGTATTGCCAAGATTTTTTTAAGAGTATCAAAGACACCATAAATAATTACAAGTCCAATATTAATATTCTTGATCCGGTTAATACTCTTCAGCGGGGATTTAGTATTACAAAAATTGAGGGTGAAACAATTAAGAATATTCAAAAAGTCAAAAAGGGGCAAAATATGGTAACTACTGTGTCAGAAGGAGAGATTGAAAGCAGAGTTAATACAACAAAAGTTCAGTAGATATTGATTTTTATTAAGGTGGACTTAAAAACAAATATGAGCGAAAAGCAAATTTCTTACAATAAAGCGTTTGAAGAACTTCAAGAGATTCTCGAGGATATTAAAGGACAAAATATTGATATTGATAAGCTCGCAGCTAAAGTAAAACGCGCTCGAGAGCTTATTGGTATTTGTGAGAAAAGAATCAAACAAGTAGAAATGGAAGTAAAAGAAGTAACAAAGACATTTTCTTTAAAGCGCGAAAAATAGCCTTAACAGATAGCGATGATATCGAGATATACGGGAAAAGTTTTTGGAGCTCAAAAGGGAGAACGAATAGGCAGACCGAAAGTTATAAAAACGGTGCGATAACATCACACCGTCTTTTTTTTTGATAAAAACTGTCTCTTGCGGACGGGAAGATGAGGAATCAGTCGCTAGAAAATAATCTTAGTAATTGAAAAATGATGAAAACTAAAATCGCGTAGCCTATCATCGCTGAAAGAGTAGTTGTATCAATAAGATAACCTTTTGGCCAATGAATATTAGGAAAGATAAACTCAAAAGGCGAAATGAGAATGTCGCTATATTTGTAAATAAGATTTACGACAGGAGTTTGGGAATTGGCCTCTAAAAATTTCAGCGTCAATCTTATAAATAAGAAAAATTCAAGCAGGAAAAACACTCTTTTGGTTGCATATAAAATCATTTCATATGTTCTTGATAAGATTCTCATGTCTTACTTCTTTCTTTCTTTATGTTTTTGATATTTTTTAATTCTCGGAGCAAGATGCCACGGCCTGGAAATAGGGAAACGCGATACTTGGGAAGATTTTTTTCTTTTTTTGATTCGTTTTGATAAATTTTCCTTTCTCATTTTTCTATTTTATCTTTTTTTTGCCGAATTTTCAACCCTTAAGATAAAAAAGTCAAGAAAGTAAAAGCCCTGTCTGAATTCAATTCAGACAGGGCTTGCCACCTTGATTCGATATTCCCGCCTATAGCAGGTCCCGCAGACAGGCTGACCATCATTACGCATTTCCACTATTCTCATCTTGCCGCAGAGAGAGCATTCCTCTTTAGGCCTGAACTCCCGCTTATAGCAGGTCACGCAGACAGGCTGTTTATCCTCTAAACGTATGACCACCGTCTTCATCTTACCGCAGAGAGAGCATTCCTCTTTATTAGGAAGAGGCGGCACATAAGTCTCCCTCCTTTTCCTTTGATAACAGGCCCAGCATCTTTCCTTGGCAATGATTTCCTTCTCTTGCTGGCAGTCAATACAGATTCCTTGCATCTTTCTCACCCTCTTTCTTTGAAATACAGAACAAAATGACTTAAGGAACTGTTTGCATTACAGCATTTTCATCTGAAATGTCAAGAACTTTACTCCGCCTCAAAGGCCAGGGCAGGGAAGTATTCAATAAAAAGTCCTCCTAAAACTAGCTGTTAGGAGGACTCGAATGAGCTGGAACAAGTTTAATTTGTTAGAGACCGGAGGGAAAAAACGGATGTGCTACACCTTTTCTTTGGTATCAATCCATGGAGAGTTTTGCGCTATTCTTATGTCCTGCGTCTGCGTCTACTAATCTTTTTTGCCACTTGCCAAAAAAGAACCAAAGAGAAGCAAGAACAGCTCCTGCTACATGAGAAACAAAGAATGCCCACCAAATTCCGGTAGATCCCCAGAGTTTAGAAAAAACAACGGTCAGGGGAATCAAAAAAATAAAAACGCTAATAAAGGTAATCATCATCGCCCCCAAGGTAGCCCCACCCCCTCTGAAAGCTCCAGCGAAAACTCGCATGATAGCAAAAAATCCCAAAGAAAGACTTATAACCTGCAAAAACTGTGTAGTAATTTTTTGTATTTGCACTTCGTTGGTAAAAATACCGGCAAAAAATTCTGCCTGCCAGAATAATAGCAGCCCTAAAATAGAAAAAAGGACAAAGCTAGACAAGGCACCTTTAAAAGCAGTTGCTCTTGCCCGCAAAAAGTATCCTGCTCCCAAGTTCTGGGCCACCATCGTGTTTACTGCTTGAGAAATACCCAAGGCAAGCATAAAAAACAAAGTCAAAAACCTGGAACCTATTCCATAAGCAGCTACGGTAGCTATCCCAAAAGAAGAAATAATAGGAAGGATAATGATAATCCCTATGGATCTTGCGGATATTTCTCCGGAAACAGGAAAGCCAAGTTTTGCCAGACGCCACAGGTAGGAGAAATTTGGTTTGAGATGCTGGAAAGAAATATGAATACCCATTCTCCCTCGGAATAAAAGTAATACTCCCAGGAAAGCGGCCAAACCCCTTGCAATAATAGTAGCTAACGCTGCTCCTTGAACTTCCATTCTCGGAAAGATACCCCAGCCGAATATGAGAAAAGGATCTAAAATCAAATTGAGGGCAGCTGAAAAAAAACCTATCCACATCGCGCTCAAGCTATCTCCAATCCCTCGGAAAAAATTTCTGGCCATAATAAACCAGTACATCAACACAATTCCCAAAAAGATTGTTTGGAGATACGATTGAGCAAGAGGAAGGATGCTTTCAGAGGCGCCGAGAAGACGCAAAAAAGGAGATGTCGCAAAAAAACCAAATAAAGATACGAAAAAAGAAAGTAAGGTAAGGAAAATAAAGGTTTGAGTGGCAGCATAATCAATTCCCTTTTGGTTTTTGGCTCCCTTGTGTTGGGCAATCAAGATGGAACCAGCATTTGCAATACCACCGCCTATTGCAACTACCAAAAATGATATGGGCAGGGCATAAGCAATCGCAGCCAGGGCCTGACTCCCTATTTTGCCTAACCAAAAAGTATCAACAAGGTGATAAGTCATAAGGAAAAGATTGGAACTCACCAAGGGAAAAGAAAGAAGAAAGAGGCTCTTTCCGATAGGGCCCCTTAAGATGTCTTCTTTAGAAAATTTAAAAAAATGAGCTATCATATTGGGAAAAGTTTAAGCATTATAGAAGCTATGCTGAAATAAATAATTAAAGTTGAAATATCGCTAAGTGTATTAGTAAAAGGACCAGCTCCTATAGCTGGATCTTTTTTTGATTGTTTTAAAAACCAAGGCACAAAAACAGAAAGTGCAACTGACCAAATAATAGAAAGAAAAACTGATATGCCTAAAATGATTCCGACAAAAGGAGGAGCTCGGAAAAGAAGAGAAGCAAATCCTAATATAACGCCGCAAATTAAAGCGATAAAACCTCCGATTTGTATTTCCCTGAAAAAGTAGTTTTTTGCAACTAGAGTAGGGTTGATTGTTAAATTTCTGATAAATATAGTCTGGCTTTGAATGGCCACAGCGCTTGAAATATAGAGTACTGCAGGAATGAAAAAAGCTAAAACAATTTGAGTTTCCAGGGTAGCCTCGAAAAACCCCAAAATCCTAGCTGCCAAAACTCCACCTATCAATCCCACCAACAACCAGGGAATTCGGGCTTTCACCATTGTCTTAATCGGAATTCTTGTGATATCTACAGCAAATTTATCCTGAACACCTGCTAACCTTAAAATATCTTCGGTAGCCTCTTTGCTTAAGATATTTAAAATAATATCTGAAGAAACTACTCCTAAAAGCTTTTCACTTTTATCAATGACTGGAATCGCTTTTAAGTTATTTTTGAGCGCTAAAAAGGCCACTCTTTCCTGATCGGTATGAAGTCTCACCTTCACCAGTTTTTTTCCCATCATAATACCTGCGACTTTAGCATCCTTATCAATTGCAAAAATTTCCTTGACGGAAATTACCCCTTTTAATTTTCCTTCCTGATCAACAACATATATATAATTTATCGTTTCAAGCTCTTTAATATGCTTCAAAAGCGTTTTTACTACATCCCCAATGGTATCTGAAACTTTTGCCAGGGGAATTTTGGAAAGAGGGAGCATAATGACTCCTGCCATATCCGGTTTCAATTTCCCGATCTTTGGTAATTTTGGAGCAAAATCAATCATTGCTCAATTATAACAAGAATCATTGCTCTTGCGAAACATAGGAAAAAATGCTATAAGAAGAATATGGAAAAAACGAAAGAAAGATTAACAAAAAAAGAAAATAAGAAAGAGGATACAAAAAATAAATTTCATATTGACCTTGCAGAAATGGCTCAAGCTGGTCTTCACTTTGGCCATCGGTCTTCAAACCTTCATCCTAAAATGAAGCCTTATGTTTTTGGGGTAAGAAATACTATTCACATTATTAATCTTGAAAAAACTAAAGAAGAACTGGAGAAAGCTCTAATATTTATTCAAAAACTCATTGCTGAAGATAAAATCCTGCTTTTGGTTGGTACAAAAATACAATTCAAAAATATAATAAAAGAAATGGGTGAAGATTTAAACTTACCTTATATAACAGAACGATGGATTGGAGGAACCCTTACTAATTTTGATGTAATGAAAAAAAGAGTTGCATACCTGAAAGAATTGGAACAAAAAATTTCTAACCCTGAAGAAATAGAAAATTATACAAAGAAAGAAAGAATGGAAATTGAAAAAAAATTGAGAAACCTTATATCAAAATTTGGAGGAGTCAAGAATTTAGAGAGAATTCCAGATGCCATCTTTGTCACAGACCTAAAAAAAGATTGCTTGGCAGTAAAAGAAGCAAAACAAAAAGGAGTAACGTTAATTGCCATTGTGGACACAAATTGCGACCCAGATTCAGTAGATTATCCTATCCCCGCGAACGACGACGCTATCAGCTCGGTGAAGTATATATTAGAAAAAATGAAGGAAGTAATACTTAAGGCAAAACCAACGAGCACAAAGCTTAGCGAGTAGTTTTTCATTTAAACATTTTAGCATTTAAACATCTAAATACTCTGAATTCAATCCTTTTTAAATGTTAATATGTTCAGATGTTCATATGATTTCCATTGATCAAATAAAACAACTAAGAAAAGAAACAGGAATTTCTTTGGCTGAATGTAAAAAAGCACTTGAGGAAAGCAAGGGAAATATTATTCTTGCAAAAGAAATTTTAAGGAAATGGGGAAAAGGAGTAGCTGAAAAAAAAGCCGAGAGAACAGCCAAAGAAGGAATTATTGAAAGCTACATTCATTCCAATAAAAAAATTGGAACTCTACTGCAAATTTCCTGCGAATCAGACTTCGTGGCAAAATCGGAAGAATTTAAAAACCTGGCGCACGAATTATGTCTACAAATAACTGCTTTAAATCCACTATTCTTAACAACAGATGAAATCACTGAAGAGTTTCTGGGTAAAGAAAAAAAAATCTATCAAGAGCAATTGAAAAATTCTGGAAAACCTAAAAAAATAATTGATGAAATTGTAAATGAAAAACTGGAAAAATATAAAACCGAAATTTCCTTGCTTTCTCAAACCTGGATTAAAGATGAAAAAAAAAATATAAAAGAGTTAATTGACGAATATATCGCAAAACTTGGAGAAAATATTGTCATAAGAATGTTTGTGAGATACGAGATATAACCGCATCTTTACATCTAAACATTTGAACAGTATTAATTTATTTAAATGTTAGAATCTTTATATGAGTAATGTAATTGCTATAATAGTTTTTCTTGGAAGCCTTTTGGGAATTTTCGTGATTTTGTTTCCAAAAATTCCACTAGTAAAGAAACTCCCGTTGCAAGCTAGAGGCTCTCAAGAAAATTTGGCCTTGAGGCTGAAAAACAAAATAAAGGATTTGGGGCCGCTTAAGTCTTTTTCCTCTGAATCTCTTTTGCACAAATTACTTTCCAAAACAAGAATTTTAACTTTAAAAATGGAAAGTAAAATTTCCGGCTGGCAGCATCAATTAAGGAAAAATTCAAAAAAAGAAAAAGAGATTGAAAATGACACCTATTGGAAAGAATTGAAAAATTCTACAAACCAGAAAGGTAAAAATCGGCCAGCATAGCTTCCTAACTATTGAACAAACTGTATATGGCCTAATAAATTGTATTCAAGATGTTTGCCAAAGTCTTAACGAAGGCAGGCCAGCGTAGCTCAACAGAAGAGCAGTTGCTTTGTAAGCATCAGGTTGTCGGTGCAAATCCGACCGCTGGCTCAATGGTTCTCATTTATATTACATGCAGAGATAAAAAAGAGGCAAGAAAAATAGCCTCTTATTTAATCAAAAGGAGGCTGACTGCCTGTTGCGATATTTTTCCAATTGACTCCATTTACTGGTGGAACAATAAAATCGTGAAGGATAAAGAGATGGTTTTAATTCTTAAAACATTAAAAAAGAATTTTACGATAATAGAAAGAGAGGTTAAAAAATTACATAGTTATAATACCCCTTGTATTCTGGAGATTTCAGTAAGTAAGGTCAGTTCAAAATATCTGCGATGGCTAAATAAAGAATTATAAAATGGAAGCTACCAAAATAAAAAATATAATTGAATTTCTTAAAGAAGAGGCGGGGAAATTCCTCAAGGTTTTTTTGTTTTTATACATTGGCGTATTACTGGTGCTGGCCGTAGTAACGATGGGGCAGGGCACTAGTAATCAAACAGAAGCTAAAACTATTTTCGAAAATATAGAGGAGTCAACAGAAAAAGTATTAATAGACAAACAAAATAGTATTGTAATTCCAGGAATTGGAATTGAAGCACCTATTACTTTAGTGGACAGCACGCAGCCGAAGGATTTTATTGAACCTTTAAAAAATGGGGTTGTACACTATCCCTCTTCATTGCCAGGAGAAAATGGTGAAATAATTATTTTGGGTCACAGCTCTCCTCCGTTTTGGCCAAAAATTAATTACGATTGGGTATTTAGTAAATTAAATACATTAAATACAGGTGATGAAGTTTATATTTATTTCAACAACAGTCAATATAAATATGTAGTGGAAGGGCAAGTCATCTTGCAAGCCGGGCAGGAACTGCCTTCTTTTGCAACAAAAAACTCTAAGTCAAAATTACTTTTGGTAAGTTGTTGGCCTCCTGGAATTGATAATAAAAGAATTGTAATATATTCAGAATTAGTAGATTAATTCTTACTAGGTACGAGATTAACCATCCACCATTTTTTTAGATCTGGGATAAAATGTAAAAATAAAATATAAAAAGTGGCAGGGGTTGACCATTCGACCCATTCGATATACTCAGGGTCGTCCTGAGTTTTATTGAAGGACGACAGGCTCATGGTCAAGGCTGAGTTTGTTGAAGCCTTGACAAATTTTTGTTTCTATGATAGAAAGCGAACAGTACGCACCTTGACACATATATGCATGCCGAATAGGAGGAAAAATGAAGAGAATAAAGGCCACGCTGTTTGTTCTGTTAGGATTATTATTGGCGGGAGGAATATTCGCCAGCCTAGACTCGGTTAGCGGATCAACAAAAAAACTTGGCGACGTCAATTGTGACGGCTATATAAACAGTATAGACGCTGTCTTAATTCTGCAGTTCAAAGCACATCTGATTAAATCTCTGCCCTGCCAAGAATCAGCGGATGTAAACCAAGACAGCAAAATTAATACCATAGACGCTGCCTTGATTCTGCAGTTCAAAGCAGGTTTCATAGATTGGCTTGGGGAAATAAAGAAAATCACACCCATTCCAACACGAATTCCAGCAGACACACCAACGCGAATGCCCACGAAAACTCCTGTGTCGACTCAAACTCATACACCAACATCAACCAGTACTTTCACTCCAACCACTACGAATACTTTTACACCAACGCTTACGTTTACGCCAACTTCTACCCAAACCCTTACGCCAACCCCTACATCCACACCAACACTGACCAATACTCCAACACCAACGCCGACTCATACCTTCACTCCAACGCCGACTCATACCTTCACTCCAACGCCATCTAACACACCAACGCCAACTCCAACGTCAACTCTATTTGTATCCCTTTTAGCAGATCCTAATGCGGGAAGAGCTCCTCTAAACAATGTAGATCTCATTGTAGAGGTAAACGGGACGGCAACAGGATTGATTAAATATCAACTTGACTGCACAAACGACGGTATTTGGGAAGAGGAAAACACCACTAACAGTTCTTCCTGGCATGCTATAAATATTTGTTCTTACTCCGAGCCTGGCGAGTACTCGGCCAAAGTTCGCGTCAGACAAGGAGGGCTTACTGTGGAAGGAACCTCCACGATTGTTGTTTTAGCACCTTAGCAATCTCACACACAAAAGAGAATGAACGGTACTCAGTTATCGTTCATTCTCACTTTTTTAATGCAGATACAAAATTGTCTTCATTAAAAAGGCTTGAAATAAAGAAGAGTCAGGATTAAAATCATTCAATAATAAATAATACATATTATGTTTCATAAAATAAAATCAAGAGTTTTCTCTCCAAAATACTATCTTCGAGTGGGAACTCTGGCAATACTTTTCACTTTCCTGTTTATTCAGCTTATTTTCCCTTTTGAGATTTATGCTGCTACTCTCTTAGTGAATATTTCTGCCAACCCATCTTCCGGCCAAGCGCCCCTCAACGATGTTGACCTAACAGCCGATGTTTCAGGAACAGCGACAGGAAATATTACATACAAGTTTGACTGTACGAATAACGGTACTTGGGAAAGGACGCATACTACAAACAGCACAAGCTATACTGCCACTGATCTTTGTGACTATTCCGATGCTGGCGTCTATACTGCTAAAATTTCTGTAGAAAGAAATGGTTTAGCTTTCAATGGTACAATCGCTATTGCGGTAAATTCTGGCGATGTTTCATTCAATATCACGAAACTGGCAAAAAATATAAGTAAAAATCAAAGTTCTTTTGCAAGTTCTGTGACTGCTAAACCTTCAGAAGCAATCGAATTTCAAGTTGAAATAACCTCCCAAGGAACTGCAACAGCTGAAAACGTCTTTGTAAAAGACACACTCCCTCCAAATCTCATATACCGAGGCAACTTAAAGATAGACGGCAGCTTTTCCTTAAGCAATATTATTCAGGGTTTCTATATTGGGGATATTCCACCTAACCAATCAAAAACTATTGTTTTTGAAGTACAGGTTGCTTCAGACAACGCCTTTGATTTTGGAACGACAAATTTAATAAACACAGTGGTAGCTCATAACGAAAAAACAGCAACAACTGCTTCTCTTACCGTGAGCGTAGAAAAGAGCGGAGTCGCAGGAGTTACAGACATTCCCACAGGACCCATTAATCTATTCTTATTTTCTCTCATTGTCACTTTGCTCATCGGGTTTGTATTAAGCTATGCAATATTCATGCGCTTCTATATCGCGAATCGCGTTCTACCTAGTGCTTTTCAGGTAAAAACAGAAAGAAACTTGAAGCGAGAAATTGAGCTGATAAAGAAAAAAGAGAAGAATATCCTATAATAAACAAAGAACCGTTTTTAAGAACGGTTCTTTGTTCTTTGCGCCATGATCTCTTTGCTCAAAAAATATTTTATTCCGCACGGGGACAATGAACACAAGCCACACGTTCTGCGCAAACAAGCTACTCTCTTTATTGCAACCTTTGTCCTGCTATTTGGGATAATATTTCTCCTGCAGACATTTATCGTTTTCCCCAAAACTAATTTTCTTGCCGCAGTTTTCCCAAACGTTGTGGTAGACCTCACTAATAGTAATAGGGGATCTGCTGGATTGTCGACGCTTCAGATAAATTCCTTGCTGGAAAAAGCGGCTCAGCAAAAAGCTCAAGACATGGCACAGAAAGGATATTTTGACCACACAAGCCCTGAAGGAAAAACTCCGTGGTACTGGCTTGATAAGGCTGGATACCGCTACAGCTATGCCGGAGAGAATATTGCAATTCATTTTTATGATTCTCAAGATTTAGTAAAATCTTGGATGAATTCTTCAAGCCATAGGACCAACATCCTTAATAAAAACTTTACGGAGATTGGTATTGGAGTAGCTACGGGCCTGTATAAAGGGAAAGAAACTGTATATATCGTCCAGTTATTTGGCAAACCTACCGCAGCTCTAGCAAAAACAACAGAGTTGAAAACCGAACAAGCAACACCTATAGAAATTATTCCGGAAATCAAAGAAATTCTTTCAAGAGAAATATCTTCTGATATGTTCTATGCAAAAGAAGCGTCAATAGAAACGACCCTGCCAAAGACTACGACTACAATACAAGCTCATGAAGAACCAACAATAAATCAACCCGTCTTTCAATCATCTCTTGCACAGCGGTTATCCTCTTCTCCTAGAGTTATACTCAAATATCTCTACTTCTTCTTATTTATTATTATTATTTTAGCGCTTGTCTTAAATATATTTATTAAAATAAGAATACAGCATCCACCACTTATTATAAACGGTTTATTATTATTATTTCTCATAACTGCCGTTTTTTTGATCAACAACTACTTTATGATTTCCCAATCCCAGATTCTCTGAAAAGCTTTATAAAAAAGAGTCTCACAATCCTTATGTAAATTGTCATAATATAGCAAATAATTATCTATTAGTTAAAATATGCATCCAAAACAAATTTGGCAAAAAATTTCCCTAAAGAGATCATTTATCCAAGGCCTTGTGGCAGGTATTGGCTGGGGACTCGGAGCCACCGTTGGGGTAGTAATTCTTTTGTGGATTTTAGGCTGGGTTTTCTCTTTTCTCGGAGGACTGCCAATAATCGGAAACTTTTTTGCTGATATTATCGCAGCTACCAGAGAAGCGCTTGAACTTCGGTAACCGATTAAAATCTTAGATATAGAGCTTGACCTCCACACCAAACAGAAATTTCCATCAAGTCTATAAGGCTTGATGGTAAACGAACTTATTTTATATAAGTTCGCATATCCCTGTTGTGGTGTGGGGTTGACCCTTCGACCCATTCGATATACTCAGGGTCGTCCTGAGTTTTATTGAAGGACGACAAGCTCAAGATCAAGGCTAAGTGTATCGAAGCCTTGACAAAGATCTTTGGAAGAACTAAAATGAAAATAGATAAGGTTGAAATATATGGGTCAAAGTGGATTATTCATGTAGAGAATTACTAACAACGAGGACATTTAAAACAGCCGCGAAGGTTTCTAAAAATGTTGGATGTCTCCGTGGCTGTTTTTTTTGGAAACATCCGCTTGGAAAGAACCTTGAAAAACGAACCGAGTACATAAAATAAATAAAAAAATTATGTGTTTCGGTAAATAATGAAACGAGTCAGTTCTTCGACAGGTTCAAAAACAAAATGTAAAGCCTGTTGAAGGGTTTTTTAGAGTTGCTCCGATCGTTTCGCTTATGCGAAACACACTGATTTCCACTGATTTAAAATTGATTTCCACTGATTTTTTTAATCAATGGTCATCAGCTATTATCAATGGTTATCAGTTTAATTTGAGAGTTTGATCCTGGCTCAGGATGAACGCTGGCGGCGTGGATAAGGCATGCAAGTCAAACGGTCCCGACTTCGGTCGGGGTAGTGGCGAACGAGTTAGTAACACGTAGATACAAACCCACGAGACAGGGACAACCCGGAGAAATCCGGACTAATACCTGATAGCCCGAACGCATAATTTATTATGTGCTCGGTAAAGGAGAAATCCGCTCATGGATTGGTCTACGCCCTATCAGCTTGTTGGTAAGGTAATGGCTTACCAAGGCTATGACGGGTAGGGGATGTGAGAGCATGTTCCCCAACGACGGTACTGAGACACGGACCGTACTCCTACGGGAGGCAGCAGTCGAGAATATTGGGCAATGGGGGAAACCCTGACCCAGCGACGCCGCGTGCGGGATTGAAGGCCTTAGGGCTGTAAACCGCTTTTATCAGGGAACAATCCCGCTTTTAGCGAGATGAGTGTACCTGAAGAATAAGGGGGTGCTAATTCTGTGCCAGCAGCAGCGGTAATACAGAACCCCCAAGCGTTATCCGGAATTATTGGGCGTAAAGGGTCCGTAGGCTCCCCGTCAGGTTTTCTGTTAAATCTCTAGGGCTCAACCTTAGAACTGCAGAAAAAACCGTCGGGGTAGAGGGCGCCAGAGGTTGATGGAACACTCGGTGTAGGGGTGAAATCCGTTGATATCGAGTGGAACACCAAAAGCGAAGGCAATCAACTGGGGCGTTCCTGACGCTGAGGGACGAAAGCGTGGGGATCAAAAAGGATTAGATACCCTTGTAGTCCACGCTGTAAACGATGGACACTAGCTGCCGGAAGTATCGACCCTTTCGGTGGCGAAGCTAACGCGTTAAGTGTCCCGCCTGGGAACTACGGCCGCAAGGCTAAAACTCAAAGGAATAGACGGGGACTCACACAAGCGGTGGACCATGTGGCTTAATTCGACAACAAGCGAGGAACCTTACCAGGGCTTGCACCCGCCTGAAATCCTGATGAAAATCGGGACTACCCACAAGGACAGGCGGACAGGTGCTGCATGGTTGTCGTCAGCAGGTGGCTTGAGCTGCTCCCTTAAATGGGTAAACCTGCGCAACCCCTATTGTTTGTTTTATTTGTCAAGCAAAACTGCCCGGGATAACTGGGAGGAAGGTGGGGATGACGCCAAATCAGCATGGCCCTTTGATGCCCTGGGCTGCACACGTGGTACAATGGCCGGTACAATGGGTTGCGAAAGCGTAAGCTGGAGCTAATCCCATCAAAACCGGTCCTAGTTCGGATTGAGGTCTGAAATTCGACCTCATGAAGCTGGAATCGCTAGTAATCGCCAATCAGCCACGTGGCGATGAATACGTTCCTGAGTCCTGTACTCACCGCCTGTCACGTCAAGCAAGCTGGGAACACCCGAAATTCCTCGCAAGAGGACTTAAGGTGGGCTCAGTAAGAGGGACGAAGTCATAACAAGGCATCGGTAGCGGAAGCTGTCGATGGAACATTACTTTTTTTACAACTTTTTTGAAGTTGTAGGTGTCGATCAATGATTGATTTGCGAGAATTCTTAAATCAATCTTGGGGTGTTGATCTTTGAACCCAAAAGAAAGATCTCGCCAGGCGATAAAAACCTGGCCCGGTCACATGACTGGGGAGCAACTCTAAGAAACTAATATAAACTGCTAAACAGTTGATAATTGTCTGGTAAATTGTTCATCCTGGTTTACCCTGAAAGAAAGCAAAGGGTGAAGCGTTTGAAACTCGTGTTCTACTGAGCAACTTCCGGTTGTCCAACTTTTTAGCACCTTATCTCGAGAGTCGCGTCAGACGCGACTCGTTTTTTTTAAACTTGATTTCAAATTTTTTCCTTGATAGTATAAAATAATGCCTATCCCTAAAAAAATACAAAAATTTTTAGATCATGCTGAAATAAAATATGATTCAATGGAGCATAAGGTAGTTTATACTGCTTTTGACAAGGCTCAAACTTTAAAAGTTCATCAGAAAATTGTTGGAAAAACTTTAGCTGTAAAATTTGACAATAGATACGCCATAATTTTAATTCCAGCCAATAAAAATCTGGATAAAGGAAAATTCAAAAAAACGGTTAACGATTGGTTAAAAAAACAAAATATAAAAACTGCGAAAAGTATTGACTTTGTCAAGGAAGTATGGATGAAAAAAAACTTGAAAGGAGCAAGAGTAGGAGCTATTCCACCTTTTGGAACTCTCTGGAAGCTGCCAACTTTTATAGATTTATCTTTGATAAACCAACAAAAAATTATAATCAATTCCGGCAGCTGCAATTGGTCAATTAGAATAAATCCGACTTATTTTAAAAAAATACTGACGGATTTAGTTACTGGTAAATTTAGTATTAAAAAAAAGTGAAAAAATATGGAAATGAACCAATTCTTTGAAACAACTATTTTGGGAAGAATATTTTTTCCTTTTCATCAAAAAGTATCTAAAGTAATATGCCGAGAATGCGAAGATTTTATTGAAAAAGGATCTAAAATTTTGGATTTAGGTTGCGGAAGAGGAGTTTTAACCAACGCCATAAAAAATTACTTTCAGGCAAAAGTTGTAGGAGTGGATATTAAAGACCAAAGAATAGTAAAAAATTTTCCTTTTCGAATCTACAACGGCGAAAAACTTCCTTTTCCTGATAATTCCTTTGATATTGTTTTCCTAAGTTATGTTCTGCATCATACAGAAGATCCAAAAAAAGTAATATCTGAAGCAAAAAGGGTCACGAAGAAAAAAATCATTATTTTTGAAGACCTGCCAGAAGGAATATTTGGTATATTAATGTCTAAATTCCACCACACAGCATATTCTGTTATTTTTAATCATAAAGCTTTTCATCGTAAAACTAGAAAGGGTTGGGAAAAATCTTTTAACGAACTTGATCTAAGAGTTGTTTCCAGCAAACGAATTAAAAAATGGATAGTTTGGCTTTTTCCTCTTCCTCAAAAAAGAATTATGTTTGTCTTAGAAAAAAAGCGTGTACCCGCTCATCATAGATGAGCGCCGCCAAGAACGAGCCTCGCCTTCGGCGGGAAGGCTCGCTTAATTTAGCGTAAATTAGGATGCAGTGGTAGAACGCTGCTCTAACCTACCCGTCAAACAAACTTAAATTTTTGGGTGTGTAGTTCAGTGGTTAGAACGCCACTCTGATAAAGTGGAGGTCGGAGGTTCGATTCCTCCCACACCCACAGACAAAAATTTCGGATCGCTTTGACAGGCGGATAAAGCAAAGGTAGATGGTTCCCGCCTCAAAATGGCAAGGCGGCGATTTCATCCGTGCCCACAGTCCTTGTATTAACATACATAAATTTCCTAAAGGGCCTGTAGCTCAATTGGCTAGAGCACCGGTTTTGCATACCGGAGGTTAAGGGTTCGAGTCCCTTCAGGTCCACCACTTCGCCCTGCTAAACCACGGGACTTCGTAATGCACGCACCATAAGTTTTCCACAGGGTAGAATTTTGGCTTTCTGGTATAATATCCTAATACTCTTCGCTTCGGTTCATCGCTAAATCGATAGCTAATATACAAATTGATGCTAATTATACGAATTTATTTTTTATTAGTATCATTCGTATGTATTAGTATATTAATATCGCGTAGCTCCGAACGAAAGTGAGGAGTGAACCTTTAAAGGTCGAAGGAATTGAGATTTAAAATAACACAAATATAAAATAAAATGCAAATACAAGATTTGTATACGATTACTTTTCAAGCGCTCCAAGACCTTTGGATCGGACTTGTAAACTTTATCCCTCTTTTGATCGTTTCTACAATAGTATTAATTATCGGTTGGTTTATAGCAGCAGGAATCGGAATGATAGTTACCCGTATCTTAGAAGGCCTTAAATTTAATCAGCTTTTTGAAACAGAAGGATGGAAAGACGCTTTGGAAAAGGCTGAATTAAAAGTAAATGTATCTGAATTTATTGGAGCAATTTTTAAGTGGGTAGTATTCATTGTCGCCCTATCTATCGCAGTAGAAATATTGGGATTAAAACAGTTTGCCATATTGCTGCAACAGATTCTAGCCTACTTACCTAATGTAATTGTAGCAGCTTTGATTTTTGTGGTAGCGGTAATCATCGCTGACATTCTGGAAAAAATAGTACGAGCAGGAGTAGAAGGCGCAAAAACAGGATATGGCCACCTAGCTGGAGCTATTGTAAAATGGTCAATCTGGATTTTTGCAATTTTGATGATTCTGCTCCAGTTAAAGGTAGCGGAAGATTTAATTAGGATTCTATTTGGTGGATTAGTCGCAATGATTGCTATTGCCGGCGGTATTGCTTTTGGTCTCGGTGGAAAAGAATCTGCATCTGATCTCTTAAAAGGTTTAAGGCAAAAAATCTTAGGCTAACCCCTCCCCGCCATTTCTTATAACTCCTAACAGAAATCCAATCTCTCCAATGACAAAAATACCCATCCTCCTCAAGTAGCTGTTGCCACAGCTACTTGAGGATGGAAATTTCTATTTGCCATCTATCTTGAAAAATGGCGCTTGACAAGAATGCTTGGTTTTACTAAAATACAAGTGATATGAAAAATCTAATTCAAGCCTTAAAAAAAGGAAGCGACTAATTTTGTGTTCATTGGATAGTTAAAAACCGCTTCCTTTGAAGCGGTTTTTTAATTCTAAATTTTCTAGAAATTTAAAATTAACCACTTTCTAGTTTTGCCGTTTAAAATCAAAAAACGGCATTAAACTGCAAAATTGGGAAGTGGATGATTTGTTGGATTATATGGAAAGAACCTTAAAAATTAAACCGCGCATCGAGCACATAATTCGTTATATGCTTCGGTGTTTCGGTAAATAAGAAATAGCCATAAGACAAGACCTAAACATATTTTGTTTAGGCATAGTTAATTATTAATTGATGCTAAACCTTCTCGAGTTTTTGGCAAGTCGTAAAAAAACGAACAAAATTAGACAAACCATCCTAAGTTTTTCAGAAAAAACATAGGAGGCGAAATCTAGTCCAAAATTTAGAGAGGGTAAGAAGGTTACTTATTACAGGCGAATGGTGGATGCCTTGGGAGGTTGAGGCGATGAAGGACGTGGCGTGACTGCGAAAAGCCCCGGGGAGGTGTCTAGCAACCTTTGATCCGAGGATTTCCGAATAGGGAAACCCAATCGCGTTAAACGCGATTAGCCCCGTTTAACGGGGCGGCAAACCCGCTGAAGTGAAACATCTCAGTAAGCGGAGGAAAAGAAAACAAAGCTAGTTTTTTAGCTTGTAGTTTTTTAGTTTATTAGGTTTTCCTAATTTTGCTAAAAAGCTAATTTCTTGAAAAGCTAATAAGCTAGTCTATTCCCTTAGTAGTGGCGAGCGAAAAGGGAACAGCCTAGATCAAGCATATAACTTGTTATGTGCTTGAAGTTGAAAGTTAAGAATGTCTCCGATTTTATCGGAGCAGAGCTCCAAAAAATTGTGATTTGTTTAGTCAAAACTCCCTGGAAAGGGATGCCAGAGAGAGTAAAAGCCTCGTAGACGAAAATCATCACATGCTCTGAATTTTTATACTTAAGTACCATGGGAAACGAAAACCCTGTGGGAAGCAGGCAGGACTATACTGCCAAGGCTAAATACTCAACCTCACCGATAGTGAACCAGTACCGTGAGGGAAAGGTGAAAAGTAGGGAGGTGATCCCGGTGAAATAGAACCTGAAACCATTTTGCCTACAAAGAGTCGGAGCTATTGTTCCTCACTTTTGTTTGGAACTCATTCATTTGAGCATATAAACATCTAAGCATATAAACAATTTTAAATTCTGTTTAAATGCTAAAATGTTTAAATGTTTGAATATAGTAACGCGCAGAAGCGAGGAGCAATGGTGACGGCGTGCTTTTTGCAGAACGAGCCAACGAGTTTACATACATTACAGTCTAAGTCCTTCTGGGACGAAGGCATAGGGAAACCAAGTGTTAAAACGCGTCTTGTAGTGTGTATAATACCCGAAGCCAAGCGAGCTTGCCATGGCCAGGGTGAAGTCTGATGAAAATCGGATGGAGGCCCGAACCCGTAGGCCGTGCAATACCTTGGGATGAGCTGTGGTAAGAAGTGAAAAGCTAATCGAGCTTGGTAATAGCTGGTTCTCCCCGAAATAGCTTTAGGGCTAGCCTCTCTCATTTTCTTGGGGGTAGAGCACTGGATGGATGTGGCTGCGGTCTCCGTACTGCATCTAACCAAACTCCGAATACCAGGATATAAACGTGAGAGGGAGTTAGACTTTGGGCGCTAAGGTCCAAGGTCGAAAGGGAAACAGCCCAGATCTTCATCTAAGGTCCCTAAACTGAGCTAAGTGTTTTTAAGGAAGTGGGATTTCTCAGATAGTTAGGAGGTGAGCTTAGAAGCAGCTACCCTTTAAAAAGTGCGTAACAGCTTACTAACTAAGAGGTCCTGCACCAAAGATTTATGGGGCTCAAGCTCAGTACCGAAGATAAGACTGAGCACATAATTTATTATGTGCTTGGGGTAGGGGAGCGCCCCGCCCGCACTGAAGGTAATCCGTAAGGCTTGCTGGAGTAGGCGGGGGTGAGAATGTTGGCATGAGTAACCGCAATCCCGATGAAATCTCGGGACACCGAAAGCCTAAGGTTTCCTTGGCAATGACAATCAACCAAGGGTTAGGCGGTCCTAAGGCAAACCCGAAAGGGGCAGCTGATGGATAGCCGGTTAATATTCCGGCCCTCGAGCACATAACTCTGAAGAGGGGACGAAGTTTAGTAATTTTGGTGAGTTATTGGATTCTCATTGTTCATCTAAGATTTTTCAAGGATGAACAGAATGCTTTGCTTCGGCAGAGCAAACCCGAATGAGCAGACTTCCTAGAAAATCCTTGGAGGAATTTAATTATGTGCACGATCCGTACCGCAAACCGACACAGGTAGGCAGGTGTAAGAGCACCAAGGTGAACGGGTGAAACCTCGTTAAGGAACTCGGCAAACAAGCAGGCGTAACTTCGGGATAAGCCTTCCCCCCACCACTTTTGGATCATTTTACAGTTTCTGGTGTCTTTTGACACCAGTTCAAAAGTGGTGGGGGGCGCAGCGAAAGTACCCCGGGCGACTGTTTATCAAAAACACAGGTCCCTGCTTAACTCGTAAGAGGATGTATAGGGGCTGAGACCTGACCAGTGCTGGAACGTTAATCTCGACGGTATCCCGCTAAAACGGGAATGCTGACCGAGTGAAGCGCCAGTGAACGTCGGCGATAACTATAATCGTCCAAAGGTAGCGTAATCTCTTGCCAGGTAAGTTCTGGCCCGCATGAAAGGTTTAACGACTTGGGGACTGTCTCAACGAGGAGCCCGGTGAAAATGCAGTACCGGTGAAGATGCCGGTTACCTGCGGCTAGACGGAAAGACCCCGGGAGCTTTACTGTAACTTGGTATTGTATTTTGGATTTGAATGCGTAGTGTAGTGGGGAGGCTTTGAATCCTGACTTTCGGGTCGGGAGGAGCCACCAATGAAACACCCATCTTTCAAGTTCTTGATACTAACTTTGCTCCTCACTTTTGTTTGGAGCTACGCGATACTAATACATACAAATGATGCTAATAAAATATTGGCATCGGTTCAGCAACAAACAGAAGCGAGGAGCAGAAAACAGTGCCAGGTGGGCAGTTTAAGTGGGGCACTTGCCTCCTAAAAGGTAATGGAGGCGTTTAAAAGGTCGGCTAGCTCCGGATGGAAATCGGAGTGATCGGGCAAAGCCAAAAGCCGGCTTGACTGCAAGGCGGATATGCCGCGCAGGCACGAAAGTGGAACTTAGTGAACCGACCCTGGTTAATAGAATCGGGGAAGATCATCAGCCAAAAGTTACCCCGGGGATAACAGGCTAGTAGGGCCCGCGAGTTCACATCAACGGCCCTGTTCGGCACCTCGATGTCGGCTCATCACATCCTGGAGGTGGAGAAGCTTCCAAGGGTTTGGCTGTTCGCCAATTAAAGTGGTACGCGAGCTGGGTTCAGACCGTCAAAAAAGAATCCAAGACATTGAGCACACAAGGCGGCTTTCTGTAGTAATACAGATTGAAAAACCGACTAATATCGGTGAAATCCATCAAAATTCTCAACCTGTATTTTGACGGATAATACCGAGGCAAGTTTGATTTTAAAATCAAATGAGCCGTAGAGACTTGTCCGATTTCAATCGGACGGATGGAAACTATAAACTTTCCATAATACGTTGGTCTCCCGACCGTTAAGTCGGGATGGTGATATAGTCCATACTTCTGGTAACAGGAGAAGAATATGCGTGAGACAGGTTGGTCCCTATCTACCGTAGGCGTCGAACCTTGAGGGGATTTGTCCCTAGTACGAGAGGACCGGGATGAACCAACCTCTGGTGTACCAGCTGTTCCGCCAGGAGCATTGCTGGGTAGCTATGTTGGGAATGGATAAGCGCTGAAAGCATCTAAGCACGAAGCCAACCCCAAGATTAAGGTTCTTTAGTTTCCTCGAAGACTACGAGGTTGATAGGCTGCAGGTGTAAGCCTTGTGAAGGGTTGAGCCGAGCAGTACTAATCAAACAATTATTATTCTTCTTACCCTCTTTAAGTTTTCGGACTACTTTTAATAAATTTGGAGTCCTTGGCTCCTGTCTAAAAACTTAGTTAGAAGGGTTTAGCTATCAATTAATAATCACAGCTTTAGGTTTTAGCATTTAGGTTCTTAGTAATTTGAGCTCGAGGTATGTATAAGGTGACGATATCGGAGGTGCTCCACCTATTTCCATCCCGAACATAGAAGTGAAATCCTCCAGAGCCGATGGTAGTTCTTCGGAGCGAGAGTAGGTCGTTGCCCTATACATATCTTGAGTTTTTTTATTGTTCAAATAAAAAAAGCGCCAAATGGTGCCCTATTAAAAAGAACGATGCCTGGGGCGAAACGCGACTCCACGGAAGTTACTTCGCGTGATTAGCTGCAATGATGCATTTTGCAACCGCTTACAACCTTGCAGCAAGCCTGTGTCTCGAGCCGCCCCAAACATCATTAAATCAACGATATCAGAAAACCTTGTCAAGTAAATTTTGTTTTTCAAAAAAGCACACCCCGTACCTCCGCCTGAGACGGATGGTACCGGAGTTAATTGATATCTCTTTTGTTTTGCCTTAAATTTCTCTATAATAACTTAGAACCTATGAAATTTTCTCCTCAAAAAAGAAAAATTTTCATTATCGCCATCGGCGTTCTCATTATTATTAGTTTACTTTTTACGCAGCAGAAAATTAAAAACTTTTTCTACTTCGTTTCATCACCCATTCAAAAATCTCTTTGGCAATTAGGCAAAAAAATTTCCACTCCCATTGAATTAGCTTTTGAAATGAAAGAGCTAAAAAAAAGGGCAGAAGAATTATCCCTTTCCAATCAAAATTTACTTAGCGAAATTGCTCAATTACAAGCGCTAAAAACAGAGAATAAAAGCTTGAGAAAGGCTTTAGAATTAGATCTCAAAAAAGACTTTCAATTAGCTTTGGCCGAAGTAATAGGAAAAAATATCTTGAAAGACACATTGGTAATCAATAAGGGCTTACTGAATGGTGTTTTGGAAGGAATGCCGGTAATTAATGAAGGAAAAGTGCTTATCGGAAAAATTGCAGACGTTTCAGAGAATTTCTCAAATGTCATCCTTATTTCCAACCGGGAGAGTTCATTTGATGTTAAAATTCAGTCAATAGAAGTAAACGGGCTAATTAAAGGAAAGGGGGATTTCCAACTCTTCCTTGATTTAATCCCTGAAAATCAAGAAATTCAAGAAGGTGATCTAATAATAACCACAGCTCTTGGAGGAATTTTTCCTAAAGGGATTCTGGTTGGAAAAATTCAAAAAATATTAAGGAGCGATATAAAGCCATTCCAGCAAGCTGAAGTTTCTCCATTATTTGACATTACTAAACTGGAAATAGTTCTTATTATCACCAACTATAAATGAAAAAAGGTCTTGTTTTAATCTTATTTTTCTATATTCTCGCATTAATTCAAACGAGTTTTTTGGTCCATTTTAATATAGAAGAACAGGTTCCAAATCTTATTTTAATCGCGCTAGTTCTCTTAACATTTTTTGAAAAACCAGAGGAAAAGCTTTCTTTTTTTGGGGCTGGTATCGGAGGATTTTTCTTGGATATTTTTTCCAACGTATTTTTAGGAACATCTATCATTGCTCTACTTTTAATGACCTTTCTCTTTAAAAAGTTGCTTGAAATCATCAAAGGGCTGAATATTCTCTGGTTCTTAATTTTTATTTTTCTCTCCCTTGTGTTTTACAATCTATTTTCAAATTTGGTCTCCTTCTTTATCTCCCAAGATATTACAGCCATTCAAATCAGTTTGGGCAAAGTATTTATCATTAAATCAACTTATAATTTAATCTTAGGATTAATTGCCTTTTATATTATTTCTCTGCTTAAAAAATATGTTTTCGCCAGGCAAGGGTTTTAAAAATAGGAAAGTAAAACAATCTTTTAATGAAGAAATAGAACCTCATGAGGTTTTTTTAGACAGTCTTGCAAAGAAAAAAGAGGAAGAAATGGGCTTGTCGGAAAAAAGACTGGAGGTTCCACTGTCAGAGAAAATTATTCAAGGATTTTATATTTTCTTTTTAATCATACTATTTATCTTCTTTGCCAAAACATTCCAGTTTCAAATCATAGAGGGAGAAAACTTTTCTCTTCTAGCTGAAGAGAATAAAACAAGAATTATTAAAATTCCAGCAAAAAGAGGGATAGTCTACGATAGATCTGGCAACATCTTGGTTAAAAATCTGCCGAGTTTTGATCTGGTATGCGATAAAAGAGACCTTCCTCAAAACCCAATTGAAAGATCGAATATATTAAGAGAAATTTCTGTACTCGTTGAAAAAGATCTCGCTAGACTGGAAAAAGAAGTTGTTGAAAGCACATTCAATGAAGTCTTACTTTTACAAAATCTACAGCACAAAACCCTAATTTTATTAGAAACGAAAATTGAGAATCTACAGGGCTGCAAAATTGAAGAAAATACAATAAGGAACTATATTTCCACAACCGCTTTTTCTCATCTACTTGGATACATGGGAAAAGTTAATCAAGAGGAGCTAGAAATTCTTGAAGATTATTCAATCACAGATTATATAGGAAAGGTAGGCATTGAAAAATCTTACGAAGAAATCCTTAGAGGAAAACCCGGAAAAATTCGAATTGAAAAGGACGCTTTAGGTAATATTAAGTCTAAAGAACAGACTTTAAAGCCCGAACCTGGTAAAAGTCTTGTTTTATATCTTGATTCAGATTTACAGAAAAAGATTGCGGAAGAATTAAAATCTTCTCTCCAGAGGGTTGGGGCAAAAAATGGAGCCGCTGTGGCTATTGATCCAAAAACTGGAGGAATTTTGTCTCTAGTCAGTCTGCCCAATTTTGACAGCAATCTATTCTCTCGAGGAATCTCCAGTGTTGATCTTCAGGAAATTTTAGAAAATCCTTCAAAACCTCTTTTCAATCGGGCAATTTCTGGAGAGTATCCAACAGGTTCCACTATTAAGCCATTTATTGCCTCTGCAGCCCTTCAAGAAAACATAATTAATCCTGAAAAATCTATCTATACCGAAGGGAAAATAGAAGTTCCCCATGAATACAATCCCGAGATTGTATACACTTTTTTAGATTGGAAAAACCATGGCTGGGTCAATATGAGAGAAGCCATTGCGGTTTCTGCCAATGTCTATTTTTACACTGTGGGCGGCGGATACAAAAACATTCAAGGGTTGGGAGCACAGAGAATAAAAAAATACCTCTCCCTTTTTGGCTGGGGGAAAAAGACCGGCATTGATCTCCCTCAAGAAAAAGAAGGATTCCTGCCAGACCCATTATGGAAAAAAGAAGCGCTTAAGGAAAGCTGGTATATTGGAAATACTTACCATTTATCAATCGGCCAAGGTTACTTAAGAGTTACCCCTCTGCAAGTTACAACTGCATTTTCAGCTATTGCCAATAATGGAAAGCTCTTGAAGCCAAAAATTGTCCATCAAATTATAAATACTTCAACCGGCTCAATACAAGTAGTTGAAACAATTGAGCCAGAAATTATAAGAGAAAATTTCATTGATAATGAAAATCTCAAAATCGTCAGAGAAGGAATGCGGGAAGCTGTAACCTACGGCTCATCTGTTATATTAAATACTTTACCAGTAAAAGTAGCCTCAAAGACTGGGACTGCGGAAACTAGCAAAGAAGGATATTTCCATAACTGGGTGACGGTTTTTGCGCCTTATGATAACCCCGAGATAGTTTTAACTATTGTGATTGAAAATGTGCGAGAGGCGCAGATAGCAGCCCTCCCAGTAGCCAAACAAGTCCTGGAATGGTACTTCAGCCAGTAGCTCGTATATTTTATGTCTTGTATCTAATTCCCGAACTGGATGTTGACATAAATTCTGCTTTATGGCAAAAAGAAAATAGGTGTCGGGGATCACGGTTGTCTCGAGCTTTCGGAACCATCACCAACCCCTAATAGCTCAAAACAACACCCCGATGCTCTTATCAAGGCCCCGAACACAGAAACCGCCTACCACAGCGGCCTCAGCGTCATCCATGACGCACGTGTTCGGGGCCCTTTTCTTTTTCTATATATCTGGCTCTTGAGTTAAGTCATAAAACAGATTAAAATAAAATTAGTCTTCTACAAGGTATGCCGACAATTAATGAACTAAAAAAAACACGATTAAAAAAACTAGAGGCAATTAAAAGAGCCGGTTTTTTAGCATATCCCGGCTCTACAAAAAAAACGCACACAATTTCAGACGCGCTGCGCAGTTTCTCTTCTTTAACTCGTTCAAAAAAAGAAATAATTCTGGCAGGAAGAATAAGATCTAAAAGAGAACACGGAAAATCTACTTTCTTGCACATGGAAGACGGCTCTGGAAAAATCCAAGCTTATTTCAAACAAGATAGGTTGGGAGAAAAAAGGTATAAATTCTTCCTGGATAACTTTGACATTGGTGACTTTATTGAAGTTAGAGGTATTTTGTTTAAAACAAAAAAGGGGGAAAGAACAATTGAAGCAAGTGATTTTAAGATACTGACAAAGAACCTTTTGCCACTGCCTGAAAAGTGGCATGGATTGAAAGATGTAGAGGAAAGATTTCGAAAAAGATACTTAGATTTAATCTTTAACCCAAAGATAAAAAGGAAATTTGAACTACGCTCTGCGATTATCAAAGAAATAAGAGATTTTTTAGAAAAAGAAGGGTTTTTAGAGGTAGAAACGCCGATTTTGCAACCAATCTATGGAGGAGCAAAAGCTAGACCATTTATAACACATCATAAAGCCCTCAATATTCCTTTGTATTTAAGGATCTCCCCAGAACTTTATTTAAAAAGGTTGCTTGTCGGCGGCTTTGAAAAAGTATATGAGTTAGGTCGAGTTTTCCGGAACGAAGGAATTGACAAATCTCATAATCCAGATTTTACTATCTTGGAGTTTTATTGGGCTTATGCTGATTATAAAGATTTGATGAAATTAACTGAAAATCTGTTTGAGAAAATAATAAGAAAAACTTTTGGGAAGCTGGAAATTGAATATGAAGGGAAAAAAATTAATTTTAAAATCCCTTGGCCAAGAATAGAATTTTCTCAACTACTCAGAAAACATACCAAAATTAATTTAGAGGAAATTAACGCCAAGGCCTTAAAAGAAAAAGCCAAGAGTTTAGGAATTTCCATTGAAACAGGAGTCGGGAAAGCAGAAATTGCAGACAGTATTTTCAAAAAAATCTGCCTTCCTAAAATATGGCAGCCAACCTTCGTTATTCACCATCCCATAGGAGCTTTTCCTTTAGCTAAACAGTTGGAATCAGATCCTGAGAAACTGGCTAATTTCCAGTTGATAACAGCTGGTTGGGAATTAGTTAATGCCTTTTCAGAACTTAATGACCCTTTGGAGCAAAAAAGAAGGTTTGAAGAACAAGAGAAATTCTACAAAAGAGGAATGGAGGAAGCCCAAAGACAAGACCTTGATTTCTTAGAAGCTCTGGAATATGGAATGCCACCTGCTGCCGGTCTTGGCTTGGGAATTGATAGATTGGTAGCGCTACTTACTGATTCTCACAGTTTAAGAGAAGTGATATTTTTTCCAACGATGAAACCCAAAAATATCTAAACATACAAACATTTGAGCATATAAACGAAAAAGAAATCTAGAAATGTTTAAATGTTAAAATATCTTTTAGAAAGAAAAGAATTAACGGTAGGCCAAATTAGTGAATTAATTAGATTTTCCTTTAAAAGCGTCTCCAAACATCTATCAATCCTTGAAAATGCCAATTTAGCAAAATCAAGGCAAATAGGTCTAAATAAACTTTATTCGATTAATCAAAAAGTTCAAAAAAAGATTCTTCATTCACTTAAAAGGTTAGTATTCTCTTATTCGTACAAATAAGAAAATACTAACCACTTTATTGTTGGTATATGTTAGATATTAGATTTATAAGAGAACATCCAAATATTGTGAAAGAAGGCTGTCGTAAAAAACAGGTCAAGGTTGATGTGGATAAACTTTTAAAAGTAGATGAAAAAAGAAGGGATTATCTCAAAGAATTGGAAAGTCTGAGGGCTGAACAAAATCGCCAAAGTTATTTAATTAGTAAAGCAGTAGATCCAACAAAAAGAGATGAAAGAATTGCTTTGGTTTCACAAATGAAAGCTGATATCAGGGGATATGAAAATTATTTAAAAAAAATTGAACCAGAATATGAAAAGTTGTTAAGGCAAATTCCAAATCTCCCTTTAGAAGATGTGCCCGTAGGGCAAGATGAAAGAGATAATGTGGTTATTAGAAAAGTAGGAAAGAAGCCGAAATTTTCCACCAGAGGCGGATCCGCCTTGGGCAGAAATTTCAAGCCAAAAAACTATCTAGAAATCGCTGAAAATCTTGATTTAATTGATATAAAAAGAGCAGCTAAGGTTTCAGGTACGAGATTCGCTTATTTAAAAAAAGAGGTTGTTCTTTTAGAGTTTGCGCTCATTAATTTAGCTTTTGATGTTTTAGCGAAAGAAGGATTCATCCCAGTAATCCCCCCGGTACTCATTAAACCTAACGCAATGAGGGGAATGGGTTACATTGATACGAAACAAGATTTAGCTGAAAGATATTTTTTAGAAAAAGATAAACTTTTTTTAATAGGGACCTCTGAGCAATCCATAGGCCCAATGCACCAAGATGAGGTTTTGGAAGAAAAAGAGCTTACAAAAAGATATGTTGCCTTTTCAGTTTGTTTTCGGGAAGAGGCAGGGTCTTATGGAAAAGATACACGGGGCATCCTACGAGTTCACCAATTTGATAAAGTGGAAATGTTTAGTTTTTGCAGGCCGGAGGACTCTAAAAAAGAGCATAAATTTTTTTTAAAAATGACAGAAAAGTTAATGCAGTATTTAAAAATTCCTTACCAGGTAGTTCAGGTTTGTACGGGAGACTTATCCCGACCCTCAGCAGCTACCTATGACTTGGAATCTTGGATGCCATCTCAAAATAAATATCGAGAAACTCAATCTATTACCAATTGCACTGATTTTCAGGCAAGAAGATTGAATATCCGTTATCGCAATCCAAAGACTAAAAAGTTAGAATTTGTGCATACTTTGAATGGTACAGCTTTTGCAATTGGAAGAACTTTAATTGCTATTATTGAAAATTATCAAAAAAAAGACGGAAGCGTAGAGATACCCAAAGTCCTCCAGAAATATTTAAAATTCAAGGAAATAAAAGGATAGGAATCTATGGTAATTAGTCAAGGATTTAAAGAAAAAAAAATTCTGATTCAAGGATTGGAGGTAAATTATAAAATACAAGGGGTAGAAAGCCCTCTTTTAATTCTGCACGGCTGGGGAAATTCATCTGATGCTTGGGTTTCAATCCAAAAAATTTTGGCAGAAGAAGGGTTTAAAGTTATTGTTCCTGACCTTCCAGGTTTTGGAAAAAGCAAAACTCCAAAAAAATATTGGAATATTGACGATTATGTCTGGTGGCTTCAAAGTTTTATCGAAAAGACGAAAATAAGAAAACCTTTTTTTTTATTGGGCCATTCTTTTGGAGGAAGAATTGCTATTAAATTTTCTGTAAAATATCCGGAAAAAATAAAATCCCAGATTTTATTAGACTCAGCAGGAATTAAATCAAATCTCAATTTTAAACAAAAGACGATCTTTCTCTTAGTTAAAATAGGTAATTATTTGTTCCCTAAAAAATCATTGGTAGAATTTGGCAATATAGCAAGAAATATTTTTTATAAAATAATTCGGGAGAAAGATTATGTTAAGCTCAACGAGACAATGAAGGGAACCATAAAAAAAATACTCAACGAGGATCTTTTGGACTTTTTACCTAACATAAAAATAAAAACCCTGCTTGTATGGGGAAAACGAGATAAGATGATACCAATAAAATATGCTTATCTTATGAAAGAAAAAATTCCTAATTCCAAATTAATTATTCTACCTGATTCCGGGCACAGTCCACAACGTGACAATCCGAAAAAATTAGCGCAAATCATAATACGATTTCTACGACCGTAGAAATCGTATTACATATCAATATGTTTTCTTATTTGGCTATTTTTTGGTTCATACGAACCACAAAATTTGTTTTATTTTACCTCTATCTTTGGCAACTGAAAGAATATCACCTCGGGCGGTTTTTAGATCATTTCCGGACAGAAAAAGGAAGGAGACTTTTATGGAACCCTGTAGACCTCTTAAAAATTATTTTCTTAATCTATTTCTTTGCCTTTCCTTTCTTCTTTGCATCTTCTCTTTATCTTTTTTCTATATACTCTCTTTTACCGTCTGCAATTCTTATTTTATATTTCGCTGAATCCATAAAAGCTATTAGAGACCTTTTCCGAAAAAAATTAAAACTCCCAACTCTCACAAAAAAAACTGTTTTCTTAGCCCTATGCTTATTCTTATCTGAAGTTTTATTTCTTTTCATCCTCGTCAATTTTGAAAGAGATCTCGATTTTTTTGCTTTTTGGCTCTTAACAACTGATGTTTTTACTCCATTCTTAGCTTCTGTAATAATCTTAATCTTCCAACCGCTTGCGGTATTCATAAAAAACCAAACTATTAAGAAAGCAAAAGAGAAGATGAAAAATACGAAAAATCTTTTGATCATTGGAATTACAGGCAGTTATGGAAAAAGTTCAACGAAAGAATTTCTATATACCATTTTGTCTGAAAAGTTTAAGACTTTGAGAACAAAAGCTAACCAAAATTCAGAAGCAGGAATTTCCCAATGTATTTTAAATGACTTAAAGCCAGAGCATGAAATATTTATCGTGGAGATGGGAGCATATGGAAAAGGGGGAATAAAATTGCTTTGTGATATTGTAAAGCCGAAGATGGGAATGTTAACCGGGATTAACGAACAACATCTGTCTTTATTTGGCTCTCAAGAAAATATCAAAAAAACAAAATACGAGCTCATTGAATCTTTGCCCAAAAATGGCCTGGCTGTTTTTAATGGAGACAGCCAACAATGC
>JACZRI010000002.1:5547-144779 GCA_022574775.1 Patescibacteria group bacterium | reverse complement strand
CGGACTGTTCACGCTCGGCGATGTAGTCGCGGATGTTGGAGAGATCATTAACAGCAGCAAGCCGCCACCTGATCCTCATTCAGGGGGGCGCGGGTTAGAGCCCTGCATTCGGCAGCAATCTTTTCAATGACTTAGAAGGAAATCGGCGGAAACGAGCAGCCAAATATAGGGCTTAGGGTTGCTGGTAGGGTTGGCCTCGCACCTCGCATCAGTTAGCGCTCACTTGCTGCGACGTTTCTGGGCTATGTAACAATTGAGGTATCAGAAACGGGCCTCGTAGAAATTTTATTTCTTCCTTTTTGATCAATAGAACTTAAAATTACACTTTTTGTCTTACATTGACTGATTATCTCTTGGAGTTCTTCCAATTCATCTAAATGAACCACATCTTGAGAGATAGTTAAAATAAATTCAAGGTTTTTTAATTCTGAGTTTTTTTGAAAAAGCCGGAGTTGGAGGAGAATTTTTATTTAAGTCCTTTGATTTTTTGATCGGGAGGGTTGTTTTTGTGTTTCCATTTATTCTTCTAGTTTTATCATTTGCGTTTTTTAAAAAAGAGTATAGGAAAATATATTTTTTAGGCGCAATTCTGCTAATTTTAGGACTTTGTGGTTTTTTATCATTTTTTGATGCGGAAGAAAGACTTGGGGGTAGTTTAGGGTATATTGTAGCCTTTCCTTTTTCCGAGCTTTTTGGTTTTTGGGTTAGCCAGATTGTTTTCTCAGCCTTAATTTCAATTGGGATTTTGATTTTATTCCAATCTCTATTCCCTCAAAAAGAAACTGAAGCTGAAACTGAGAGACCATCTATAATGAAGAAAATTTTTACCCCCAGTTTTCGTGTTAAAGAAATTCCTCCGATCTTTAAAGAGAAAAAAATTCCTGCAGAAGAAGAAAAAAGTATTCAACCATCATCCTTAGAGTTGAAAACAAGACCAATTGAGAAAGAATTTAAGAGTTTTCCCTTGCCTCCTTTTAATTTATTAGAGAGAGATTCCGGAATTCCCACTTCAGGAGATATTAAAAATAATTCAGCTATCATTAAAAAAACTTTGCAGGATTTTGGGATTTCGGTTGAGATGGCCAGAGTATATATTGGTCCTACGGTTACTCAATATACATTAAAGCCAACTGAAGGGGTTAAGTTATCTAAAATTACTGCCCTAAATAATGATTTGTCTTTAGCGTTAGCTTCTCACCCAATTCGCATTGAAGCTCCTATCCCGGGCAAACCCTTAGTTGGAATTGAATTGCCAAACAAAGAGAGAGCTTTGGTCAGAATGAGAAATCTAATAGCTCATCCCGATTTTCAAAATTCAACCTCAAATTTAACTTTTATTTTAGGAAGAGACGTGACAGGGAAAGCGGTTTTTGCAGATTTGGCGAGGATGCCTCATATTTTACTTGCTGGAGCTACCGGGACAGGAAAAACCATTGGCTTGAATAGTTTGATTATCTCGCTTTTATACCAAAATCCTCCAGAAATGCTGAAATTCATTTTAATTGATCCTAAAAGAGTAGAGTTTCCGATTTATAACTCTCTTCCACATCTTTTGACTCCAGTGATACTTGATGTAAATCAATCTATATCAGCTCTTAAGTGGTTAATAAATGAGATGGAAAGAAGATTTGAGGTTTTTGCGGAAAAAAGAGCAAGAGATATTATCAGCTACAACCAGATTGCAAAAAAAGAAGAGATCCCTCCAGTCCCTTACATCATTTTAATTATTGATGAGCTTGCAGATTTGATGGCAGCGAGAGGCAGGGAAATTGAGGCAGGAATTGTTAGATTGGCCCAGATGGCAAGAGCTGTGGGGATTCATCTGGTCTTGGCTACCCAGAGGCCTTCAGTTGAGGTGGTTACAGGTTTGATTAAAGCGAACATTACTTCCCGTATTGCTTTTCAAGTGGCCAGCCAGGTTGATTCCAGAACTGTGCTGGATATGGGGGGAGCAGAGAAGCTCTTGGGGTCCGGAGACTTTCTTTATATTTCTGCTGAAACAACAAAGCCAAAAAGAATTCAATCAGCCTATATTTCAGAGAAGGAGGTAAGAAAAACAGTAAGTTTTCTAGAACAAAAGGATGGCGAGGTTCAGAGAATAGAACTTGATGAATTCGAAAAAAGTATTAGCGAGAATTTTAAAAAACCGATTGAATTCATGCAAGAAGAGGATCCTTTATATGAAGAGGCAAAGAGATTGGTGAGAGAGGCGAAGAAAGCTTCAGCCTCTCTTTTGCAGCGAAGATTAAGAGTAGGTTATGCGAGAGCAGCGAGGTTGATTGATATTTTAGAAGAGAGAGGAGTAGTGGGGCCCGGAGAAGGAGCTAAACCAAGAGAGGTATATATTAAGAGTGAAGAGGAATAGTGATCGGTAGCAGAGCCGTAAATCATCGTCTACTTCCGACTCCAGCGCGTCGGGACAGCCTGCGAGAATTACTTTGAGGATTATTGCCCCGCTCAACATTTTTATCTTTCTCACGCTTTTCTTAGCGGCAAAATCCTCGTTTTTAATTCTCATTGACTATTATTTTCAAAGGGAATATTATAAAATAATATGGTAAAGAAAAAAGAAGAAAAAATTGAAAAAAAGGACTTGCAAGAAGCAATAGAAGAGATTCAGCAGCGATTTGGGGAAGGGGCCATCATGAAATTAAAAGATGTAAGGAAGTCTAATGTTGATGTTATTCCTACAGGCTCTATTTCTCTTGATTTGGCTTTAGGGGTGAATGGAATTCCCAGAGGGAGGGTAGTTGAGATTTATGGCCCCGAAGCTTCTGGGAAAACGAGCTTGTCGCTCCATATTTTAGCTGAGGTTCAAAAAAAGGGAGGGATCGGAGCTTTTATTGATGCCGAACATGCTTTAGACCCTGATTATGCCAAAATAATCGGCGTTAGCATGGAAGATCTTTTAATTTCTCAGCCGGATTCTGGCGAGCAAGCTTTGCAAATTGTTGAAACCTTAGTGAGATCCGGACAGGTTGATGCGATTGTTATTGATTCAGTAGCTGCTTTAGCTCCAAAAGCAGAGATTGCCGGAGAGATGGGGGCGTTTCAAATAGGTCTTCAGGCAAGACTTATGTCTTCAGCCTTGAGAAAACTCTCGGCTGTTGTGGCTAAAACTAATACAGCAGTTATATTTTTAAATCAAACTCGGATGAAAATCGGCATTACCTGGGGAAATCCCGAAACAACGCCGGGAGGTTTGGCTCTTAAATTTTACGCCTCTGTAAGAATTGATTTGCGCAGAATTGCCCAGATTAAACATGGGGACGAAATTATAGGATCTCGAATCAAGGCAAAAATTGTCAAAAACAAAGTAGCTCCTCCTTTCAAAACTGTTGAGTTTGATATTTATCACGATGAAGGTATTTCCTATTATGGGGATATTATAAATACAGGATTAAGGCATGGAATTATAAAAAGATCTGGCAGTTGGTATCAATACGAGAATGCAAAATTGGGGCAGGGGATGGAAGCAAGTAAAGCATTTTTGAAAGAAAACCCAGAAATAGGGAAAAAGCTTAAGAAAGCAATAATCTCTAGTATCTCGTAGTTGAGAAGTAGGAAAAACCTTTTTAAAATACAAAACAAAAAACTGCTTTTCAAAGCAGTTTTTTGTTATTTTCATTCCCTAATAATGCCCATTAGCCATTTATTTTGGGGTGTATAGAAGAATTCCGAGATAACGTGCTCTTTTTATAGCTTGAGAAAGTTTTCTTTGGTGGGAAGAACATACCCCTGTTCTTTTTTTTGCCCTGATTTTTGCCAACCCGGAAATAAACTTTTTTAAAAGCTCGGTATCCTTAAAGTCAATTTCTTTAATATTTTTTTTACAAAAATAACACTCCATTTTTCATTTAAACATATAAACATATAAACATTCTAACATGTTCAAATACTAAAATACTTAAATGTTTAAATGAGTTCAAAAAGGTATATCTTTAACATCAATCTCTTTATCCGATCCTTCTTCAATGATTGGGATTTTTTCCGGAGACGGTTCGTCAGCTGTCGGTTTTTTTTCTTCTGAAGGCATTGCTTTTCCTGCCGGCTTGGGCCCTAACTGCATTCTTTCTCCGATGACTTCTGTCTTGTATTTTTTGTTGCCGGAAGCGTCCTCCCAGGACCTGGTTTCTATTCTTCCCTCAATTAAAACAAGGGAGCCTTTGATTAAGAATTGAGAAGCAATTTCGGCCAGCCGTCTCCACAGGACTATATTGTGGAATTCGGTTTTTTCCTGTTTTTGTCCAGAATCTCTATTGGTCCAGACGCGGCTTGTAGCCATTCTGAAGTTACAAACTGGTTGACCAGCTTGAGTAGATCTCATTTCGGGGTCAGAGGCCAATCTTCCAATGAGAATAACTTTATTTAGATTCATATCTATTCACCTAATATTTCTTCTAATTTTTTTTCTATATCCTCTATGGCGACCTTTTCTTCTTTTTTTGTTTCTAGTATTTTCGGAGATTCCGTTTTTTTGGTTGGTTCTTTCGTAATAATAAGAGAACGAAGAATCTTGGTTTCAGATTTGACTTTTTCTGTTAGGTTAATTAACTTCTCAGGGTTAAAATAGAAACCCAGGCTCGTCAAAAAACCTTCATCCTCTTTTTTGATTTGATAAGCTAGTCTTCTCTTCAAAGGATTATGAGCTTCAGATAAAATTCCCCCCTCTTTCTTAATCCAATCAATTATTTCTTCTGAAAATTTTTGGGCTTCAGGCTCGGTTAATTTTGGAGAAATGATATAGGTTAATTCGTAGTACTTCATATAAACATATAGATATACAAATACACTGAGCGCATTTCGCCTATTTTGCTCAAACGCTTAAATGTTAAAATGATTTATATCTTGAACTCAATTACATCTCCGTCTTGTACAACATAATCTTTCCCAACTGTTTTTATCATGCCTAGTTCTTTTACTCTTTGCCACGCCGCCACTGGCGAGCCTCGCCCTCCTGGGTGGGAACTTGTTTCAACTAATGCTTTCCATCCAATCACCTCAGCCTTTATAAATTTTTCTTCAAAATCAGAATGGAGTTTTCCTGCAGCATCTTTAACGCTTGAGCCTTTTTTAAGCGTTAAAGCTCTTGTTTCTTTTCCGCCAGCTATAGTGTAAAAAGTAATGAGGTCAAGGACATTGTAGCAATTTAAGATTAGTCGGTCAAGTTCGTTTGATATTTCAAGCTCCTTTAATTCTGTAGGATTTAATTCAGAGATTTCCTCTTCTAATTTAAAGTTTAAAGGGATAAAACCTCCGCCATATTGTGTAATATCTTGTTTGTCGGTGTTTAAGACCATAACTTTTGGTTTTGCGGTCAAGAACTGATACTCTTTAATTTCTGATTTTTCCTCTTCAGTTAGGTCAATTTCTGAAATCATCTTTCCCTTAGATACCGCATCTTGCACTTTTTTGATAATATTGATTTTTATAAAAACAATTTTATTTTGGGATTTGGCTTCCTTTTCAAGTTTTTTTATTGCGTTCTCTAATGTTTCCAAGTCTTTCATTAAAAGCTCAGTCTTTACAACTTCAATTTCTTTCTTTGGATTAATTTCGCCAAAGACGTTTTCAACTTCAAGATTGTTAAAAGCTCTTGCCACTTCCAGGATTGCATCACAGTTTCTGATGTGTCCCAAAAACTGATTCCCCAAACCTTCTCCTTTGTGCGCTCCCTTTACCAGGCCTGCAATGTCAACAAATTCAATAGATGCCGGGGTTACTTTTTCTGGTTTTATAACTTCTGATATTTTTTCTAATCTTTGGTCTGGAACAGAAACAATGCCAACATTAGGATGGATGGTTGTAAAGGGGTGAGATGCAATATCAACCCCTTTTTTAGTGAGGGCTTTAAAAAGAGTAGATTTTCCTACATTGGGTAAACCAACGATGCCTACGGAAAAAGACATGACTAAATGGATAAATAGCTAAATTGCGTAAAGCAGCGTTGTTGCCACGCAACTTTACGTTGTTAGATAGCTAAAATATTGCTAAAATAACAATATAATAGTTAAACTATATAGTTATTCAACCATCTTTTTATATGAAAATCAACCCATTCGATAAATTCAGGGTTGATGCTGAGTATAGCCGAAGCATCAACCCGAATATTTTCCGAACATATGATATCCGCGGGATTTATCCAAGCGATTTAAACGAGGAAGTGGCCTATCGGATTGCTAAAGCATATGGAAGCTTATACTCTCAAGCCCGAAAAATCGTTGTTGCTCGGGATCCCAGACTAAGTTCCCCTTTTTTATCTAAGGCAATTATCAGGGCTTTGGTTGAAACGGGCAAAGAGGTAATTGATATTGATATTGCTCCAGATCCTTTATTTTATTTTTCAATCTTTCGCTACCATTTTGATGGAGGAATTATGGTGAGTGGTTCCCATAACTCTAAAGAATATAATGGACTCACCCTACATATCCGGAAACCAGATAAAGAAATTAGCGAAGATGTTATCGGAGAAGATTTAGAAAAAATAAAAAAGCGAGTTTTAGCAAATAAAACATTAGAGAACCAAGAGAAACAAGGTAAGATTATGCCATTTAATCCAATAGAAGACTATATTAATTATGTAACAGATAAGATTACTTTACAGAGACCTCTCAAAATTGTTATTGATTCTGGAAATGGAGCTGCTGGGTTTTTGCCCGAGAGAGTTTTTAAAAAACTTGGATGCCGAGTAAAAACAATTTATGGTGAATTTGACGGAACGTTTCCTCATCATTTACCTGATCCTTATCAAGAAGAAAACATCAAGGATATTAAAAAGGAAGTCTTGAAGGAAAAAGCTGATTTAGGATTTGCTTACGATAGCGATGGCGATCGAGTTGCTCTTATTGATAACCGTGGCCGGTTGGTCTCAGGAGATTTTTGTCTTTTGATGTTGACCCTTCAGGCCCTGCAAAAGAAGAAGGGTTCGGTTGTTCACGATATGAGAGTTTCTAAGGCTTTTTTGGATGAAATGAAAAAACAAGGCATAAAAACTTATTTTTCCATTTCTCATCATAATGCAGTTATAGACAAAATTATTGAGACCAATGCGGTTTTTGGAGGCGAAGTTACACTCCATTTTTTATTTCCTCTTGATTATTATCTTTACGATGATGCGATTTTTTCCTCATTAAAATTAGTTGAAGTTGCTTCTCGGCATGAGAACCTTGCTATATATGTTGATAGTTTGCCTCGTTATCATACTAGCAAGGAAGTGTTTATTGATTCGTCAGACGAGGAAAAATTTAAGATTATTGAGAATTTACAAAGATATCTTAAAGAGAATAATTATGATTTTGTTGACATTGATGGTGCCAGGATTAATTTCCCAAATGGTTGGGCGTTGGCTCGAGCGGCGAATACTACTCCACTGATAAAATGTCGTTTCGAAGGCGATACCGAGAAACACTTGATTGAGATAGAGAAAAAAGCCCTAGATATTTTCAAAAAAATTGGAATTCCCATAACAAAAAAGACCTATCAAGAATTAGGTCTTACGAAATAACTGCAAGAGTTATTGTTTTTGTGAGAGGTGGCCTTGTTAGACGAGGCCTATTTTTTTTCTGACGTTTTCCATAGTTGAGGCAGCTACCATTTGAGCTTTTTTTGTGCCTTGCTTGAGTATTTCTCTCACATACACTTCTCTACTCAACAACTCTTTCCTCTTTTTTCTAAAAGGTTCAAGAGAATTTATCAGGAGTTTTATCAGAGATTTTTTGAATTCTTTATACCCCTTATTGCGGAAATTTTTTTCCAATCCTTTTATTGGTTTTCCACTGAATAGGCTGTGTATAGTCAAAAGGTTGGAAATACCCGGTTTTTTCATGGAATCATATTTTATAATTTTCCCTGGGTCAGTTACAGCTGCCATTATTTTTTCTTCTATAGCTTCGGGAGTTTCAAAAAGACCAATACAACCTTTTGGATCATCGGTTTTTGACATCTTTTTCCTAGGATTTTGTAAAGACATAATTTTCTCCCCGATTTTTGGCAAGAGAACTTGAGGTTCTTTAAAAGTTTTACCGAATTTTCTATTAAATTTTCTGGCGAGTGTTCTGGCTAACTCTACATGTTGTTTTTGGTCTTTGCCAACAGGAACGAGGTCTGTTTGATACAGAAGAATATCGGATGCCATCAGAACCGGATAATCTAAAAGGCCGGCATTAATGCTCTCTTTAAATTGTTTTGATTTTTCTTTAAACTGGGTCATCCTGTTTAGTTCTGAAATCGGGCATATAGTGTTTAAAAACCATGTTAGCTCAAGATGTTCTTTTACTGTAGATTGAACGAAAAATATACATTTTTCAGGATCCAGGCCAGCAACTAAATAAGCTATAGCCATTTCTAAGATATTTTTTTGTAATTCCCTTGGGTTATATGGAGTGGTTATCGCGTGTAAATCAACAATACAGAAAATACATTCTGCTTTTTCTTGGAACTCAACCCACTGTTTTATTGATCCTAAATAATTTCCTATATGAAGTTCACCTGTTGGCCTAATACCGCTGAAAACCCTCATTGAAACATTTTAACATATTAACATTCAAGCATTTTAACAAAATTTAATACCACAGTTCAGTTTAAATATTTAAATACTCATATATTTGGATGAATTTACACTTCTATAACAACCGGGAGAATCATGGGGCGTCTTTGTGTTTTTACGTATAAGAATTGGCCGATTTTGTTTTTTATTTCTTCTTTAACATAAACCCAATTGACAGCTCCTCCTGAACCTGCTGCACTGTTGACAATCCCGATCACTTTTTTCCTAGTTTCTTTCAAAAGACCCTTTGATTCTCTAAGATAGACAAATCCTCTTGAGATAATATCCGGAGAGCCCCTTACCTTTCCCAATTGTCTATCTACCACAACCACAATAACAAACATTCCATCTGTGGCCAATGCCTGACGATCTCTTAAAACCACCTCTCCTACGTCTCCAATTCCTAAACCATCAACCATTATATAGTTTGATGGAACAGTTTTTTTCTCAATAAATATTTCCTTTTGATTTATATTAACTATATTTCCGTTTTCAACCACTACTGCGTTTTTTTCAGGTATACCCTGATTTTTGGCAAGTTCAGCATGCTGGACCAACATTGAATATTGGCCGTGGATCGGCAAAAAGAATTTTGGGCGCATTAACTGAATCATTTGCTTCAACTCTTCTTGCTGGGCATGCCCGCCAGCATGAATATCCATCATTTTATAATGAAAAACGTTCGCTCCTTGACGTAAAAGATCATCTTTCAAAATCTGGACTGTTCTTTCGTTTCCAGGAATAACTGAGGAAGAAAAGATTACCGAATCTCCTTTTTTAATGCGCAAAGTTTTATGTTCGCCAGTAGCAATTCTCATTAAAACAGCTGATCCTTCTCCCTGGGCACCCGTGCAAAGAATGGTTATTTTAGAATCAGGATACTTTACAGTTTCTTTTGTGGGAATTATTGTTCCTTTTTTGATCTTAAGATAATTTAGGGCTTTAGCGATTTCAACATTTGCTTTCATTGAATAACCTTCAACTGCTATTTTTCTCCCGTATTTTTCAGAGAGTGCGATTATTTGTTGAATTCTATTAAGTAGGGATGCGAAAGTGGCAGAAATAATTCTTCCTTTTGATGTTTTAAATATATCATCAAGATTTTCATTAATTGTTTTTTCAGAAAAAGAGTGGCCGGTTTCTTCAGCTCCGGTAGAATCAGAAAGCAAGAGTAGAATTCCCCTTTTTCCTATTTGTTTTAATTTTTCAAAATTTGTTGGAGGGTCATTAATCGGATTTTTGTCAAACTTAAAATCAGAGGTATGGAAAATATTACCTACTGGAGTTTCAATAAAAAGGCCTAAGTTGTCCGGGATGTTGTGGTTAAGCCGTACAAATTCAACTTTAAAAGGGAAAAGCTTTATTTGCGTTCCATCTTTCACTTTCTCAACATATAACTTTGGCTGTCTGGGAAAATCTTCCTGCCGCCTCAAAATAATTCCACGGGTCAGAGTAGCGCCAAACATTTTTGGAAAACCAAGTTCTGAAGCCAGGTATGGAATAGCCCCTATATGATCGTAATGGCCGTGGGTAAAGACTATTCCTACGATATTTTTTTTGTTTTTTCTTAAATAAGAGATGTTTGGGATAATGTAATCTACCCCCGGCATATCTTCTTCAGGCATTCTGAATCCCATATCAATAATTAAAATAGACTTTTCGTACTCAAGGAGCATCATATTTCTGCCAACTTCACCTAGGCCGCCAAGTGGAATTAGGTAAAGGTTTTTGGTTTTTCTAAATTGTTCCTTTAAAAATTGTTGCATATTTTTGTGCCCAGGGGGAGGTTCGAACTCCCAAGCTCTTGCGAGCATTAGCTCCTGAAGCTAACGTGTTTCCCAGTTTCACCACCTGGGCAAAAGTCTGTAAGTTTTACATGCTTCAGTCCTTCGGGTCTTCAATTCCGCCATGCCCGTTTACGTGCTTGCCCCGCATAATCCCGGAGGGATTTATGTGGGGTCTAACCAGATTTTTTCACTTCGGCAAATCATGACTTATTCTCCCGAATTTCTACCAAATTTAGCTGTATTTTTCAGTGTTTTTCTAAAAAATTCAAACTCTTCGGCATTTTCTTTAAAGGTTTTTCAAAGCGGAGTTTTGGAATTATTTTGTAATTTTTATTTTTGATCCACCCTCTTTTTGTATAAAGATAACAAAACCCTCTATTTTTTTGAACTGCTGTATATATATTTTTACACTTTTTAGAAACCCAGTTTGCTACTGCTAAAGTATTTTTAGAAGGGTTGATTGTGATATGTCCGTAATGAGGTGGAACAATAACGACATCTCCGGTTTTCGCTTTGAGAGCCAAGATATCTTCCACTTTTTTATTTTCAGCTTTTTGTAGTAAAAAAATTGCTTTTCCTTTTAAAACCTTATAAAGCTCTTGAAAGTTTTGATAATGTATGTGACCTTTTGTTTTGGTAAACTCTTGGCCCAGCATTTGAGCAGGAATGACTGTAATATCATATCTCAGCTCACCCTTTTTTTTAATCCCTCTGTGCATATAATAGACTTCAAAATTTGCTGCTTTTTTAAGCCACCTTTTATCGTAAATCACCTTTCCCATATCGTGTAAAAAGCGGATTTCTGGTTTTTTACTTTTTATTCTCATTTAGCAGTATGAAAACTTTCTTCGTGAGATTTATTTTTTACTTCCAGACCCTTCTGGTTTTAATATACCATTTTCCGATGTCAATAAACCGCTTAGAAGGATCGGCAATGATTTTTTCTTCTATTCCTTGAATTTTTTTTGATACAAGATAGAGATAGTTTGGAGTGTATAAGAATACAGCTGGAGCATCAGCAATTAAAATTTCCTGGAGTCTTTCATATTTTTCTGTTCGTTCTTCTGCGTTCAGGGTTTTGCGAGCTTCCTCTAAGATACTGTCCGCTTCTTTATTTTTATAGCCTGACAGATTCAACCCAGGGTATTCAGTTTGAGACGAGTGCCAAAAAGGATAAGGGTCTATTATCAATCCTGTTACTTTGCCAAAGAGTAAGATTTCATAATTTCTCTGCCTTAAATAATCTTGCTGGAGAGTTGAAAGATTGATTTTTGTAATTTCAAGATCCACCCCTAATTGAATCCATTGTTTCTGTAATAATTCCGCTACCTGGGAAAGCTCTTTCTGGTCAACCGTGATTAACGAAAGTTTTAACGGCAACTTTTCAGTTGGGGTTTCAACGCAGACTTCATTAAGTTTAGCCCTTGTCGTTTTGCTTACTATTCCGGTCCCTTTGGTGAACCCCCATGGGTCTAAAATATCTTTAGCATACTTTTCCTGAAATTTAGTTACCGCACTTTTCGTTTTTAGACCGAAATAGCCCGTGATTTCTCCTTCAGGATAGATTTTACTGTCTTTCGCTAAGCATTCCTGAAGATTTCTGACCTCTGTGTTTTGCGACTCCAATTCGAGATCAGTTCTAAACAAGGTTTCAATTTCTTGTTTGATTATTTTTGCTCTTTTGCCGGAACTTTGTTCTTCCCATCCGGCTTCTTCTAGAATTTCTTTTGCCTTTGCCAGATTAAATGGATAAATTTCTGAAGAGGGCGGGATTGAAGAGGTTTCTTGGAGAAATGGGGAGTGAACTGCTTTCCCTTCACCAAGAAGAACTTCTTTAATAATTTCCTCTTTATCGGTTCCATAGTTCAAAGCTTTCCTCGTTTCTTTTTTGGCGAGTATATCGGAATTTTTTAGATTGAACGAGAGACTAAAATATCTTGGAAAAGAAAGCCGATAGATTTTAAATTCTTCCTGGTTTACATCTTTTAATGATTGAGGGGAGATTGATGATATTCCCATCACTCTATTTTTTTCCAGAGCTGTAATCAAATCTTCCTCTTTGTCAAAAAAACGAAAGGTAATTTCCCTAAGAAATGGCTTTTTCCCAAAATAATTCGGGTTTTTTACTAATACGATAGATTGAACGGAACCTAATTGATCCTGAGTTAAGCTCTTGAATTTAAAAAGACCTGTTCCAACTGGTTGAAGGTTAAAGACGGCTAAAGGAAAATTTCGAGGAGGGATATCCTGCCAGATGTGCTTGGGTAAAATCTTTAAAGTCAAGGTTTCTAAAAATGGAGGATAAGGTTTCTTTAATTTGAAACGAACTCTCGCATTGGAAATTTTCTCTACTGTGACCCCTAATAAGGAAGCCCGAAGGGGGCTTTTGTAGTCTGGGTCCTGGATTATCTTTATGGTAAAAATCACGTCTTCTGCAGAAAAAGGCTTCCCGTCTGACCATAATATATCATCTCTTAAATAAATTTCATAAATTGTGCCTTCATCCTCAATTTTATATTCTCGCGCCAAATCAGGAATTATCTCTCCTTTTTCATTGTATTTTAATAATCCGGAAAATAGGAGTTCAGTCAAATCTCTGTCTACATCAGAAGATTGGGCATAGATTGGATTGATAAATTGTGGCTTACCGAGGACTCCCTCGGTGTAAACTCCTCCAATAGCAGGTTGAATTTCTGTATTATGGAAATAAAAGCTTAAAACAAAAAAAGTCCCAGACGCAAAAACCAAAAAAAATAAGATAGAAAGAGCAATTTTTTCTTCTCTTTTGAGAACCTTAGAAACTTGTTTCCATTGAGAGAATATTGGAAGTTTTCCTAATTCTTGAGGAACTAATTTAAATTTTCTTAATTGAGAAACCATTTGAATCCTTCAATCCTTCAACAAAGTTCAGGGTCGCCCTGAATCGCATTGAAGGGCGACAAGCTCAGGATTGCGCGAGTTTACAAGGCGCATATTTAGATTATAAGATTTAATAAAGCTAAAATGATCAAAAGGTCGTTTTACTCCTTAAAACCCTTCGGTTTTAATATTTCCGCTATGGGGAAACACCCAGTTTCCCCAACCCTTTTCTGCCTTTTTATCATTTCAGCTTTATATTTTTTAGATTATAAGATTTAATAAAGCTAAAATGATAAAAAGGGCTCCTAAGACGATTGATCCCCAAAAGATTTTTTGCTGGATTCCCCGTCTCGTTCCATAAAATCCTCCTCCTTCACCTCCACCAAAGGCTGATCCTAGAGCTGTTCCTCTTTGCTGTAATAAAATAAAAACAACCAATAGAATTGATACTATAATTTGTGAGATTAACAAGATTTTTTCCATATTCATCCTTTTTACATTTTCTGGAATTTTGGAGAAAAGATTGATACTAAAATACTGATTCCTAAGATCCAGAGTGTTGTCCAAAAAAGAGGTACAACCCCTTCAATTATAAGTTCTGGAAAAATAATGTCCACTAACCAGATTATTCCCATATTGATTATGAAGCTAAAAATGCCAAAAGTTAACAGCCAAAGAGGTAAGGTAATAAGTTTTAAAACCGGTTTTAAGAAAAAGTTCAGCAATCCCAGAATAAACCCAGCGAAAAATAAAATTTGAATTTCTCCTTCAAGTTTTACGCCAGAAACAAATCTAATGGCCAGCCATAAGCCTAAAACTCCAGAGGTTATTTGCAAAAAAAGACTTCGCACACCATTTAGCATAGCTCAATTTGAAAGAGAAGTCAAAAGAACCAGACCGTTTTGTGTCCTTTGCTTTCACCCAAGAAGAAATTTCTTCCGAAGTTTTAGATGGTAAGTGAGAGCAAAACGGTGGGCTTCGTCTCTAAGCTGCAAAATAAGTTTGAAAACTGGTCTAGGAAGAGTTTTGAGTAAAATAGGGTTTTTTTTATTTTCAATATATAGTTCATTTCTTTTTTTAGCAAGAGCTATAGCAGGAATCGTTAATTGCTGGTTGCTGATTGTTGATCGAGCAACATTTAGCTGGGCTTTTCCTCCGTCAATTAAAATCAAATCTGGAAACGGCCATTCGGGATGTCCAAATCTCCGCGACAAAATTTCTTTTATCATTGCAATATCATTTGGTTTAGGTGTCATTTTTATCCTGAATTTCCTATAGAAATTTTTGTCTGGTATTCCATTAATAAAAGTGACCATTGATCCGGTAGCTTGTTTCCCTTGAATGTTTGAAATATCATAGGCTTCGATTTTGGAGATTTGTTTCTTCGTTTTGAGAAAATTTTTAAGATATTTTTGGATTTCCTGCCAATCTTTTTCTGACACCAATTTTGCTGCTCCAAAAATTTTAGCATAAGCAAGGACTTTTTTCAAAGCTTTTATTTGATCTCTTATTCTAGCTGCCTTTTCAAAATCTTGAAGCGAGCTGGCAAGCTTCATTTCTCTTTTCAGATTTTTTAAAACCGATTTTCTTTTTCCTTTCAAAACACTGACTAAATTTTTAATATTTTTTTTGTATTCTTTTGTGTTAGGATTAGGTCCCGGGCAAAGCCCTAAATGACAGTAGGTGCAGGGATTTTTTTTGTGTTTTTTTGCAGTGTAGTAAGGAAAAATTCTCCTGAGAAATCTTAAAGTTTGCTTGAGTGGTTTTCCTTCCACGAAAGGACCAATATAATTAGCTTGTAGCTTGTAGCTTGTAGCTTTTAGGTTTTTTGTGGGTTGGTGGGTAATAAAGACTCGGGTCAATGCATCTTTCGTAATACCAATGTAAAAAAAGTTTTTGTCATCCCGCCATACAACATTATATTTTGGCTGATATTTCTTGATTAAATGAGCTTCCAGGAGCAAAGCCTCAATTTCTGATTCAGTTTCTATAAAGCCTATTCTGGATACCTGGTTTAGAAAAAGATTATTTCTATAAACCGGCTGCTGAAAATGATTTTTTACCCTTTCTTTTATATTTGATGCCTTTCCAATATATAAGAATTCTCTGCTTTTCTTAAACGCATACACCCCTGGACTTTTAGGAAGCTTTTTCACCTCTTCTTTTTTTAAAAATATAAAACTCTTCATACCCTATCAATATGTTAAACTTCTTCCTTTTTGCACTGCCTGATCAAAGTCCCCAATAAAATTCCACCAGTTTCTTAATAATTTTCCCTGATAGGTTAGATTATTATTTTTTCCTGGCATATTCTGCATCCACCATACAAAATAGCCAGGTGTAGTGCATCTCCAGGTATTACAATTGATTATTTGTGTTTGTCCACTTGCGTCTGGTTTCCAATCCTCACAATCCGTTTCAATAAAATTCGTAGTATTGCCACGGTCGTATTCAAACTCAGCATTGGGAGGGTTGTGTGCATTCCCACAGCGCCTGAGGCCTGGCTGATTCTTCGTAGGACCGACGAATTTACTCCAGAACAGACTTGAATCAGCATAGGCAAATACTGATTCGAGTTGATGGCCATGATTCTCCAGTGCTTCTGCCAACCCCCTCGTGTAGTTATATTCATAAACCGTATACGTTTTGGCACACACGGGAAGATCTTTCACTCTTGCACTGTTGCTCACATCTCCGTAGGTATCTTTATTCCAGTATGGCTGAGATATTGTTCCCATAGCCATATTTGATTCTGTGGGACCAGTTTTCGGGATAAAAAGATCGCCAAGCATGGTATTTTCGATATGATACATCCAAATCCATACTTCCCGAACCTCAACATTTGGATTGTCGATATAGTTGGTACAGATATCAGCTACTCCGATCGTAGGGTCAGAGAACATCAGAAACTTATCACCACGTTCGGGAAACTGAGAAGAGAGAGGAACAGCCTCCAGAAACTCTTTTGTCTCGACAATAGAATAATCAAACGAGGGGGTTGCGGTTGGATCTTTATAGCCATGATAGATACTTCCCTCTTCAAGTGTAGAAACGAGCTGGTTTGTGATAAGATTTATTCCCGCTCGTTTCTCTGCAATAGTTCCTCCGATTGTGATTATTTCATCAGGAGTCGGGAAGTATTTTAAAACAAGAACCGGAACTTGTATAGAGTGGGTTTTTTCCTCTGGCTTTTCGCTAATTCCTTCTGGAATAATCTTCCCTTCAGTTTCGGGCGGTTTTTCTTCTGCTGAAGGCGTAGTTACTTCTCTCTTGACTGATTCTTCGATAACTTTAAGTATTTTCGGGGTTTGTGCTTGAAAGGAATAATATAGCCCCCCGATAATTACAACAACTGTAACTAAAACAATAAGTATTCCGATTAAAGCCTGTCCTTGATTGGAAAATCCAAATTTTGCCATATCGTTGTTATTTTATGATAAAATCTTTGATTTTTCAACTCTCATAACTATAATGATATAATGCAAACTTCTTATCTTAACATAATAGGACTGGCAGGAATTGCCCTGTTTTTTTTCTTCTTGATTGTGAGTTTTTCTGGCTTTTTGTCAGCCATTCGTCCATCTAAAATTCATTCATCTATAACCCCAGCTTCTTTTAGTTTGGATTTCGAAAAGATAACTCTTAAAACAAGTGACGGAGTAGAGCTGAAAGGATGGCTAATTCCCAAACAAAACTCAGATAAGGTTATTATTGCTCTTCATGGCTATCCAGCAGATAAAGGCGATATCTTGCCTGCAATCTCATTTCTTAATGAAGATTTCAATATTTTATTGTTTGATTTTCGTTACTTTGGAGAAAGCAGAGGATCTTATACTACAATAGGAGCGAAAGAAGTAAACGATCTTTTAGCTGCAGTAGAATTTGCAAAAGAAAGGGGTTTTCAAAAAATTGGAGTGTGGGGATTTTCCATGGGAGGAGCTGTGGCCTTGATGACAGCTCAGAGAACCCCTAATATCAATGCTATTGTAGCAGATTCGGCTTATGCAGCACTTCCTTTATTTTTAACAGAGCCCTATGAGAATCTCGTTTTCTTAAAGTACCCTCTGGCATTTTTCACTCGCCTTTGGCCAAAGATTTTCTTTGGAATATCTATTGATGAGGCCTCTCCTGTAAAAAAGGTCAAAGGAATAAAAATCCCAATGTTACTCATTCATTCCAAAGAGGATGAAGTTGTCCCGTTTTCGCATGCCCTTTTATTAAAAGAAGCTCTTAAAGACAATCCAAATGCTGAGTTTTGGTTTGAAGGAGGAGTTTTGCACGGTCAAGTTCAAAAAGAATATCAAAAACGAGTCAACGAATTTTTCCAAAAAAATATTTAACAGAAAGGACAAGCTCGGACTTACCACACGAAAAGAAATGGTCACTCATCCCAGCGGGGCGAGTACCACTCAACTCTCAGGCTTATTCGTCGCCTTCGGCGACACCATGCCCGCTCGTCCTCCGAGATGCTTTTCTTAACGGCAAAGTCCTAGCTTTTGAAACTTAGAAAAACTACTTTGACAATTTGTTGCTTCGCTTAATGATTATTCGTACAGATATGAAAAAAGAGCGCATTACATTCAATACCACAGACGGCATTATAATCGTTGGAAATTTTTTTGCAGGACCATCTCCTGATATTTCAACTGTTCTTTTATTACACATGATGCCGGCAGTTAAGGAAAGCTGGGGCGAGTTTGCAGAAAAATTAGTTGAGGCTGGATTTCAGGCCTTAGCTATTGACCTGAGGGGACACGGTGAATCTACATCCGCAAGTGATGGAAGGCAGCTCAATTTTAATAGATTTGGCGATAAAGAACATCAAGATTCTATTTTGGACGTGGAGATGGCCAGAGAATGGCTTAAAAAAAGAGGGGTTTCTGGAAAAAATATATTCATCGGCGGCGCTTCAATTGGAGCTAATTTAGCTTTGCAGTATTTAGCTGAACACCCAGAAGTTCAAGCGGCTTTTTTACTCTCTCCAGGCCTTGACTACCACGGTATTAAGACAAATTTACTTATGGAAAAACTCACGGAAAAGCAGCAAGTTTTTCTTTCTGCAGCAAAAGATGATGCTTATTCTGCTCAAACAGTTAGCTCTCTCAATGAAATTGGGAAATCTTTAAAAGTGCTGAAATTATATGACTCAGGAGGGCATGGGACAAATATGTTCGCCACCCATCCTGAATTGATGGAAGAGATAATTAATTGGTTAAACCGATGAAAATTAAGTCTGATCAGTATATTGTTCAAGGCCTTTCAGCTTTTTAATAATGGCAATTGCTGCATTACAGCCTTCTCCTGCGTTTTTTGCAATCTGGGGATTACCGCCAGTGGCACTTCCTGCAGCATACACACCGTCTACTCCAGTGAAACTGTCTTGATCAATATTAATAAATCCATCTTTTTTCGGAAGACCAAGTTTTTCAGCAAAAGTTAAAGAAGGAGTTATCCCCAGGGCTAAAAAAATACCATCAATTTGCAGGCTTTTTCCATCACTAGTTTTAGCTCTTTCTACATTTTTCTTTCCCTCAACCTTCACGATTTTTTTCTTTTCAAGCTTTACTCCTTTCTCTTTAAGGATCTTTTTTATGTATTCTGAAAATTTCCAAGGTCTTTTTTGAGAGAAAATCGTGGTATCCTTCGTGAAGGCTGTAAGTTCCAAAGCTTCTTCAGCTGCATGGTTTCCTTCCCCGATTATTCCAACTTTCTTTCCTTTATAGAAGATCCCGTCGCAAGCCACGCACGTGTGTACGCCTTTACCAAGAAACTCCTTCTCTTTTTCAATTCCGGCCATGGTGGGTGCAGCCCCATTGGCAATAATTAAGGTTTTGCTGAGAAATTCCTTACCCATACCTGTTTTTACTTGAAAACTATCTTCTTTTTTTTCTACATCAATAACTTCTTCTCCGAGGAGTTTTCCTCCATATATTTTTATTTGCTCAACTGAGTTTTCCAGCAAGCTTAGACCTGTCGGTTCCCCTAAAATTCCAAAGATATTTCCGATGCGTTTTCCATACGCTAAATCTGACTCTTCTGGCTTTCCAATTAGCAAGGTCTTTACTTGCGCTCTTGTCAAAAATAAAGCAGCTTGAAGGCCAGCTGGCCCTGCTCCAATAATGATAGTATCAAAATTTTTATTCATTCTATCTTTATAATAATCACAGAAAAATAAAGGGTCAAACTCCTTTTTTTTACGCTTGATTTTTTTGGGAATTTAAACTATAATAGAGGACTTAATCATGCCCGAGTCGCGGCACGTCCCGACTTTAATTCGGGACTAACACCGCTCTTTAGACACCCACGGTTTCTAACGTTCGAGCACTTAAGCCGTTGAGTGCTCGAGCCTGTTTTCCTGCACGGGGAACACCCAGTTCCCCCGACCCCTCTCTAATTTTTCTTATGAAAAATAACTATATAAAAATCAGAGGAGCTAAAGTCCATAACTTAAAGAACATTGATTTGGATATCCCGAAAAATAAACTGGTGGTAATTACAGGGATTTCAGGGTCTGGCAAGAGTTCTTTAGCTTTTGATACTTTGTATGCTGAAGGCCAGCGCCGCTATGTGGAAAGTTTATCTGTCTATGCCCGTCAGTTTTTAGGGGTAATGGATAAGCCGGACGTAGAAAGGATTGAAGGAATTTCTCCTGCAATTTCCATTGACCAGAGAAAAGCAGCCAGCAATCCTCGTTCAACAGTAGGCACGATTACAGAAATTTATGATTACCTTCGTCTCCTATTCGCGCGAATAGGGAAACCTCATTGTCCCAAATGCAAAAAGCCGGTTTCTTGCCAGACAATTGATCAAATTTTAGATCAGATTACGGGTCAGGGATTCGTAGGAAAAGAAATTACGATTTTAGGACCTGTGATCGGAAGTAGAAAAGGTGAGCATCTTGGAGTGTTAGAAGAAATTCAAAGAGAAGGATTTGTTAGAGTAAGAATTGACGGGATATTATATCGGATTGAAGAAGCTTTGCAAAAAATGTTGGATCGCAAGAAAAAGCATACCATTGAAGTGGTGGTTGATAGGTTGAAAATTGAAAAAGATTTGGATCGGTCAAGGTTGGCAGATTCAGTGGAAACCGCCATGAAATTGGGGAAAGGGACTACGATAGTAAGTACAAAACACGAAGTACAAAGTGCGAAGAAACAAAGAAGAAACCTTCAGGCTTTTAGTGATCTGATATTCAGTGAGCATTTCGCCTGTGAAAAATGCGGAATCTCGCTTCCCGAGATTGAACCAAGACTTTTTTCTTTTAATTCCCCTTACGGAGCTTGTCTATCTTGCCAGGGATTGGGAGAAAAATTAGAGGTGGATCCAAAATTAGTCATTCCTAACCTAAATTTAACCATTGAAGAGGGGGCTATACGTCCCTGGATGAGAGCATCTCATAGATTGGGCCGCCAGAGTTATTTCTGGCTGCAGCTTGCCGGATTGGCAGAAAAGTGTAATTTTTCTCTCAACACTCCAGTCAAAGAACTTCCCAAGAAAATAATTGATTTAATTTTATACGGCGAATCTGCCAAGTCGGAAATACGAAGTACCCCAGCACCAGAGCAGAGCTCGGTGCTGGGAGGCACAGCAAAACAAGAAATACCAAATTCAAGTTTTGAAGGAGTTATTCCCTCTTTAGAAAGGAGATATCGAGAGACAGATTCAGATTACACCAGGGAAGAAATTGAACAATATATGTTTAAAAAAAAATGCGAGACATGCATGGGAAAAAGATTAAATCATGCGGCCTTGGCGGTTACTGTGGCAGGGAAGTCTATTGATGAAGTGGTAGTGGTGAGTATTGATAAGGCAAAAAGATTTTTTGAAGGATTATACGAAGCACGAAGTACAAAGTATAAAGAAACGAAAAAGAGATCTTCAGGCGCAGCCCTCAAGGGAGTTTCCTTTGGATCCAGCAGACTTCATGCTTCAGACTTAAAAATCGCTCTGCCGATTGTGAAAGAAATTGTTAATCGTTTGCAATTTTTAATTGATGTTGGTTTAAATTATTTAACCTGTAATCGAAAAACAGGAACTTTAGCAGGTGGAGAGGAACAAAGAATAAGGTTAGCGACCCAAATTGGGTCAAAATTGTCGGGAGTATTATATATTTTAGATGAACCCTCAGTCGGACTGCACTCAAGAGATCAGCAAAGATTGATAAAGATCCTAAAAAAATTGAGAGATTTGGGAAATACAATCTGTGTGGTTGAACATGATCCTCAAACTATTTTAGCTGCAGATTGGATAATTGATATTGGTCCAGGAGCCGGGAAGCATGGCGGAAGAGTTATTTTTCAGGGGACACCTAAAGAATTATTAAAAGCTAAGACATTAACTGGAGAATATATGTCAGGTCGGAAAAAGGTTGAAGTACGAAGTGCGAAGACTTCGGTGAGCTCAGCCGAACCGTATGAAGAAACGAAACGATCTTCAGACTCCAAGACTTCAAACTTCCTACTTATCAAAGGGGCTCAAGAGCACAATCTGAAAAATATCAATGTGAGGATTCCCCTGGGTAAGTTTATTTGCATCACAGGAGTTTCAGGGTCTGGAAAAAGTTCTTTAATGAATGATATTTTGGCTCGCGCGCTTTTAAAAAAATTTTACAATACCAAAGAAGAACCCGGAAAACATAAAAATATTTTAGGTTGGGAAAATTTAAATAAAATGGTTCTAGTTAACCAATCTCCAATTGGAAGAACTCCAAGATCTAATCCGGTAACTTACACCGGAGCTTTTTTCCATATCAGGGATCTTTTTTCCAAAACAAAAGAGGCAAGAATCAGAGGCTACTTGCCTGGCAGATTCTCTTTCAATATTAAGGGCGGGAGATGTGAAGTTTGTGAAGGACAGGGAGTGAAAAAGATTGAAATGTATTTTTTACCAGATGTTTATGTGGAATGCCAAGAATGTAAAGGAAAAAGATTTAATAAAGAAACCCTGTCTATTGGGTATAAAGGAAAAAATATTTCAGAGGTTTTAGAAATGACAGTAGAAGAAGCCTTAGAGTTTTTCAAGGTAATACCAAGCATTTCCCAGAAATTAAAAACTTTAAATGAAGTTGGCTTAAGCTATATTCATCTTGGTCAACCAGCTCCTTCTCTTTCTGGAGGAGAGGCGCAAAGAGTAAAATTATCCACCGAGCTTTCCAGAAAGGCAACAGGGAAAACATTATACATTTTAGATGAGCCAACTACTGGGCTTCATCCAGACGACATCAAAAAGTTAGTTTGGATTTTGCGTGGATTAGTGGATATGGGGAACACCGTTTTGATCATAGAACATAATTTAGATGTAATAAAAAATGCTGACTGGATAATTGATTTGGGTCCTGAAGGAGGGGAGGGAGGCGGCAAAATTGTGGTTGAAGGCTTGCCACAAGATGTAATAAAAAATAAAAAAAGCTATACTGGAAAATATTTGAAGCCAGTGTTTATGGGTAAGAGGGTTGCATTTTGAACCCAGTGTAGTTTAGGGCTTGACACAACTTTCTGTAAGTTATAGTATCCAAAATAGAATTAGCACTCAAAGATTGTGATTGCTAAAGTAGATATAATATTATCCTTCGACAAACTCAGGACACTTCGACTACTTGCACTGAGCGAAGACTGAGCGAAGCGAAGGACGAGTCGAAGTGTGAATATAAAACCTTTATCAGACCATATTTTAATTGAGCCAATGAAGCAGGAGGAAAAGACTAAGACTGGGATTTTATTGCCAGAAATTACTGAAAAAGATAAGCCCGAGCAGGGCAAAGTGATTGCAGTGGGGCCTGGCAAAAAAACATCTGCCGGCAAAGTGAATCCATTAGAGGTGAAAAGCGGAGATATTGTTTTATTTACAAAATACGGACCAAGTGAAGTGAAGATTGACGACAAGGAATATTTAATAGCGCGAGAGGAGGATATCCTTGCGATTCTTGAATAATTGAATAATTTATTAGTTTATTAGCTTTTCAGGTTTTAAGATTAATTTTTCTTTCCCAAGAAGCTAAAAAGCTAATTCCTAGAAAGCTAAATTTATGAGCAAGCAAATTACATACAACGAGGTAGCTCGAAAAAAATTAAAAATTGGAGTAGACAAATTAGCTGATGCAGTAAAAGTTACTTTAGGTCCTCGGGGTCGTAATGTTGTTTTGGATAAAGGTTTTGGAGCTCCAACCATTACCAACGATGGCGTGACAATTGCCAAAGAGATTGAGTTAGAAGATAAGGTTGAAAATTTGGGTGCGGAGATTATCAAGGAAGTAGCAGAAAAAACCAATGATGTGGTTGGAGATGGAACTACTACTGCAGTGATCCTGGCTCAAGCTATGATTGCTGAAGGATTAAAGGTTATTGGTCTTGGGGTAAATCCCATGGATATTAAAAATGGAATGGATAAGAAAGTTAAAGAAATAGTAAAAGCACTAAAAAAGAATTCAATAAAAATAGAAGGAAAAGATAAAATTGCTCAAGTTGCAACTATTTCAGCTGAAAGTTCAGAGATCGGAAATTTAATTGCGCAAGTTATGGAAGAAATTGGTAAAGACGGAGTGATTACGGTTGAAGAGTCAAAAGCCTTCGGTCTTCAGAAAGAAATTGTCAAAGGACTCCGTTTTGATAAAGGATACATTTCTCCTTATATGGTTACAGATACTGAAAGGATGGAAGCTGTCTATGAAGATCCTTATATTCTCATTACAGACAAGAAAATTTCATCTGTGGCAGAGATTCTGCCCTTATTAGAAAAACTTGCCCAATCCGGGAAAAAAGAACTTGTTATTATTGCCGATGAGGTTGATGGAGAGGCTTTGGCTACTTTAGTCGTGAATAAATTAAGAGGGATATTTAATGCGTTGGCAATAAAGGCTCCTGGATTCGGAGACAGAAGAAAAGAAATGCTGCAAGATATTGCAGTAGTTACAGGGAGCCAAGTGATTACTGAAGAAGTTGGTTTAAAACTTGAGAATGTTGAGTTGAATATGCTGGGAACAGCCAGGAGAATTATTTCTACAAAAGAGAATACTACGATTGTTGAAGGAAAAGGAAAGAAAGAAGAAATTGACGCCAGAATCAGTCAGATTAAAAAAGAACTTCAAACTACTGAATCTGACTTTGATAAAGAGAAACTCCAGGAAAGGTTGGCAAAGTTAGCCGGTGGAGTAGCGGTGATTAAAGTGGGAGCAGCCACTGAAGTTGAGCAAAAAGCAAAACAGCATAAAATTGAAGATGCTTTGGCCGCTACAAAAGCAGCAGTCGAAGAAGGAATTTCACCAGGAGGCGGGATAGCTTTACTTATAGCTTCTAATGTATTCACAAAATTAATTCCGAAAGAAGAAGAAGATAGAAATGAAGTAGGAGAATTTAAAAGAGGGGCAGAAATAGTTGAAAAATCCTGCGCCGTGCCATTAAGACAGATTTTAAAGAATGCCGGGGCCGATGAAGTTGCTATTTATAAAATTGCTGAACAACTTAACCAAATACAAAAAGAAAAGATTGAAAAAACTGGCGCTTATGATTTGGCTATTGGTTATGATGCCTCTACCGGAACAATGACCAATATGATTAGTTCTGGAATTGTTGATCCAACCAAAGTTGTCAGAGCAACTTTAGAAAATGCAGTTTCGGCAGCTTCTATGTTTTTAACTACGGAGGTAGTGATTGCAGAAAAACCAGAAAAAGAAGACAAAGGAAGAACGCCCCAGATGCCGCCAATGCCAGGAGGATACTAATAGCGTAGGATTCTGATTCGGAACCCTGCGCTCTACCATTCTAACTAAGTTCCCCCCCCACCACTTTTATTTTTCAGTCAAAAGTGGTGGGGGGGGTTTTGTTGTTTTCCGTATTTCAGTTATAATAAAACTGATGAAAAAAAATAATCCTAAAAAAATTGAAGACCTAACTGATCTTTATAAAAATAAACCAAAGATTTCGGAGGTGATTTCAATTGTCGCCCATCAATTGAGGCATCCAATATCAGTTATCAAGGGCTACCTTGAGGCATTGATTTCAGAAGATCTGGGGAAAATAAACCAAAAACAGAGAGAATACATTCAAGACGCGTTGCAGAACGTAAAAAGAATGTCAGGGCAAGTTAACTATCTTTTGGATGTTTCTCGAATTGAAGAAGGGAACTACGAAATTACATTAAAAATTTTTTCTTTAGAGGATATTATCCAACCTATAATTAAAGACTTAGCGTTGTGGATTGAGGCAACAAATTGCGAGATTTCATTTGAGAGATCGAAAAAGCCTTTGCCAAGAGTTTTGGCCGATCCAGGAAAAATCCGTCATGTGGTTGAAAATCTGATTACTAACGCGATTAAATATAAAAAAGCAGGAAGGGGAAGCGTAAAGGTATTTTTAGAAAAGAAGGGCAGGCATATTTTGTTTAGTTGCAAAGACAACGGAATTAGTGTTCCAAGAGAAGATTTTAAGAAGATTTTTACAAAGTTCTATCGGTCAGAAGAGGCATTGGAAATAGATCCTTCAGGGTTTGGCCTTGGTCTATATCTGAATAAAGCGGCTGTTGAATTGTCGGGCGGTAAAATTTGGTTTTCCGAAAACAGAGATTTTGGTATGACATTTTATTTCACCTTACCTATTGCAAAGGAGAAAGTATGAAAATACTCCGAGTAGAAAACCAAATTTCACAAAAGATGATACGGGACAGGAATGAGAATTTTAATACTTAACTCCATCTAACTATGTCCAAAGAAAACCCAAAAGTTTTAATGATTGAAGAGGATCGTTTTTTGAGAAAGATTTATCGGGATAAACTGTCTCGGCTTGGCTTTGATTTTTTTGAGGCAACCAACGGAGAGGAAGGTTTAAATAAAATAATAGCCGAAAAGCCTGACCTAGTGATATTAGATTTAATACTGCCCAGGAAAAACGGATTTGATGTTTTAATTGACATGAAGAGCAATAAAAATACCGAGAATATTCCGGTAATTATCCTTTCCAACTTAGGCCAAGAGTCTGACATTCAAAGAGGGCTTTCTTTGGGAGCAGAGGCTTATTTGATAAAAACCGAAGTTAGTTTGTCGGGAGTTGTAGACCAGGTAAGAGAGCAGTTAGCGAAAATAAAAACTTAAATGCGAATCACCGAGAAAATTTTAAAAAATATTTTAGTTGATTCTAGACTACTTTCGCAAAAAAATTTCGCATTAGCTAAAAAAATATCCCGGGAGAAAAAAGAACCTTTACAAGAAGTTATTTTGGACAAGAGGTTTATTGCTGATGAAGAGCTTGGTCAGTTAATCGCAGATTATATCAAGTTCCCATTTGTAAATTTGAAAAAAACCAAAATTAATCGGGAAACTTTAGCTATTCTGCCAGAAAGCGTAGCGAAGAGGCAGAAAATAATTATTTTTGATGAAACGAAAGATAAAATAAAAGCTGCTTTTAACCAACCGGAAAATTTAGAGATTAAAGAGTTTCTTGAGAGAAAAACAGGAAAAAAAGTAACTCCTTATTACGCAACCAAGAGAGATGTTGCGGAATCTCTGAAATACTACCGGAAAGGGTTAAAAGAGGAGCTTGAAGAAGTTGTTAGAAAATCTCTCCAAGAGTTTGGAAAAGCTCCAAAAAAGCCTACCGAAGAGCACTTGCCAATAATCAAGGCCGTAGATTTAATTTTAAGCTATGGCTATGACAATAGAGCTTCAGACATTCACGTTGAGCCTTATGCGAGCTCAACAGTATTAAGATACAGGATAGACGGCGTTTTACATGATGTTTTGACTCTACCAAAATTTCTTCACGATTTTTTGATCTCCCGTATTAAGATTTTGAGCGAACTTCGTACAGATATTCATGATACTGCTCAAGATGGCCATTTTTCATTCCAAGCGTCCGTAGAAAAAGTAGATGTTAGAGTTTCAATTGTTCCTGTTGAGAAGGGAGAGAAGGCAGTATTGAGGCTTTTATCAGAACGTGCGAGGAGGTTTGAATTAAAAGATTTAGGGTTGGAATTGAATGAATTAGAAATCATTGACAGGAATATAAAAAGACCTTGGGGTATGGCTTTGATTTCAGGTCCTACAGGTTCTGGAAAAACTACTACCTTGTATTCAATTTTAAAAATTCTGAACGTAAGAAAAGTTAACATTTGTACTATTGAGGATCCAATTGAATACGATATTGAGGGAATAAATCAGATTCAAGCTAATCCAAAAAAAGGATTAACTTTTTCCAAGGGCTTGAGGGCGATAATTCGTCAAGACCCAGATATAATTATGGTCGGGGAGATCAGAGATACAGAGACAGCTGCTTTAGCTGTCAATGCGTCAATGACAGGGCACTTAGTGCTCTCTACCTTCCATGCCACAGATTCTTTCACCACTCTGCCGCGGCTTTTAGATATGGATGTTGAACCTTTTTTACTCACAACATCTTTAAACTTAATCATTGCGCAAAGGCTAGTAAGGAAAATTTGTCCAAAGTGCATTGAGAGCTATGAAATTTCTTTCTCCAAATTTTCTCAGCTTTTAGGGAAGGATTTAGCTGCGAGGTTTTCAAGAACAAAAAAGAATAAAATTCGCCTTTTTCGCGGGAAAGGATGCCTACTTTGCCAGCAAACAGGATACTTCGGGAGAACAGGGATTTTCGAGGTTCTAGAGATAAAAGATCCGATTAAGAACTTAATTATGAAAAGAGCCAATGCTTCTCAGATTAAGTCGAAGGCAAAGAAATTAGGAATGAGAACAATGATTGAAGATGGGGTTAACAAAATAGAAAGAGGGATGATTACCCTAGAAGAAGTTCTAAGAGCAACCAGCGAATAAACATATGTTCTGTAGGAAATATTATGTTTTACGTGTATATCGTTCAGAGTCTTAAAAATGGTAAATTATACACAGGATTCATTGATAACTTTCGAAAAAGAATATTAAAACATAATTTAGGTAAAGTATTTTTTACTAAATCAAGAAGACCTTTAAAATTAATTTACCGTGAAATTTGTTCACGTAAAGAAGATGCTAAACAAAAGGAAAAGTATTTTAAAATTGGGATTGGTAAGAGATTTATCAAATATAGATTGAAACACTATTTCAATAGTCTATCCAAAATAAAAATGGAAAATACTTAAGTTTTCTACGGGATATGTCAGTTTCACCAAAAGAAAAAATATTTTTTGCAGAGCATTTATCCTTAATGATTAAAGGGGGAATTCCAATCTCCGAAGCCTTGGAGACTCTAAAAAATGGGGCTGAATCCAAGGAATTAAAGAAAGCTTTAGACGATATTTTAAAAAGGGTTTTAGAGGGAGAGAGGTTAGAGAAGAGTTTTGCGAGACATCCCCGAATTTTTGATAAATTCTTCAGAAGTGTAATTCGCGTGGGAGAATCGTCAGGAACCTTGGAAGAGAATTTAAGATACCTTTCCTTGCAAATTCGGAAGGATTATGAGTTAAAAGGCAAGATAATGGGAGCGTTGCTCTATCCTTTTTTGGTCATTGCTTTGGCGGTTGTCATTATTTTGGGAGTAACATTTTTTGTCATCCCGAAGATAGTCCCACTTTTTCAAGCGCTTCAGCAAATGGGAGTTGCTGGAGAACTTCCTTTTGCTACTAAATTTTTAATTTTTTTATCCTCATTTTTGAAAAAGTTTTGGTATGTAATAATTGGAGGTTTTTTTATCCTCATTTTCATTTTTAAAATTCTCCAAAGAATAAAATTTATCAGATTTTATTTCGATAATATAAAACTTTCTCTGCCAATTATCGGCCAAATTTCTAAAAATATAAATTTGGCAAGGTTTTCCCAGAGCCTGTACACATTATTAAAGAGCGGAATGCCGATTTTGGAAGCTTTAGAAACTTGCAGAAGCATACTTCCGAACGAGATTTATAAAAGAAATTTAATAGATGTCATAGCAGGAGTAGAGAGAGGAGAAAAAATAAGCTCTAGCCTCAAAAAAATTCCTAAAAATTTCCCTCCTATCTTTGCGGAAATGATTTTGGTAGGGGAAAAAACAGGTTCATTAGAGGATAGCCTTTTTTATTTATCCAGATTTTATGAAAGAGAAGTAGATACATCGCTTAAGAATATTTCCAGCATCATCGGGCCAATTCTATTGATTTTTATCGGAGTTTTTATTATTTTAATTGCCTTATCAACCATTATTCCTATTTATGAATTTATCGGGGAAATTAGAGTTCGTTAACCATGCATGGATTAAACTTTATTGAAACTTTATTGGTGATATTTATAATTTCTATTCTTCTTGCTTTTATTTTGCCTATCAGCTTAGATTTTTATAAAAACCAGCAGTTACGAACTCATACCCAAGGAATTTTGCAGACTCTCAGAAGGGCTCAACTGAAGACAATGTCAGTGGAATTGGATTCAAAGTTTGGAGTTTATATCGCAAACGATAATTATATCTTATTTAAAGGGAATTCTTTTGCAGCTCGCGATATTCAATTTGACGAAGTTTTCGATTTACCTCAGATTATTACTGTGAGCGGTCTTTCGGAAATCGTTTTTTCAAGACTTGAAGGAAAGCCGAATATAACCGGAGATATTGTTTTACATAGCGGGAATGAGAGTATGGCAATAAATGTTAATAATCTTGGGACGGTTTCTTTAGTTCCAGTTGCTCCGTCTATTCCTCAATTGACTCAGCTTCATTATCGCTGGAGAAATGACGATGGAGTAGAATAAATCTGGAATAAATTGCTAAATCGGAACAATGAATAAGGGACAATCTTTAATCGAATTAGTGGTAGCTCTTGGAATCTTTGTAATAGTGGGTTCAGCTTTAGTTTTTTTAATTTTTAACAGCTATATTATCGGTCGTCTGGCTTCAGAGATAACCCAAGCCAATTTTTTAGCTGAAGAGGGTTTGGAGGCAACTAGGTCAATCAGAGATAATAATTGGACTGGTTTAGCGGATGGAGATCACGGTCTAATAATTTTTGGAGGAACTTGGCAATTTTCTGGTACATTTGAAACAATCGACGGAAAATTTACTCGGGTAATCACGGTGGAAACACTTGATCCTGGTAGAAAAAAAATCATCTCACAGGTTACCTGGCAATTTACCGAAGTCAGACCTAAAGAAATCATATTGGTTACTTATTTAACTAATTGGGCGGGGGAAGCATTTCCCTTTGTTGGCCAGCTTCATTATCGCTGGAGAAATGATGATGGAGGAGAATAAAAAAATACAAAAAAAACGAAAATTAATTCTACGTTTTTTGGGACTGTGTAAAATGTCAACTAATGGCGTTTTTCATAAGTTTTCAGAAAGCGAAAGGCAAAAATATGAAAAAAATTATGAAAAATAACTCAGCAAATTTTTTGGCGGGATCTATTATCTTTTTTATAGTTGCTGGCTGGATTTTTATTGGCTGGCCGAAAATTTGGCAGGACCCGCAGATTCCGCCCAAAATCCAAGAAGTATATGCAATACAGACTGGTTTACCTAATGGAGATATTTCCACAGGTTCATGGACAGATGAAGGAACTGTTGATAATGATGGTTTTCTTTATACTTCGATTGATGAAGCGAGTGCAGATGGTGATGACAGTTATATTGTTTCTTTTGGGACAACCGCAACCGCTGAGGTAGGTCTGCCAGTATTTCAAGACCCCGGCGTGGATACTGGCCATATTATCCATGTCTGGATAAGATCAATCGGTTCTGGTGGAGTAGAGAGAATGAGAGTTGCACTCTTCCAGGGAACAACAGAGATCGAAACATCTGGAAATCTTCAAAACCGCAGCACCACATATGCAGAGCAAGTATTTACCATAGCTGAAGCGAATGCTGCAAATATCACAGATTATGCTGATTTACGAATACGCATTATATCGCGAAACCTTGGCGGCAGTGAAGAAATGAGAGTGACTAAAGTTGAATTTGAGATTTCTGATGCTGTTGGTATTCCTCCGGCTACCTGGAGAGAAGCTGAAGACACTCTTACTTTTGGTGTTATTAAAGAAACCAATATCCGTTTAAGGATTGAGGCGGCAAATACAGGAGCTACCGCAACAGATTATGATTATTTTTTAGAGTCAGCTTTAAAAATTGGAGCTGTATGTGGAGATGATGAAGTTTTTACTGCTGTTCCAGTTACAGCTGCCACAGAACACTTTGAGATGACAACTTCCAATTTTTTCGCTGATAGTGATCCTACTACTGCTCAGTTTGCAAACACGGAAGGACATATTTTTACTCCTGGTCGAATAGTTGAATCACCCTCAAATTCCTCAGGATTGATAACTCTAAGCGCTGGTAACTATACGGAGATTGAATTTGTTTTTCGGGCGACTCTTAATGCTACGGATGGAGAAAGTTATTGTTTCAGAGTGACAAATAACGGAACTGCGTTAGATGAATATAGCGTGTATCCTGAATTACAAATTATTCCATAAAAATATAAAAATTTTTATATTTCTAAAGTTTCTAAATTTTTATATATGAAGAGCTTTACTTTGATTGAACTCATAATTTATATAGCAATTATTGGAGTTGTATTAATTTTCATGAGCGGATTTTTATGGAATATTATTTTCGGGAACATAAAAGAAACAGCCTATCAAGAAGTTCAACAAAATGCGAGATTTGCTTTAACCAAAATAACCCAAGAAACAAAAAAAGCTGCAGGAATAAATAACCCTTCTCCAGGTAATTCTGCCCCTTCTCTTTCTTTAGCTATGGCTGCTTCCCATTTAGACCCTACGGTGTTTGATGTAGTAGATGGAAAATTAAGAATTACCCAAGGTGCCAGCGGGCCTTATGCGCTTACCAGTGATCAGGTAATAGTAAGCAATCTTCAATTTACCAACCTTTCTTATCCTGATACTCCTGGAACAGTTCGTGCGGAAATGACTATTGAACATATTAATCCTAGTGCTCGAACTGAATACGCAGCTTCTATTAATTTAATATCAAGTATTTCCTTAGTCCCAGGTGGAGCAGTTGGCATTCCTCCTCATATTACTCAGCTTCATTATCGCTGGAGAAATGACGATGGAAGAGAATAAATTTTTATATTTTTAATGAAAGGGTTTATTGCATTAATAACTATTCTCATAATTTTAGGCGTGGTGTTGCTGATCGGTTTGGGAATTTCTCAGTTTTCTATTAGCGAAGCTCAAATGAGCCTACAAAAATCTCAATCTTCTCAAGCTTTTTATTTGGCTAACCTTTGCGCAGAAGATGCCTTAATGAAATTAAAGGGAGATATTAGTTATAGCGGTGAAACTATCCCTAATATAGAGAATGGCAGTTGTACAATTTTAGTTGATGGGAATTGGACAGTGAAAGTTTCAGCTAATTTCCAAAACCAAATAAAAAAAATAAAAATAGTTGTCAGCCAAATTAATCCTGAGATGATTATTGATTCTTGGCAGGAAGTATCAGAATTCTAGGTTTTGGCTTTTTAAGAGTTAGCTTCTTAGATAATTTTTAAATTTTCAGCTAATCAGCTAAAAAGATACAAGCTAATAAATTAAAAGTTATGTTATTTAGAGCACCTCCATTCGGCCTTAATATATCCGACTATTCAATTGAGACAATTTCTTTGGGAGGATCAATTAAAAACCCCAGGCTTTTAGCTTTGGGGAGAAAAATTTTAGAGCCGGGGACTATTGAATACGGCAAGATTCTTAAACCAGAAAGATTAGAATCTGTTTTGCAGAAATTGATTGAAAAACCAAAGTTTGGCAAAATAAATACAAAAAAGTTTATTTTTACTTTACCAGAATCCAAAACTTTCATTCATATTGTTGAACTCCCTCCAGATCTTAAAAAAGAGAAAACTGAAGAATTTATTCGTTCAGAGGCTGTTTCGAATTTTCCATTTTCATTGTCAGATATCTATTTCGGCTTTAAAATAGTTAATAGAGAAGTTTTTTTGGCTGCTGTTCAAAAAAATATAGTTAATGAGTATTTGAGAGTGTTTAAAAACTTGAAACTTAAACCTATTGTCCTAGAAATTGAATCAACGAGTATATTTAGGGCTTTAACCAAAAAAGAAGATGAGGCTATTTTAATTACAGGCATTGGAGCTAGAACCACCAATATCAACATTTTTGATGAAGGTTATCTTAGGCTGAGTATTTCCATAGATACTGCCGGAAATAAATTCAGCCAAGTTCTGGTGAAGAAATTGAACATTTCTTTTCAAGAGGCAGAAAGTTTAAAAAAAGAAATTGGCCTTGATCATGAAAAAAAGGAAGGAAAGGTTTTTTTAATCCTGCAAAAAGAGATTCAGGAGATAATTTTCGAGATTAAAAAAACTGAAGATTATTTTAGAAACAAAACTGGTAAAAAAATTGAAAAAATAATTTTAGCCGGAGGTTCAGCTCCTATTCCTCATCTTCGGCAATACTTAGAAGAAAATTTGGAGCAACCAGTTTTGATTGGTGATCCATGGGAAAATATAAATATTGATATTTTAAAAAAGAAAGAGTATTTTAAAAAAGCCCTGGAAATTAACCCAATTTTATACGCCCCGGCTATTGGTTCAGCTTTACGAGGGTTGACGAGAAGACCGGAAAAAGCCGACATAAATTTATTGCCCCGAACTTAAAATTACTCCATTGACAAAGATATTGGTTAGCCGATAATAGAATAATATACAGCTAAATTTTATGCCCTGTAGGAAACAATATGGTATTTTCTACGAAATCTAAAGAGTCTATCTGAATTAAAACAGAAATACTTGGTTTCCTACAGGGAAAATACTTTATATTTCCTACGGGATATGGAAGAAGAAACACTAAAATATATCTTTTTACAAAAGGCGGCAGAATATTGTTCTTATTCCCAGGAGTATTTGTCTTTGCTGGCGAGAAAAGGAAAATTGAAAGCGATAAAGATTGGAAACGATTGGGTAACAAAGAGAGAATGGGTGGAAGAATATGTAGAAAGGATAAAAACTTTCAACAACAGGAATAATCAAAAGAAGGAGACATCAGTTTCTGCAACTTCAACTGAACAATTCAGTTCTGCGCCCACAGTAAAAGAATCTGACAAAGTGCCTTCTGAAGTTACAGCTGTTTTCTAAATTTTCTTTAAGCTTCTTTAGAAAGCAGTTTATACTTCTTTTTCAAATGTGGAGTATAAAAAATCTCCATACATGTTACTTTTTACTATCCAGAGATTTCATTAAACTGGCTACATTCTTAAACGGCCCTACAAGTTTTTTCTGTTTCACTTTTCGTATAGCCTTTTCGAGATCCTTATCAAGCTGGATACGATTATTTTTTTCTATCTTGCGCAAAATTTCCTCATATTCTTTCCGAGGTATTACTACTAATTCCCCTGACCAGAAGAAATTGACTTACCGGAAATTTCTCCTGTAGAGGAGATAATTGAAGAGATTGTAGAGATTATAGAGGATGTATTGGGCATTGGAGAGGAGTCAACAGAGGAACCTGCCCAAACCCGCCAAGATGTGCCAACTTCTGGCGGGACTGAGGCGGGCCCACCTGGCTCAGAAGGTGTCGACCAACGCGCGAAATACCAGTTTCTCAAAAGGTACGCGAGATGTTTCAATTGTGGAACTATTTTCGCAAAGTACTTCAAGCTGCAATGTGAGAGAGGTTTAGTTTTCCACAGGACTCTATTTTTAAAACTGCTATAATATAATAAGAAAAAGACGCCTCTCACCACTTTTGAACAAAATGCCTTCGGTACATTTTTTACAAGAGCTGGTCCAAAAATGTTGGGGGAAAGGTCGAGTTCGAATTCGAAATTCTAACGACTCAAAAATGAAAATTAAAAAATTCTTCAGACTTCAGACTTCAGACTTCAGACTTCGAAGGGGATTTACGCTGATTGAGTTATTAATTGTCATTGGAATTATTGCGATCTTAATGGCAATAGCCATTGTTGCAATTAATCCGGGAAGGCAGTTCGCCAAAGCCAATAATGCTTCCCGTTTTGTAGCTGTGAATACTATCTTAAATGCTGTCTCTCAGAATATTGTTGATGGAAGAGGAACTTTTGACAATGCTGCCTGTGAGGCACCTATTCCAGATGCTGCTGCAATAAATATGGCTTTTGACTCCGCTCCAGAAAATCCAAATACTGATGCTATTTATGATATTTGCGACTGTCTTGTTGCTCTTTATATAGGAGCTATGCCTGTTGATCCTACAACTGGTAGTTATACTAGTTGCGCAGATTACGATACCGGCTACACTATTGTCAAAGATTCCACCACCGGTCGAGTGACAGTTTCTGCTCCTGGTGCTGAGTCAGAAAATGGAGCTGCTCCAACGATTTCAGTTACCCGCTAACGTATTCTCGTAATAAAACTTAGGCGTTCTCTAAAATAAAAAGAGCTTTTCAGATATAACTTTACCAAAAGCGGCAGCAAAGCTGTCGCTTTTGGTTTATTCCCATATCATAACGGGGATAAGGCGCAAAAGGCCTCTGAATTGACAGATTCGATTCCCGTTTGGTGTGAGGTTGAAAAAAACGGGAAATAATAATATAATAGAAAATACAAGGTCGATAAAGATTAATGATAATTATTCAATAATATTATGGAAGCAATTTTTACCATTCTAATTACTTTAACGATTATTGTTTTGTGGGTAAGCGCGCTTTTTGATAAAATTAGCTTTGCGATTAATCTGCCGGTAACAGGTATTTTATTAATTTTATTATTTGGTGTCCTTTATAATACTTTGATCAAATTAAGGACGAGAGTAAGAGAAGCATTCGCAGATATTGATGTACAGTTAAAAAGAAGATACAATTTAATCCCCAATTTAGTGGAAACAGTAAAAGGTTATGCTGCCCACGAGAAAGAGGTTTTTGAGAAAGTTACAGAAGCCAGGACAAGAGCAATGTCGGCGAAAACCCCAGTTGACCACGCGCAAGCAGAAAATATGTTAACAGGGGCCCTTAAAACTCTTTTTGCGGTTTCTGAAAACTATCCTCAACTTCGGGCTTCAGAAAACTTTTTAGAACTGCAGAAAGAACTTCGAGATACCGAAGACAAAATTCAAGCTGCCAGACGTTTTTATAATACGAACGTCCGCGAGTATAATATCAAAATTCAAAGTTTGCCGGATAAACTTATTGCCAGTCTTTTTAACTTCAAAAAAGAAGACTTTTTTGAGATTGAAGAGGCAGCAGTAAGAGAATCAGTACAAGTAAAATTTTAATTATTAGCAATGGCAACGTTATACACGCATGCTGAATCAAATATTCGGAAAACTTGGCTTTATGTAACTTTTTTTTTCCTTTTCATTATTGCGCTCGGTTGGTTGATATCCTATCTCTTGCAGACATCCGTGATTTTATGGATTGCCGTAGTATTAAGCGTTTTAATGAGTTTTTTTAGTTATTGGTATTCTGATAAAATTGTCTTGGCAATGGCAAAAGCGAAGCCCATTGAAAAGCAAGATAACCCGGAGTTTTATAGAATTGTTGAGAATCTCGCGATAACTGCCGGCCTTCCTTTGCCCAAAATTTATATAATTAATGAAGCCCAACCAAACGCTTTCGCAACTGGAAGAAATCCAAAGCATGCAGTTGTTGCAGTAACACGAGGACTCTTGGAAAGGCTGGATAGGGTGGAACTGGAAGGAGTAATAGCCCATGAATTATCCCATATTGGGAACAAAGACGTACTGCTTTCAACTATTATCGTGGTATTAGTGGGAGTGGTGGTTATTATGACTGACTTTTTCTTCAGGATTAGTTTTTGGGGAGGGTTTGGAGGCCGGAATCGCCAAGGCGGGGGAGGAATTATGATTTTAATTGCTCTGGCTTTGGCTATTTTGGCTCCACTTTTCGCTATTTTAATTAAATTGGCAATTTCCAGGAAAAGAGAGTTCTTGGCTGACGCTTCAGGCGCACTTTTGACAAGATATCCTGAAGGGTTAGCCAGGGCTTTGGAAAAGATTTCCCAAGATTCAAAACCATTAAAATCAGCTAACGATGCAACTGCCCATTTGTATTTTGTAAACCCTTTTCGGGGAGAAGAAAAAAAATCCTGGCTCCACAAACTATTTACAACTCATCCTCCGGTAGGAGAAAGAACAAAAGCCCTAAGAGATTTAAAAGTTTGAAGTCTGAAGACTGAAGACCTGAAGATTTTTATTCTTTGTTTCTTCATACTTCATACTTCATACTTCAAAATTTGTCCTGTCCTTTTTGCAAAGAAAATTTAGAGAAAGCTATTTTTTATGGAGTGGAGATTGACTATTGTCCGAAGTGTCTTGGTCTTTGGTTTGAAGAAGAGGAATTAAGGTTGGCAAAAGATAAAAAAGACGAAAGTTTGAATTGGTTGGACATTGATCTTTGGAAAGAAAGAAAAAAGTTTAAGATTTCAAAGGGTCAAAAGCTCTGTCCATCTTGCAGGTTGCCTTTCTATGAAGTGAATTACGGAGACTCAAAAATTAGCGTAGATTTTTGTAATATATGTTTGGGTGTTTGGCTTGACAGAGGAGAGTTTAGGAAAATTATTGAATATTTGAGGAAAAGAAAAGATTATGAAGTGTTTAATAATTTTATTAAAAAAGTAGCTGAAGAGCTTTGGGAAGTTTTTACGGGACCTGAAGCATTCAGAGAAGAGGTTTTAGATTTTTTAACAGTTTTGAAATTATTGAATTATAAATTTATTGTCCAGCATCCTGCGATTTTTCATATAATTGCCAAGTTACCAAGATAATCCTCCTTCACCGAGTCTGATTCTGCTACGGAGGACAAAGGAGAGGTCGCATAGTGGTCTAGTGCGGTTGCTTGGAGAGCAACTGTCCTTTTACAGGGACCGTGGGTTCGAATCCCACCCTCTCCGCAAAGTTTATGAATCTCCAAAATATTCTTCAAAATATAACTCCTTGGATTTTATCCCACGGAATAAAAATAATTTTAATTTTAATCGGAGCCTGGTTAATTGACCGGATTATTAAAATTTTTATTTCAAAAGGGGTTAAAAGTTTTGTCACTCAAACCTACCGCATTCGCGACGGGAAGGCTCTGGAAAAAAGGTCAAAAACTTTAGAAGGGGTTCTTGAAGGGGCGGTAAGCATAATAGTTTTATTGATAGCAGGATTAATGGTTGTTTCTGAACTTGGAATAAATATCGGTCCCTTATTGGCTTTAGCCGGTGTAGCGGGCTTAGCGTTCGGTTTTGGAGGTCAATACCTTATTCGGGATTTAATTTCAGGTTTATTTATTATTCTAGAAGATCAATACCGTGTAGGTGATGTGGCTTGTGTGGCGGATACCTGCGGGCTCGTGGAGGATATAAACTTAAGAAGAACAATTTTAAGGGATTTGGACGGGATAGTGCACCATATTCCAAATGGCGAGATAACAAAGGCCTCTAATTTATCTAAAGGGTTCTCCAGAGTTAATTTAAATATAGGAGTTTCCTATGGATCGGATTTGGAAAAAGTGATTAATGTGGTAAATAAGGTATGCAATGAATTAGCCGAAGATCCACAATGGAAACAAGATATCTTAAAAACTCCTCAATTTTTGAGAGTAGATGATTTTGCCGATTCTGCCGTAATTATTAAAATTTTAGGTGATACGAAACCTTTAAGGCAATGGGATGTAACCGGGGAGCTTAGAAAAAGAATAAAGATTGCTTTTGATAAAGAGGGAATTGAAATTCCATTTCCCCAGATGTCAGTGTGGCCACGGGGAAAATTTGAAAAATAATGTGAAAACAATTGCAAGAATAAAAAAACAACTCTTGGAAGAGATAGAAGAGTTGAAAGATGAAAAAGGACTGATTCAAGCCGGCTTTCCGCGATACAGCCGGTTTTTTGGCCGAGATTCTTTAATAGCTTCTTGGCAGCTTTTAAGGGTACAGCCTAGTGTTTGCCGCAAGACTTTAGAAACTTTGGCTTTACTCCAAGGGAAAAAGATAGATAAACAAAGTGAGGAAGAGCCGGGCAAGATAATCCATGAAACTGACTGGAGATTAAGACGGCATCCAAAAAGGAAAGGATTTCCTTTCCCTTATTATGGTTCAGTAGATTCTACTCCTCTTTTCTTAATCGTTTTTTACTTCTATTTCCAAAAAACAAAAGACAGAAAATTCCTTAAGAGACATTGGAAGAATATGTTGGCAGCTCTTTATTGGATGGAACAATACGGAGATCCCGACAACGATTTATTTCTGGAGTATCAAAGGAAAAATCCAAACGGTCTTTATCATCAAGGCTGGAAGGATATGCCGGAAAAAGATTTGAAGATTAGTTCTCCCATAGCTCTTGTTGAGGTTCAGGGATATCAATATCTAGCCTTGCGATATGGAGCCAGCTTTGCCAAGATTTTGCAGAAAAATACCTTGTCAAAACGTTTTTCAGAAAGAGCAAAAAGATTAAAAAAATCTTTTAATCAAAAATTTTGGGTGGAGAAAAAAGGATATTTTGCGTTTGCTCTTGATGGCAGGAAAAAGCAGCAAACGATGATTACTTCAAATCCAGGCCATTTGCTATTTACCGGAATTTTAGACAAAAATAAAGAGAAACAGGTAGTCAAAAGGCTTTTTCAAAAGGATCTCTGGACTTCATTTGGAATCAGGACGCATTCCGTAAAAGAGCCTGATTTCAACACTTTCAGTTATCAATTAGGCTCTATTTGGCCTCATGACAACTGGATAATCGCCCAAGGCTTAAAAAAGACAGGTTATAAGAAAGAATATCAAAAAATAAAAAAAGCCATTTTAAGGGCTTATCAAGAATTAGGATATTTGCCAGAGCTTTATACGGTTGTTGATGGAGAGATAGCCAAGATTCCAATAGCTTGCTATCCTCAAGCCTGGTCTTCAGGAGCTTTACTTAATTTTCTTCTTTAAAATTTCAAAGAAAATTCTTTCGTATTCATCAACCATTTTTTCAATCGGAAATTTTTTTTCTACCCACGTTCTACATTCTCTTCGGTCTATTTGACCAATTTTTTTTATCGCATTTACCATTTCTCTCAAATTTTTTACTACAAACCCAGTTTCGCCGTTTTTAATTATTTCCTTGGCTGAACCTCTATCAAAAGCAATGACTGGAGTTCCACAAGCCATTGACTCAACAAAAGTTAAACCAAAAGGTTCTTCCCACTGAATTGGAAATAAACTTACCTTGGATTCTCCATAATATTCATAAGTTTTTTGATAAGGGACGTTGCCAATATATTGAATGTTTTTTCCTAAAAAAGGTTTAATTTTATTTTCCCAGAAATCTCCTCTATTTGGGCTACCTGCAATGATTAGTTTTACTTTAGCCAGCTTAGCCGCTTGAATTGCAATATCTGTTCCTTTAGTCGGCAAAATTCTTCCTAAAAATAAAGTTTTGTTTTTCGGTTTCTGCTTAAAAGGAAAATACTTTAAATCGATACCATTATAAATTGTTGCTATCCAGTTTAAATCAGGAGCTGGTTTTCTTTGAGCATTAGAAATAGAAACAAAATATTGATTTTTACTTTGAAACATTCGAAAAATATCTCTTCTCCAAGGATAAATAGGGTCATGGAGGGTATAAACCACGGGAATATTTTCAAAGGCGAGGCTAAAAGGTAAAACTCTATCTACTGGATGGATATGAATTAAGTCATACTTTCCTTTTAGAGCCTCTCGATAAATTAAGGAAATTAAATATTGGTCCCATAAATTTTTAATCTTCTCCCTTTCTTTTTCTCGAATCATCGGACCTTGAAGAATTTCATGCTCTTTTTTGCCATAAAGAGGATTCATGCCCCCAGAAATTATTTTAGTCGCCTTTAAATTTGAACCTTCCGGACCAAAGAAAAATACTTTGTGTCCTCTTTTTACTAATCCTTCAACTATGGCTTTCGCAATTACCATAGGAGCGTAAATTACCCCTTTGGGTGGAGGACAAGTATAGCGACCAGTTATCATTGTGGCGATTCGAAGCTTCTTCATTTTTTTATAAGTTTATAGTAAAGTTTTTCGTACTTTGAAACCATTTTTTGGTAAGCGAAATGATTTTCTACTCTTTTTCTACATTTTAATCTATCAATTTGATCAACTTTTTTCATTGCTTTTACAATTTCCTCTATATTTTTAACTACAAAACCGGATTCGCCGTTTTTAACTACTTCTTTGGCAGATCCTCGGTCAAAAACAATTACCGGAGTACCGCAAGCCATAGCCTCCACCATTACTAATCCGAATGGCTCTTCCCATTCAATGGGATAAAGAAGGGCTCGAGCTGACCCATAGAACTCAGAAAGTTCATTTTGGCTTAATTCTCCTACGTATCTAATTTTCCTTGAAAGGCGAGGCTTAATTTTCTTTTTAAAATATTCCTCTTTATTTGGATCAAGTCTGCCGGCTAATAATAATTTTGCTCCGGTAATTTCCGCAGCTCTTATTGCATTCTCAATTCCTTTAAAGGGATCAATTCGCGCAATCCAGATAAAATGATTCTGCGGTTTTGGATTAAATTTAAATTTAGAGATATCTATTCCATTATAAATTATCCAGCTTTGAGGAAATTTTACAGCCGATTTTAACCTTTGTGACTTAGAAATAAAAACAGCCGATGTTTCTTTCTTGTGCTTCTCAAAGATTTGAATTCTGGCCGGTTTCCTTTCACCTTCTCTAGTTATAGATGCTTTATAAAGTTGATTATGTAAAGTATGCAGGACGGGTGTTTTAGTTAAATCTTGGAATGGCAAAGTCCAGAAATCTAGATGAGAATGCAAAATATCAAAATCGTTTGCTTTTTTAAAAACTTCTGATAAATTTTCTAAATTCCACACTGGATCTTGCCAGTTGTATTCAGCTTTTATTAAAGATTCCGGATAAACCGAAATTAGTTTCGCCTTCGTTTTTGAATCGCCAGAGGCAAATAGAGTTACATCATGACCTCTTCTTACCAATTCTTCTGTTAAAAATGAGACAATTCTTTCAATTCCTCCATATTTTTTCGGAGGAATGGCAAACCATAAAGGGGCAATTTGGGCAATTCGAAGTTTTTTTCTCATATTTTTTTTGAATATTTAATAATCCCTAAATTAAAAATTATTAAGTGATATAAAAACTTAGTTAATTGCCCAAATTGCAGAAAGGGGTCGGGAAAACTGGGTGTTTTCCCGTGTAGGAAAACAGCGACTGAGCGGGAGCGAAGGAGAGCCAGAAACCGAGAGGTGTCTGGGGAGCGAAACCAAGTTAGACTTGGCGAAGCGAAGATTTGTGCAATTTTAAGTTTTTTTCTCATGATTATTTTTTTTAGAATCTTTTAAAATAGTATTGTAAAGAGCCTCGTATTTATTCACCATTTTTTTTAGAGAGAATTTTCTTGCGACATGCCTCCGACAGTCAATTCTGTCAATTTTATTTATCTTCTTTAAAGCATCTATCATTTCTTCCTGATTATTAACCAAAAAGCCGGTTTTTCCATCTTTGATAAGCTCTGACATCGCGCCCGTTTTGTAGGCAATAACCGGGGTGCCTGTGGCCATTGCTTCAATCACAACTAAACCGAATGGCTCTGGTCTTCTGACAGGATATAAAAAGGCTTTGGCATTTTTAAAAAGCTCAATTTTTTTCTCAAAATCTGACGTTCCAACAAACTGAATTTGCTTTCCATCAATTAAGGGTTTCAGTCTGTATTCAAAATAATCTCCATACTCTTTCAAAATATTTCCAGAAATAATCAGTTTTTCCTTTGCCTTTTTTGCAACTTCTATGGCTTCAGCAGGTCCTTTTCCAGGCGATATTTTTGATAGCCATAAAAGATAATCTTGAGGTTTGTGGTTGAAGGGGTATTGCGTAATTGGCAAGCCGTGATAAATAGTTTTGACAAAATTTACTCCAGGAGCAGATTTCCTCTGGTTTTTAGAAACTGCCACATAATGTATTCGGGGGAATTTCTTGAATAAAATTATGAGTTCCTCGTACATTGGATGATGAATGGTGGAAACCAGAGGTTTTTTTAGTAAGGGAAAAAACGGGGCGGTATAGAATTCACAGTGGTCGTGAATGATATCAAATTCTTCTTGTATTTGAGCTAATTTTTCATAAATCAAAGCAAAAACTGCATGGGGAGTTGAAAGATTCGCTCGCCAGAGTGATTTAGGCCAGATAGGAATGAGTTTAGCCGAGGTTTTGGAGTCTCCCGAGGCCAAAAGGGTAACGTCGTGCCCTCTTTGCACTAATTCTTCGGTCAGCCAGGAAATAACTAATTCTGTTCCGCCATATGTAATGGGGGGAACTGGTATCCAAGGAGGCGCTATTTGTAAGATTTTCATATTAATGTCCGGTTTGTGAGCGTGCTATTAAGCTAATTTGATTTCTGCTCAAAATTTTGTTAATCTTATTATATCACATTTTACAACATAAAGTTTATGATCTCTTCCCCAATTGAGGAAATAAAAAATCGTCTGGATATCGTTGAAGTAATCCAAAATTATATCAAGCTGCAAAAAGCGGGAGTTAATTTTAGATCTATCTGCCCATTTCATTCAGAGAAAGCTCCTTCTTTTTTTGTTTCGCCAGCCCGCCAGATATGGCATTGTTTTGGATGTAATGCCGGTGGTAATTTGTTCAACTTTGTTATGCAAATTGAGGGTGTGGAGTTTGGTGATGCGCTGAGGATTTTAGCTCAAAAAGCGGGGGTTGAGCTGAAGAGGCAAGATCCGAAACTCGAGACTGAACGCCAGAGGCTTTATGAAGTAATAGAGCTTGCTTGCCAGTTTTTCGAGAGACAGTTGGAGGGAGGAAAAACAGCAGGTGCGGTAAAAAAATATCTTCTTGAAAGAGGAACAACAGAAGATTCAATAAAAAAATGGCGGTTGGGTTATGCCCCTGATTCTTGGCAAGGACTTTCTGACTTTTTGGCGAATAGGGGATATCAGAAGGAAGAAATTATAAAAGCCGGGTTAGCTATTAAAAAAGGAGGAAATAATTTCCGCGTTGATCCGCGTAGTTACTCGCCTCGCTCCGCGGGCGAAGCTGGTTCGCATGAATCAGTTTCTACAAGTTATGATCGTTTCCGAGGAAGAATCATTTTTCCGATATTTGATTTAAGTTCACAGGTAATTGGTTTTGGAGGAAGAATTTTGGAAGATACTCAGGATGAAGCAAAGTATGTAAACAGTCCATCCACATTGCTTTACGATAAAAGCAGTGTTCTGTACGGTCTGGATAAGGCAAGAGTGGAAATTAGAAAAAAAGATTTTTGTATTTTGGTTGAGGGTTACTTGGATGTCATCCTTTCTCATCAGGTTGGCTTTGAAAATGTGATAGCTACTTCAGGAACCGCCTTAACCACTTCTCAGTTAAAGATTCTGAAAAGGTATTCAGAAAATATGTTGACTGCTTTTGATATGGATATAGCGGGTGATACTGCTACGAGAAGGGGAATAGACTTAGCCCAAGCAGGCGGTTTTAATGTTAAGGTGATTACAATGAAAAAAGGTTCAGACCCTGCAGATATCATATCTGAAAATTCAGAAAGTTGGGGGAAATTAGTTTCAACAGCAAAATCAATTTTAGAGTTTTATTTTGAAACCGCCTTCTCAAGATTTAACAAACAGAACCCAGAAGGTAAGAAAGAAATCTCCAAACTACTCTTGCCTATAATAAAAATAATTCCAAATAAAATTGAACAGTCTTATTGGATACAAGAACTCTCAAAAAAGCTTGAAATTAAAGAAGAAATTATCGCCGAGGAACTTAAAAAAACGAAATTAGATAAAAGAGAAAGTGAGGTTGAAGAAGAAAAAATAGTTCTTCAACCGAAATCCCGCAAAGAGCTTTTGGAAGAAAGACTCGCATTCTTGATAATAAAATATCCTCAAATGATAAAAGTAATTAACAGCGAGATTCTTCCTAATTTTTCTCAAAAAATTCAAGAAGTTTTCGCTCATTTTTCGAATAAACAAGAACTTTCTTCAGATGGCGCTGAATTTATGAATTATCTTTTTTTAAAGGCTGAAATCGAAAAGATAGAAGAAAAAGACGCAGAAATAGAAATTGAACTATGCGTTAAAGAAACTTGTTCTTTGGTAGCGAAAGATAAATTGGAATCTCTTACCAAAGAAATAAAGAAAGCAGAAGAAGCAAAAGATTTCGGAAAAACAAATATTCTTATTAAAGAGTTTAACCAGCTCTCTCAGCAGTTTAATAGTGATTAAGTTATCCCAAAATGAAAAAAAACAAAAAAGCGAAAAAAAAGATAAAACGAGTGAAGAAAAAAACAGCAAGGAAGATTGTTCAGAAAAAAAAACTCAAGAAGAAGCGGAAAAGAAAAATAAAGAAAAAGAAAAGCGTAAAACGGCCCCATTTTAAGAAAAAAATAGTCACCCCTGAAATGATTCAACCATTAATTAAAAAAGGCGAAGAAAGGGGATTTTTAACTTTTTCTGAAATTTTATCAGTATTTCCAGAAATAGAAAGAGACATAGATGGTTTGGAAAATCTTTATGATATTTTGGAGAGAAAGGGAATTAAGCTTAAGGAGGTAAGAGAATTTCTTGATGTGGAAGAAGTTCCTGCTGTTACGCGCAGAACCATAGATGAAAAAATTGATCCAATTCAGATGTATTTAAGAGAAATTGGAAAAGTTTCTTTTTTAACTGCGGCTGAAGAGAAAGAATTATCAAAGAAAATCGAGAAAGGGGATGAGGAGGCGAAGAAAGCCTTAGCCCAGGCTAACTTAAGATTAGTGGTTTCTATTGCAAAAAGGTATGTTGGAAGATCTCCAAATTTAACTTTGCTCGACTTAATTCAAGAAGGAAACCTTGGTCTTTTCCGGGCAGTTGAAAAATTTGACTGGCGGAGGGGATATAAATTTTCAACTTATGCAACATGGTGGATTAGACAAGCAGTCACGAGGGCTTTAGCTGATCAGGCAAGGACTATCAGAATCCCAGTCCATATGGTGGAAACTATTTCAAAATACAGTCAAGCAAGGAGAAGGTTGCTGCAGGATTTGGGAAGGGATCCATTACCAGAGGAGATTGCCGCTGAAATGGGCATTGAGCTTGGTAAGGTACATCATATAATGAAAATTTCCCAGGAAACCGTATCTTTGGAAACTCCAGTCGGGGATAGCGATGAAGACAGCGTTCTAGCTGAATTTATTGAGGATAAAAAAGAAGTGTCGCCTTCTTTGGTTGCAGCAAGAGCTTTACTAAAAGAAAGAATGAAAGAGATTCTGGTTGACTTGGCTCCGAGAGAACAAAAGATTTTAGAAATGAGGTTTGGCTTGGAAGATGGAATAACTCATACTTTAGAAGAGGTTGGTAATGAATTTGGTGTAACCAGAGAAAGAATTAGGCAGATTGAGGCCAAGTCTCTGGAAAAAATCAGGGAGCACAAAGGATTGAAAAAGTTGAAAGAATACTAGATTAGCGCTTAATGAATAGCGTTTAGCGATTAGTGATTGGCGAGTGGGGAAGATTGAAATTTTCGAAAAAAATTATTATAATAAAAAAATAAGCGCTATTTAATAATCATTCCGGGGTAGTTCAATGGTAGAACGACGGCCTGTTAAGCCGTTTGTTGCAGGTTCGAATCCTGCCCCCGGAGCTGCTTACTATAGTAGCCAAACAATCTCCAAGATGGCGGTTTTTGGGGTTGTAGTATTTTCGCTGGAAAGGGTATAACAAACTAGAGAGTATTAATTAATATGTCATAATCATTACCATGGAAGATCCAGGTAAGGGTGCGATATACGTACAACTCTCTGATTCGACAGATCAGACGCCTACTACAACAGAGCCAACTCTGGTAAAGTTTGATACTCAAGATGCCGTTAATGGTATCGGACACAATCTCAAAAAGCCAGGGGACATTACCATATTAGAAGATGGCGTCTATTTTGTTCTTGCTGTGGGTCAGGTTGGCAGAAAATCTGGATCACTACTGCGGTTTATTGATTTGTGGCTCCGTGTGAATGGGAAAAATATGGGTAAAATATGAGGAAGGGAAAGGATCAACTTTTTCTTTTCAATTACCGACAGTATTGACAAGTAACAACGTAGGCAGACATAACTCTGATGTTTAACTATGTTTGGGGAGTAAGATTTGGCACTCTATAATTATCCTGATTCTTTCGAATCCATATTCTCCTTCGATAGATTCGATAGACTCACTACAGGTAAACTCAGGATAAATAACAGACTCAACGACCCGCAGTTTAGAATTCGAACTTAATAAAACACTATACCAATGCTACCAAGTCTTATAAAAACAATACATAAAAAAAGATTGCTTGTTGGGTTTTTTGTCGCAGCTTTGTTCATCTTTGTCGTCGGCTCAGTTGGAATTTGGGGTGTGCTCAATACATCGAACTCCTTCGAAAGAGTTGAGAGTGATATTACGCAAGAGATTGTAATACTTGAAGATATCCGTAGCGCGCTTTTTCTGACACTTCTTGAAATGACAACTTTTTTAGTGCTTGATTTTCCTACAACTGAAATAGCTGAGAAGCAGATTTCTCGTATTATGGAGTACGGGTCTCATTTTGAGGATAATATCGCTGTATACAATCAGCACATAAATCAATTTGGTAGAAGTACATCAGCGCTTGATCTAGATCAGCGCACAGTTATCTCTTTGGTGGAAACAATTGTAGAGGGAAAGCGGACGGGTCTTTCTATTGAAGAAATATTGCCCCATAAGAAGCAACTCAAGACGTTGGAAGAAGAGAAAATATTCCCCGTAATTCAAAAGAGCATTGATTTTGCCAAAGAGCAACTTGCGATCGAGCGCACACGAACCCAATTCACTGTTCAGATAACAATTCTATTTATTATACTCTCAGGCATAACAAGCATTCTGCTTATTATTTTTTTGGGATTCCGCATTGTAAAAAAAGAACGACTTACTGATCAGTTCCGTGAACAGTTGATCTCTATTGCCTCTCACCAACTTAAAGCTCCACTTACCGTTATAAGAGGACACGCTGAGCTTTTACTTGAAAGCAATATATCTGGAGAAAATAAAAAAACAGCAAGGATCATCAGAGATACTTCCGAAAGTATGAATGTACTTGTTCGAGATCTCTTAGATCTTTCCAAGATCGATCAGGGGAAATTTGTTTTTGAGAAAAAGCCTACAAACATCTGCGATTTACTTATAGATATAGTTGATATCCTCGAGCCATTAGCCCAGGCTAATGAAGTAACTATTCAATTTACCAAACCCAAGGAAAAAATCTTTGTCCTGACCGACGAGTCGAAAATGAGACAGGCACTCCAAAATGTCATAGGCAATGGAATAAAATATAATAAACAGGGTGGTACGCTTTCTATCGATTTTAAAAAGGAGGATAATCAGCTGGTTGTGGTAATTAAAGATGAAGGTATTGGGATACCTAAAGAGGAGAGGGGTATGATTTTCGAGCGTTTTTATCGTGCTTCAAATACTAGACAAAAGTCGCAATTGGGAACTGGTCTTGGGCTCTTTATTGCTCGGGTAATTATCAACCAGTCAGGAGGGGAAATTAAATTTAAATCTGAAGAAAACAAAGGAACAACTTTTTATATTACTCTTTCTATCACAGAGAAGAGAGAGTAGCGAAGTGGGACATTACCAACCAATCGTCTCCGCCAACTTGTCCGTCTATGGAGGAGAAGGCGGTTTTTTGTTTGACTAAAAACTAAGGATGTAGCAAGGTTGGATAGAAGTATAGTTCATTTCACATAAGGAAGGAGGGAGAGCATGGTTAAGCGAACTTTTCCATTTTTTGCAGTTCTTTTAGTTGGTATTGCCATCTTTGACTTTATTCACGGGAATACGGGGTGGGCAATCCTCTTTGGTTTAATAGGGATATATATGCTTTTCCTGTGGTTACGATGGGAAGATAACCCATAAGCCTCTACTTCCAACGAAGTCAGAGGTTTTTTGTTTAAACAGTCATAGGTATCCTAATCCTGAAAATCTCCAATTCTTCTCTTATTTTCCTCCAATCTAAGGTTCTGAACGCGTCCAATAGGGGGAGCTACGATTTCCAGCCCGAGAGTTGTTGCCTCAGGCTTTTTTTTGATATAATTATTTTAAAGGCTCATATGAGAAAATACACCTCAGAAAAATATATAGAATTAGTTGAAAAGATAGATGACCCTGTTTTTCAATCCTGGCAGAGAGCTGAAATGGATGTAATAGGTAAGGTTAAAGATTCAAAGAATAAAACCTTTATTGATTTGGGAGCGGGATATGGTAGAGTCCTTCCAGATTTAGTAAAGATTGCGAGAAATGTTATCTCAATAGATATTAACCCAGATATGATAGCAGAGCTTGAAAGAAGAACAAAAATGTATAAAAACGCTACAGCAATAGGAGGGGATATTCAAGGATTGTCAAAATTATTAGAAAAAGGAGATGTTAAAAATCCAGTTTTACTTATAATTCAAAATACTCTTGGCACAATAGAAGGTGATTACAAAAAGGTGCTTTCCGAAACAAAGTCAGTGGCTGAAAAATATCAGGGTGAAGTTATAATTTCAATATTACGTCAAGAAGTTTTAAAAGATTATGGGATGAGATTCTATACAGCAATTCAAGAAATGACAGGAGAGCCAGATTTAGAGAATATAGACTTTGAAAGAGGTATATTTAGAAGCAAAACTGGCTATCAATCAAAATGGTGGACTTCGGATGAGATAGAGGAAATAAAAAGCTATTTTGGTGGAAAGGTGGTTAATGAGTTTTTAACCCCACATTTTGCTATAATTCATATCTCCTTTTAAAAATCCTAAAACAAATCTTAATTCCTCCAATTCTTCTCTCATCTTACCCCAATCAATGGTTCTGAACGTGTCCAATAGGGGGAGCTCGACAGCAAAAGCAGGGCCAAAAGTCCTGTTTTTTGCTTTACCAAGTTAAATTAGAAAAAACCAATCACTGGACAGTTTTTTTTGCTTTACTTTCTTAGTGAAAAATGATAATTTTAAAGTAAAATATTTACTATAATTCATATATTAAATTTTATGAAAAGATTTAAAATTCCTGATTTCATTCGAAAGCGTAGAGTTACTCTTCCTTTTCGCAAGATAAAAGGTATTATTTCAGAGAATTACAACTCTAAAGTTCTTACCGAGATATGGGGAGATTATATTGATTGGGGTAAGAGGAGAAAAGGAGAGAATGGATGGTTAGTCAATCAACTTAAGAAGTATAATTGTCATAAAGTTTTTGAGAGTTCATTTGGGGATGGTTGTGATGCTATTTTCCTTCAGAAAGAAGGTTTTGATGTAACCGCCAATGAAATTGATAAAGTTTTTCTTAAAAAAGGTCTGCAAAATACTCAAAGAGAAGGAGTTGAACTCAAAGTAACAAAACTTGATTGGAGAGAACTTGATAAGGAGATTGAGAAAGAATCTTTTGATGCAGTTTTGAGTCTGGGGAACTCACTCACTTATTTATTCATTCAGTCTGACCAGATAACAGTTCTAAAACAATTTCGTTCCATTCTCCGTCCTGGCGGCATTCTTATTATTGATGAACGAAACTATCAGTATATACTGGATAACCGTAAAGAAATCCTTAAAGGTAATTTTTATTACAGTGGTAAATATGTTTACTGTGGTGAGAAAGTTCACGGACGACCAATTGAGATAACTGATGAATATGTGAAATTCCAGTATACCGAGGAGGCAACAGGTAAAAAAGGTTATCTTATTCTTTATCCATTCAGGAGAGATGAGATGCAGAAATTATTGACAAAAGCTGGGTTCTCAAAAATAGAGCAGTATAGTGATTATCAACCAGGATATAATCCAGAAGCTGACTTTTTTATGTATGTTTGTCAAAAGTAATTTCCTACCAAATAAATTCTAACTTCGTCTTGTAGACGGAGTCAGATAAATACTCATAATTGGTTCCAAATCTCTTTTAACTTTCTTCCAATCAATGGTTCTGAACGCGTCCAGTAGGGGGAGCTAGCTTCAGAAAATCGCCAAGCAGGCGGTTTTTTGATAAGATAAAACAATGCATAAAAACCATCAAAAATTAGAATCAAAAGAAGCTATATTGAAATACTGGAAGAAGGTTGTAAAAAGCCACTCTCCAGCAATAAGAAGCTGGATTAAGAAAGAGAATTTATATCTACAAAAGAATATAAAAAAAGACTCAATTGTTTTAGATGTAGGTTGCGGGATAGGAAGAAACATAAAAGCAATTGCAAATATTGCTAAAAAAATTATAGGAATTGATAATAATAAGAGATTATTTAAAGAGATTAAGAAAAGTTTATCAAAATTTAAGAATGTAAAAGTATTTCTTGAAGAAGCTCAAAGGCTGCATTTTAAAAATAATACTTTTGACTATGCCATTTGTATGGGGAACACATTTGGAGATTTTGGAGAGGATAAGCTTAAGATATTAAAAGAGATGCAACGAGTAACTAAGAAGGGTGGAAGAATAATCATTAGCGTATATTCAGAAAAAGCACTGCCAATAAGATTAAAAGAGTATAAAAAAGCTGGAATGAAATTAGAGAAAACCAGTAAAGACGGCACAGTTGTTACCGAGGAAGGTATAATTACGGAACAATTTTCTAAACGAAAATTACAAAAGATTTTTAATAAAGCAGGGTTAAATATAAAAATTATTAAATTAAGCTCTATTTCTTATCTTTGTGAAGCAATTAAAAAAGGATAAATTTGTTAAGATATGGTGGTGATGCTTGTTTTAGGACGAAATAAGACATAAAACACCTTGAAGAGAGGTTCTAACGTCGTCCAATACCCGCAGGAGAGGCCAAATTCTATAATACATTATAGTATTCAACGAGTTACTACTGTGGGAGATAACTTTAGACTTCTGTGAAACCTTTTAATTTCCAACAGCTTTTCTTTCATCATAGACATATATTCAAGGTTTTCTAAAATTATAATAAGCTTTGAACTGGGGAGCTAGCTTACAAATCGTCAAGAAGGTTTACCCGCCGCAACTCTATGAAGGAGAGCGTTTTTTGGTAGGGTAAAATACTTATAGTTTGATCCTTTAACCTTACACAGATCGTCCTGAATGGAATTGAACGGGCGATAAACCCACCGCAAGTGAACTCAAGGCAAGTTTGTTTAGTTGTAATTTGTCTGGTATGATATGATAAATTTAATGACGAAATTCGGCAAAACAGCTTTTGTTCTTGGTACAATAATCCTTTTAGTGATTGTAGTCGCGATTCTTTACCGCAACCAGATTTTCAGATCGTTCTACAGACCAACACAAACTTTGCTCGAGGATGGCGTGAAAGTGGATGTAGATAATGATACAGAATTCAGAAAAGTCAATGAAAGTCCAGAAAGCGCTATTGAAATTGTTGCGGACAATCTTCAAATCCCTTGGGAGATCGTTTTTCTTCCAGAAGGAGACTTGCTTGTTACCGAGCGTCCCGGAATTCTCAAGAGAATTGGCAAAGATGGTCAAACTTATACCATTGAAGGCGTTGAACATGTTGGAGAAGGCGGTCTTTTGGGAATGGCGCTTCATCCTCAATTTTCAGAAAACCGCTGGCTTTATCTTTATTTTACCACTAACATCGGCAGCGGACTCAAAAACAGAGTTGAACGCTACCGATTTGAAGGAAACCGTCTTTCAGAAAAAACAATAATCATCAGCAACATTCCTGGCGCGGCACATCATGATGGCGGACGCATCGTTTTTGGTCCCGACGGTTATCTTTACATTACTACTGGAGACGCTGGAAGTTCAGACGTAGCTCAAGATATTAATTCCCTTGCCGGTAAAATTCTTCGCCTCAAAGACGATGGCTCAATTCCATCAGACAATCCATTCGGTAATGAGGTATATTCTTATGGCCATCGCAATTCGCAAGGAATTGCATGGGATGATGAAGGCCGACTTTGGGCAACCGAGCATGGTCGATCCGGTATCTTTTCTGGTTTTGATGAACTGAACCTGATTGAAAAAGGCAAAAACTATGGCTGGCCGGTAATTCAGGGAAACGAAAGAAAAAAAGAAATGATATCGCCAATTGTCCAATCGGGTCCCAATGAAACTTGGGCTCCGGCTGGCGCGTCGTTTTGGGATAGCTCTATATTCTTCGGCGGTCTTCGCGGAGAATCTCTTTACGAGGCGAAAATTCTTGACGAAGACAAAGTTTTCATCAAAGCTCATTTTCGACAGGAATTCGGCCGAATCCGAGCAGTAGTACTGGGGCCTGACGGCTATCTCTACATCACCACATCTAACACCGACGGGCGTGGAAATCTCAATCCTAACGACGACAAAATAATCCGCATCAATCCCTCTATTTTCAGAGATTAAAATAAGGAATAACTACTCATCTTTTGCGCGACTTTCTCTGCAGGGCAGGTCGGCTTGCAACTGGGCAAGCAAAAAAAATTAAAAAGAACGAATAATAAATATATGTGAATTATTCTGGTGTTTCGAATTCCATGCCCAGATTATAGAGTATTATTTTAATTAATGATATTATAAATCTAATAATAAACATGAAAGAACTAAAACCAAATTACAAAGGCATGTTTATTCTAAGAATTTCTCTGACCGCCGTTCAACGAACTTTTTATAAGGATTTTTTTAAAATTAATGTCGGCATTATTACATTTGCGATTCTCGTTTCCGCCTTTATACTAATAATTAGTGTCAGGAGTGCAGGATTCGAACCAAAATCAGCTTGAGAAGCTGAAAGATGAGGTGATTTCACGACGCGACGACAAAGGAGTAGTTGGAAACTACTTCGAGGAGGAGCAACAAAGAAATCAGCCATTTTTTAGCTTCCCTTCGGGCGGGTGAATTCAGGCAAGCTTCTTTGTTGCTCGTCGCTCACGATGCGCTTCGGCATCGCATCACTCCTCGACGCCTCGAATCTTGCCTGAATTCGCTCCGCTCAATTGACTCTGGTTCGAACCCTGTACTCTTAAACATTTAAATAACTTTATGACGTATGACCTTATTATAATCGGCGGGGGGCCGGCAGGCACCGCAGCTGGGGTATATGCCGCCAGAAAAAGAATTAAAACAGTGCTTATAGCGAAAGAGTTTGGCGGCCAGTCCCTTGTTTCCCAAGACATCCAAAACTTTATAGGCATTGTTTCTCTTCCGGGTCTTGAACTGCAAGAACGTTTTAAGAAACATCTTGAGGCGTATGCTGAAGATATACTTGATATAAAAGAATGGGAACTGGCAAAATCTTTGAAAAAAAGCAACGACGGTTTTAAGGTTGCTACCGACAAAGAAAATACCTATCAAGCTAAAGCAGTTCTTGTTGCAGCCGGGAGTTCTCGGCGAAAGCTGAAGGCTATAGGCGCTGACCGTCTTGATAATAAAGGAATATCCTATTGCGCGTCCTGTGACGCTCCAATGTTCAAAGGAAAAGATACGGTAGTGATCGGAGGCGGGAACTCTGGTTTTGAAGCTGCTCAACAATTACTTGCTTATTCTCCTTCAGTTACTCTTCTTGAATTCGGTTCAGAGTTTAAAGCAGACGCTTTAACGCTTGAGCAAGTCTCAAGAGATCCAAAATTTAAAGCGATTACCGGCGCAGAAACAATTGAAATTTATGGGAAAGTATTTGTTGAAGGATTAAAGTATAAAGATCGAGCGAGTGGAAAAATTACCGATCTTGCAGTTGGAGGGGTATTCGTAGAAATTGGCTCTATTCCAGATTCTAATTTTTTAAAAGATCTTCTGGAGTCTGTTCAAAAACCTACTTGGTGGGTGGCAGAACAAACACCTAAAGAATGGAAAGGCGGATTAGATAAATGGGGACAGATTTTAGTTGATCACAAAACGCAGAGAGCGGCTATTGAGGGTATGTGGGCAGCTGGTGATATAACAGACGTTCTCTATAAACAAAACAATATCTCAATGGGGGATGCGGTCAAAGCGCTAGAAGATATTTATTTGTGGCTACAAAAGAAAAAATAAAAAGTCATCAGTGGGTATAGAGTACAGGATTTGAAACAGAATCAGCTTGAGAGATGGAGGTTAGCCTGTCACCCCATAGAGTTTGAGGAAGTTATAGCTTTATCAAGATAATTACCTCAATTTTGAGACAGAAATTAAGATTTAAGAAAAGTTAAAGGGGCTCCGTCAATAGATGGGAGCCCCTTGTTTGGCAGTTTACCGACTTGCCAGGTCACGGCGCCGTTGAGCTACTATTTAAACTGTGAGAACAGTACTTGCATAGCCGTTTTCCTCCTTTCTTTTGTACTATCCCCATTGTACACCCATACTTCAAATTTGTCAAGAGCCAAGCCCCATACTTTCTCTGAAGCTGAAAGGTGAGGTGGAAGAGGATGCGGGGTATGATAGAATACAGATTTTTTTGACAATAAACTGGATAAAAACAAAAGCCCCGCTTTTAACGAGGCTTTTTGTTTGGTATATGTTATACCCCCATTTGGTTTAAAACCTTTCTCTTCGATTGGAATCTCTTCCTCCTCCAAAACTATCACGTCTTGGACGTTCTTCCATTGGACGTGCTTCATTTACTATGATCGTTCTTTCGCCCATTTTGAATCCGTTGAATGTTTCAATAGCTTTTTGAGCTTCTTCGTCAGATGACATTTCCACGAAACCAAAACCTTTACTTCGTCCGGAAAACTTATCGGTAATAATTTTTGCAGACTCTACGGTTCCTGCTTTACCGAACATTTCTTTAAGCTGATCATCAGTTGTCTCGTATGGAAGACTCCCAATATAAAGTTTCTTTGCCATAATACTATTTGATTGATATATGATATGGTGCGCGGATGATAAAAATCTATAACCTGAACGCACTTACATAATTGTTAACTTTTTTCTTGTTTCGACCGCGCACTATTACTCTCCACACCAGATAAAATTACGGCATGGGTTTTTCATAGATGCAACAACAGCAAGAGTAGTATAGTATATATCTCATCATCTTGCAAGTGGATGTATCAGAATCCTAATATAAGCGGCAAAAACTGCTATAAAAACTAAGAAGTGTTCATTATTGTGAATAACCACAGCCAGTACAGGTAGGTTGATAGTAATACCCCTAAGGGGTATTATGAAAGCACAGTTCTTTTCTATCGTTCCATATGGAAAAAAATATAAAAAATAGGACAATACACAGATTAAAGATTTTGGAAGGTCAGATTAGAGGGCTTCAAAAAATGATTGAGAAAGAAAAATACTGTATAGATATTATTCACCAGTCGTTAGCAGCAAAACAAGCGCTGTCAAGCATTGAAGATTTAATTTTGGAGAACCATCTATCAACTTATGTTATTGAGCAAATTAAGGCTGGCAAAAAGTTAAAATCTGCCAAAGAAATTTTAGAAATTTATAAATTATCAAAAAAGAAATAAGTCGTGGATGGATTAAATTCAATACAGAAAAAAGTAAGGGCTTATTTTGCCGCGGCGTTTTCCAAAAAGTAGCAGTAATATGGATATAATAAAAGCTTCTGGTGAAAAAGAAAAATTTAATAAGGTAAAGCTTTATCAATCATTGAAAAGAGCTGGGGTTCAGCCAAAATTGGCAGGAAAAGTTTGTAAAACCGTAGCAAAGAGTATTCGTCATGGAATGAACTCAGGGGAAATTCTGGATCAAACTACGAAATGTCTTCAAGAAGAAAATCCTATCTTGGCTGCTCGTTATAATCTAAAAAGAGCTATAATGGAATTAGGACCGGCAGGTTTTCTTTTTGAAAAATATATTGCCGAGATTTTAAAAGAATATGGCTATACTACAAAAGTAGGAAGCATAGTGAAAGGATATTGTATTAGCCACGAAATTGATGTTGTAGTCCGAAAAGGAAAGAAACACTTTATGATTGAGTGCAAATATCACAATAACAGAGGCATCCGTTCAGATGTAAAAGTAGCTCTTTATGTTTATGCCAGATTTTTGGATGTTAAAAAAGCTTGGGAAAAGAAGCCTGGCCATCAATACTTTTTCCATCAGGCTTGGTTGGTAACTAATACTAAATGCACAAGTGAAGCAATTCGCTATGCTCGTTGTGCCGGGTTAAAAATTATTAGCTGGCGTTATCCTAAAGATAAAAGTTTAGAGTGCTTAATTGAGAAAAAGGGGCTTTATCCCATCACTATTTTACCCTCGCTTACTAAATATGCCAAAGAAATGCTTGCCAAAAAAAGAATTGTGTTAGCAAAAGATTTATTAAAATATTCCCTCCACGATTTAGTTCGATTAACTGGCCTTCAGTCAAATATTACCCGAAAACTTCAAGAAGAAACTAAACAATTATGCCTGCGCTAATTGCTATTTTTTTCAGTTTATTTTTAGGGGCGATTCATTTCTGGAACGAAAAGATATTTTTTAAGAGAGAAACGATAAAAGCCAAAACAATGTCTTTTGTGGCCGGTGCTTCGGTAGCTTATGTTTTTTTATATCTTTTACCAGATCTTTACAAAGGCGTGGCAAGTATTAATCAATGGATATTTATCTTTATTCTTTTAGGATTCAGTTTAATACATGTTTTAGAAAAATATTTTTATCAGCATACTGCCGGAGAAGAACGTCTTTTTAGATTTAAAGAAATCCATTTTTTTATTTTCTTTTTGTACTATTTCATTATAGGAATTATTCTAGTTGATTTCTTAAAATTAAGCATTTTCAATGGTTTATTGCTTTTTATGCCAGTACTGTTTTATGCGGCAGTCAGCCGAGTTTCTTTCGTTGAAGTCCACGTCCATATCCGCGAACAAAAATTTTTCAGGATATTATTAACTTTAGCTACTTTTCTTGGAGTACTTTCAGCTTCAGTGATTTTAGAAAATGCTTTTTTGTACCATATTCTTTTAGCTTTTGTCATCGGGGCTTTCTTTTATATCGTCATCATGGATTTTATCCCAAGAGAAGCTAAAGGAAGATCAGAATATTTTTTATTGGGAATAAGCGTTTACACTATACTTATAATTTTAACCTGGATTGTTTAAGCGTTAATGAAAAAAGAAACATATAAAATTCATGGAATACACTCTGCGGCACCGAGTCTGACTCAGAGTGCGGGGCAAGTTGCGCTTAAGAGTACAGGATTCGAACCAAAATCAGATTGAGAAACTGAAAAATGAGGTGATTTCGCGACGCGACGACAAAGGAGTAGTTAGAAACTACTTCAAGGAGGAGCAACAAAGAAATCAGCCATTTTTCAGTTTCCCTTCAGGCGGGTGAATTCAGGTAAGCTTCTTTGTTGCTCGTCGTTTACGATGCACTTTGGCATCGCGTCATTCCTCGCGCCTCGAATCTTACCTGAATTCGCTCCGCTCAATTTATTCTGGTTCGAACCTTGTACTCTTACGTATCATGATTAAAAAAACTTTTAAAATCTATGGCATACATTGCGCTTGATGTGTAAGAACCATTTTATAAAATGAACGATAAAGAAGCTAAAAAATTAAAAGAACGAAAAAAAAGGGCAATTGCGATTATAAAAGAGCTTAAGAGATTATTCCCAAAAGCAAAGATTGCTTTGCATTATCGCAATAACTGGGAATTACTCGTATCTGTTGTTCTTTCAGCTCAAACGACTGATAAGAAAGTTAATGAGGTTACAACTAATTTATTTCAAAAATACAAGAGATTGAATGACTATGCGACAGCCAAGCTTAAAGGATTTGAAGAGGATATTAAAAAAATAGGACTTTATAAAACTAAAGCAAAAAATATATTAACTGCTGCAAATATTATTAAAGAAAAATATAAAGGAAAGATCCCAAAAAGTATGGAAGAATTAATCTCCCTTCCGGGAGTCGGGAGAAAAACAGCAAACATTATTTTAGGTACAGCTTATGGAATTGTGGAGGGGATTGCTGTTGATACTCATGTAAGGCGCTTTTCTCTTAAATTTGATTTAACAGACTCAAAAGATCCAAACAAAATCGAAAAAGACCTTATAAAGCTTTTACCAAAGAGAGAGTGGTTAAGTTTTTCGTATCTGATGGTTACATATGGAAGAAAAGTTTGTCCTGCAAGAGAGCACGACTGCAAATTGCATCCGCTCACAAAGATTTATCCTCCTGCTGCCAATCGCTGGTTTACAGCTCGGTAATCTTTGTATTGACTCATTTCTTAAAAGCTTGTAAATTAAAAAAAGAGGGGATAGGACTTTAACAATTTCGTCAAGAGAGGAGCGAGATGTCAGAGGAGGATAGAGACTACATTAATGTGACTGCCGCAATTATCCAAGAAGGACAAAATATTTTAATTGTTAGAAGAGCTCAAAACCAATCTCATGCTGGAAAGTGGGAGTTTCCTGGCGGGAAAATAGATCCTGGGGAGACAGCCGAAGATTGTCTGAGGCGTGAGCTTCTTGAGGAACTTGGAATCAGAGTTCAAGAAGTACAATCTTTTATCGTTTTTGAATATGATTATCATCGGTCAGATAGAAAAAAACACCGATTTTTCAGCTTTTGGTGCATGATTTTAGAGGGTATACTCTCTTTGAGAGTTCACGATAGTCTTGAATGGGTAAAAATTGAAGATTTATCAAAATTTGATATTATTGAGGCAGACAGACAACTCGTGAAAGCCCTCTTGGAAAATCAAAAAGGAGGTGAAGCACTTTGACAACGACAAGAACAGATAACCAAGATTTTATGCAGAGGTTTAAAATTCTAGAAAGGCTTTTTGGGAAACATAACCTTGAACGTACCGATGAAATGGATCCTTCTGAAATAGAAGATCTTAGTATACAAAGGAAAGAGCTTTTGGGGAAAATGGGATGGGATAAAATGACTACCGAAGAACTTCGAAGGATAGGATAAAAACTATTTTCAAGCGAAAATAAGTAAAACTTGTTTACTTCGCCATGAATCCTACGTGATTTATGGCTTTTTTATTTTCTAAATTGACGAGAGGGCCTTTTTTTTGATAAACTAAAAAAGTGAAATCATGAAACAAGATCAATTAAACAAAACTGTTGTTTTGGTAACCGGGAGCGACCGGCGGGAAATGGTGAGGAGAGCTTTGAATGCTTTAGGAGAAGATTTTACTGAGCGAATAAAAAAAGCCAGACAGATTTTTCTTCATCCAAACTTTGTTACCCATCACAGGCAAATTGCTTCCACTCATGTGGACGCAGTAAGAGGGGTGTTAGATCATATCTCGCTCTTGCGTGGAGATGAGACCCTGATAGGAGATGCGAGTTACCATGACACAAAAAAAGCCTTTGAAGCGTTTAATTATCAATCGCTTGAGAGGTCCGGCAACATTAAATTCATAGATTTAAATGATGATCAGACTATTGAAAGCTATGCTTACACCGCAGAAATGAAAAAACGGCCTTTGGGTTTTTCAAAGACCGTGGCTGAATCTGATATGAATATCGTGATAGTCCCAGCCAAAATGCACCTTTACTATACCGTATCTCTTTCTATTAAAACTCATGTGGTAGGGTCTATGGTGGTTCCTTTATCTTTTTCTGGGATTCATGCGCGTTGGCCGTGGCTTCATACCGGATACAAGCCAGCTCATATGAGCATAGCTGATGTTTATATTGAGCATCCAGCTCAATTAGCTATAATTGATGGTACGCAAGCTATGGAGGGGAACGGTCCAACCGAAGGTAATGAAGTCAATCTTGGCTGGCTTATAACATCCTTGAATCCTGTTGCTGCTGATGCCTTGGCTGCTTATTTAATGGGATTTAATCCTTCAGATATTGGTTATCTTTATTTTTTAGATCAAAAAGGTTTGGGACCCATCGAGCCAAAGGATATGAAGATTATAGGACAAGATCCTAAATCGCTCCGCAAAGAGCTTGTGAAACCTACTTCGTATCCAGAGATTCTTAACTGGAGATAAAAAATGAGACTTGTCAAAATTAAAAATACTTGATAAAGTGAAAAATAATAACTCAAGTTAATAAAAAGGTCGGATTAATATTAAAGGTGCGGGGTTCTAGTTCGAACCCCGCACCCTAATTAAAACAACGCAATGAACGAAAAATTATATTTACCAATTTCAGTAATCATAGGTTTTTTGATTATCGCAGGAGCCATTGTTTATACAAAAAGTCCTCAACAATCTTTTCAATCGCCAGGCTCCTCTGCATCCACCGGAAGTCAAACGCAACCTGGTTCAACTCAAGGAACTACCATTACAGAACAAAATCATATCCGGGGAGATTTTGAAGCTCCAGTAACTATTGTTGAATTTTCTGATTATGAGTGCCCATTTTGTAGTAGGTTTCATCCAACTGTGCAGCAGATTTTAGCAGATTATTCTGGCCAGGTTCGCTGGGTATACAAACACTTTCCTCTGGACCAAATTCATGCCCAGGCAAGGCCAGCAGCTGAAGCTTCAGAGTGCATCTGGGAGCAAAAAGGGAATGATGGATTCTGGCAGTTTTCTGATGGTTTATTTGAAAACCAAGCAAGATTGGGAAACAGCTTTTATAAAGAATTAGCTGCTCAAATTGGAGTAAATGCAGACCAGTTTAATGATTGCGTTTCTTCCAGAAAGTATAAAGATAAGGTAGAAGCTGATTATCAGGAAGGGATAAAAGCAGGAATAAGAGGAACTCCAGGAAGTTTTGTAAATGGGCAATCTATTCCAGGAGCAGTTCCTTATTCAGTCCTCAAGGCGACAGTAGATCAGGCATTAGCCGATTTGGAATAGAAAGAGGAAATCTTTTTTTAAAGATAAGAATAATCATGGAAGGGAAAAAGGTTTTTAGGAGGTTTTCAGCGTATTCTGGGATAGGTTTGTTTGACCATCTTTTTTTCCTTTTGATGATTTTTCTCCATGTGGTTTAGTATTAAATTTTATGGAAGAGTTGAAACAAAATAAAAAATCAGTTGAACAAAAGCTGAGTGGGAAAGAATTATACGATTTGGAAAAGAAACAGAGAGAAGAAACAAAGAAAGGAGAAAGAAGAAAAGAAAAATTAAGTGAAGCGCCGAAAAAAATCAGCCGGTATTTTTTTTATATCTTTATTGGCGTTGGAGTAATTGGACTATTCGGTTGGTTTATTGCAAACCGTTCCAATCTACCGCCCATGACAATGCAGGGCCATATCGAACAATCTCCGCCAAGCCATATCTTGGATAAACGAATACCAGAAAATATTCAGCAACATATGCTTGAGCATGCCGATGGCGGTGGGAAGCCCGGAATTATCATCCAGTACAACTGTGATAAATTTGATTGCGAGACAGATTTAGTAGAAAGATTAACCGATTTAGTAAAACAATATCCAAAAAATGTGTATCTTGCGCCAAATAACTATGATGGCAAAATTATTTTAACCAGGCTCGGCAAACGAGAAATTTTAGATAGCTTTAATGAGCAGAAAATTCGTAATTTTATTGAGAAAACAGCTTCATCAATAAAAGAAATTAGTATGGTTTCAGGCAATTTGTTCTTTAATCCAAAAGATCTTATTCTGATAAAGGATCAGCCTGTAAAGATTGTTTTCAGCAACAGCGGAACGCATACTTTTACGATTGATGAACTTGGCGTGAACGTTCCACTTCAAGGAAGCTCTGCAACAGTTGAATTTACCCCAACCGAATCAGGTACTTTTAAGTATTACTGCGCAGTTCCCGGGCATCGAGAGGGAGGCATGGAAGGGAGTTTGAAAGTGGAATAAGCAAAAAAAGGTCAACTCAAAATCTATAAATCAATATTATCTATCCATGAAATGGTCACCAATTTTACACGCTATTGCGGCTATTGCTGGTATTCTTGGTGTGCTGGCACTCTTTAGTTTCTGGTTCGGCCTTGCAACGGGTAGTATTTTTCTGGGCAATACCCCGGAACATGCTTACGATGACGCAGTAGCATTACTGCTTGTTTCCATTGCCTTTGGCGTTGGTACTCTCATTCATCAGCGCAAGAGCGATAATCGTAACACCTTATGACGTCGCATGTACTTCTTTTTATGCTCGCTGCTATCGGTATTGCAGAGACAGTTTATTTAATTCGTAAAAGAATAGCAAAAGAAGAACCCGTCTGTATTTTTGGGGGAGAGTGTTATAAGGTGTTGGAAAGTAAATACAATAGATTTTTCGGCATTCATAATGAGGTTTTAGGATTGGCGTTTTACATTGCCATTTCTTTTCTAACTGCGTTTTTGGTGATCGGGATTGAACCTATAATCTTTTGGGATATATCGATAAAGATTCTGATTACGTTAGGAGTGGTGATGTCAATCATTTTAATTTATCTTCAATGGCGAGTTATCAAAACCTGGTGTTTTTGGTGCGTACTGTCAGCTCTCACTGTTTTTATTATGGGAATTATTGTATTGGCCACTGAATTAATTCTTTGAATTACGAAATCTTCATTTTTCCACATGTTAAGAGTCGGCTTAGCTATTACCTTCTTATGGATTGGCATTCTTATTTTTAAAACACCGGAGGCTTGGTGAGAGAACACAAGAGCTGTAATCTGGAGATAAAAAAACACGCAGTGAGAGATATTCCTCAAGAAGGGAAGTAGTGTAATAAGAAATATTTTAAAGCCGAAGTTAAATCATACGGGATTTTTGGCAAACCCCGTTTTTATTTAGAGTAAGTTTTCCACAGTCTTTCTCTTGACAAAGGTTTTTCCATCTGATAACATTTGAATAGTTGAGCAAGTATTTAATCATTCGCTTTACTCGCTGTAATTGCAAAGCAATTAAGAAAAATAGTGTTGTTGAATAAAAAGGAAATTAAAGATAGCAAGGGTAAGTTAACAAAAATTTCTCGGAAAATTGGAGAAAAATGTAATTTTTATTATCTTTGCTCTGATCCTACCCGCCTGAAAATTATCTTTCTGCTAAAAAATCATAAAACATTATGTCCTACCGATATTTCCCAAATTTTGAATATTAGTATAAGCGCTGTTTCCCATCAGGTAAAGATGCTGGGAAATGCTGGTTTGATAAGAAGAACGAAGAAAGGGAAAATGGTATGTTACTCTCTTACGGAAAAAAGTAGAAAATTGGTAAAGTAAACCGAGCATATAATTTTGGCATATAATTGGTAAAGGTCGAAAAATACAAAACATATTTAAATTTTTAAACATTTATGGCAGAAGAAAAAAATCAATATAAATGTAAAAGCTGTGCTAGTACATCTCCTGAAGATGAAGGAGGGGGAACATGTTGTGGGCAGTCTCGAGAAAAAGTTTGTACATGTGGTTCTACTAAATACGCAAAAGAGTGTTGCGAAGCTTAAATTTTACAAAGAGTGAGATTTAAATCTCACTCTTTGCAGTTTAGCATGTCTTATTTACTTGAATTTTACGGGGAAACCTGTCCCCATTGTTTCAAAACGCATCTTTAGTGAAGAAGTTAGAGAAAAAGGAAGGGGTGAAAGTTGAAAAATACGAAGTCTGAAATAATGAAGAAAATGCCCGGACAATGAGAGAATATGCTGAAGGGAGATGTATGGGAGTGCCATTTTTCTTTAATACCGAAACCGAAGATGTTACCCTGAACCAATCCTTTACTGTCGTTTAGGATGGTATGGGACGAGCATAGATAATGGGTTACTTGTTTGGAGATTCATATACTGCCCCGTACTTCCCGAATTTTGTCGGGATAGTACCGGGGGTCTGTGGTGAAGGAGATTATGCGAGATTAAAGCAGTGGGCAAAAAAATGAAAATTCAAATGAAGATTTTTAGTACTATTATTTTAATTTTAATTCTTGCGGGACTTGGATTTTTGCTTTTTCAGAGATTTGGAGGGGAGCGGTTTAACTTGCCAAAGGGAGAATCAAAAGAAGAAATAATTATCATAGAAGAAGAAATTATCACCGAAGAGGGCGAAAAAGAAATTGTGCTAATCGAAAAAGAAATCATGGTAACTGACGGAGTTAAACACAGCATTCCATTAGAAGAGATTATTAGTGGAGGGCCTCCAAAAGACGGCATTCCTTCTATTGATAATCCAAAATTCATTTCTATTGGAGAAGCAAATCAGTGGCTCAAAGACGAGGAGCCAGGTGTTGCTTTTTTTAGAGGAAATACGCACCGTTTTTATCCCTACCAGATTATCGTGTGGCACGAGATTGTAAATGATATTGTTGAGGGAGAGCGAATTTTGGTGACGTATTGTCCTCTTTGTCTCACCGGATATGTGTTTGATCCTTTGGTGAAAGGCGAGAGAGTTGAGTTTGGAACTTCAGGAAAGCTTTGGAAGTCAAATTTAGTGATGTATGATAGAAAGACAGATAGCCTTTGGCCACAAATTTTAGGGGAAGCCGCAGTTGGAGAAATGACTGGAACAAAACTCAAAGTATTACCGTCTGATCAGGTTCGTTATGGCAATTGGAAGAACTTACACCCAGATGGCAAAGTTCTCTCAAAAGACACTGGAGCCGTTCGCTTTTATGGCTCCAGTCCCTACGGAGACTATTTTTCAACCACAAACTTGGCGCTTTCGCTCGCAAAGCCTACTGATACTCGATTGCCAAACGATGCGTTTGTCTTCGGGATTGTGATTAACGAAAAAGCTAAGGCATATCATGTTGATGCAGTAAAAGAAAAAGGTATGGTGGAGGATGTTTTTCAAGGCACCACTATTATCTTGCGGCATGATAGAGAACTTGATGTAGTGAGAGTGTTTAAAAGATTGCCAGATGGTCAAGAAGAGCGTATCAATCCTTTTTCGTCATTCTGGTTTAGTTGGACGGCCGCCTATCCACAAACAGAACTTTACAAATAAACGATAGGCGAGCCTCACTCGCTTTGTGAGCGGGCGGTGCATCCCGATACGGAATTGTACAAATAAAAGGCTTTATATAAGATTATGAATAAAATCTTTGTAGTTGCAGGAATTATTATTCTTGCCTCTATTATTATCCTCTTTATAATTTTTGGCGGGGACCAGAAGCAAAGTACTGGACCAGCTCAAGGAAATAAAGCGCCTGATTTTAGCTTGGAAGATTATAATGGGAATACGGTGAGTCTTGCCGATTTTCAAGGCAAACCCATTATTGTCAATTCCTGGGCCGTTTGGTGTCCATTCTGTGTTAAGGAGCTTGAAGATTTTGCAAAACTCCAACAGGAATTTGGAGATAAAATCGTAATTATCGCAATTGACCGCGCAGAACCTTTAAGCAAGGTAAAACAATACACCGATGAGCTTGGCGTAACAGACAAATTTATTTTTCTTCTTGACCCCAGAGATTCTTTTTATCGTTCCATAGGAGGGTTTTCCATGCCTGAAACAATTTTTGTGGATGGGGAAGGCAATATTATTTTGCATAAGCGTGGTCCCATGACAATTGATGAGATGAAGGCTAAAGTACAACAACTTTTTGCATTATGACACCAGAAATTATTACCCTTATTATTCCAGCTTTTATTGCAGGAATTATTACATTTTTAGCTCCCTGTACTCTTCCCCTTGTGCCGGCTTATTTAGGTTTTATCAGTGGGACTTCTGCTGAAGAACTTAGAGATCCTACAAAAGTAAGAAGTGCGCGCAAGAAGATTTTCTTGAACGGTTTGTTTTTTATGGTGGGAGTTACGATTATTTTTGTCTTGTTTGGCACACTTGCGGGTCTTCTCGGTCAAGCACTTGCTCCTTGGAGAATCTGGCTTACCCGTATTGGGGGTATATTTGTGATATTCTTTGGCCTCTTTATGCTTCGAGCGCTTAAGATCCCTTTTCTTACTTCAGCGCTTAGCAAGGAAAGGAAATTCAGACTGCCTTTCCCTATCAAGAGCGGAAATCCTTTTAGTTCAGCCTTACTCGGGTCAGCTTTTGCTTTTGGGTGGACCCCTTGCGTAGGTCCTATCCTTGGAGCAATTCTTCTCTTAGCTTCTACCTCAACCACCGCATTTCAAGGCGGTTTCCTTTTGTTCGTCTTTTCCATGGGTTTAGCTGTGCCATTCTTACTCATCGCTTTAGGCGTAGGCGCAGCTGCTACCTCTATTAAGAAAATCACTCCGTACTTACATTGGGTAGAAACTATCGGCGGCATATTTCTTATCATTCTTGGCGTACTTTTACTTACGAATAACTACAGCTTGCTTATTTCTTACGGGTTTCAACTTCTTAAATTTATAAATTATGAGAGATTGTTAGATTATCTTTGATATATAATTTTTACTCCAAAATTGCTTCGCAATTTTGGGTAGGTCACGAAACATTTTCACGAAGCGAAACGCCTTGAGCGAGACCACTTATGAGATATATTTTTTTACTTTTTTTCGCATTTCTTTTGGGTCTCGGCGCTATTTTATATCTAAATAAAAACAGGCTTCCTTCATTAAGAGAAATTGTGCCAATTGCGCAATTCCAAAAATTGCCTATCAAAAGAGAGGCGCCCGAGTTGGTAGGCATTCAAGATTGGATTAATTCAGAACCTTTGACTCTCAAAGAGCTGAGAGGCAAAGTGGTTTTGGTTGATTTTTGGACCTATACTTGTATTAACTGCATCCGCACCTTTCCGCATCTTTCTGAATGGCACCGAAAATATAAAGATAGTGGTTTTGTTCTTTTGGGCGTTCATTCTCCAGAATTTAATTTTGAAAAAAAGAAAGAAAATGTTGTCAAAGAAGTTCGCAAATATGGTCTGGAATATCCTATTGCCTTGGACAACGATCATGAAACCTGGAATGCTTTTCAAAACCGATATTGGCCTGCCGAATATTTAATAGACGTAAACGGAAATATTCGGTATCATCATTTCGGAGAGGGCCGTTATGCTGAGACCGAAAGCGCGATTCAACAGCTTCTTTTGGAAGCCGGACTTCTTTCGATTGACAAAATCACGGAAATTAGGAAGGTTCCTTCTGATGTGGAGTTTCGAAAAATTGGTACTCCGGAAATTTACTTAGGCTATTCGCGTATCAAGAATCTTGGCAATCAAGAAAAAAACATTCCTCCGAATGAACCTTATACTTTTTCAGAACCTAAAAACATTGCGCAAAACCGCTTTTATTTTGTAGGAACGTGGAACATTATGCCAGAATTTGCAGAATTTGGAGGTGAAGAAGGGAAACTCATCCTTCGCTACAAAGCCAATAAGGTGAATGTAGTGCTTGAAAGTCGAGAAAACTTGGAGATTCAACTGGAAGTAAGACTCGATGGGGAATATCTAACTGATCAAAATAAAGGGGCTGATGTATTTTTCAAAGACGGAAAGTCATTTGTGAATGTTCAGAACTCCAAACTCTATAATTTTGTTGATACCGGTAACACGTACGACTGGCATACATTAGAGATCATGATTTTTTCACCAGGGCTTCGCGCCTTTACTTTTACTTTCGGTTAGAAAGTTGTGAGGACACGACAGAAAATAAAATTAATTCTATGAAGCCAGTTCAAATTACAATGTATTTCTGGGGAGGGAGTAAATTCGGTATTATAATCAAAAGTAAATGCAAAGAATGTGAGATTAATTCCGGGATTTTAGAAGATATGAAGCAAAAAGAATTTTCAGGCAAGCCAGTAACGATCGAAATAAAATCTTGGCTTACACATATATGGGATTCATTGCGTCGCGGAGGATGGCATGCGCCAATAATTTTGGTCAATAACAGATTATTTTCTCAAGGCGTTTTGATTGACCGAAAAAAACTCGCCGGGCAAGTTGAGAAATTAATCAAAGATTTCACATGAAAAATCATGAAAGGAAATTAGAAAATTTTCCGACTATTTTAATAATTTTTGGCGCAACTGGAGATTTAATGGAAAGGAAATTACTTCCCAGTATTTTGCATATGTGGGAAACTGGAGTTTTACCGAAGATGTTTCGAGTCATTGGTTTTGCCAAAGAAAATTTGACCCAAAAAGAATACCGGGCTTGGTTACGAAAAAATGCGCCAAAAAAAGGAAAGAGGGTTGAGGATTTTCTTCAAAATTTTTCCTATCAACCAGGATTTTTTGAAAATATCGAGAATTATGCAGAACTCGGAAAAAAATTAGGATACATTGACGGGAAATTTCGAATTTGTACCAACAAATTGTTTTATTTGGCTGTTCCACCCAACTATTATGAAACGATTTTTCAGAATTTAGCTAAATCTGGCTTGACAAAGCCCTGTAGCCCAAAGGAAGGCTGGACTCGAGTGTTAGTTGAAAAACCTTTTGGCCAGGATTTAGAGAAAGCGCAAAAATTAGACCTGCTTTTGGGAAAACTTTTTAAAGAAATTCAAATTTTCCGGATTGACCATTATCTGGCAAAAGAAACCGTTTTAAATTTATTAGTTTTTCGTTTTGCAAATTCTGTCTTTGAGAACCTCTGGAATAAAGATTTTATTGAGAAAATCACAATTAAGATTTTGGAAAAGTCAGGACTTGAAAAAAGAGGATTATTTTATGATTCTTTAGGGGCCTTGAGAGATGTTGGACAAAACCACCTTTTACAAATGTTGGCTTTTATCACCATGGATGCTCCTTTAACCTTGGACCCAGAGGAGATTAGAAAAAGGAAACTGGAGATTTTAAAACGTTTGCCCAAAATGACACAAAACGAAATTAAAAAAAATACCGTGAGAGGACAATATCAAGGGTATAAAGAAATAGAAGGAGTGAAACCAAACTCTCAAAGTGAAACGTATTTCAAGGTCAAAACTTTTTTAGATAATCCCAGATGGAAAGGAGTCCCTATTATTTTAGAGAGTGGAAAAAAATTAAACAAATACTTATCTGAAATTGAAATTACTTTTCGACAAACCACTCCTTGTCCCTTTTGCAAAACCGGAGAAAAAGAACGTCATAAAAACACTTTGCTTTTTCAAATTCAGCCAAAGGAAGGAATAAGTTTTTGTTTTTTTTCTAAGATACCAGGACATAAAATGGAAACCGAAGAAAAGGATCTCCACTTTTTCTATCAAGAATCCTATCGGAAAGAAAGGATGTTGCCGGATTACGAACACCTTTTGACTGATGCTTTTTTGGGAGATCAGACCTTATTTCCAAGCACGAAAGAAATTATGGCCTCTTGGAAATTTGTGGACCCAATTTTAAAAGGCTGGCAAAAAGGGATTTCTCCTCTGAAAATCTATAAGCAGAATTCTTCTGGACCAAAATAAGTTATAATAAAAATGGAAAAAATAATTGATATTTCTTTGCCTATTGATGAAAAGACCGTAGTTTATCCTGGTAATCCTAAGGTTAATATCAAAACTATATACGGAAAAACTTCTACTTATTCTGAGATTAAATTTGGTTCTCATACAGCGACTCACATAGATGTCCCGAAGCACGTTTTCAAAAAAGGTTTTGGAGTTGATAAGATAGATTTGAAGAAGGTCATAGGGGAGTGCCGGGTATTTGATATGACTAGAGTCAAAGAGTCAATAAAGGTTGAAGACCTAGAAAAAGAGAATATTAAAAAAGGAGAGCGGATTTTGGTAAAAACGAAAAACTCTCTCTTAGGTTTCAAGAAATTTTATGATAACTATATTTATCTTGACGGAGATGCCGCAGAATTTTTAGCACAAAAAAAGATTTCACTTTTTGGAATAGATTATTTCTCTGTGAAAAAACGGGGCGGAAAAGATACGAGACCCCACACAGAACTTTTAAAAAATGGTATAGTTATCTTTGAAGGTTTGGACTTGTCAAAAGCGAAAGCTGGAAAATATTTCTTTATTGGATTGCCATTAAAATTTACAAACCTTGATGGTTCTCCGGCGAGAGTTATTTTATTAAAAACATGAAGAAAGAAATAGGTTTTATTGGTTTGGGAAAGATGGGAAAGAATATGGTTTTGAGATTGAGGCAGAGAAAGTGGAGAGCTGTCGTATATGATAAAAATTCAAGAGTAAAAAGAGAATTGGCTAAAAAGGGAGCAATTCCTGCAGACTCTCTGGAAGATTTGGTCGGGAAACTAACTTTTCCTCGAGTCATTTGGGTAATGGTGCCAGATGGCAAACCTGTTGATGAGGTGATTTTTAGTAAAAAAGGGCTAATTAAATTTTTGAAAAAAGGAGATATTATTATTGATGGCGGTAATTCTTTTTATTTAGATTCAATCAAAAGAGCAAAAAAACTTGGTAATACGGGAATTGAGTTTTTAGATGTAGGAGTATCTGGAGGGCCAGGAGGAGCCAGAACAGGCGCTTGTTTGATGATTGGGGGTAAGAAGAAAAACTTTGAAAAGTTAAAGCCTCTTTTTAAAGATTTAGCAGTAAAAAATGGCTTTCAATTTTTTCCAGGGAAAGGAACTGGCCATTTTGTGAAGATGGTTCATAATGGTATTGAGTATGGAATGATGCAGTCTATTGCAGAAGGATTTAATTTGATGAAAAATTCTCCTTTTAAACTTGATTTAAAGAAAGTTGCTGATATTTATAATCATAGCAGTGTTGTCGAGTCTCGCTTAATTTACTGGTTAAAAAGAGCTTTTAAAAGGCATGGGCAAAACTTGAAAGCTGTGTCAGGCAAGGTTTCCCATACTGGAGAAGGGGAGTGGACAATAAAGATAGCTAAAAAATGGAAAATGAAAGTGAGAGTGATTGAAGATTCTTTTCAATTTCGTCTTCAAAGCCAGAAAAAACCAAGCTACACAGGAAAAATCCTATCTGCCTTGAGAGAACAATTCGGCCATCATGAAGTGACAAAATGATCGCTTGGCAACGAGGTTTCAAAGTACCGGGCCATGTTATCACCTCCTTTATTTGCGCTAATTACTATATAGTATACTATCAAATTTTTTTCAATGTAGTAACGTAGCAATATAATCATTTAACCATATGGCCATTTATATGGAAATTTTTTTAGGAGCAGACCACAACGGATTCAAATTAAAAGAAAAAATAAAAAAATACCTCAAAAAAATGAGGATTGATTTTAAAGATTTAGGGAATAGCAGATTTGATCCAAAAGACGATTACCCGGATTTTGCAATTCTTGTTGCCAAAAAAGTTGCTAAAACAAAAGCTAAGGGAATTTTGATTTGCGGGTCGGGAGGAGGGATGTGTATCACAGCTAACAAAATTAAAGGTATTAGGGCAGCCCAAGCTTTTACTATTTTTCAAACAAGACACTTAAGGAAAGAAGACGACATTAATATTTTATGTCTTGATGGCTGGGAGCTCAAAGAAAAAATAATCAAGGAGATTGTCAGAACTTTTTTGAAAACAAAATTTAGTAAACTGATTCGCCATAAAAGGAGAATTCAAAAAATAGAAAAGATTGAGAAAAAATGAGATAATATTAATAAAGGTCGACTTCAGTCTTAACTAATAATCAATCTATTCGGTAGGCTCAGGATTGGCACTGAGCTGCGCCGAAGTGTTAAAAATATGAAATGCCTAATTTGTAAATCAGAGAAGATGTGCGGCCATAATTGGATTGGGGTGATAGTGATTATTTTGATAGTTGTTATTGGCGGTTATTTTCTGTTGAAGGGAAGGTATGAGACCCCGGCTCCAACCCAGGAATTGACGCCTGCGCCGTTAGAAATTAAGCCTATACCACCGGCAACACAGACTGTCATTACTGTCCAAGATCAGGAAACCGTAGAAGACCAAGTAATCATTCAAGAGGTGAGTTTTAAAGACGCTGGATATATGGTGATTCATCTTTCTCAAGATGGGAAGCCGGGATCGGTCATCGGAAACTCTGCTCTTTTTGCATCGGGAACCTACACGAATGTTGGGGTCGAGGTAAGTGAGCTTCAAGAAGGAGAAAACTCCCTTTTTGCTATGGTCCATATTGATGATGGAGATGGAGTGTATGAATTTCCAGGAGATGATGTACCGGCAAAAGAGGGTGATACGATTGTGGTAAAACCTTTAACTGTTACCAAGAGTGCTGGTGTTGTGATGGAAGTGAGGGAGATTATGGTCAGCGGCACTGAATTCAGCTTTAATCCAGCTTCAATCACCGTTTCAGCAGGCGAGCAACTGAAAATAACTTTCAGGAATGATGGCAATGTTATCCACAACTTTAAAATTACTGAATTAGGAGTGGGAACGAACACTATTGCTTCTGGAAAGACAGATAGCATTGAATTCACAGTTTCTGCTTCTGGAACTTATACCTTTTTTTGTTCAGTCCCGGGACATCAAGTAAAGGGCATGGAAGGAACGTTAACCGTTCAATAGTTCTCAGAGTGTTAGAGTTAAAAATCCAAGGCCAATAATTACCATTCCCACTATTTTTTTCAAAAGGGCTTTACCTGACATTTCTTCTTCCATTTCGGGTAATTTACCGGCAAAAAAGAAAAGAAGAAAGTAGAGAAAGAGAAATTGAATTCCTGCCAATGCTCCAATGAGGGGGACCTGGGGGATTGTTGCAAAAAAGATAGCAGCTAGTTGAAAAATCGCCCCGAAAGCTCCTGCAACCCGTCCGATAAAGAAAGGAATAAGAAGCCCTTTTTGAATTGGAAGACCTTTTTTTGCAAGGTCTATGCGAGTCTCAGGCAGGAAAAGCAAAGTTGCAGCTCCTATAATAGAACCTATACCCACGAGGACAAGAACTGTCCAAAAATTCGTCAACACAAACAGAACTTTTAGCAGCATCCAGCTCAAGGAGAAATAAAAAGCGCTTAAGATGAAAAGAGTCGTGTGATTTTTTAATAAAGGAAATCCTCCAGGTTTTTTCACTATTATCACACTCCCTACTAAAAATAATAAAAAAGCAGAGATTTCATTTAGAGAAGGAATGGCTTGTTCCAAAAAGAACAAGAGTGAAACTCCAACTATTAAAATAGGCTGGAGCGCCCCCACTACTGGACTTGCTTTTGATACCTCTTCCTTAGATACTAAAATAAACCAAACCAGTAAGGTCCATACTGCAAGAAAACCTGTGAGCATGCCCAAAATAATCGTGATGCCAGATACCGGTTCCAAGAAATCAAAGAATACATTCAAAAGTAAAAAAAGAATTACCAAGCTATTCAGCATCCCAGCATAAAATGCGTAGGCGAAAGGACTTTTCAAAGGGCCTTTCATCAAAAATCGATCAATAAAAACACCGACAGCAAGGAAGAGATAGGCTAAAACTGCAAATAAAACCCAAAGCATATTTTTAGATGAAGAAATTCCTTATTGTAATATTTATTTTATTAACAGGAATTATTTTTCTTTTCATCATTACTCCTTGGAGGATGACATTCAAGACATTCAATTTCCTTCTTTCTGTTTTACCAGTCGAGGTCGTAGATTTTAAGGAAGATGTAATTCAAGAAATTCATCAAAAAGATCAGCAGACAGCTTTTTATGTTTTTCGGCCAGCCTCGCCAGACGCGAGTCTAGGCGGGCCAGCTGATGAAAGCAAATACCCAGGCATGGTTGTTTCCCTTGGCATTCATCCCAAAGGAGCTGAGGGGGAAAATTTACAAAATTTTTTTCAGAGACTGGTACAGAATAAAATTGTAGTTGTTACGGTTGACTCTCAATTATTAAAAGAATCTCTTATTGACCCAAAAGAAATAGAAAATCTTGTTGAGGCTTTTCAGCTCCTTGAAAAGCAACCTTATGTCTATTCTAACAAGATTGGGTTCTTTGGGCTATCTGTAGGTTCCTCTCTTGCTTTCTTGGCAGCAGCAGACCCTGCTATTCAGGATAAGGTTAAGTACATTTTATGGACGGGGGGTTATTTTGATGCAAAAGAGCTCATTCAAAATGTTCTTTCCAAAAGTTTTATTTATCAAAAAGAAATAATTCCTTGGGATCCATCACCAAGGATTCAGGAAGTAGTGGAAAAAAATCTTGAAAGATTTTCTCAAGAAGAAAAAACTATTGAGGGCAAAGATTTTATTGAAAAAATTAAGGAAACTACTAATCGAACAGAACTGGAAAAATTTTTTCAAGATTTACCGCCTTCCACTGCTCAACTCCTTGAATCTATTTCTCCCAAGACAGTGATTTCTGAGGTTAAGGCTCCTCTTTTTATTCTCCATGGCAAAAAAGATCAATTGATTCCTTTTCCCCATTCTATTTTACTTTCAGAAATGTATCCTGGTCAAAAAATAATGGTATTATCTGATAGGTATGGCCATGTTTCTCCAGAGAAGCCGACTTTCAAAGATTTATTTTCTAAAGAATTCTGGCAAGTTATTTATTTTTCAAATAAACTTTTAGCAGAAATTTTTTGAACTACATTATTTTTGATTTGAATCGAAAGTCCTTTTATTTCCATTAAAATTTTGATATATTTAAATAAAAAAGGTCGATAGTATTTTTCTTAAAAATGAACCTTATTAGTATGAAATTTATTCCAAAAATTTCCGCTCAGGCGCATTGTGATATTCCCTGCCAAATCTATGAGCCAACTCCTGCGAAAATTGCTGCTAAAACTGTAGTTCGAATGGTTCAACAAGTGAAGGAGTTAGAGCTCCCAAAAAATATCATGGACAAAGACTCGCTTTTTCAGTATTTCAATAGTTTGGCGAGGAGGATTAAGAATAAGGAAGACCATGCTGAGCTTTGCAAGAAGGAAGTTGAGATTTTATGGTCTGATTTCTTCAAGGCAGAACATTTAGAGAAGTTCCCCAATCTTCACGAACTTGTCTGGGAGGCAGTAAAGCTTTGTTCTCAAAATAAGCAAGAAATAAATGAAGAGGCTGCCCAAAAATTAGTGGATAAAGTAGATGAAATTGCGAAAGTCTTTTATGAGGTTAAAGGAGTACCAGAGAGATTTAAAGCTTATAAAGAAATTACTGACAAACTTTATTAAACTTTTAATGTTAATTTTTTCCGTAAAAGTTGAGGGAGAAAGCTGTTGGCCTCATTTGGTTCCTGGGAGGAATTATTTTGCGACCAATCTATTAAAACCCAAGATTGGCGATTTTATTGTTTTTCAAAATCCAAAGGACCAAATAGAAATATTTGTAAAAAGAGTGAAAGAGATCAAAAATAATTCTTATTTTGTAGAGGGTACTGTTTCCTGGGCAGAATCAAGTAAAAATTTCGGTGAAGTAAATAGAAACTTAGTTTTAGGGAAGATATTGAGGTAGCGCAGCCGTTTCCTCTATAAAATGGGCCAATTTTTGGAATTATCCCCAGATTTTCTCTTGACACTACTTGGCGTGAATTGATATCCTATACTAACGAACCTTAACAGTGGATGGGGAACGCCGGTGAAAATCCGGGACTATGCCGTAACTGTGAAAGTCAGAATACCATCCTTGCCTTCTGAAGTTTTACGAAGTGGGCACAATATTTTTAACCTCTACCTTCGAGCAAAGGAGAAGTTTAGTCCAGGCTGGACAGTCTGGATAGGTTTATTCCACTCGAAGTGGGATTTTTTTTATGAGATTTTCACATACAGTAAAATTTATTATCATTTTTGGAGCAGGTTTAGCTCTGGGTTTAGTCGCCAGCTCTTTTATTTCCCCGAGCGAGTCAACTCTTCCAACTCAAAAGGTTGGGCAATCTCTGCAAGAGCAGCAAGAGAAGATTTATGTTTCCTTAATGGTTGATTTTCAGGACGGGAATGTTATTACGTGCAACGATCAGGAGCTTGTAGAGAAAAAGACCGCGTTTGATTTATTAGAAACTTGCTCAAAAGACACAGAAAATCCTTTTGAATTAGAGTACGAAGTCCATCCGGAATGGGGAGTGTTTATTAAAAGGATAGGAGATAAGGAAAACGGGGAAAGCGGAAAGTACTGGCAATACTGGGTTAACAATAAGCACGCGCAAGTAGGAGCTGGTCAATACCAAATGAAAAACAGAGACGTGGTAGAATGGAAATTTTTTGCATCTAAATTTGAATAATACAATATAAATGATATGAAAGGAAAAATTTTGGAAATTTCTGGTATATTGTTTTTAATTTTCCTGGGAGTAATTTTAAGACTTATCCCTCATCCTCCGAATTTCGCTCCCATTGCCGCTATTGCTTTGTTTGGCGGCGTTTACCTTACCAAGAAGTATTTTTGGATTGTGCCTTTATTAGCATTATTCGTAGGGGATTATTTTATCGGATCTTATAGTACAAGATTGATGATTGCAGTGTATGGGAGCTTTGGTATAATTAGTCTAATAGGTCTCTGGCTGCGGAATCATAGAAGTCTAGGGATGATTATTTCCAGTGCTTTAGTCGGATCTTTATTGTTTTATCTCATCACCAATTTTGCGGTCTGGGCCTTCAGCCCTTGGTACCCGAAAGATATATCTGGGTTGATGTTTTCTTATGCCTTAGCTTTACCTTTTTTCAAGAATACAATTCTGGGAGATCTTTTCTACGTGAGCTTATTTTTCGGGGTTTATGAGCTTGTTTTGAACAAAACTTTCCTCTATTCCTTTTTCAAGAAGAAGTCCATCTTGTTTGTATCTCTAAAATTTGATAAAATAGAGGAATAAATATTGATTACGAAAATAATAAAGTTTAAATCTATGGCAATCATACAAACAGCAAAAAGTATTTTTAAAAATGTAATAAAACGAGACGGAAGAATTACACCCTTTGACCAGAGTCGAATTACAAGCGCTATCTATAAAGCTATGCAGGCAACGGGTGAGGGAAAATTGGATCGTGACCCGATCCGTGTCACGGATTGGGTAATAAAGGAGTTAAGAAAACTGTATCCTTTGACTCACAACCCTAACATTGAAGAAATTCAAGATGTAGCGGAAGAGGTCTTAATTCTTAGAGACTTTCCAAAAACAGCAAAGGCTTACATTCTTTACAGGCAAGAACGGGCAAACGTTCGGGAAAGAAAAGGGTTTATTCCAGAGAAAGTGAAAGAATTGGTCCAAAAGAGCAAAAAGTATTTCAAGAATGAGCTTGCTGAGTTTATTTATTATCGTACCTATTCTCGTTGGATTGAAGAAGAAGGAAGAAGAGAGACCTGGGTTGAAACAGTGGATCGCTACATAAATTTTATGAAAGAGAATCTTGGGGCACGATTAAGAGAAGACGAGTATGCGGAGGTTAAAGAGGCGATTTTAAACCAGCAAGTTATGCCTTCAATGAGGCTTTTATGGGCAGCCGGTAAGGCTGCCAAGGCCTCTAATGTTTCCGTGTACAACTGTTCTTTTATTGCTCCAAAAGAGATTCGTGATTTTGCAGAGATTATGTATCTTTTAATGTGCGGCACAGGGGTTGGTTTTTCCGTGGAGAGTCAAACGGTTCAGCGCTTACCCATTGTGAAGCGTCAGACCGGCAAGGTATTATCGGCCCACACCATTGAAGACAGTAAAGAAGGATGGGGAAATGCCTTGATTATTGGAATGAAGGCTTGGTACAGAGGGAAGGATATTAATTTTGATTTTTCAAGGGTTAGACCGGCAGGAGCGAAGCTTAAGACTATGGGTGGAAGGAGCGCAGGACCAGAGCCCTTGCGTATACTTTTAGAGTTCACTCGCGCTAAAATTTTGAACCACCAGGGAAAACGTTTAAGCAACATTAATGTGCACGACATTATTTGTAAAATTGGCGAGACTATTGTTATGGGAGGCGTGAGAAGATCTGCTTTAATTAGTCTTTCTGATCTTGATGACGAAGAAATGAGAAATGCCAAGGTTGGTCAGTTTTACCTTACAGATTCTCAAAGGGCAATGGCTAATAACTCTGCAGTCTATAATGAAAAACCAACAGCAAGTCAATTTCTTGAAGAATGGTTAGCTCTTGCCAAAAGCGGCACAGGAGAGCGTGGAATTTTCAATAGGGGAGGGTTGAAATACCAAATGCCAAAGAGGCGCTGGAACACATTTAAAAAATACTGGGCAACATCTGGTACAAATCCATGCGGAGAAATTATCCTTCGCAATAAATCCTTCTGCAATTTGACTGAAGTCGTTGCTCGATCAGAAGACACCGAAGAGTCTCTTTTGAAAAAAATTCGGATTGGAGCCTTGCTTGGAACTTATCAATCTACTCTCACAAATTTTCAGTATCTCTCAAAAGAATGGAAGAAAAACTGCGAGGAGGAAAGGCTGTTAGGGGTTTCTATCACCGGGCAATGGGATTCTCCAGCAGTTCGTAACGCCGCAACTCTTAAGAAGCTTCGGGAGAAAGCATTGGAGTTCAATCGTGAATACGCAAAACGATTCGGCATTAATCCCTCAGTTTGTATCACTTGCGTAAAGCCTTCGGGTACGTTGTCTCAACTTGTTGACGCAGCATCGGGAATGCATCCCCGTCATTCTTCTTTTTACATCAGGAGAATTCGCATATCTGCAACTGATCCTCTTTTCCAGATGTTGAAAGAACAGAAATTCCCGTATAGTCCGGAAGTCGGACAAATGGAGCAGTCTGCCACCACTTATGTGATTGAATTCCCAGTAAAATCTCCTAAAAGAGCTATTTTCCGGAATGACTTAAAAGCAATTGATCAGCTTGAGCATTGGAAGGTGGTGAAAGAAAATTATACCGAGCACAATCCTTCAGTTACCGTTTCTGTAGGTCAGAATGAATGGATTCAAGCTGCAAATTGGTTATATGAGAGATGGAATCTTTTGGGCGGACTCTCTTTTTTACCGCGGACCGAACATGCCTATCAATTAGCCCCTTATGAGGAAATTAGCGAAGATAAATACCAAGAACTTGTAGCCCAGTTGCCAAAAATTGATTTTGCCCAGATTATCGCTTTTGAGAAAGAAGATGAAACAACTGGTTCCAAAGAGTTAGCCTGTGTAGGTGGGGTATGCGAGATTGATTTTGAAGAAGACAGCCTGCCTACAGACGTTGGGGCGCAGGCGAAAATATAATATATGATTTTGGTTTTCACTGGCAATGGAAAGGGTAAGACTACGGCCGCAATTGGACAAGGCGTTCGGGCAATTGGTCAGGGAAAGAAAGTCTTAATGATTCAGTTTATTAAAAGCGAGAAATGGCCGACAGGAGAAGAAAAGACCATCCAGGATCTTACCCCTAAATTTCAACTGATCAAAGGAGGAAAAGGATTTGTTGGAATAATGGGAGATAAGCTTCCGCGAGAAGTTCATGAGGAAGCTGCAAAAGAAACCCTCAAATTAGCAAAAGAGGGTATTTTTTCTGGAAAATTTGATATAGTGATTTTAGACGAAGTTAACGTTGCTATTGCTTTAGATTTAATTTCATTGAAAGGGGTGTTGAATATCCTCAAAAAAGCCCCCAAAGAGGTTGATTTAATTCTTACTGGCAGGGGAGCTAAAAAAGAGTTAATTCAAATTGCTGATTTGGCAACTGAGTTTAAAGAACTTAAACATCCTTTTAAAAAAGGAATTTGGGCAAGAATAGGACTTGAATACTAATATAAAATTATGAATATTCAATATTTTAAATCAAAATATGGGTATGAAATTGAAGGCATGTGGTATCCCAGAATAACTGCTATTTGCAGTACAATTGCGAAACCCGGTCTCTTAAGATACTATGCGAATCAAAAGAATTTTACTGTAGCTCAAGAAAATTTAACCCGTGCTTCTAATTGGGGAAAATTACTCCATGAAACAATGGAGAAAATTTTACAGGGAAAGGAAATAAAAATAGATCCCATAATTTCTCCCTCGATTTCAGCTTTTGAAGACTGGAGGAACCAATACAGCATCTCTGTTTTAGAGATCGAAAAAAGGGTTATGAGTAAAAATCATTCATATGCCGGTACCTTTGATTTGTTAATTGAAATCAATGGGAAACTTGGTATTTTGGACTTGAAAACATCAAAAGGAATCTGGGATGAATACTCGTTGCAGATAGCAGCTTATGTGCAGGCTTTTAACGAGATGGCTTTGCCAAAAGCTGAAACGCGTTGGATTTTGAGGATTGATCAATACCAAAAGTGTGAATTCTGCCCGGCAAAAAAAAGAACAAAAGATATAGATGAAAAGGCAAAAGGCGGGAAGAAGAATTGCAGTCACAAGCTTGGTCAGGTTCAGGGAGAATGGGAATTTAAAGAATTAGATAACCAAGACAGAGACATTGAAGCTTTTTTGGGCGCAAAGAAAGTCTGGGAATGGCAGAACCACAAAATTTTAGCTCATATAGACAACAGAGCTTTGAGTATTTGAAAAGCCGACTCAAATAATTAAAATAAGAAGTATAAAAATATGTGTGATACTTGCGGCTGTGGCCAAACAGCTGAGCCAGAGAGAACAGAAGAAGGAAAAGAAAGGGATAAGTAGAAAGAGACACAAAGTTATTTGAAACTCTTACGTTTTATTAAAGGAGCGTAGCGGTCTTGTTTTTGTTTTTATTTTGTTATGATGCCAAATGAAAATAACCTTACTAAAAGAAAACCAAGCAATTTACTTAGATAAACAGACAAGGTTGAAAAAGACAGAAGCTATGGATTATGTTATCTGTCATTATTCTGAGATTGGATTGAAAGGTAAAAATAGAAAGTTTTTTGAAGAAAAGTTGGTGGAAAACATTAAGCGGGTTTTGAAACCCGCTTCTTTTGAGTTTGTGAAGAGGATTTCAGGTAGAATAATTGTGAAATTAAGCAAGAAGGGAATGGGAGGTGAAGAAGGTGAGAAGGGAATGAAAGAGAATCTCAAGAAAGTTTTTGGTATTGCTTATTTTGCTTTTGCCACTAGTGTTCCACAGAAAATAAAAAATATTCAAGAGAACGCATTGAAGGTTTTAGAGAACAAAAAATTTAAAACCTTTCGGATTTTCACTCAAAGGTCAAAAAAAGAATTTTACTTAACGTCTCAACAAGTTAACGAAAATGTGGGGTGGTACATACTTAAAAAATCAAAAATTAAAAATGAAAAGTTAAAAATTAAGGTGGATTTAGAAGACCCGGATGTTACTTGTTTTATTGAGATTGTTGAGAAATATGCTTTTTTATACTTAGAGAAAATCAAAGGACAAGGTGGATTGCCAGTTAGTGTGAGCGGGAAAGTCGTGGTTTTGCTTTCAGGAGGAATTGATTCGCCGGTGGCCGCTTTTTTTGCAATAAAAAGAGGGGTGAGGGCTATTTTTTTACATTTTCATGCCTATCCCTTTGTTTCTCGAGCTTCTATTGAAAAAGCAGAGAAAATAGTAAAGATTTTGAGGGATTTCCAGGGCGAATCCAGGATTTATGTAATTCCATTTGCCGATATTCAAAAAGAGATTTTAATGAAAACCCCAGCTAAATTGAGAATGATTCTTTATCGCAGATTTATGTTAAGAATTGCAGAGGAGATTGCAAAAAAAGAAAATGCCCTGGGAGTTTTCACCGGAGAAAGTATTGGGCAGGTAGCTTCCCAGACCTTGGAGAATATAAAGGTCATTGAAGAGGCTGCTCGCTTGCCAATTTTCAGGCCACTGATTTCTCAAGATAAAGAAGAGATAATAAAAAAAGCTAGAGAGATCGGTACTTTTAATGTTTCCATTTTACCTCATCAAGACTGTTGTACGAGATTTTTACCTTCTCATCCTGCAACGAGGGCCAAATTAGAAGATATCAAAAAAGCAGAAAAAAAACTCAATACTGCAAGACTAGTTAAGACAGCCGTGAAAAATTCTTCTGTCAAGATAATTTAAAAAAATTATTATATTATAAAACAGAATACACTATTATGCTATTTTTAATAATAGGAGTTACTTTTTTAATCAGCTTAATTGCCTTTGTCGGAGGGCTGACTTTGTTTCTTAGAGAAAAAGTTTTAGAGAAAATCATTGGTTCTTTGATAGCTTTTTCAGCTGGGACTTTGATGGGTGGTGCGTTTTTACATCTTTTACCAGAGGCAATTAGTGAAAAAGGGACCGATGAATCATCTCTTTTAATTATATTTTTATATGTACTTTTGGGTTTTGGTATGTTCTTTGTTCTGGAGAATTTTATCAGATGGCATCACCATCATAATAAAGAGCATCCTGAAATAATGCCATTTTCTTATCTTATTTTGATTTCAGACGGCATACATAACTTTATTGACGGTATAATAATTGCTGCTTCTTTTATAATCGGATTTCCAGTCGGGATAGTTACAGCTTTGGTGGTGGCTTCCCATGAGATTCCTCAAGAAATGGGAGAATTCGGAGTTTTGGTTTATGGAGGCTTTAAGAAAACAAAAGCTCTTCTGCTGAATTTTGCTTCATCTATTACGATAGTTTTTGGAGGGATTTTTGGGTTTTTGCTTGCAGATAGAATAGGCGAAAAAATAATTTTTCTTTTACCCCTTGCCGCAGGACACTTTATTTATATTGCGGCCTCTGACTTAATTCCAGAAATTAAGCACAAAGAGAGTATTAAAAAATCAGCAATTTCTTTCTCTATGTTTTTGGCTGGGATAGGCGTGATGTTATTAATGAAATTGTTTATAGATGTTTAGGTTTGTTCGGGGCTTGATCCTTCGACAGGTTCAGGGTCAAGGCTGAGCTTGTCGAAGCCTTGACTATACTTCTTGCTTAAATTAAAGTAAAATAAGCTTGTGGATAAGTAAATCCACGAAGGAAGAGAAAAAGGTCGATCACCAACTAGCGTCTAGGTTTTTAGTGGCTAGCTTCTTAGATAAAATTATTCGAACTAGACCCTAAACCCTAGAACCTAAAAACTTAATTTTATCATGGAAGCTTATTGTGTAAAATGTAAAGCAAAAAGAGAAATCCAGGGTGAGAAAGAGGTGGCAATGAAAGGAAAGGGAGGAACAAAAAGAAGGGCTTTGACCGGGACATGCCCGAAATGCAGCACCAAGATGTTTCGGATTTTGGGAAACAAATAAACTTTAAAAACATAATCTATATTTAGCCCAGGGCCTTAGGGGTTTTGGGCTTTTTGTTTTATTTATTGCAAATATAAAGTGAATACCTATTATTTCATTCGCACAAATTTTGCCATGGCTTAATTATGGCGAATTAGAATCTTACGAGGTTTGACCTCGTAAGATTTGATTTGAAATTTTAACTCATCCAGAGCACGACCAGTTCAGGGTTGGGGCACCTCTGTTCTTTTTAATATAGAGGCGAAAGTGTAATAAAACAGAAGAGTTTGAGAAGGTGATAGGGGTTAAATGCAAAAGTCTCTTAACTGGTTGTTAAGAGACTTTCTTGAGCCGAAGCCCTTGTGGCGGAATAAATGTCAGGGAATCTTGATGCCAAACTCGTGTTCTTGAGGAAGGTTGAAATATAGTTTGGTGCCGTCCTCCACGGTGATGGTGAGCCTTGGGTATTTCCCGACCGTAAATGGTTGATCTTCGAAACCAGGGGTAATCTCCACCTTTACGATTCGTTTACCCAGTAGAGGTTCTTGGACGGCAGCCAGTTCTTGTTTCAGTTTTCTTCCCCAATTGTCGCCCGCATAGAACTGCGATTTAGTGATTTCTTCTTTGGTCATAACAGCTGTTTCTTGCATTTGCGTTCCTCCTTCCTATTTGACTAATCCCGTCGAACTTATTTCAATCATACACCCATACTTCAAATTTGTCAAGGAGTTGGCATTTTTTTATTTTAAATAATTCTTAACTCAATTATAATAAAACCAATGCAAAGAAATAACGATGCCTTAGTTGTTTTAGGAATTCTTTTCTTCTTCAACATTCTTGCCTGGATTGCTGTTTATGATTTGAGCCAACCAAGATTTCTTGAAGTTACTTTTTTTGACGTAGGCCAGGGGGATAGTATTTTTATTGAGACTCCTCAAGGGCATCAAATTTTAATTGACGGAGGCCCGTCCTCTATAATTTTGGAAAAACTGGCAGAGGAGATGCCTTTTTGGGACAGAACAATTGATCTTATTATTTTAACCCATCCAGAGCACGACCATTTAGCTGGTTTGCTTCAGGTTTTGGAGAGATATAAAGTTGATTATATCTTATGGACAGGGATAGTAAGAGATACTAATGAGAATAAAGAATGGAGAAAGTTGATTGAAGAAGAAGGAGCAGAAATTAAAATAGTTCAAGCCGGTCAAGAAATTAGATTGGGAGAAGGGATTTATTTTGATATTTTAAACCCGTTTGAAAACTTGGAGGGTAAAGAATTTAAAAACAGCAACAATACATCAATTATCAGCCTCTTAGTTTTTAATCAAAACTCTTTTTTATTTACTGGAGACGCTTACAAATCTGTTGAGAAAAAAATTATTGGAGCTGACGCTAATCTTAAAACTGATGTTTTAAAAGTTGGTCATCATGGAAGCAAGACTTCAACCTCAGAAGAATTTATTGAACAAATTTTGCCCAAAATTGCCGTTATTTCTGTTGGGAAAAGCAACCGTTATGGCCATCCTCATCAAGAAACTTTGGCAATCTTAAAGGAATATGGTATAAGGGTGCTAAGAACTGACGAGGAAGGAGATATAAAAATTATTTCCGATGGAGCAAACCTTAAAATAAAATAACCAATTATTAATTACTAATTTCTAATGACGAAAATTTTAGACATTTAGGCATTGGGATTTTATTAGACATTAGAAATTAGATATTAGAAATTTTCTAAATGAAGGATATTGAATTCCCACTTTTTAAGACCAAAGTCGAGGGCTTAACGAAGCAGTTTGATTTAATTAACCCTGAAGAAACTCGGGAGTATTTTGAATCAAAAAGCGGAGAAGAGATTAAGAAATTGAGGGATTATCTCAAGAGGAATACCTTCATCGCATATCTTTTAGGAAAAAAAAATTCGGGAAAAGGAACTTATTCTAAAATATTTGCAGAAATAATAGATAAAGATAAAATAGCTCATATTTCCATTGGAGATATTGTGCGGAAAGTCCATGAAGAAATTTTAGAAACATCAGCCAAAAAAGAAGAATTAATAAACTGGCTTTCTCAGCACTATCGGGGGTATATTTCTATCGAAAAAGCAATAGAGGCGCTTTTAGGAAGAAGTACGGAGACTCTTTTGCCAACAGAATTCATTTTAGCTTTATTGAGGCGGGAGATAGATAAAATAGGGAAAAAGACTCTTTTTATTGATGGTTTTCCAAGGGATTTAGACCAAGTGTCATATTCATTATTTTTCAGAGATCTGATTGGTTATCGGGCCGACCCTGATATTTTTGTCTTGATTGATGTGCCTGAAAAAGTCATTGATGAAAGAATAAAATTTCGGGTAGTTTGTCCTCAATGCCAGACTCCAAGAAATTTAAAACTTTTCCCAACAAAAGAAGCAAGATATGATAAAGAGAACAGACAATTTTTTCTCATTTGTGATAATCCGAAATGCGGGGAAATAAGAATGGTGAAGAAGGAAGGAGATGAATTAGGGATAGAGGCAGTTAAAAATCGTTTGGAAGTAGATGAAAAATTAATCAAACAGGCTTTTTCTCTCCATGGAATCCCTAAGGTTCTATTGAGAAATTCAGTTCCAATAGATCTTGCAAAAGAATACGTAGATGATTATGAGATTACTCCGGAATATATTTATAAGTATATAGAAGGTGCTAAAAAGGTGGAGATTGTTGAGAAGGCTTGGGTTTTTCCTGACGATAGGGGTGTGGATTCATATAGTTTATTGCCTCAGGCAGTGGCGCTTTCTTTGATTAAGCAGTTGCCAGAGGCGCTCAAGATTTAAAATTAACTTATTCTCTCAAACCCGAGCACATAACGATTTATGCGCTTTGGCTGGAAAGGTTAGAAAACTAATAAGATTTTTCAAAATGGTTAGTAAACTATGAATATCCCGAATAATTGTGTAAGATTTTAAACCTTGACAGGGTTTTTTGGAGTTGCTAATATAAAAATAGCCCTGCTAGATCTTTCTAGCTAGATTCTGGCACAAAGGTTTTTTCCCGGGAGTTCTATATTGGTAGCCGCTGTGGCGTCTATCTGCGGACACCCACTTAAAATATCATACCAGAAGTTCTTCTGGAAGGAGGCAGGGTACGAAAAAAACGCTTAATGAGCGTTTTTTTCGTTTTGTCGTATTCATTTATTTTAAAAAACCAAGTTAATTTTTTTCGTGGTAAATTTTTTTAGAGTTTCCATAATAAATTTATTGGCAATAAGACTTGACATTTTTAATTTTATACAGCAATAGATAAAAGTAAGATATTTATAATAGTCGGGGTGCTGGGAATTGAACCCAAATCACAGGACCCCCAGCCCTGCATAATAACCATTATACTACACCCCGTTAGAAATTAATTCCTTTTTTCAATTGCCTTAATACATTTTGTGCAGGCAAGAACTCTTTTTCCCCGTAAAGGGGTGTGGTCCTCGCGAGGCTTTTTTATACCCGAAAGCAACTTTACCCACTGCAAATTGGGATATTGCCTTCTTTTGATAGTCGGGTTATATTTTCCTCGGAGTTTAACTCTTCGCCAAACCATCATGGAGCCTTTCCCGCAGATTGCGCATTTTTTCGCCATAGCGACTTTATTTTACATCGTTAGAAAAAATTTACAACTATAACAGATAATTTTCAGCATCTATATTTTATAACAGGGTTTTAAAACTTTTAATTTCTATTGGCTAAAGCGTCGCTTTTTTGCTATAATTAATTTATGGAGTATATTTTTTTATTGGCAATCCTTTTATTTTCCGTTGTTATTCATGAAGTGTCCCATGGATTGATGGCTGATTATTTGGGTGATCCGACTGCGAGATATGCAGGCAGACTTACCTTAAATCCGATAAAACACTTGGATCCATTTGGTTCTGTTATTGTTCCGTTGTTTCTGCTTCTTTTAAAGAGCCCAATATTATTTGGCTGGGCAAAGCCAGTTCCCATTAACCCGCATAATTTACGAGATCAGAAGTACGGTTCAGCTAAAGTAGCATTAGCCGGACCTGCTGCGAATTTAGCATTGGCTTTAGTTTTCGGCTTGACTCTTCGTTTTATCCCGGTATTAGCCGATAATCCTGGGATTTATCTAATGTTCAGTTATATTGTTTTTATAAACATCCTGTTGGCTGTATTTAATTTGTTGCCAGTTCCGCCTTTGGATGGATCCCATATTCTATTTACTTTTTTGCCTTATTCTTTACAAAAAATAAAAATATTTTTAAACCAATTCGGCCTTTTTATACTACTTTTTATTTTTTTCTTTTTTTTCAGATGGGTAATCCACATTGTTAATCTGGTTTTCCAACTAATCGTTGGCGTCCCACTCTTTTAAAATTATTAATATTGACATTTTCAAATTTATTTGGTAAATTAATAACGTTATCCGAATATTATCAGAATGCATCCGAATAGATTATTCGTAGATTCGGATTATTTTTTATGCCAACCATTCATCAACTAATGAAAAAAAGGAGAAAGAGAACAAAGAAACCCGGAGCAAGGGCGGCCTTAGAATTTGGTTTTAATGTGTTGAAGAATAAACCAAAGTTCTATCCATCTTCTTTTAAAAGAGGGGTTTGCATAAAGGTATTCACTGCAACTCCAAGAAAACCAAACTCTGCTTTGCGGAAAGTAGCGAGGGTTAGGTTGACTAATGGTATAGAGGTGACAGCTTATATTCCTGGAGAAGGTCATAACTTACAGGAACATTCAGTAGTTTTGATTCGAGGAGGAAGGGTGAAGGATTTGCCAGGAGTAAGATACCATATTGTAAGGGGGGTTTTGGATACTGGAGGAGTTGAGGGAAGAAAGCGAAGAAGATCAAGGTATGGAACCAAGAAACAAGCATAGTTTCTAGTAGCGTCTAGTTAAGAATACCGCTAATTAAAAACCTAGAAGCTAGTCCCAAAAGCTAATTTTATGGGTAGGAAAAAAATAGCAAAAAGAGTAATATCGCCAGATCCTGTTTATAATAATATTGTTGTGTCAAAATTTATTAATCAGGTGATGCGTCAAGGGAAAAAGATACTGGCGAGGAGAATCGTTTATCAGGCGTTAGATATTATTAAAGAAAAAACAAAAAAGGAACCCTTGGATATTTTTGATAAAGCCCTTAAGAATGCATCCCCTTTGCTTGAGGTAAAATCAAAAAGAATTGGAGGAGCAACCTATCAAGTGCCGAGAGAAGTAAGAGGGGAGAGAAAATTGACTTTGGCGATGCGTTGGATTATTCAAGGGGCTAAAGCGAAAAAAGGAAAACCAATGCGAGCAAAATTAGCCGAGGAAATGATTGATGCGGCAAGCAATACTGGCTGGGCAGTTAGAAAGAAAGAAAATATCCACCGAATGGCAGAAGCTAATAGGGCTTTTGCCCATTTTGCCTGGTAAGGCAAAATGGCACAGAAAGGGGTCGGGGAGATTGAATATCTCTCCGTGTTGGAAAAATAGGAGCCCGAAGAGTGACGTAAGAAACCGAAGGTGTTTTAGAAGCGGAGCCACGTCAGCGTGGCGAAGCCAGGTACCGTACGGTATCTGGCGAAGCGACCATTTGGCCTGATAAAACGCTCGGCAACGTGCTTCAAAGGACCACAGAATTTCCCACCGAGAAATTCTGCTTAGTCCTCGACTCGCTCGTCGCCTTCAGCGATACCATGGCCGCGAGCCTGCGGATGTCCTTTTTAGCAGTTGCCTCGCTCTAAGGGTTTATTATTACGAGTTCCGGACTCGTGTAGAGTTTACTCGTAATTTGGCGTGGTAGATTGAAAATAAAAAAGCAGGCATTTAGAGTCCGCCTGCTAGGGACTTTGGTTAGCTATTCCGCTTGAACTTCAATATGGACGTGGGGAGGTGCCAGCTGGCGGACCTGTTCAGCCATTGCAGGACTCACGATGATCTTCGTTGGTCCAGACTTGGTGGCGAGGTTCATATCTCCCTTGATGGTCGCACGTTGGAGTTGCAAACTCCCCAGGATGATTGCATCTCTGAGATCCAGATCTCCTTTGATGGTTACGTCAAAGAGGTATATATCTTTTTCGAAGATTTCACCAGAGAGATCCAGGTTCCCCTCGATGATCATATTGTGCATGGACTGGCCAGCAAGAATGTATCTCTTAGCTCTTGCCGGATCTAGCCTTGTTTTAGTAACCACTGTTTCCTCCTTCCTTTTCGAATATTGAAATAGCTGTTTCCATTATAAACCCATACTTCAAATTTGTCAAGAGCAAAAGCTCATTAAAGAAATACAAAATACAAGATACAAAAATCATGCCAAGGCAATATCCTGTTGAAAAGACTCGTAATATTGGCATCATTGCTCACATAGACGCTGGAAAAACAACCGTTACGGAACGGGTGCTTTTTTATACCGGGATTTCTCATAAAATTGGAGAGGTTCATGAGGGCACAGCTATTATGGATTGGATGGAACAGGAAAGAGAAAGGGGAATTACCATTACGGCGGCAGCCACCACTTGTTTTTGGACCCCTCGGGATTTGGAAAGAAAAAAAGCAAATGAGCATAGGATTAACATTATTGATACTCCTGGCCACATTGATTTTACCGCTGAAGTTCAGAGATCCTTGCGGGTTTTAGACGGGGCAGTAGTAATTTTTGACGGAGTTGCGGGAGTGGAACCCCAGTCAGAAACTGTTTGGCATCAAGCAGATAAGTTTGAGGTGCCGAGAATTTGTTTTATTAATAAACTTGATAGAATGGGAGCTTCTTTTGAAAAGAGCCTGCAATCAATTTTGGAAAAATTATCTCCTAATGCAGTGGCTGTTCAAATACCGATTGGAGCTGAAGAAAATTTTGAAGGAGTGATTGATCTTTTAACGCAAAAAGCAATAAAATTTGATGGCGATTTCGGTCAGAATATCGTTGAAGAAGAGATACCTAAAAATTTAAAAGAACAGGCAGAAGAATGGCGAGAGAAATTAGTGGAAAAAATCGCAGCTGAAGACGAAAAGCTTTTGGAAAAATACTTAGCTCAAAAAGAAATTTCAGTTGATGAATTAAGGGATGTGTTGAGATCTGCCACCGTTGACTATAAGATCATTCCGGTATTTTGTGGATCAGCGTTGAAAAATAAAGGAGTTCAACTTCTTTTGGATGGAGTCGTGGATTTTCTGCCAAGCCCAATTGATTTGCCTCCAGTGAAAGGAACTGATCCGAAAACTGGTCAGGAAATTGAGAGGAAGGCCGTAGATTCAGAGCCTTTTTCAGCTTTAGTTTTCAAAACAGCTTCTGACCCTTATGTTGGAACTTTGAATTATTTCCGTGTTTATTCAGGCTTTTTGCAAAAAGGATCTTATTTATTAAATCCAACCACTGGTGAGAAGGAAAGAATTGGGAGGATTTTAAGAATGCATGCTGCAGAACGTGAAGAAGTAGAAGAGCTTTTTGCTGGAGATATTGCTGCGACCCTTGGGCTGAAAAAAACCATTACTGGTCATACTCTTTGCGATTTGAATTCTCCGATTGTTTTGGAAAAAATCTCATTCCCGGAACCAGTTATTTCAATTCGCATTGAGCCAAAAACGAGAGCAGACCAAGAGAAGATGGGCATGGCATTAAAAAAATTAGCTGAAGAGGATCCAACTTTTAAAGTTAAAAGTGATTTGGAGACTGGAGAAACTATTATTTCTGGAATGGGAGAGCTGCATTTAGAGATAATCAATGATAGAATGCGCAGGGAGTTTAAGGTTTCAGTTGCAGTTGGAAGGCCGCAAGTTGCCTATAAAGAAACAATCAAAGGAGAATCTTTTGCTGAAGGAAAATACATCAAACAGACAGGGGGGAGGGGTCAGTATGGTCATGTGTTCTTGCGTTTGAAACCTAAGGAAAGAGGAGACGGGTTTGAGTTTACTAATGAAATTAAGGGAGGAACTATCCCTCAAGAGTTCATTCCTGCCGTGAAAAAAGGGGTGATAGAGGCTATGGAAAGAGGTGTTGTTGCGGGTTACCCTATGGTTGACATTGAGGCAATTTTATATGATGGTTCTTACCACGACGTTGATTCTTCGGAGATTGCTTTTAAGATAGCAGCATCCATGGCTTTGCAAACAGCCTCTAAAAGAGCAAAGCCCGTTTTGCTTGAACCGATAATGCGTCTGGAAGTGACCATTCCTTCTGAATTTTTTGGAGATACTATTGGGGATTTGGCAACGAGAAGAGGAAAGATAGAGGAAACAAAAGACAGATTGAATCTTAAAGTAATTGATGCAAAAGTTCCTTTAGCTCAAATGTTTGGCTATGCAACATCTTTAAGATCAATGACAGAAGGCAGAGGAACCTTTACAATGGAATTCGACAAATATGAGGAGGTCCCTCAGAATATCGCACAAGAGATTATAGAGGGCAAGAGGCGTTGATTTTTTCAGAATAATTCCATCGTAAAGCAGAAAGGGGTCGGGAAAACTGGGTGTTTTCCCGTGTAGGAAAACAGGCTTCCGCCGCTGAGGCGGAAACGTTAGAAACCGAGAGGTGTCTAAAGAGCGAGCTGAGCGAGCGACTTTACAATGGAATTCGACAAATATGAGGAGGTCCCTCAGAATATCGCACAAGAGATTATAGAAGGGAAAAGGAGATAGAATAATCCACTACAAATTCTTTGACTTCATTCGATATTTTTGATACAAAAGGTTTGATACAAAAGGAATGTTGACTCAATAAAGAATATTTGCTATGATTTAAGTTACTTGACGTTTCGAGGCTTTAACTGAGTTCAGTCAAAGCCCAGATTCAATGTTAACCTTGAGTCTATCAAAAGGTTGACTATTTTTTTTAGTTGAGTAGAATAATAATATAACTTAAAGTAATTCCAATCAACGAATTACATCCGAATTATCCTAATAATTAATTTGTAGCATTCGGATAAATCAGTAGATTAGGATTATATTTTTATGGCAGGAAAAGAAAAATTTGAAAGAGTAAAACCTCACTTAAATGTGGGGACAATTGGTCACGTTGACCATGGAAAGACTACCTTGACCGCGGCTATTTTGAAAGTTTTGGGGTTGAAGGGGTTCAGAGCCTCAAAGAAGAGTATTGATGAGATTGATTCGGCTCCAGAAGAAAGAGCTCGGGGATTAACTATCAATATTTGCCATGTTGAGTATGAGACCGAAAAGAGACACTATGCGCATATTGATTGTCCAGGTCACGCAGACTATATCAAAAACATGATTACAGGGGCTGCCCAGATGGACGGAGCAATTTTAGTAGTTTCTGCTCCAGATGGCCCTATGCCCCAGACCAGAGAACATATTTTATTAGCCAGACAGGTTGGCCTGCCTTCTGTTATAGTGTTTTTGAATAAATGCGATATGGTTGAAGATCAGGAAATGATTGTTTTAGTCGAATCTGAGATTAGAGAGCTTTTGAAAAAATATGATTTTCCAGGAGATGAAACTCCAATAATCAAGGGATCTGCATTGAAAGCATTGAAGGTTGATTCAGCTGATGACGAGGCGGCAAAACCCATTCTGGATTTAGTGAAAGCCTTAGATGATTTTATTCCAGAGCCAGTACGAGAGATTGATAAACCATTTCTGATGGCTGTTGAAGATGTTTTTTCTATTGCAGGACGGGGGACTGTGGCTACGGGTAGAGTGGAGCGTGGAATAGTGAAAGCTAACGAAGAAGTTGAGCTTGTAGGCATTAAACCTACCACTAAGACTGCTGTTGTGAGCATTGAAATGTTCAATAAAATATTAGATGACGGAAGAGCGGGAGATAATGTCGGAATTTTACTGAGGGGAATAAAAAAAGAAGAAATAGAGAGGGGGCAAGTGCTTGCAAAGCCAGGTTCTATAACTCCACACACTGAGTTTGAGGGAGAAGTTTATATCCTTGCCAAGGAAGAAGGAGGAAGGCATACACCTTTCTTTTCCGGCTATAAACCCCAATTTTATTTCCGAACTACGGATGTTACAGGAGACGTCGCTTTGCCTGAAGGAACTGAAATGGTGATGCCGGGAGATACGGTTAATCTGAAAATCAAATTAATTTCCCCCATTGCATTAGAGGAAAAGCAAAGATTTGCCCTTCGAGAAGGAGGAAAAACGGTAGGAGCAGGAGTAGTGATAAAGATAACTAAATAGTAGAATACTAGCGTCCGGCTTTGGCGCTAGTTTTTTTTGAAGTTTAATATTAAATATGTAACCCCCGAACACTAAAGATTAGAAACTTAAAATTTTTGTTCTTTTTAAGAAATGGCAGCTAAAGAAAAAACAAAAGGAGTTGAGGAAGAAGTTAAACCGAAGGTTCGGATAAAGATTAAGGCTTATGACCATAAGGTCATTGACAGCAGCGCTCGACAGATTGTTGAGGTAGCTTTAAGGCATGGGGCAGAAGTGTCTGGCCCTGTTCCATTACCAACCGAAATTCACAAATATACGGTTAATAGATCTTCTTTTGTGCATAAAGATGCGAGAGAGCAGTTTGAAATGAGGATTCACAAAAGGTTGATTGATATTTTAAACCCTAACCCAAAAGTAATTGATGCTTTAATGAATTTGAATTTACCTGCTGGAGTTGATATCGAAATAAAAATGTGACCATAGAAGCGGATCGTTTCATCAAGTTAAGCATAACTTTGCATCACGCTTATCCAAACACGGAAAGATGCAGAAAAGAGTTTACAAAAATAAATTTTTGATACATAATTAATGTGTTCAAAATCAACGAATTTTAAAATCTAATTTTCATATTAAATAACCATGGTGGAAAACCGGGTTATTGCCCGGTTTTCTATTGTCCGTATAAATCCGCGTAGTTATCCGTATTCACACATTTTTACAAAATATGAAATTTATCTTAGGTAAAAAATTAGAAATGTCCCAACTATTTGATGAAAGAGGCAATGTTGTTCCAGTGACAGTGATTGAAGCTGGTCCCTGTTTTGTTACGCAAATAAAAAACAAAAAGAAAGATGGTTACGAAGCTACTCAGATCGGTTTTGAAAGAATAGAGAAGAAAAAAAAAATTAAGAAACCACAGACGCAAAAACCTTTCAGGTATTTAAGAGAATTTTCTGCCAAAGGCGTCTTGCTTGCCGACGAGCAGGGATCTGCTGCAGACGGGCAAAATAGCAAATATAAAGTTGGCGATAAAATAGATATTTCTATATTTCAAGCTGGGGATATGGTTAAGGTGTCTGGGATTTCAAAAGGAAAAGGTTTTCAAGGAGCTGTGAAAAGATGGGGATTCGCGGGAAGAGGAGCTTCTCATGGAGTAAAACATGAAGCGAGAACTCTCGGTTCTGTTGGATCCTCTTTTCCAGAAAGAGTGATTAAAGGAAAAAAAATGCCGGGGAGAATGGGGTTTGAAAGAATAACAGTTAAAAATTTGGAAATAGTTAAAATTGATGCTAAAAACAATTTGATTGCAATGAAAGGTGCTATTCCTGGCAGGAGAGGTACACTTCTTGAGATTAGAGGATAAGCGCTCGGGTAAGCCCCATCAAAGAGACACAGTCAATTTCCCAGCGAGAAATTGCTGTTCAACTCTCACCCCGACACCCGCCCTGGGCGGGACCATGCTGTCTGGGGCTCCGAGATGCTCTTTGAGGAGCTTACCCTTGCTTCAAGAAAGTCTTTAGAGGGGAGTCTGACTTCCTTTAGATCCGCGTAAACCCGCTTCTACAAAACATGAAATACCCAGTTTATAATCAACAAGGAAAAAAGGCTAAAGATGTAGTATTACCAAAAGAGATTTTCGGAATTCCAGTTAATACTGATTTAATTCATCAGGTGGTTGTGAGCCAGATGGCAAATAGGAGAATTCCTATTGCCCATACCAAAACGAGAGCTGAAGTCCGAGGTGGTGGAAAAAAACCTTGGAGACAGAAAGGGACGGGAAGAGCAAGGGCTGGTTCCATAAGATCCCCAATTTGGAGAGGAGGTGGAGTTACTTTTGGTCCAAGAAAGACGAGAGCTTACAAAAAGAAAATTCCGAAAAAAATGAGAAAAAAAGCGTTATTTATGGCAATAAGCGCCAAGGCCAAAGAAAATTTAATAATTATCTTAGATTCTTTGAAAATTGATAAACCTAAGACAAAATTGATGACTGGAATTTTGAATAAATTACCAATAAAAAATATATCTTGCTTGATCGCTCTTCCCAAAAAAGAAGAATCAATCATCAGGGCTGCAAAAAATATTCCGAAAGTAGAAATTATTCAGGCGAGAGATTTAAATACTCTGGATTTGCTATCTTTTAAATATTTACTTTTGCCAAAAGAGTCAATTAAAGTTATAAAAGAAACATTCCTAAAAAATGCTAATTCTTAATTACTAATAACTAATTAAATCCCAATATCAAATATCTAAAATAATTAGACATTAGAAGTTAACTATTAGAAATTTATTGTATATGGCTCTACGCGATATATTCAAAAGAAAACCAAAAGAGAAACCAACAGAGAAAGTTAAATCTGTTGTAGAAAAAGTTAAGCCTGCTGAGGAGCCAAAAGAGGTTAAGGGAGAAATAAAAGCGGTCTCCAAGAAGAAGGTAGTTGTAGGCGAGGCATACAGGATATTAAAATCTCCACATATTACAGAGAAAACTACTGATTTGACCAAGAAAAATCAATACGCTTTTAAAGTTTATACTACAGCTAATAAGATTGATATTAAAAAAGCAATTGAGGATGTTTATGGGGTGAATGTGTTAAATGTTAATATTATAAATATATCTTCCAAAAAAAGAAGATTAGGAAAAATAACTGGTTGGAGGAAAGGATATAAAAAAGCAATAGTGAAAATAAAAAAAGGACAGAAAATAGAGATACTGCCCCAGTAAGAATTACCTTGAGATTTGTATGAAATCTAAAAGAACATCATCAACAAGAATATTGACCAAAAAAGAGCCTGAAAAAAGGTTGCTCATATATTTAAAGAGTAAAGCGGGGAGAGGGTCTAGCGGTAGGATCACTGTTCGTCACCAAGGGGGGGGAGTAAAGAGGTTATACCGGATTGTTGATTTTGGCCAGAAAAAAATTGGGATAAAAGCTAAGGTAATTGCTCTTGAATATGATCCTTACAGGTCTGGTTTTTTGGCGCTTTTAGAATATGAAGATAAGGAAAAAAGATATACTTTAGCTCCACAAAACCTAAAAGTTGGCGATGAAATTCAGATTTCAGAGAAAGCCCCAATATCTGCCGGAAATCGGATGAAGTTAAAAAATATTCCTTTGGGAACTATGGTCTATAATATTGAAATTGAGCCAGGTAGAGGAGGAAAATTAGCAAGAGGTGCGGGAACTGGGGCTCGAATTTTAGCTCAAGAAGATAAGTTTACCCATTTAGAAATGCCTTCTAGGGAAATAAGAAAAGTTTTCCGAGAATGCTTCGCTTCAGTTGGAATGGTTTCCAATCCTGAGAAAATTTATGAGAAAATTCCTAAAGCAGGGAGATCAAGATTGAGGGGAATAAGACCGACTGTTCGAGGATCAGCAATGGTTCCTGCTGACCATCCACATGGTGGAGGAGAGGGGAAGGCACCTATTGGTTTAAAACATCCAAAGACGCCTTGGGGAAAACCAGCACTGGGTGTGAGGACAAGAAGGCGGAGATGGACAGATAGATATATAATAAAAAGAAGACACAAGAAATAATTTGTAGCTTGTAGCTTGGGAGAAAAACCCAAAAATACTAACTACTAAACACTAAATCATGGCTCGTAGCTTAAAAAAAGGTCCTTACGTGGACCCAAAATTATTAAAGAAAGTCAAAAAACTTAAACCTGGCACAAATGAGATTATTAAAACTTGGTGCAGAGCTTGTACTATTACTCCGGAAATGGTTGGATTTACGTTTGGAGTTCACAATGGTAAAGAACATGTCCCGGTTAATGCGACAGAAGAGATGGTCGGTCACAAATTAGGAGAATTTTCTCCGACCACAAAGTTTTTTAGGCACGGCGGGAAAATACAAAGAGAGTTAGAGGAAAAAACTAAAGAATCCGAAGCAGAAAAACTAAAAAGTGCCGAAGGCACTTAAACGGCTTAATGGTTTAACAATGAGCCGTGTAGTAAATTTATTTTATGTCTTCAACTGCTAAACTTCGATATCTACGAATTGCCCCTCGGAAAGTGAGATTAATATCTGACTTAATTAGAGGGAAATCTATTAGGGAAGCCCAAGCTCTTTTAAATTTTACTACCAAGAAAGCAGCTCTTCCAGTGCTTAAGCTTTTAAAGCAGGCTATAGCTAATATTAAACAGAGTTCCCAGATAGAAGAAGGCAATCTTTATATTTCAAAAATAACAGTTGATGAAGGGCCAAAATTAAAAAGATGGATGCCAAGAGCACGAGGTCAGGTTTCAGAGATTCAGAAAAAGACCTCTCATATCATTTTAGTATTGGATGAGATTGCAACAAAGCAAAAAATAGTTAAGAAGTTAAAGAAAGCAAAGGAGGAGAAAATTCAAAAGAAGGAAGTTGGACTCCAAAAAGGCGAAGAGCGCCGGGCGGAAAAGCCTAAATTAAGACCGGAAATTCGTTTTCTTAAGCCGAAAGTAGAAAAAGGAACAAAAAGATTTTTTAAACGAAAAGCATTTTAGTAGTCTGAAGTACGAAGTACGAAAAAAAGAGAAAGATATTTAAAAATCCTTTGATCTTCATGCTTCATATTTTGTAATTCAACATGAGTCATAGAGTTCATCCTAAAATTTTTAGAACAAAAGAAACAGCTGATTGGAATTCTCGCTGGTTAAGCAAAAAAGATTTCTCTCAATTTTTAGAGGAGGATTTTAGAATTAGAGAATTTCTAAAAGAGAGATTAAAACAAATGAGTTTAGAGAAGATCGAAATTGAACGTTCTCCTGGGAAATTAACGATTATTATGACTTCTGCAAGGCCTGGTTTAATTATTGGTCGCGGCGGATCAGGAATTGAGGAATTAAAGAGAAATTTAGAGAAGGAGCTTCGTCCTAAGAAGATTTTAGTGGACAGGAAGAGAAGAAAAAATGATAAGCCGCCAGAGATGAGGTTGGAAATCAAGGAGATCAAAGATCCTTGGGTACATGCGCAATTGGTTAGTCAGTGGATGGCACAGCAAATAGAAAGAAGGTTTCCTTACAGAAGAGTATTAAAACAGGCTTTGGGAAGGATAATGTATTCAAAACAAGTTCAGGGCGCAAGGGTAGAAATCGCAGGAAGGTTGGGGGGAGCAGAGTATGCAAGAAAGGCGTGGTTAAAAAAAGGGAGGTTGCCGCGTCAGACCATAAGGGCAGATATTGACTACGCGAGTTCGGAAGCCTATTGTAGTTATGGAGTGGTAGGTGTGAAAGTATGGATTTATAAAGGAGAGAAGTTCTCTTCTTAACGTGTAAACATCTGAACATCGTGGATTCCAATTTTGTTAAAAGGTTAAAATGCTTAGATGTTTAAATGAGTCATGCTCTATCCAAAGAAAGTAAAACATAGAAAATGGCATAAGGGTCGTTCTAAGGGTATTGACCGTCGGGGAACAAAATTAACTTTTGGTAGTTTTGGATTAAAGAGTCTTGAGTCAAAGTGGATTACTTCCCGTCAGATTGAAGCAGGGAGAAGAGCGATTATCAGGTATCTGAAAAAAGGAGGAAAACTTTGGATTAGAATTTTTCCTCAAAAACCAATTACCCATAAAGGAACAGAAGTTCCTATGGGAGGAGGCAAGGGATCGGTTGATCATTATGTGTTTCCTATAAGGCCAGGCAGAATAATCTTTGAGTTGGAGGGAATAAAGATGGAGCAAGCGAAGGAGGCTCTAAAGAGGGCAGGAGATAAATTGCCAATCAAAACTAAATTTGTGCAACGATAAATGTTTCAATGGCTAAATGGTTAAATAGTAGCCGTTTTATTTCATTCATCATATAGCCATATAACTGTTTAATAATGAAAGCCAGTGAGCTACGACAAAAATCTCAAGTTGAATTACAAAAGACTTTAACTGAAAGTCGAGAAAAATTGCGTCAGCTTAGATTTGCTTCGGCTGCAGGAAAAGTAAAAAATGTGAGAGAGGCAAGAAAAATAAGAAAGGACATTGCAAGAATCCTTACCGTATTTAAATCATCTTAACATTTAAACATCTAAACATTTAAGCACAGAAATCAATTTTGTTAAAATATAAAAATGCTTAAATGTCTAAATTAATTATGCCAAAGCGTAAATTAACAGGAATTGTTGTTTCTGACAAAATGCAAAAAACAGTAATTGTTAAGATTGAAATCATCCGGCAACACCCGAGGTATAAAAGAAGGTATAAAGTCCATAAGAAATATAAAGCACATGATGAAAAAGAAGAATATAAAATGGGAGATAAGGTTGTTATTGAAGAATGCAGGCCAATAAGCAGGGATAAGAGGTGGAGGGTAATATCTAGGATTTAGCTTATTAGCTTTTTAGGTTTTTAACTGAAATTATTGTTTGGATATCTAATTACCTACAAGCTACAAGCTATAAGCTACAAGCTAGTCTATGATACAGCCTAGAACAATGTTAAAAGTAGCCGATAACACTGGGGCAAAAATTATCCAGTGTTTTAAGGTTTTGGGCGGAACGCGAAAAAAGTATGCGCAGATTGGAGATATGATTGTGGCAGCAGTCAAAAAAGCAGATCCAAGAAGGCCGGTAAAAACGCATGACATAGTCAGGGCGGTTATTGTCCGTCAGAAAAAGCCTTATCGGAGGAAGGACGGCACTTATATACGTTTTGACGATAACGCAGTTGTTATTTTGGATGTGAAGAAAGATCCTAAAGGAGGAAGAATTTTTGGACCAGTGCCTTATGAAATAAAAGAGAAAGGATTTGAGAAAATAGCAGCATTAGCGGAGGAACTTGTGTAATTAGCTTCTAGCTTCTAAGGACTAGGTGTTTAGAAAAATGATAATCAAAAACTAGGCGCTAGACGCGAAAAAACTAAAAATGAAAGTGCATAAAGGTGATACAGTCCTAATAATTTCAGGAAAAGATCGAGGGAGACGTGGCAAGATTTTAAAAGCTTTTCCCAAGCAAGAGCGTGTCGTGGTTGAGGGAATGAATTTGAGGAAAAAACACATTAAAGCTCGTCGAGGAGGAGAAAAAGGTCAGATTATTGAGCTTGCAGCTCCGATTCATGTCTCCAATGTTAAATACATTTGTTCAAAGTGCGGCAAGCCCTCAAGAATGGGATATAAAACGACTGAGAATAAAAAGTACAGAGTGTGTAAAAAATGCGGGCAAGAAACATAAAATAGTAGTTAGTAGCTAGTAGTTAGTATTAGGGAGAATAGAGTTAAACCCAGAATATAAGCTACGAAATACAAACTACAAGACTGTAGTGCGATTACTAGAAAAGTATAGAAAAGAAGTGATTCCTGCGATGAAGGAAAAGTTTGGTTATAAAAGCAATATGATTGTTCCTAAAATTGGGAAAGTGATAGTTAATGTTGGCTTTGGCAAGTTTATATCCGGTAAAACTTCGGATGAACGGAAGAAAATTGCAGATAGTATTTTAACCGATTTGGCGCAGATTTGCGGACAAAGGCCTGTTTTAACTAAAGCAAAAAAGTCAATCGCCGGTTTTAAAATTAGAGAAGGCCAGCCAGTTGGAGTTAAAGTTACTTTGAGAAAAAAAGTTATGTATGATTTTTTAGAAAGATTAATCAATATTGTTTTGCCGAGAACCAGGGATTTTCGAGGAATTAACCCTAATTCAATTGATAAAGAAGGAAATTTAACAATCGGTATTAAAGAGCATATTGTTTTTCCAGAGGTTTCCCCTGAGGTGACAAGATTCAATTTCGGCCTAGAGATAACTGTGGTTATTAAAACAGACAGTAGAAAAGAAGGAATGGAATTGTTAAAATTGTTAGGATTTCCTATAAAATCATAGAAATATGGCGAAGAAATCACAAATTTTAAAGTCGCTTGGAAAACCAAAATTTTCAACTCGGATTGTCCGTAGGTGCTTTAGATGTGGAAGAAAAAGAGGATACATGAGAAAATTTAGATTATGCCGTATATGTTTTAGAGAAATGGCAAATAAAGCTGAGATACCAGGAATTAAGAAAAGTAGCTGGTAAAATTAAATACGAAGTACGAAGTACGAAGAAACAAAGAATAAAAATCTTCAGGTCTTCAGACTTCAGACTTCAGACTTCAAATGACTGATCCTATTGCCGATATGTTAAATCGAATCCGTAATGCTCAAGCCGTTTCACATCAAACGGTTAATATCCCTTTTTCTAATCTGAAATATGAAATCGCCGAGGTTCTAAAAAAGCATGGTTTTGTAGAGAAAGTGGAAAAGAAAGGGAAAAAGATAAATAAAACTATTGAAATTATTTTAAAATATGACGGAAAAACCCCTGTTATATCTGGCCTAAAAAGAATTTCAAAACCTGGCCAGAGAATTTATAAAGGCTCGAAGGAATTAAGAAGGGTTAGGGGCGGTTATGGAATAGCTATCATTTCTACTCCAAAGGGATTAATGACTAATAAAGAAGCCAGGAGACGGAAAATTGGAGGAGAAGTACTCGCTGAAATCTGGTAAATTTCATCTAAACATACAAACATCTAAACATGTTTAATGTTAAAATGCTTAAATGCTTAAATGATTTATGAGTCGCGTAGGTAAAAAACCAATTGAGATACCTCAAGGAGTTGAGGTTAAGATTGACGGAAACAAGGTAAAAGTAAAGGGGCCCAAAGGAGAGCTTTTTTATGAGATTTGTCCTGAAGTTAAAGCTGAACTAAAGGATGAAAAAATTTTTGTTTCACCACAAATTGAAATCAAAAAAACTAAAGCATTATGGGGAACAACAAGGGCCATTCTCGCAAACCTTATTAAAGGAGTCAACGATGGCTATGAAAAAAAACTGGAGATTAAAGGTTTAGGGTATAAAGGTTCAGTTGAAGGAAAGGAACTTACTCTGCAGGTCGGATTCACTCATCCTGTAAAAATAGAAGCGCCAGAGGGAATACAGTTTTTAGTAGAAAAAAATGTTATTATTATTTCAGGTATTAATAAAGAATTAGTTGGACAGATTGCAGCGAGAATAAGAAAAGTTCGCAAGCCTGAACCTTATAAAGGGAAAGGAATAAGGTACATGGGAGAGGTGGTTAGGAAGAAAGCGGGAAAAAAGGTGGTAACCGCTGAATAAAATTTCTATTTCTAATTAGTAATTTCTAAAATTTTAGTCAGTGAGTCATTGGAAATTGATGTATGTTAGAAAAAAAACAAAAAAGATACAGACGTCATAAACGAGTAAGAGCAAAAATATTTGGTACAGCAGAAGTTCCTCGGCTTTGTGTTTCTCGTTCAGCAAAGCATATATATGCTCAGTTAATCGATGATGAAAAAAGCAGAACCCTTGTTGCTGCAAGAGACCAGGATTTAAAAATAAAAGATAAAAAAGGAAAAATGGAAAAAGATCAAAGACCGCTTTCGGGTAAAAGAGCTATAGCCTATGAAGTAGGAAAATTAGTGGCCGAGAAAGCTTTAAAAAAGAAAATTGAAAAAGTTATGTTTGATAGGGGAGGTCACAAATACCATGGGAGAGTGAGAGCTCTTGCCGAAGGAGCAAGAAGCACTGGATTAAAATTTTAAACCCTACGAATTACAAATATTCATAATTCAAAAAAACAACAATTAGTAGAAAATTATGCGAAGAGAAAGACCACCGAGAGAACAGAAAAAAGATGAATTTGAGTCAAAGCTTTTAGATTTGGCGAGAGTTGTTCGTGTGACGGCTGGCGGCCGGCGTTTTCGGTTTCGAGCAGTGATGGTTATTGGCGACAAAAAAGGAAAAGTAGGAGTAGGGGTAGATAAAGGTTTAGATGTTGCCCAAGCAATAGAAAAAGCTATTAGGTTAGCTAAGAAAAATTTGATTACGGTTCCTATTATAAATGATACTATTCCTCACGAAGTTTATGTGAAATTTGGATCAGCTAAAATTCTATTGAAGCCTCAAAGGAAAGGAAGAGGATTGGTAGCAGGAGGAACTGTCAGGGTAATTTGTACTTTAGCTGGAATCAAAAATATTTCTTCAAAAATCTTAGGAAGGACAAGGAATAAATTGAATAATGCGAGAGCAACAATTGAAGCTTTGAAGCAACTGAAAACTAAAAGCAATTTGTAGTTAGTAGTTCGAGATTTTTATTACCAAGATACAAAATACCCCGGCGTCAGTCGAGTCTGACTCGATGGTGCGAGGCACAGCAATATACCAAGATATGCAGCTACATCAATTAAAACCAATTCATAAAAAAAAGAAAAGGAAAAGGGTAGGTCGCGGTGGAAAGCGCGGTACTTATTCTGGCAAAGGGGTAAAGGGTCAAAGATCAAGAGCTGGCAAGAAATTCCAGCCCGTTATTCGAGAATTGATAAAAAGATACCCAAAGTTAAGAGGATATAGGTTTAAGAGTTTTAGATTAAAACCAACTATAATTAACCTCGATGCTTTAGAGATGAAATTTAAGACTGGAGATACAATTACTCCTTATACCTTGATTGAGAAAAGAATAATTAGTAAAATAAAAGGGAGATTGCCTCAAGTCAAAATTTTAGGAAAAGGGAAGCTGGAGAAATCCTTGACTGTCAGGAATTGTTTAGTTTCTAGCAAAGCGAAAGAAAAGATTGAGAAAGCCGGCGGTGTCATTCGTATTTAATATATGGTATTTTGTATGTAGGACTGATACAAAATGCGAGATACAATATATAGCATATAAACTTCAATGTGGTGGCAAAGAATCATTCAAATATTCAAAATTAGAGATCTTCGTAATAAAATATTTTTTATTTTAGGGATTTTTGTCATTTTTAGAATAATGGCCAATCTTCCTATTCCTGGAATTGATTCACAAAGAATGAAGGAATTTTTTGAAGCGAATCAACTTTTTGGACTATTGAACCTTTTCACCGGAGGAGCTTTGGACAATCTTTCTATTGTTATGCTTGGATTGGGTCCCTACATTACTTCGGTAATTATTCTGCAGCTGCTTACTATGATTTTCCCGCAACTAGAACGACTTTACAAAGAGGAGGGAGAGGCGGGGCGACAGAAATTTAATCAATACGGTAGAATTTTAACTATTCCCTTGGCCATACTGCAAAGCTATGGATTGCTTATTTTACTCCAACGTCAAGGCATTATAGGGGATCTTCCCCAAGTTTTCTTTCTGACCTCTATTTTGACCGTCACTGCCGGGGCTGTTTTTTTGATGTGGTTAGGGGAATTAATTTCAGAAAAAGGGATTGGTAATGGCATTTCTCTTATGATTTTTGCTGGAATTGTTGCTGATTTTCCGACTAATATCCGGCAACTGGTAGTTACCTACGATCCTTCAAGACTCCCGGCTTATTTACTTTTTTTTGCAGGTTCCGTAATTATTATTGCCGGAGTTGTTTTAGTATCGGAAGCGAGAAGAAATATTCCGGTATCTTATGCTAAAAGGGTGAGGGGTATGAAGATGTACGGCGGCGTTTCCACTTACTTGCCTTTAAATGTCAATCCAGCAGGTGTTATTCCAATAATTTTCGCTTTATCTATGTTGCTTTTTCCAGGAATGGTTGCAAACTTTTTTGCAGGAGGAGAAGGAGTAATTCCAAGAGTAATTCAGTCTATAGGGAATTTCTTGAATCCTGCTATTAATCCTTGGGGCTACGGGATTATCTATTTTCTGTTAGTCGGTATTTTTACCTATTTTTATACTGCAGTTACTTTTGATCCAAAAGCTATTTCTTCCAATTTGCAAAAAATGGGAGGTTTTATTCCCGGAATCAGACCAGGATCTTCAACCACAAACTTTTTGTATTATGTTCTCAACCGAATTTTGTTAATTGGAGCTTTGTTTTTAGGAACAATTGCTGTTTTGCCGTCTATTGTCCAAGGTATAACTGGTGTGGTTGTTTTCCAATTCTTAGTGGGTGGCACAGCATTACTAATTGTGGTTTCAGTTGTTTTAGAATTGATGCGCCAAATCAGAGCTCAATTGCAGACGAGGGAATATGAAACCTTTTAGTGGACCCCTTTTCCAGAAAAAGGTGTCCAATCTCCAAAAACATAAGGTGTAAAATTTCTCGGGACCTTATAACCCGTAAAAATTTTACTGATTGATATTCGAGTCCCTTTTACAAAAAGGTTCTCAAGCTCTCCAAAATGCCAGAAAGCAAAAAATTAGTAATAATTCTTTTGGGTCCGCCGGGATCTGGAAAAGGAACACAGGCAGAGCTTTTGTCAGAGAAATTAGACTCTTATCATTTAGAGACAAGCGAGATAATTGAGAAAAATTTAGCAAAAGCAAAAAAAAACGACTTTGTAACGGCAAATAATAAAAAATATTTTCTTTCAAAAGAAAAACGATTGAGAGAATCAGGAGTATTGATGAGCCCGCCGTTAATTACATTTTGGACAAAAAATAAAATCAGAGAGCTGGCAAAAGAGGAAAATGGAATAGTGACTTCAGGATCTCCAAGGACACTCTATGAAGGGAAAGAATTAATCCCGCTTTTAAAAAAATTGTACGGAGCAAAAAACATTAAAGTAATCCTGATTAAATTAAGCGGTAAAGACTCAATTTTGAGGAATTCTCATAGAAGAAGTTGCGAATTAATGCGCCACCCAGTTTTATACACAAAAGAAACCACTAAATTAAAAAAATGCCCTTTGGACGGCTCAAAATTAGTAGTGCGCAGGGATGATAATGCGGAAATTATTAAAATAAGACTGAAAGAATACAAAGAGAGAACTTTTCCTCTGATTGGGTTATTTAGAAAACAAGGATTAAAAGTAAAAGAAATTGAGGGGAAGCAGTCAGTAGAGGGAGTTTTTAAAGATATTTTAAAAGTAATCCTTCGGTAAACTCAGGATGGTGAGCATGCCGAATCATAAAATGATTACAATCAAATCTCAGGAAGAAATTCAAATTATGTCCGAAGGCGGAAAAATTCTGGCCAGAATCATGAAAGAATTAATAAAAAAAGTAAGGCCTGGAATCACCACTAAAGAATTAGACAGGCTCGCAGAGAGCCTGATTTTAGAATCCGGAGGAAAACCTTCTTTTAAGGGTTATGAAAATTTCCCCGCAGTATTGTGTTCCTCAATAAACGAAGAGATTGTCCATTCCGTCCCTTCAAACCGAGTTTTAAAAGAAGGGGATATTATCACTTTGGACTTGGGAATTCTGTGGAATGGTTTCCATAATGATATGGCAGTCACTTTGCCTGTGGGTGAAGTTTCTCCGGAAGCTGCAAGGCTTATCAGAATAACAAAGAAGGCCTTAAAAAGAGGAATTAAAAAAGTAAGACCGGGAAATACAGCTGGGGATATTGGAAATACTATTCAGAGGTACGTAGAATCTCAAAGATACAATGTAGTACGGGACCTTTGCGGACACGGAATTGGAAGAGAGCTTCACGAGGATCCAAAAATTTTAAATTATGGTAAAAGACATAAAGGAGAAGAGCTTAAAGAAGGCATGGTAATTTGCATTGAACCTATGATAACAGTGGGAGACTACAAATTGAAGAGCGCTAAAGACGGATTTGGCTATGAAACGAAAGATGGTTCTTTGTCTTGTCATTTTGAGCAAACGATAGCTATAACAAAAGAGGGCTGTAAAATCTTGACAGATTTTGAATATGAATAGGTACTGAGTCGTAAAGACTTCGATTTATCTAATTGGTGCTCAACTGAGCGCCTCTTTTTGTTTCTCAAAAAATCAGGTAAAATGAAATAATGCCAAACGAAATTTATTTCTCTATTATCATTCCTGCTTATAATGAAGAAAGGCGTTTGCCTAAAACTTTGGCTGAAATTGATAAATATTTAAAAAGGCAAGATTATAAATATGAAATTATTGTAGTTAGCGATGGCTCGAAAGATAAAACTGCGGAAGTTGTCAGGGATCTGAAACCTATAATTAAAAATTTAATATTAATTGACAATAAAGAAAATCACGGGAAAGGGTATGTCGTAAGGCAGGGAATGCTGGAGGCTAAAGGGGAGTATAGATTGTTTACCGATGCTGATAATTCAACAAGTGTTGATCAGATTGAGAAAATGTGGCCGGAATTTGAAAAAGATTTTAAAGTTGTTATCGGCTCTCGGGACATTAAGGGTGCTGTAATTGCTACTCCTCAATCATGGATAAGGAGAAGACTTGGAGATATTTTTAATTTAATTGTTCAGATAATTTCGGGATTGTGGGGAATTTGGGATACTCAGTGCGGATTTAAAGGTTTTACATCAAAGGCAGTAGAAGATATTTTCCCGAAATGTAAAATTGACAGATGGGCTTTCGACGTTGAGATTTTAGTTATATCTAAGAAATTAGGTTATAAAATCAAAGAAATTCCAGTAACCTGGGTGAATGATCCTGAAAGTAAAGTAAAATTAAAGGGAATGATTGAGATGCTTTTTGAGGTTTTCCAAATAAGGTGGAATGTAATCACAAAAAGGTATGGTTAAAAAAAATATCCGCCTCGTAGAAAAAGAATTAAAAATTTGCCCACCAGGAATAGCTCCTTCTGAACTCCGTTTTGACCTTGTTTCCAAAGACTGGATTGTCATTGCTACAGGCCGTGCAAGGCGCCCTGAAACATTCAAGAAAGAAGAAAGAAAATCTTTTGTTTCTTCCAAAAAAATCTGTCCTTTTGAACCAGAGAATTTGGAAACTCAAGAAAAACCAACCTTAATTTTTGTTAAAGGCAAAAAAGATTATTCGCAAAAGGACATCCCTAGAAACTGGACAACTGTTGTTATTCCTAATAAATTTCCGGCATTTGCCCCCTGTAAAAGCTTAAATAAAAATACCGAGGGGATATATCGGCGCATGGATGCTATGGGTTTTCACGAAGTTGTGATAACGAGAAGCCATACAAAGCAGATGGCACAGTTTTCAGTAGAGCAAATTAAAGAAGTGATTGATGTTTATCAAGACAGATATTTAGATTTTATGGATGAAAAGTTTGTCCATTATATTTCCATTTTCCATAACCAGGGAGCAACAGCTGGAGCCTCCATTTCCCACCCTCACTCGCAAATTATCGCAATGCCTCTTACCGACCCTGATATTCAGTCAAGTATACGGGGGGCTGAACGTTTTTTTCACGAAAATAAAAAATGCGTTCATTGCGTAATGAATAAATGGGATATCAAAGACGGGAGGAGGATTGTTTTTAAGAACAAAGATTTTATTGCAGTGTGTCCTTTTGCTTCAAGGGTAGCCTTTGAGGTTAGGATTTTTCCGCGCAAACACTATGCTTATTTTGAGAGAATTAAAGAAGATCAAAAATGGGCTTTAGCTGAAGCATTTCAAGAGGCATTAAAAAGAATATATAAAGGTTTGAATAATCCTGACTACAATTTTTTCTTACATACAGCTCCCTGCGATGGCAAGCATTATGACCACTACCACTGGCACTTTGAGATACTTCCCAAGACAGGAGTCTGGGCTGGGTTTGAACTGGGAACAGGAATGGAGATATCAACCATTGAACCAGAGAAAGCCGCAGCATATCTGAAAAAACAATAAAATATAGGTTTTAGCGTTTAGCGTCTGGGTTTTTAGTTATTTTGCTAAACATCTAGCCCCTAAAACCTAGAAGCTAACTTTGTTTCTTGAACTCCAAACATTTCTAATTGCGATGTCGCCTGTGATTGAACTGCGAGGATCAATCCCTATTGCTTTAAAGGTTTATAATTTGCCAGTCTGGTCAGCTTATTTTTTTTCTGTTCTTGGAAATTTAGTCCCTTTAATTTTGATAATTTGGCTATTAGACCCATTTTCAAAACTTCTAAGCAGTCGTTTTTTTTTCTTTCGCCAATTTTTTATTTGGCTTTTTGCCCACACCAGAAGGGTCCATCGATCAAAATTTGAAAAATGGGGAAAGGGTTTAACAGTTATAATTTTAGTAGCTACTCCAATTCCTTTTGTTGGCGGCTGGACAGGGGCTATTGCCGCGTTTGTTTTCGGAATCTCATTTAAAAAAGCTTTGCCTTTGGTAATAATTGGATCTGCGATAGCTGGAATAATTGTTACCATTTTAACTTTAGGAATATCTAAGTTATTATGAAAACCCAGAGAGCTTTTACTTTAATTGAGCTCTTAGTAGTCATTGGCATAATCGGGGTTTTAGGAGGAATTGTTTTAGTGGCTTTGGGTGCGGCAAGAGATAGAGCAATCATTGCAAGAGCTCAGATGTTTTCCAATTCTCTCAAGGGTGGGTTAGATGATGCTATTATTGGCTGGTGGAGCTTTGATGATTGTACAGCCCGTGATCCGTGGGGCAACAACGATGGTACAATAGCTGGTGCTATTTGTGTTCAAGGAATACTGAGGAATGCGCTGAGTTTTGATGGCGTGGACGATCATGTTCTCACAACAATGGATTACGATTTTGGCGGCTCAACACAGTTAACAGTTGAAGTTTGGATTAGACCAGGTAAAGATTATAGAGACGAACCAAATGATTGGTTCTATTTTACGAATAAAGGATTCGATCAACCTTTTGAATTTGGATATCAGGGATGGGGTGATTCAGTAGCATTCAAGCCCTACAATGCAGCAACTGATTTTCAAGTAGGCGAAACGGGCGGCACATACTTAGATCAGGATAGGTGGTATCATTACGTTGGAGTTGTCAATGGAAACTTTATTGGTTTATATAAAAATGGAAAGCTTGTAGATTCTAGAAATGATTTCACTGGAACATTAAGAGCGGGAACAGCTGTAGTTGTCATAGGAGGCACTGAAACAGTTCGATTCTTTAGTGGTTTCATCGACGAAGTTGTAATTTACAGCAGAGGCTTCACTGTTTTTGAAATTCAAAAACACTATGCTGAAGGACTGGAGAAACGCAAGAACCTTGCTTTGCAGGAACCTTAAATGCGCGATACCAATCTACGAACGATATCCGAATTCTCCGAATATTCGTGGCATTCGGATCGATTCGTAGATTAGGATTATATTTTATGAAACCACTTATTACTGCCAACTGCCCCCGTACTATTCCTCGTTTCATTCAGAATAGTACGGGATAAAGAAATGCAATCTATGAACAAACCAATTGTTGTCGCAAACTGGAAGATGAACCCGCAATCATTGGCTGAAGCCAAGCGGCTTTTTGATTCTGTGGGTAAGGGATTGAAGGATATTAAGAATACTGAAGTAGTAATCTGCCCACCGTTTATATATTTACCTTTATTAAATAATGGAGGTCGGACCTCCATTAAATTGGGGGCGCAAGATGTTTTTTGGGAGAAAAAAGGAGCTTTTACTGGAGAAATTTCTTCTAAGATGCTCAAAGATTTAGGCTGTCAATATGTTATCATTGGCCATTCTGAACGGCGAAGGTATTTTAATGAAACAGATGAAGTGGTAAATAAAAAATTAAAAACAGCCCTCGCTACAAAACTAAATCCTATCTTATGTATCGGCGAAACCCAGCAAGAAAGAAAAAAGGGTAAAACAAAAGAAATATTAAAAAGACAACTTACGAACGCTCTGGAGAAAATTTCAGACTTCAGACTTCATACTTCAGACTTCGTCATTGCTTACGAACCAATCTGGGCAATTGGCACAGGAAAGGCTTGTTCTCCAGCTGAAGCAAAGAGAGCGGGCGATTTCATCAGAAGTACTGTTTCAAATATCTATAATCAAAAATTCGCAGAAAATCTCTCAATTCTCTATGGAGGGAGTGTAAACAGCCAAAATGCAAAACCTTACATTTTTGAAGCTGATTTCCAGGGCTTATTAATAGGAGGAGCGTCTTTGAAAGCGAAAGAATTTATTAAGATCGTTAAATCAGTTTCTTGACACTTCGACGGCAAGCCCCACCGCTCCTTCGATAAACTCAGGATGGTGAGCTTGTCGAACCATTGCGGTGGGGTGGGTTGACTTCTTCTTTAAATTTGCTACGATATTTTAATCAATATGGAAAAATTTAAACAAGGTTATTTTTACAATCCCAGCAGAGGAAACCTGACTATCAATCAGGTTATTACCGAGTTAACCGGCTACATGGCGCAGAGTCCTGAAAAATTCTACGATATTGTTGTTGGATGTGATTCATCTTCCGGCAAAGAGCCCAATTTCCCGGTAGCTATAGTTATTCTGCGAAAAGGCGAAGGAGGAAGATTTTTCCTCAAGAAAGTTACATACAAAAATAGAAAATTTTACAACTGGAAAGAACGAATTTTAGAAGAAGTTATGCTTTCTTGCCAGTTGGCTTTGTTTTTTAGGGAACATCTAGAAAAAAAAGGAAATAGCCTTTTGAGCAAATTTAATTACCAGTTTCGTTACATACATGCCGATGTTGGTGAAAATGGGCAGACAAAAGATATGATTAAAGAAGTGGTTGGTCTTATTCGTGGAAATGGTTTTGAGCCTAAAATAAAACCTGAGGCATATGTGGCAACAACCGTGGCTGATAGGTATACTTGAGATTTTTGAATAAATATTTTTGCACAGATAAACCACCTTTTAGGTGGTTTTAAATCTCGCAAAAATACTTGACATTTTATTATAAATATGCTATTTATGAAATAGGCCAGGGTTCGAATGTCTTATTGTGCTGGTGGGAGTGCATTGGGATAATAAATCTTGGTCAAATTGTACAAAGGAGGTACAGCCATGTCAATTGTTACGGTAAGGCAACTCTGCGAGTTTTTCGGTCAGATAGCCGAAGGGAAAATCACAGGAGAGGCGATACAAGAGCTTATTGAGAATGCTCAGAAAATCGCTTTTCCTCGGATCTTTAATAAAGTCTTGAATTTAACCCGCAAGGCAGCAGCTGAGATCAGCGTAGCTAATTTGCGGGCTGAAGCCCTGGCAGCCATTGCTGGAGCCTTAGCTGAAGCTCAAGACTTTGAGCAAGCCCGCAAGGCAGCAGCTGAGATCAGCGATCCTTATTGGCGGGCTGAAGCCCTGGCAGTCATTGCTGGAGCCTTAGCTGAAGCTCAGGACTTTGAGCAAGCCCGCAAGGCAGCAGCTGAGATCAGCTATCCTTATTTGCGGGCTAAAGCCCTGGCAGTCATTGCTGGAGCCTTAGCTGAAGCTCAGGACTTTGAGCAAGCCCGCAAGGCAGCAGCTGAGATCAGCGTAGCTAATTTTCGGGCTGAAGCCCTGGCAGTCATTGCTGGAGTTACTCAGGAAGCTCAGGACTTTGAGCAAGCCCGCAAGGCAGCAGCTGAGATCAGCGATCCTTATTGGCGGGCTGAAGCCCTGGCAGTCATTGCTGGAGTTACTCAGGAAGCTCAGGACTTTGAGCAAGCCCGCAAGGCAGCAGCTGAGATCAGCGTAGCTAATTTTCGGGCTAAAGCCCTGGCAGCTATTGCTGGAGTTACTCAGGAAGCTCAAGACTTTGAGCAAGCCCGCAAGGCAGCAGCTGAGATCAGCGATCCTTATTTGCGGGCTAAAGCCCTGGCAGCCATTGCTGGAGCCTTAGCTGAAGCAATGAAGTAGCCTTTAAGCCGAGGAGAGCGTATTCCCACCCTCTCTCCTCGGCGTTTTTATTTGAAAAATGTTCTTTTTATGTTAAATTGAAATAGCACTTTTATTATGAAAAAAATCAAAAAGAAAAAAGTTCTTGTTGCAATGTCGGGGGGTGTAGATTCAAGTGTCGCCGCCGCTTTGTTAAAAAATGCCGGTTTTGATGTGGTGGGAGTTTTTATGAAGTGCTGGGACGAGAATCCAAAAAATAACTGCAAAAATTTATCAGATGATGAATATACAGCAAGAAGAGCTGCAGCCAAGATAGGAATCCCTTTTTATAAATTCGATTTTACCAGAGAATACAAAAAGAAAGTTATTGACTATTTTGTCAAAGAATACGCTCAAGGCAGGACCCCAAATCCCGATGTAATGTGCAATAAGGAAATTAAGTTTGGCTTGTTTTTTGATAAAGCTATTTCTCTTGGCTTTGATTTTGTTGCCACAGGGCATTACGCCCAAGTTAATTCAGGAAAGGTTGGTACAAATATTTTTTGCGGAAAAGATCCCCAAAAAGATCAGTCTTATTTTCTTCACAGTGTGAGACCGGCAAGATTCAAGAAAGTAATTTTTCCAGTAGGAAAGTATCATAAAGCTCAGGTTCGTAAAATAGCCAAGGCATTTGGTCTTCCAAATGCCGACAGGAAAGACAGTCAGGGAATTTGTTTTATAGGAAAAGTTAAGTTGATAGATTTTTTAAAAAACTATATTAAACCAAAACCCGGCAAAATTGTTGCCAGAGATGGAAAAATTGTAGGAGAACATTGCGGAGTTCATTTTTATACAATTGGCCAGCGAAAGGGTATAAAATTGGCAGGTGGCCCATTTTATGTTGTAGATAAAAACGTAAAAGAAAACCTTTTAATTGTGAGCCGCAATGAAAAAGATTTGTATAAAAAGGAACTGGTAGCTGATAATATTAATTGGCTTTCTTCTCAAGAACCAAACTTGTCCTTGAAGACAAAAGTGCAAATTCGCTATAGACAAGAGCCAGTTCAAGCAACAATATACAAACTACAAGATACCAGCTACAAAGTACAATTTCATCAGCCTCAGCGAGCAATTGCTCCTGGCCAGTCAGTAGTTTTTTATCAAGGGAAAAAACTCTTGGGCGGCGGGATAATTAAAAGTTAAAGTTTTTCTCTTGAAAACATTTTGTCCTGTTTATAGTAAGGCAGGATTTTTCAATACTGTTGTCCTTCGCTATTTTTTTTGTTATTGTGTAAATATGGAAGAAAAATCTAAGGAACAATTATTGGAAGGGTTTTCTGGAAGGCTTATTAAGTTGGGGGAAGAAATTGAGCAAAAGTTAGAAGAAAAAAATCAGCTGGAAGCGAAACTTAAATCAAAAGAGAAAGAGGTGATGGGATTGGAAAAAGATATTTTTTCTGCAAGAATTCAATTGGCAAAATTGAATATAAAACTTGCTCAATTAGAGGCTAAGAGAAAAGAATTTGCAGAGAAAAAACTCCTTTTGAAAAAAGAGGAAAAATGATTTTAACTGAAACTCGGCAAAGCTTTTTGGATCTTTTAAAAAAAAGATATCTTGAAGTAAACACTTCATCTCATTACGTGGCAGATAAAATTGTTCATTTTTTTCTTCATACCAGGGATTTGTACAGATTACTTTGCGATTATACTAAATAAACTTAGGAGCGCAGGATTTGAACCAAAATCAGCTTGAGAAACTGAAAAATGAGGTGATTTCACGACGCGACGACGAAAGAGTAGTTGGAAACTACTTCAAGGAGGAGCAACAAAGAAATCAGCCATTTTTCAGCTTCCTTTAGGGGCGGGTGAATTCAGGCAAGCTTCTTTGTTGCTCGTCGTTCGGCATTGCATCACTCCTCGCGCCTCGAATCTTGCCTGAATTCGCTTCGCTCAATTGATTCTGGTGGTTCGAACCCTGCGCTCCTAGCTCGATGCAGGGCTCTATATATGGATTCATACACGATAAGAAAAAAATTCTTAGATTTTTTTATAAAACATAGACATACTATTGTTCCCTCAAGTTCGCTTTTATCTGAGGATTCTACAGTTTTGTTTACCACGGCTGGTATGCAGCAGTTCAAGGATTATTATCTGGGAAAAATCTCACCTTATGGAAAGAGAGTAGTATCAGTTCAGAAATGTTTCAGAACTTCTGATATTGAAGATGTTGGAGATGAGCAGCACTTAACTTTTTTGGAGATGCTCGGAAATTTTAGCTTTAACGATTACTTTAAGGAAAGGGCAATAGAATTCGCAAGAGAACTCTTAAATTCCGAATTCCAGATCCCAAATTCAAAATTATGGATTACTGTTTTCAAGGGCGAGAAGGAGATATCCGAAGACAAAGAATCGAGGGAAATTTGGCAGAGATTAGGCATTCCTAAAGAAAAAATTTATGGGTTTGGTAAAGAGGAAAATTTCTGGGGGCCAACTGGCGACGAGGGGCCTTGCGGGCCAACCACTGAGATCCATTATGAGCTGAGAGATAAGCCTTGCGAAAAAGGAAAAAATTGTATTCCCAATTGTGGCTGTGGAAGATTTATTGAACTATGGAACATAGTTTTCAATGAATATTATCATGACAGAAAAAATAATTTAACTCTTTTGAAAAAGAAAGGTGTAGACACCGGGATGGGTTTGGAAAGGTTAGCTATGGTTATCCAAAAAAAGCCTTCTATTTTTGAGACAGATTTATTCACGCCGCTTATTAAAGAGATAGAAAAAAATACATCTAAATCCTATGATCAAAATAAAAGAGCCTACCGTATTATCGCAGACCACATTAATGGCTCTGTTTTTTTAGCAGGTGAGGGGGTATTGCCTTCTAATGTTGCAGAAGGGTATGTTTTGAGAAGAGTGTTAAGAAAAGCAATTAGGTTCGGTAAATCACTCAATTTACCTAAGCATTCCTTAGTTTCCTTAGCTAAGATAGTAATTGAGCTTTACCAAGATATTTACCCTGAATTACAATCCAAGCAGACAGATATTTTAACCATAGTCCAAAACGAAGAGGAAAAATTTGGCAAAGCGCTGGAAAAAGGAATGAAAGAATTCAAAAAACTATCAGAGAAAGGTTATATTACCGGCGAAGAAGCTTTTCGTCTGTATGAAACTCATAGCGTTCTTGTTGACGAAGAATTAACAGAAGAATACGGAATAGAATTTCGCAATAAAGAAGGATTTGAACAAGCGATTAAAAAACACCAGGAAATTTCCAGGGCAGGAGTTGAGAAAAAATTTGGAGGAGTTGGAATTTCGAAGTACGAAGTGCGAATTAAGAAATCAGAAGAAGAGATCAAGAAGATAACGAAATTACATACTGCGACCCATTTATTTCACCAGGCCCTTCGAGAGGTTTTGGGAAAACACGTGAAACAAATGGGGTCTAATATAACTGAAGAAAGACTGCGCTTTGATTTTAGCCATCCTCAAAAAATGACTCTTGAGGAAATAAAAAAAGTTGAAGATTTAGTTAATCAAAAGATTAAGGAAGATTTAACAGTGGAAAAAAAGGAAATGAAGTATGATGAAGCAATCAAATCTGGCGCTCTGGCTTTTTTTAAAGAAAAATACCCAGAGGTTGTTACGGTTTATTCTATCGGTGATCCTTCAAATCCTTCAGATAAATATTTCTCTCGGGAGATTTGTGGTGGACCTCATGCTGAAGAAACTTCTGAGTTGGGCAACTTTAAAATAAACAAAGAAGAATCTTGCGGCGCCGGGGTGAGAAGGATAAAAGCAATTTTGGAGTAGAAACAATGGGTATTTTTAAGTTTAAAAAAAGCGAAAAATATTTTTTAGCCATAGACTTAGGAACAACAACAATTAAAATTTTACTTTTTGAAAGGAAAAACCCGCCTAAATTTTTGGATAAAAAACTAGGGCTGATTAATGGAAATATTGTTATTTTAAAATCTTTCATACAGCGTCTTGAACCCTTTGGTATATTTGATAGCAGTTTTTTTGAGACAGAGGTGTTAAAAAAGGCTTTTTTAAAAGCAATAAAAGGAGTTGTATCTCCAAGTGAATCTGAAATAAATCCAAAATATGCAGTTTTGAGTTTCTCGGCGAATATTTTAAAAAGCCAGATTTTTTTCAAAAGTTTAAAAAGAAAAAATTCAAAAGAAAAAATTCAAAAAAAAGAGGCAGAGTCGATAACAAATAATATTTTAACTCAAGCCAAGAAAACAATTTCTCAAGAGTTTACGCAAAAAACGGGCATTTTGGCAAAAGATATCCATTTCCTTAATCTTGAGGTTTTAGAGATAAAGATTGATGGTTATGAGGTGTTTCGTCTCGTAGGCTTTGCCGGAGGGCATCTGAACTTTAGATTAATTGCAACTTTTTTGATAAAATACGAATTAGAAAAGGTTAAACAAATTATTCAAGGTTTGGACTTTGAAATTTTAAGGATAATAGATCCTGCCGAGAATTTAGTTTCAGCCATTGGAGACAAAAATTTATCCGGCATTTTTTTGGATGTAGGGGGAGAAATTTCTAAAATAGTTATTATTATCAATGGAAAAACTCAATGGATTTCTGGATTTGACGGAGGAGGAGATAATTTTTCCAAAACTCTTTCTTTGGCTCTTGGAATGAGCAGAAATGAAGCTGAAAATTTCAAAATAAAATATGCAAAGAAAGTTTTAAGCGAACAGGTGAGAGAAAGAATAAAAGAGATTCTTTCTAAGCCTACTCAAAAATGGTTTAACGATTTGAAGTTTATGTTTAGAAAAGTTCAAGAAAATTTAGAAATACTTCCTCCAAGTATTTTCATTTTTGGAGGAGGAAGTTTATTGCCAGAAATTCAGGAAATCTTAAGTACAGGGGATTGGGAAGAGTTGCCATTTTTAGAAAGACCAACAGTTAAATTTCTTTTGCCAAATGATTTAAAAAACATTGAAGACAGCGCAAAACTTCTAACAAGCCCTCAAAATATCCCTTCCCTTTTAATTTGTTATGAATAACCAAAAATTTTTCGATATTATTCCTCCTAAAAAATACCAAAAAGAGGTTTTAGCCAAAAAACCAAGAGTTTCGTATAAAGAAAAATCTCAACAAACTTATGAAATTGCTCCTTCGGGTAGATTTCCAGTAAAAAAGAGCTTTTTATTTATTCTTTTACTCGTATTCTTGGGAGGGATTTCGCTTCACTTTATCTTTCAGAAAACCGTAATTGTAATCTGGCCGGTGACACAAGAAACAGTTTTCGAAACCAGCTTCAAAGTTTCTTCTAAAATAGACCTGCCTGATATTGCAAGTAAAACGCTGCCGGGGAAAATATTTTCTTCAGAAAAAGTGGTTTTTCAACAATTCCAGTCTTCGGGCAAGGGTTTAGAAGAAGCAAAATCCGAAGGAGTTATCCGAGTTTATAATACCTATTCTACTTATTCACAAACCTTAATTATTCACACTCGTTTTGTTTCTGCTGAAGGGAAATTGTTTAGATCTATAAAAAAAGTAACTATTCCTGGGGGGAAGTATGAGAAAGGAAAGCTGCAACCTGGGTTTTTAGATATTGAAGTTGTAGCTGCAGAGGCTGGTAAAGAATATAATATTGGGCCCTCCACTTTTTCCATTCCAGGATTCGCAGGCACTGTGAGGTATACTGCTTTTTATGGAAAGTCTTTTCAACAAATGAAAGGGGGCCTCAAAGGAGAAGTTCTTCAAGTTACACAGCAAGATTTAGACGCAGCTGTTAAAGTCTTGAAAGGAAAGATAGAAAGAGAAACCGAAAATATGTTTAAAAATACAATTTCTGAAGAATTTATTTTTATAGACGAGGCTTTTCAAAAAAAAGAGCGATCGCTAATATTTTCAGCAAAAGCAGGGGAGACGAAAGAGTCTTTTACTGTGGAGATCGGGATTTTATTTAATGCCTTGGTTTTTAAAAAACAGGATTTGGAAGATATTATTAAAGAATTTATTATGTCTGAAATTCCTCAAGATATGGCATTAAAGCCAGATAGTCTGACAATCAACTACGAGCCATTGTTAGTGGATGTAGAAGAAGGCAGAATGACCTTAAATTCAGATTTCTCAGCGACAATTTATTCCAGGATTGATACTGACCTGTTAAAGAAAGAGATTGCTGGTAAATCACTAAGAGAGAGTAAAATGAATTTAGACGGAAACCCGAACATTGTCAGAGCTGAAGTTCAGCTATTTCCATTATGGCTGACCAGAATTCCAAAAGATCTTCAAAAAATATACATTAAGTTAAACCTTGATGGTTTGACAGGCTCAGAGTTTTAATGAGGCTCACTCGAAATTCCATAAACTTATTAACATTTTTTACTTTAAGCGTAGTTGATTTATTAAAGTGGGTTGGCCCTTCGACTCGCTTTGCGATTTAAGGTTTTTTAGAAAACCTTTTGTAGAAATTCTTCTACGGGGTTGACTAAATTAAAGCAATTTGTTATCTTATATAATTAGATAGAGATGAAAAATACAAATAAAAGCGTTTTGAGGAAAGAGGGGATAGTTATTGAGTCCTTACCCAGTATTCGTTTTAAAGTAAGATTAGATGATGGCAGTGAAATTTTAGCCCATCTTGCTGGAAAACTAAGAATTTACAGAATTAGAATTTTACCCGGAGACAAGGTTACTGTGGAATTTTCACCGTACGATGAAAGTAAAGGAAGAATAGTTTATAGAAGCAAATAACCTATTTTAATATTTAAGCATTTAAACATCTAAACAGCCGAGTTGAATTTTGTGTTTAAATGTTAAGATGTTTATATGTTTTGTGAAGGTTCGATCATCAACAAAGAAGATTTGCAAAGACTGCAAAATCGTTAGAAGGAAAAGAAGGGTATACGTGATATGCAAGCACCCTAAACATAAACAGCGGCAAGGTTAACTTGCAGCTTGTATTTTGTAGATTGTATCTTGGGATTAAGATTTCTCAAGCTACCAAATACTAGCTACTAACTATAGTTTAAAGTGCCGAGAATTGCTGGGGTTAATATCCCTGAAAAAAAACAAATAGAAGTTGCCTTAACCTATATTTACGGAGTAGGTTTACCTTTGAGTAGGAAGATTTTGACTATAGCGAAAATTGACCGCGCAAAAAGGGCTTTTCAGCTTACTCCAGCTGAAGTCAATCAACTTAAAGAGGTTATTGAAAAAAATTATAAAATTGAAGGAGAATTACGCAGAGAACAGATTGTGAATATTAAAAGATTAAAAGATATTGGTTCTTGGAGAGGAATTCGCCATATAAAAGGATTGCCAGTAAGAGGACAAAGAACTAAAACGAACAACAGAACTGTTCGCGGAAATGTTCGCAAAACCGTAGGTTCTGGAAGAAAGCTACCACCAGCGCCAACCTAAAAAGTACGAAGTAAAAAGTGCGAAGAAACGAAGGAAATTTTATAAATTCTTCAGATCTTCAGACTTCATACTTCAGGCTTCAATAAGTGGGTAAAAAACGCATTGTTGAGAAAACTGAAGAGGAATTGCTTCAAGAAAGAGAGAAAATTGAACAAACTCTTAAAAAAGAAGCTAAAATAAAGCCTTCGCAAAAGATTAAAGAAGGCAGAGTTTATATTTCTACAAGCTATAATAACACTATCTGTACTTTGACCGATCTACAGGGAAGGGTTTTGGCTTGGAGTTCAGCTGGCAACATCGGCTTTAGGGGAACAAAAAAAGCTACTCCTTTTGCGGCATCAAAGGTAGCCGAAGGAATTGTCCAGAAAGCCAAAAAATTGGGAGTGGAAAGAATTGAGGTTTTGGTAAAAGGTATAGGATCTGGCCGAGAGTCAGCAATTAGGTCTTTGGCTGCAAGAGGATTAGATATCTTAGTTATTAAAGACATAACTCCTATTCCACATAACGGATGCCGACCACCTAAGGTTAGAAGAGTGTAAAAAGTACGAAGTAAAAAGTGCGAAGAAACGAAGGAAATTTTATAAATTCTTCAGATCTTCAGACTTCATACTTCAGACTTCAATAAGTGGCACGATTCACTAGTTCACAAGGACAGAAAAGAAGACCTGCTCCTTTATCTGAATACGGTAAAGAATTAAAAGAAAAACAAAAACTAAAAAAGTTGTATAATTTGAGAGAAGCCCAGTTCAGAAAATATGTTAAAGAGGTTTTAAGAAAAAGAAGAATGGTTGAAGATCCTACCACGCTTTTGGTTAAAAGATTAGAAAACCGTTTGGACAATGTTGTTTTCCGGTTGGGTTTTGCAAAAACTCGCGTCCAGGCGCGTCAACTAGTCAATCACGGACATTTTTTAGTGAATGAAGAAAAAGTGAACATTCCGTCTTATCAAGTAAAGAAAGACGATAAAATTACTATTCTTCCTAAAAAATTGCAAAAAAAGATTTTTCAGAATCTTTTAATGATTCTTAAAAAACATGAGCCGCCCTCTTGGTTAGAGTTAGATAAAGAGAAATTAGAAGGAAAAGTTGTTGGCGTGCCTTCAGTAGAAGAGGTCTCTTTACCAATTGAAATTCCAGCAATCTTCGAATTTTATTCACGATAAACGCGATACCAATATACCCCGGTACTATCCCGACAAGTCGGGAAGTACAGGGCGGGCATAGGAAGCTCCAAACAAGTTAACCTATAATTATGCTTGCCCCGTACCATCCGAACGAAGTGAGGATTGGTTCTGGGGCTAATACATACGAATAATGCGAATGAATTCTAAATCAGTATAATTAGTATTGATTCGCATATTAGCATCGATTTTTATGTTAACCTTGCCATTAAAGCCAAAAATCATTGAAAAAAAAGGCAATTTTGCAGTTTTTGAAATAGAAGCTCTTTACCTGGGATATGGGGTAACTATCGGTAATTCTTTAAGAAGAGTTTTACTTTCTTCGTTGCCTGGAGCTGCAATTACGCAAGTTAAGATTAAAGGGGTTCAACATGAATTTTCAACGATTCCAGGAGTTTCAGAAGACGTGATTAGCATTTTGCTGAAATTAAAGCAGCTTAGGTTCAAATTCTTTGCATCAGAGCCTCAGACAGCAACCCTGAAGATTAAAGGCGAGAAGGAGGTTAAAGGTTCTGATTTTAAATTATCTTCCCAGGTTGAGTTAGTAAATAAAGATGAGCATTTAGCTACTTTGACAACAAAGATAGCTTCATTGGAGATGGAGGTCCAGATTGAAAAAGGGTTAGGGTACGAACCGGTAGAGAGAAGAAAAAAAGAGAAGACAAGAATCGGAGTAATTCTTTTAGATAGTATCTTTGGCCCAATTAAAAAAGTCAACTATCGCGTTGAGAATATGCGAGTTGGGGATAGAACTGATTTTGATAGACTGAGGATGGAAATTGAGACAGATGGTACAATTTCTCCAGAAGAAGCTTTTTCCCAGGCATCAGAAATTTTAGTCAACCATTTTTTAATCTTTTCTGAAAGTTTTAAACCTTCCATTACTAAAACCGATACCAAAAAAGAAAAAAGAATTAAGTCTACGGATGACTTAACAAAAAATAAGGTTGAAGATTTAAAGTTTTCTGCCAGAACCAAAAAAGCACTATTAAGCAGTAATATAAAAACAGTAGGGGGAATCATAAAAAAAGATGAAAAAAGTCTTTTAGCATTAGAAGGAATGGGAGAAAAAGGAATGAAGGAAATTAAAAAAACCTTGAAAAAATTAGGGCTAGAATTTAAATAAAACTTATCTAAACATATAAACATAAGAATCAGTCGGAGTGTTAAAATATTTAAATGCTAAGATGTTAAAATAATAATATGCGTAAACGCAAGAAAGGGCGAAAATTAGGCAGAGAACGAGATCAACGAAGAGCTCTTTTAAAAAGTCTGGCAAGCGAAATTTTTTTAAAAGAGAAGATAAAGACTACAACCGCAAAAGCAAAAGAGGTTAAGGGTTTTGTTGAGAAGTCTATCACGAGGGCTAAAAAAGGAGATTTGCATTCACGCAGATTATTATTAAGATTTTTTTCTTCCAAAATAGTTAAAAAATTAATTGAAGACCTGGCTCCAAAATATAAAGGAAGAAAGGGTGGGTATACCCGCATAATTAAGTTGGGTCCTAGAAAAAGTGACGGAGCAAAAATGGCAATAATAGAATTAATAGAGTAAATCATTTTAGCACACAAACATTTAAGTATATGAACATAAAAATGTTTAAATGTTAAGATGTTTAGATGTTTGAATGAAAAGGGAGACTCATACAATTGATGCTACTGATAAGGTGCTTGGGAGGCTAGCCGTTGAAATAGCGGTTCTTTTACGCGGCAAGCATAGGCCTGATTTTTTCCCGTATAAAGATATGGGTGATTTTGTGGTAGTAAAAAACGCTGAAAAGATAAAATTTACTGGTAAAAAAATGGAGAAGAAAATTTATTATCATCACTCTGGTTATTTAGGAGGATTGAAGGCAATTCCTATGAAAAAGATTTTTGATAAGGAACCGGGAGATTTATTAAGAATGGCGGTTTACGGAATGCTTCCTAAGAATAAATTAAGAGCAAAAATAATAAAAAAACTTATATTTAAGTAACCAAACACTGATTCACTAGTAATAGAACACCAATTTCACTAATAATATATTTGTCGAGTCAGACTCGTTCATGAAATTAGCCTATTAGTGTGATTCCCAAGGGGTATTCATGTCATTCGTGTGTAATTTGCGTAAAGCGACGTGGTCGCCACGCGACTTTACGTCGTATATTTGTGTCGCGTCTATGAAAAAAACAGCAACTAAAAAAACTAAAAAAAAGGCGAAGGAAAAGAAGCCGAAAAAGGAAAAAAGATTGGAGAAGATAAAGACAACAAAAGTCAAGCCGAAGGTTGAGAAGCTTAAATATAAGCCAGATAGATACTGGGAGGCAGTTGGAAGAAGAAAGACTGCTGTAGCTCGGGTTCGTCTTTTTACCCAAGGAGAAAAAGAAGTTTTGGTTAATGAGAAGCCTTATCAGAAGTATTTTTCAGATATTAAGTTTTGGCAAACGGTTGTAGCTTCTTTAAAGAAAATGAATTCTTTAGAACGCTTTCGAGTGGTATCTAAAGTGAAGGGAGGAGGACTAAGCGCCCAGGCTGAAGCTTTGCGCCATGGAATAGCAAGAGCTCTTGTGAAATTCAATCCTGATTTCAGAGTCAGATTAAAAAAATCAGGCTATTTAACCCGGGATCCCAGGATGCGGGAAAGGAAAAAATTTGGTTTAAAACGCGCCCGCCGTGCCCCTCAGTGGAAGAAAAGATAATGAAATTATCTTTTCTGAAATTGGGGTAACAACGTTAAAGAAAAGCAGCTAGATTACACAGCTGTTTTTTTTTGAGAGATAAAAACGTAAATCTTACGAGGTTGTGCCTAGTAAGTATTTGTAGCCTCGTAAAATTTGCTAGTTAATAGAGTTTTTGGGAGAAATATAAGTTTCCATTACTAAGAATATATAAGATTTTGTTATCTTTGTTCCAGAAGATTTTAGGAGTGGGGAATTCAGCTAATGTGTACATATTTATATTGTCTCTTTCGTCAATCTCTATAATATTTATACTATTACCTACATTAAAAACTAAATAGTGAGAGGTCCACCAGAAGACATCTCCGATTTTTTCTGAAAAACGGGTTAAAAATAATTTTTCTCCTTTTTCTTTTTGCGGCTGACTGGTAATCTTTTCCAAAAATATAATCCAAATTTCATAATCTGTAAAATAGGCCATTTTTTTAAAATCAGGAGAAGTTTTCGTTTCCTTAATTCCCTCTGAAATCTTTTCAAGAATTTTTTTATCTTGGTTAAGGTAATAAAGAATATTTCCTTCTTTCAAAAAAATCTTTCCAGGAGAAATTACAATTAATTGATATTGGGATTCTGGTTTAATATGAATTGGATCCAAGTTAAGAGTGTCAATTTTTTCTCCGGCTGAATTTGATATGTAAAAAATCCCACTTTTTTCCAGCCAGAAAAAATTATTATTTGCGACTTGATATGTAACGAAATCTTTTAAGATAGGTCTTAAGGTTTCCCTTTTAAGGTAGTTCGTTGAAAAGAGATTATTTTTTTTTGCTATATCCTGAACAAAAAATATTTTTTGGGAATTTTTTGGATCAAAAAAAACTTGATTAATCCTTCCCAAGAAATCCAAGGAAGTTAGTTTTTCTTCATCTGCGTCAAAGATAACGTACTCTTCGTTTGTTAAATTTAATAGAATTTTTTTTGAATCATCCGACCATTGTATGGTATAAAACTCAAGATTTTCCCCAGCCTCTTTTTCGTTAAGAAGTACGGCTTCAGTATTTTTTTCTAAATTTAGCAAATTTAAAGACCAGCCTTTTTTACTCTCTTTTTTGAGGAGTATTTTTTTGAGATCAGGTGAGAAGAAAAAATCTTTTACCTCGTTATTTAAGATATTAAACTTTGGATTTTGCAATACTAAAAAAATATTTTTCGTTTCAGTAACCCATTGTTCCTGAACTGCCAAATTTTTCATCCAGGGAAAATATCCGCTTTTTTTGACCTCTATCTTATGTTTATTTGGCAGAAGATTGTCAATGAGGGCTTGCCCGAATAGAAAATCAGTTTTTTTTACCAATTTGCCATCAATATAAATCTGAGCTCCTCTGGGCTGGACTTTGAGATAAACCCCGCCAGTGCGAACAATTTTTTTTTCATCAAAGTTAAAACGATAGCCTTGGGAATAAAAAATAATTGTTGGCGCAATCAAAAGAAACAAAATTACTAAAAAGGAAAATAAAATAAATCTTGTTTTTTTTGTCATATTTATATTTTAGCAAATATACCCGTTATCAGCCATCTTTACATTTTAGATAAAACTGCTATACTCTGGTTAGCGAGCTATTTTGGCTTTATATCTCGTAAAAAAAGATGAGAAGAAGCGGTAGAAGATATACATAAGATCTGTTGTAAATCAAAAAAGGCGCGCAAGAACCGAAAAACCGGTCAGTTAATTTGTAATAGGTGTTAGCATAAGAGTTTTAACTAAAAGAGAAGTGCTCTTTCTCTGCGGCCAGATTAGGCAAGTGAAGGTACGCAGAGATGATAGACCACTTTGTGAGGTCTGTTATCGTCAAGAAAAAGTTGTTATCTTCCAAAAGTTTGATGAAGAGAAAATTATTCAAGTTTTGGGTGAACGCTACGCTTGTTGCCAGTGGCAGAGAAGAACCAAGATGGCAATCCCTGCCTGAAATTAAAGTAAGGCAGGGTTCTTTTTGAAGGTTGTTAATTCATTGGTTTTGCGATAAGATTAAAAGGTATAATTCATAGTATATGGCAGATCGTTTTATAATCAACGGGGGAAAACCTTTAAATGGAATAGTGGAAATAAATGGTTCAAAAAATGCGGCAGGTGCTATTTTAGCCGCGACCTTATTAACAGAAAAAGAATGCATTATTGACAATTTACCCTTAGTTGAAGATGTTTTAAATCTTTTGAAAATTTTAGAGAGTATGGGAGTGGAAATTTCCTGGGAAGGTGATAGAAAAGTCAAGATTAAAGCCAATCGAAATATAAATCCTGAAAGAATAGATTCTAATTTAATAGGAAAATCTCGCATTTCTGTTCTGCTTATAGGGAGTCTGCTTTCCAGATTTCAGGAATTTAAAATTTCTCATCCCGGAGGAGATCGGATCGGCCTTCGTCCAATTACAACGCATTTAAAATCGTTGGAAAAATTGGGCATAGAAATTTCCAAAGAGAACAATTTTTATTACTTTAGGGCAAAAAATGTCCAGGGTTCAGAAATTATTCTTGAAGAATTTAGCGTGACAGCTACTGAGAATTTGATGATGGCATCTGTTACAGGTGCAGGAAAGACTATAATTAAGGGAGCTGCAGCAGAGCCACAGGTTCAGGATTTGGGAGGGATGTTAAAGAAAATGGGAGCTAAAATAGAAGGCCTGGGAACGCATGATATTATCATTGAAGGAGTAAAAGAGCTTGATGGCGTATCTCATGAAATTTCTCCAGATCCATTAGAAACAGCAACATTTTTAATAGCAGGAGCCGTATCTCATGGCGAAATTGAAGTTAGAAAATGTACCACCTCGCATTTGGATATTTTTCTGGCAAAACTAGAAGGTATTGGTGTAAACTTCAATAAAGGTTCAGATTTCATTAAGTTAGGCCCTTCTAAAGATTTTATAGCAACAAGAGTTCAAGCCTTGCCTTATCCTGGTTTTCAGACTGACCTGATTCCCATAATTTTACCACTTTTAACTCAGGCTAAAGGGAAAAGCTTGATTCACGATCCTTTGTATGAAAATAGATTGAGTTTTACGCAGGAATTAAGGAAAATGGGGGCCGATATTGAAGTAGTTGATCCGCACCGCGCTTTTGTTTTCGGTCCCACTTCCTTAAAGGGTGTAAAGATTGAAAGCTGGGATATCAGAGCAGGAGCTTCTTTGATTATTGCAGCCTTGATTGCCAATGGACAAAGTATTATTGAAAATATTTATCAGATTGACCGAGGCTATGAGAAAATTGAAGAAAAGTTTCAGAAGCTTGGGGCGGATATTAGAAGGGTTAAAGTTTGAAGTTTGAAGTCTGAAGATTTGAAGATTTCTTTTTCTTCATTTCTTCGTACTTCCTACTTCGCACTTCAAAAGTGTTTTCTTCTAAAATTGGAATTGATCTTGGAACCCGTAATTCCCTGGTGTTTATTCCTAAGAAAGGGGTGGTTTTGAATGAACCTTCTGTGGTAGCAGTCTCTGTTGTGGAGAATAAAATTTTAGCAGTAGGTACAGAAGCTAAAGAAATGGTAGGCAGGACTCCAGATACCATCAGAGTGTACAGGCCTTTACGTGATGGTGTGATTGCTGATTACCGAGTGGCTCAAGCTATGCTTAGATATTTTATTGAAAGAACCGGTGGATCTTTTCGTTTTTTCAAGCCAGAATTAATGATAGCGGTTCCAGTGGGCATCACGTCTACGGAAAAAAGGGCAGTGATCGGAGCTGGAATGGCAGCCGGCGCTAGATCTGTCTATGTTGTCAAAGAACCAATTTTAGCAGCGATTGGAGCAGGGATTCCTATTAATGCCTGCTCTGGTCATTTAATTGTTGATATCGGAGGTGGGACATCTGAAGTAGCAGTAATTTCTTTAGGAGGAATAGTCACTTGGAATTCAATCAGAGTGGCAGGAGATGCGATGGACTTTGCTATTTCAGACTACATTAAGAAAAAATATAATTTAGCTGTTGGAGAACAGTCTGCTGAGGAAATTAAAATAAGAATTGGAACCGCTGTTCCGGAAAAAGAGGAAAGATTTTTTGAGATTAGAGGTAGGGATTTAATCTTAGGGTTGCCACGAACAATTAAAATTTCTTCCAACGAAGTCTGTGAAGCAGTTTCCGATGTTTTAACAGATATTATTCAGATGATAAAACATGTTTTAAGAGATACTCCTCCGGAGCTTTCTGCGGATATTATGGACAAGGGGATGATTCTTTCTGGGGGAGGAGCTTTAATGAGGAATATTGATGAACTTATTGCTGACTCCACTGGTGTTCCATGTTTTGTTGCAGACGATCCATTGTTTTGCGTTGTGAAAGGAACTGGAGTTGTACTTGAAACCCTGGATATTTATAAGAAGAGTATAATTGATAAGAAATAAAAATGATTGTTGGTCATCAAAAGCAGCGGGAATTTTTGAGAAAATCAGCAGATATGCAAAAAATTTCTCATGCTTATTTATTTTCTGGCCAGTCTCAATTAGGTAAAAAAAAAATAGCCCTGGAGTTTATTAAATTACTTTACTGTTCCCAGCGCCAGAACAAGTTCGGTGAGGGGCAGGCAGGGAAAAAACCTTGTCAGGATTGTCGGTTCTGTAAGGACCTAGAAAAAGGCATTCATCCAGACTTTTTTTTTGTTGAACCACAGAAACCGGAGAAGGATTTAGGTTCAATTAGCAGGGCGGAAATTAAGATTTCTCAAATAAGAGATCTTGTTTGGAAATTATCTCTCCGTCCTTCCTTAGCTTCTTTTAAAGCAGCAATAATTAACGATGCCCATACCTTAAACCCTGATGCTCAAAATTGTCTTTTAAAGACTCTTGAGGAGCCAAAAGGGAAAACTATTTTAATTTTAATTACTGATTATCCTCAAATTCTTTTCCAGACTATTTTGTCTCGAGTTCAGCAAATTAAATTTTTTCCCGTTTCAAAATCTGCGATTGAAAATTATCTTAAGGAAAACGGTTATTCTCTTAAGAAAGCTCAAGAAATCGCTTTAATTTCTTTTGGAAAACCAGGGATGGCTGTTAGTTTAGCTAAACATCCTCAAATAATGAAAGACCAGGAACAGGAAATAATGGAGATAACACAATTTAGCAAAACAGATCTTGTTTCTCGCTTCCTGTACGTTAAAGATTTAGTTTCTAAAAAAAAGGACATAAAAGAAACTCTAGAGATCTGGCTGCGGTATTTTCGTGGTATTTTGCTGAAAAAAATAAAAAAGTCATCTAACTTCTTGCCAGAGGCGTCGCTTCAAGCGGGGGGGAGGCTCGCCAAAGGCGGCAGCCATTATTCTTTTAATCAGTTGAGAAAAATTATTCAAACTATTGAAAGAGTAAAAGTTTTAATAGATAGAACCAATATTAATCAAAGATTGGCTTTGGAGCAGATAATGCTTGAGTTGTAATGTAGATGCTGAGGTGATAGCTCGGGAATATTTGCATCTGACTAACGAATAAGAGATACAACAAGAAGACTTCGGGTCCTTTTTCCGGAGTCTTTTTAAGAGTACAGGGTTCGAATCCTGTACTCTTACATATTGGGTCGACAGAAGGGTCAAATTTTGCTATATTCAAAAATAGAAATGACGTATCAAGAAATTATTGATAAAATTAAGCCAGAGTTAGATAAAACGATTAGTTTCTTGGAGGGAGAGGTTCAGAAAATCCGCACAAGCAGGGCGAATCCTTCTTTGGTTGAAGATCTTGAAGTTGAGTGTTTTGGGAATGTGTTTTCTTTAAAACAATTAGCATCTATATCTGTTGCAGGTCCAAGGCAGCTTACGATTCATCCTTGGGATAGATCTTATTTAGAATCAATTGAAAAGGCAATTTTCCGTTCTGGATCAGGGATAAATCCAGTTGTTGATAAAGACCTTATTCGGATTTCTCTACCTCAATTAAGCGGGGAATACAGGAAGGATTTGTTAAAGCTTTTATCTGTTAAACAAGAAGAGGCAAAGAGAACAATTCGGAGGTGGAGGGAAGGTGCGTGGAATGAAATCCAGGAAGAATTCAGAGAAGGGATAATCAGGGAGGATGATAAGTTTAAAGGAAAAGATAAACTTCAAGAATTGATTGATGAATATAATGAAAAAATTGAGGGAATAGGGGAGAGTAAAAAGAAAGAAATTTCAGAGTGACCGTTCGGCAACGAAGCCTCAAAGTGGGCGCGAGGAAATGTAACTTTTTGGACACGCTTCGCATTTTCAGCGAGAATGCGAGCTCAAACCTTGGCTTGCTCTCTCGCTTTGCCAAGTCGGACTTGGTTTCGCTCGAACCGTGCGAGCTCGCCTCTGGATGGTCCAAAAAGTTACATTTCCTCGCTTATTATCATCATTCGTATATTCGTAAAGATTTGTAATGGTTCGACAGGCTCACCATCCTGAACCTAGTCGAAGGATTCGTAGGAAGATATGTTTTTTACCATTATCATTGCTTTTAGCAGCCTCATTAGTTTAATAGTGCTGCACGAATTTGGCCATTTTATAACGGCTAAACGTTTCGGAGTTAAAGTTGAGGAATTTGGAATATTTTTTCCACCGCGGCTTTTCGCAAAAAAAATCGGGGAAACTACTTATTCTTTTAATCTTTTACCGTTTGGAGGATTTGTGAAGATCTACGGAGAAGAAAAAGATATCAAAGACCCTAGAAGTTTTAGTTCAAGGCCGATTTGGCAGAGAGCTTTGATTGTTATTGCGGGAGTTGTTGTTTTTTGGATAATATCAGTAATTTTATTAAGCTTTACTCTTTGGTTAGGTACATCTCAAGCGATATCAGATGAAGAAGAAGGCGTTTTAATTGATCCTAAGGTACAAATTATCGCTGTGGCTAAAGATTCGCCGGCAGAAGAGGCAGGTTTTAGGGCAGGAGATATCATTGGAACAATCAAAATAGGAAACGAGAAATTTGAGATTACGAAAGTTAAAGAACTTCAGGAATTTACTGAACAATATAAAGGTCAGGAAGTCATTTTGACTATTGAGCGGGGGAAGGAAATATTTGAAACAAAATTGGTTCCTCGAGTCTCTCCTCCTGATGGAGAAGGAGCAATTGGAATAGCTTTAGTTAGGACATCCGCAATTAGTTATCCATGGTATTTTGCTATTTGGAAGGGGATAGAAGCTACTTTCAATTTGACTTATCTGACTATTAAGGGGTGGATTTCAATCTTAACAAATCTTATACGTGGTGTTCCTATTGGGGTTTCGATAATGGGGCCGGTAGGCGTTGTTGGATTGGTTGCTCAAGTTAGCCAGCTGGGAATAGTATATTTTTTACAATTCATTGCTGTAATTTCAATTAATCTTGCTTTATTAAATATCTTGCCAATCCCTGGTTTAGATGGAGGAAAACTGCTTTTTCTGGGAATAGAGAAAATCAGGGGAAAGCCTATCTCTGAAAAAATTGAACAGCCAATTACGATCTTTTTCTTTATTCTATTGATTGCTTTGGTAATTTTCATTACTTTAAGAGATGTCCAGAGACTTTTTTGAAGTACGAAGTAGGAAATACGAAGAAACGAAGAACGATTTTATAAAATTTTCTAATCTTCAGACTTCAGACTTCGTAATTCCGTTATGCGGCAATCACAACTTTTTACTAAAACATTAAAAGAAGCTCCCAAAGACGAAAAAAGTATAAATTCGCAGCTTTTAATCCGTGGAGGTTTTATCCATAAAGAAATGGCTGGAGTTTATTCCTATCTACCGCTTGGCCTCAAAGTCTTAAAAAATATCGGAAATATTATTAGGGAAGAGATGGATAATATTGGTGGGCAGGAGATTGCAATGACAGTTTTTCAGCCAAAACATCTTTGGGAAGAGACTGGTCGTTGGTCAAAAACAGTAGGGGAGGTGATGTATAAATGTAGAGAGGGAAATAAAGAGATAGGATTGGGACCAACACACGAGGAGATGCTAACAGATATTATTAGACACCATGTAAAATCATATACAGAACTTCCTTTGTATATATATCAAATCCAGACCAAATTTCGAAAAGAGCCCAGGGCAAGATCCGGCCTTCTTCGGGGGAGAGAATTTTTAATGAAGGACCTTTATAGCTTTCATTCATCTGAAAAAGATTTTAAAAGATATTATGAGATTATGAAGAAAGCCTATTCCAAAATCTTTGAAAGATGCGGTCTTTCCGCTATCATTACCGAAGCATCTGGATCCGGATTTACAAAAGAGTATACTCATGAATTTCAAGTCTTGGCTCCCGAAGGAGAAGACGTTATTATCTGTTGCCCAAAAAGGGACTTTGCGCAAAATCAAGAGATTGCCAATACAAAAGCTGGTAACCGCTGCCCATCCTGTAAAAATATTTTAAATAAAGCAAGGTCAATTGAAGTTGGCAATATTTTTCCTCTAGGTGTTAGATATTCTAAAGACATGAACGCTTACTTTATTGATAGAGACGGAAAAAAGAAGTTAATCATTATGGGAAGCTATGGGATAGGAATTAGTAGAACGATGGGGGCTGTGGTTGAAGTTCACCATGACGAAAAAGGAATTATCTGGCCCGAAGAAATAGCTCCTTTCCAGGTTCATTTCATTCAGGTTGAGAATACTGGAAGAGTTAAAAAAACATCTGAAAGATTATATGAGAATTTGTGGAAAGGAAATTGCGAGGTATTATATGATGATAGGGCAAATAAAACTATTGGAGAAAAATTTGCAGATTGTGACTTGATTGGTATCCCTATGAGAATTGTGGTGAGTGAAAGAACTCTGGCTAAAAAGAGTGTAGAGATAAAGAAAAGAAATGAAAAGAAAGCCAAATTGGTTGAGATAAAACAATTGTCACGATTTTTAAAATGACTAAATGGTAAAATTTTAGTAATTAGAAATTAGTAATTAGAAATTAGATATTTTGTTTTATGTTTAAAAAAATTTTATCGAATTTTTCAGAAGATATTGCTATTGATTTGGGAACGGCAAATTCTTTAGTTTATGTGAAGGGTCGTGGAATTGTTATTTCTGAACCTTCGGTGGTGGCCATCAATAAAAAAACCGGTCAGATTTTAGCAATAGGAGAGGAGGCTAAAAAGATGGTAGGGAGAACCCCTTCCTATATTGTAGCTACTCGCCCGCTTGTCAAAGGAGTGATTTCCGATTTTGAGACTACCGAGCAAATGTTGAAATATTTTATTGAGCGAGTTCGCCAGAGAAAATTTATATTCTCTCTAGGGCCGAGGGTGATTATAGGAGTTCCTTGCGGAGTGACCGAAGTTGAAAGAAAAGCAGTGGCTGATGCAGCAAAAAACGCTGGGGCAAAAGATGTTTTTTTAATTGAGCAGCCGATGGCAGCCGCCATCGGAGCTAAGCTTTTAGTTCAAGAAGCAGGAGGGAATTTTATTGTTGACATTGGAGGAGGGACGACAGAGGTGGCAGTTATATCTTTGGGAGGAATAGTTTTGGCAAAAAGCCTTCGGATTGCTGGAGACAAACTAAATGAAGACATTATCCAGTTTGCGCAGGAAGAGTACAAGCTTTTGGTTGGCGAGAGAATGGCAGAGGAAATAAAAATTGGTTTGGGTTCTGCATTTCCTCTAAAAGAGAGAAAGCAGTTTCCGATGAGAGGGAGGAATTTGGTAACCGGTCTGCCAGAAGAGGTGATAATTTCTGATGAGGATGTGAGAAGGGCTTTGGAAAAATCAGTGAGACAGATTGTCAACGAGATAAAGATGACCATTGAAGCAACCCCTCCTGAACTTTTAGCGGATATAATGGTACGAGGAATAAACTTGGCTGGAGGAGGAGGTCTTTTGCGCGGGCTAGATACTTTGATTACTAGAGAAACAAAGATACCTGCAAAAATTGTTGACGACCCTTTGACTGCTGTAGTAAGGGGAGCTGGTCAGGTTTTAGAAAATCTTGATGCATTGGAAGAAGTTTTGGTGGAAACTGAATATCTAGAACCACCCCGCTAAACCATATGAACATATAAACAAAATCCGTGATACTTAGGTGTTAAAATGAAAATATGCTTACAAAACAAGAAGTTCAACATATTGCCAAGTTAGCAAGGTTGGGGCTGATTCCCAAAGAAATAGAAAAAATGAGAGAGGAGTTGTCCTCGATTTTTGATTATATTGACCAGTTAAAAAAAGTTAATATATCTGATGTTAGGCCTACCTTTCGTTCAGTTTTCATTGAGAATGTGGTAAGGGAAGACGAAGTACGAAGTACGAAGCACGAAGTACGAAAAAGGATGATTGAGCAAACGCCGGAAATGGAGAAAGGATTTGTAAAAGTTAAATCGATACTTAAACATGGTTAACTGTTTAGTCGCGGAGTTAAATGATTTAACGATCGTACAGGCTCATGAAAAACTTGTTAAAAAAGAATTTTCAGCATTGGAATTAACCAAATCTTTTTTGGACAGAATTTTTGATTTGGATAAAAAAATATTTTCATTTTTGACTACAAGCCCTGATTTAGCTCTTTCCCAAGCTAAGAAAATTGATGACTGGATTTTGGAAAATAGAAAGATACCACTTTTAGCAGGCATTCCTTTAGCCATTAAAGATATTATTTTGGTAGAAGGGGTGAAGTGCACTGCCGCCTCTAAAATTTTAGAAAACTATATTGCTCCTTATGATGCAACAGCTGTGAGAAGGTTAAAAGAGATGGGAGCTGTGATTTTAGGGAAGACTAATATGGATGAATTTGCAATGGGTTCTTCTACTGAGAATTCGGCTTTTGGCTTAACTCATAATCCTCATGATTTAGATTATGTTCCTGGGGGGAGTTCTGGAGGATCAGCCGCTGCTTTGGCTTCAAATTTTTGCGTTGCTTCTTTGGGTTCCGATACCGGTGGTTCAATAAGACAGCCAGCTTCCTTTTGCGGAGTGGTTGGATTGAAGCCAACCTATGGAGCAGTATCAAGATATGGTTTAATTTCTATGGCCTCTTCTTTAGATCAGATAGGGCCAATTACTAAAACCGTTGAAGATGCTAAAATTATCTTTGACGTTATTTCAGGAAAAGACCCGCTTGATTCAACTTCAGTTGATTCCCCCAAGCTACAAGCTACAAGCTATCCTCCAAAAGCGAGGCTTGCCAAAGACGGCAAGCTACAATCTATCAAGATTGGTATTCCGAAAGAGTATTTTAAGCAAGGGATTGATCCAAAAGTGGAGAAAATAATTAAAGATTCAATAAAAAAATTTGAAAATTTTGGGATGAGCGTTGAAGAAATTTCCCTTCCTCATACAGAATATGCTTTGGCTGCTTACTACATTATTATGCCTTCTGAAGTTTCAGCTAACCTGGCCAGATACGATGGAATAAAATACGGATTTTCAAAAAAGAAAGTAGAAAATTTATTAAATGTTTACCGAGAGAGTAGAGGGGAAGGATTTGGAGAGGAGGTTAGGAGAAGGATTATGCTAGGAACTTATTCTTTGTCCGCAGGTTACTATGAAGCCTATTATTTAAGAGCGCAAAAGGTTAGGACTTTGATTTATGAAGATTTTAAAAACGCTTTCAAAAAAGTAGATATTATTTTAACACCAGTGTCACCAACTCCGGCTTTCAAAATTGGCGAGAAAATTACTGATCCTTTAATGATGTACTTTTCTGATATATTTACTACCGCCGTTAATTTAGCAGGCCTGCCCGCTATTTCTTTTCCTGTTGGTAAGGTTGGAAACCTGCCTGTTGGGCTCCAGGTAATTGCAAAACCATTTGAGGAAGATAAAATTTTTGAAATAGGCCAGATATTCGAAAAAATGACCAATATATAAAATATAAGTACCAATAACTAAAAATAGTATTTAGATTTGGAGAATTGGGATTTGAATTGACATCATGGCTTGGGATTTGGTATTTTTACTTTTATGGAGCTTTTTAACTCTTCTCAATTTCAAGATATTTCTTCAATTATCAGAATTGTTTTCGGTTTGATTTTTCTTTCGCTTTTTATTTTAGTTATTTTTCTACTAAAGGGCAGTAGTTATTTGAAACTTTTATTCTGGCAGGACATAATGGAGTTTTTTACTTTTAAACCCTATGGGTCTAAAAAAATTGAAAAGAGGTGGAATAAAATTAAAGACAGATTGAATCTGTCTTCTGAATCTGAGCATAAATTAGCCATAATTGAAGCAGAAAGTCTTTTGGATGATATCCTCAAGAAAATTGGCTTTTCTGGTGAGGTTATTGGAGATCGGTTGAAGCAAATAACTCCGTTACAACTTGAGAACATTGAGGAAATTTTGGAAGCACACAAAATCCGTAATAATATTGTTCATGATCCTGACTATCGGCTTTCCCTGGAAGAGGCAAAGAAAGCCTTTGAAATTTATGAAAAAGCTTTAATAAATTTAGAAGCCTTATAAAGACTTGATTCTTGGAGAAATATGGATTAAAGTAAAATGACCCGGGGTGGAGGAGTAGTACCTTGCCAGGCTCATAACCTGGAGACGGCCGTGCAAATCGGTCCCCCGGAACCACGAAAAATGGCTTTGACATCTACGAAAAGGCCCGTGGCCCTCTTGGCTTTATGGGCTCGTGGCGTGTCATGAAGTGAGTAACATGAACTTTTCTTGCGCAAGCCATTTGTGTGAGTCGCGTGACGAATTTGAAATAATTCATTTTATGAGGTATCACTTTCCTGCCAGTGTAGCTCAATGGTTAGAGCAATTGCATCATAAGCAAGGGGTTGCGGGTTCGAGTCCTGCCACTGGCATATAAAATTTATAAAATGGGCGTGTGGTGTAGCCCGGTTAACACGCTTCCCTGTCACGGAAGAGATCGCCGGTTCAAATCCGGTCGCGCCCGCCACGTTAATATACAATAGATTCTCGATTCTTGTCCTTCGCCAAGGCTTCGGAGTGCAAACCCTTTTTTATAAAACAAAAAGTGACGGCTATGCCGTCACTTTGATTTCAGGATAATTTTCTTATCTCAAACACTCTGATGTTTCTTGGTAGTGGAAACACGCGAATGACCTAATAGTTGCTGAACTCTATTGAGACTTACACCTTGGCCTAATTGATGTACAGCGAAACTATGCCTGAGGACGCTTGGAGTTACCCTGTCCTTCAGTCCTGCTGCCTTGGCATGTTCTTTCACCTTTAGCCAGACACCTTGGCGAGTTAATCTTTCCCCTTTTCTATTCACAAACAAAGCTTTTTCCTTTGTATTTTTTACAAAGCATGGTCTTATTTGAACCACATATCGTTTCAAAGTCTGGACTACTCTGGGAGCAATCGCTATGTCTCGTTGCCTTCCATTCTTCTTTATCTTAATATAAGGTGTCCCTCGATCCAACTTGAACATATCTATGTCCAATGACACTAGTTCTGTTGTTCTGATACCAGTAGTACAGAGCAATTCCATCATTGCTAAGTCTCTTTTTACCTCTTGTGTAGACGACTTTTGCAGTGTTGCGAGAAATAAAGCTATCTCTTTTTGTGTTAAAACCTGTGGCTGGAATTTGAAGTCTCTGGTGCGCACTATACCATCACAGGGATTTACTCTAATTTTCCCTCTAGCTATTAAATAGTTAAAAAAGGAAGCCAGAGCTGCAATCCTTCGATCAATGGTTGAGTTTGCATAACCTTTTTCCTTTAGATTGCTGATGAAATCAAGAATAAGCCTCTGCTTTTCAACTTTTCTTGGATAGGTTTTTGAAAATTCGTTAAATTGTCTCAAATCATTTCTGTAAGCATCGACGGTATTTATTGCTGTTCCCTGTGCTTCTAAAAGGTCTTTGAGAAATCGTTTGATCAGTTTTTCCATCTGGTTTTACCCTCCTTATTGCGGTATGTAAAAGAACATTCTCTTCCTTTATCTTATTATCAAGTTATCAAGAAATTTCTTGACTGTCAAGTTTCTCAAACCTTACCTTGAACTTGTCGTACTTCAATTCAACTCAGGGCAACTCTGAGCCTGCTTGCAGTCCTTCCGACGGTGAGCTCAGGACGGTCGAACCGTGAGTATGTCGAATCTGTTGAAGAATTGAATGCTTGACAGGAATTTTTGAAAAAGATATTATGAAATTGGGTGGTTTTCGTTGGAGGATCCCTTCTTTTCCCGCCACCAGTCAAAAGGCCTCTTCGAAAGCCACCCTTAAGTTCTTTTCTAAAAATGCCTCTCTTTGGAGAGGCTTCTTTTTTTTGACAAATTTTTTCAGTCTGTTAAAAAGACAACAGAAGGTTAACAACTGAATAAGGGAAAAGAAAGCACGGAAAAAGGAGGTACGTGATGTCAGAAGAACGAAACTTCAGAGCAATAATGGGAGAAAGATGGAAAAAAGGCCTTTTTGTTTGCGTCGGTCTTGATTCAGATTTAACTCAAATTCCAGAAGTAGTGAAAGCTGGCGAATGCTTTGCTATGAATACAATACTTCATTTCAACCGCGATATTATTGATGCGACTCACGATTTGGTCTGTGCCTACAAACCGAATATGGCTTTTTATGAAGCTCAAGGCAGTCAAGGTATTTCAGCCCTTAAAAGAACAATCGAGTATATTCTGAAGGAAGCGCCAGATGTCCCAGTTATTCTTGATGCAAAGCGAGCTGACATTGGGAGCACGAACAAAGGCTATGTGCAGGCAGCTTTCGAATACTTTGGTGCACATGCAATAACTGTACATCCCTTCCTTGGCAGAGAGGCTCTTCAGCCTTTTTTGGAGCAAAGAGATAAAGGAATTTTTGTTCTTTGTCGGACCTCAAACCCAGGAGCAGGGGAGTTTCAGGATTTGCCAGTTAAGCAAAGCTTAGGTAGAGGCGATTTGATATCTGATGGAGCACATAAGGTTTTTTTGGAGTACGATTACACTCCACCACTCTGGGCTTATGTCGCAGCACGTGTTGCAACTCGCTGGAACGAAAATGGTAATTGTGGCGTTGTAGTCGGCGCGACGTATCCCAAAGAGCTTGCCCAAGTAAGAGCAATCGTTGGCGACATGCCTATTTTGATTCCAGGTATCGGAGCGCAAGGCGGCGACGTTGAAGCAATAGTCAAAGCTGGCATGGACAGTAATGGACAAGGCATGATTATTAACTCTTCACGAGGAATCATCTTTGCTTACAAAGAAGCA
>JACZRI010000002.1:0-5537 GCA_022574775.1 Patescibacteria group bacterium | reverse complement strand
AAGCAGACTTTGCAGATGCTGCGAGGCGAGAAACGATTAAGTTGCGAGATATGATCAATCAGTATCGAGGAGCAGGAAGTAAGAAGTGAAAGCACTTCTTGAGATAGATCCACGGAATTTTGATGAGAGGCAGTTATCAGAAAAGGAAATCCTGCAGTGGTTTGATCTCTGTGACGCGGTTTGGCTTCACGATGGTGATTCCACAAAACCCCATGCTGAATTAATTTCTGGAATGTGTAGTGATGGGTATTTTGATTGTAGCCGCGTTCTTTGTTACCCAAATATTACTGAGATTCTTGCTCGACAACTTGTCCAAAAGTTAAGATTAGAATCCACATTTAGAATGAAAGAAGTAGATTGGGTGGTTGGATCTGCGTATGCTGCCATTACCTTTTCTTATGAAGTAGCCAAGGCCTTGGGTGCAATTCACGGTTTTACAGAGAAAGAACCCACTGACCTTAAGGGCAAGATAATGGTGTGGCGACGACAGACAATCCCAGCTAGATCACAAATTTTACAGATAGAAGAACTCATAACTACAGCACATACTATGAATGAAGTAGGGCGCGCAGTTAAAGAAGGAAATTCAGAACTGGTTAATTTCATGCCCATCGTGGGGGCTCTGATTCACCGACCCCCTGTACTTCCTGTTGATTACGGAGATACAGAAGTTGTTGCCTTAATTGAGAAAGAAGTTTGGACAGTTAATCCCAAAGATTGTCATCTTTGCCAGGCAGGATCTCCCCGTTATAGACCAAAGACCCATTGGCAGGAATTAACCGGGAAAAAATAGATAAAACAGAACATTTTAAAGTCGCTGAGCTACTCATACCAGCGACTTTTTGTTTTACTATTTCCACAAAAAAACACTTGATTTTAACTTAATTTTAAGGTAAAATAAGAGTATGGAAATGCCGCTTTTTTATTATGCAAAACCTTAGATTGCTAAAAAAACAAGCCCAAAAAGAGATAGAGAAAGTAAGGGATTTGAAAGAACTCGACGGTTTTTTTCGTAAGTATTTAGGAAAAAAAGGAGAAGTTACCCAGATTTTGAGTAAGATAAAAATCCTGAAAAAGGAAAAAAGAGTGAAGGCAGGCAAGGAAGCAAATTTGCTTAAAAATTTCATCAAACAAAGGATAGAGATGAAAAAGACACACTTAATTAACGTGTCCGCAAAAGATCCGGAAGTAATCGATATTACGGTTCCCGGAAAGCGATTTCCTACTGGTCATTTACACCCTTTAACTCAGATTCAGAGAAAAGTTGAGGAAATTTTTCAGTCAATGGGTTTTTCGGTAGTGGATGGACCGCATATTGAGACAGAATGGTATAATTTTGACGCCTTAAATATCCCTAAAGACCATCCGGCTCGCGATGCTTGGAACACTCTCTGGCTAAAAAATAGTAAACTTCTTTTGAGAACTCATACCTCGCCAGTTCAAATTCGTTATATGGAAAAAAATAATCCTCCTTTGCGGATTATTGTGCCTGGAAGAGTTTTTCGCCGTGAGGCAACTGACGTCTCTCATGAGGTGAATTTTTACCAGATTGAGGGATTAATGGTTGGTAAAAATATTTCAGTTGCTAATTTTAAAGCTATAATCCAGGGATTTTTCCAGAAATTTTTCCAAAAGGATGTTTCTATCCGCATGAGGACAAGTTATTTCCCATTCACCGAACCTTCCTTTGAAATAGATATGAGTTGTTTAAATTGTCAAGGAAAAAGATGTTCTGTTTGTTCTCAATCTGGCTGGCTGGAGATGATAGGGGCTGGAATGGTGCATCCAAATGTTTTAAAGGCCAGCGGTCTGAACCCCAAAAATTGGCAAGGATTCGCCTTTGGAATGAGTTTGGATAGATTAGCGATGATGAAGTATAAAATAAACGATATTCGTCTTTTGTATTCTGGAGATTTAAGGTTTTTAAACCAATTTTAAACATTCGAATATAATATATGAAATTAAAAGAAATTTACAATTTGGCAATTGAAAGAGGAATTGAAGCTGATTTTAGGGGAAAAGATGGTATTGAAAAGCTTTTAAAAAAATTAAAAGAGAAATATGAAAAAATGGAAGAAGATCAAAAAGAAGATTTTGATGTGGAAAGATTGGAGAACCCATTTTCAGACACCAGAATTTTATTTGGAGATCCGGAAAAAGAGATTAAGAAAATTTTAACAGGCATTGATATTGATGGGGAAGAGATATTATTGGCAAAAGAGCTTTCAGATATTGATTTAGTTTTATCTCACCATCCGAGAGGGAAGGCGTTAGCTGGATTGGATGATGTGATGCAGCTTCAGGTAGATATGTTAGTTCAATATGGAGTGCCAGTTACTATTGCCGAAGGTTTGCTGAAAAAGAGAATTGAAGAAGTATCAAGAGGTATTGCTCCCATAAATCATAACAGACCAGTGGATATGGCAAAAATCTTAAATATTCCTTATTTGTGCGTCCATACTCCTTCTGATAATTTGGTGGCAAGGTTTTTGGAAGAAAAATTAAAAAAAGATAATCCTCAAACCTTAGAGGAACTGATGAAGTCTCTAAGAGAAGTTCCAGAATATAAAAAAGCCATTCAAAATGGAGCAGGACCTCGGATTTTTGTCGGGGATGAAGAGAATCGGACAGGAAAGATTATGCTTACAGAGATTACAGGGGGAACTGAAGGGTCTGCTGAAATTTATGAGAAATTAGCTCAAGCTGGCGCTGGAACCGTGGTTGGAATGCATATGTCTGAAAAACATCGCGAGGAAGCTGAAAAAGCGCATATTAATGTAGTCATTGCGGGACACATGTCTTCAGATTCCATTGGCATGAATTTGTTTTTGGATGAGTTGGAGAAAAAAGGAATTGAAATCGTACCCTGTTCAGGATTGATTAGAATTAAACGAATTTAACCGTTTGGCAACATCCATAAAATAACTTCGTCATCGCGGGCCAAGGAACGAAAATTCTTTTACAAATTATTCGTAGATTCATAAATATTCGTAATTAGTAGGGATAATGAAATTTTCTTACAACTGGCTTAAAGAATTTGTGCCAAAAATTCCAAAACCAGACAAGCTGGCAGAGCTTTTAACTATGCACAGTTTTGAAGTGAAAGAATTGATGAAAAGCAAGGGAGGACGTCAAACGTCCCAAAAGGATTTTGTTTTAAATATTGATGTTTTGCCAAATAGAGGGTCTGATTGTTTTTCTCATATTGGAATAGCAAGGGAAATAGCTGTTGTAACGAGCTCAAAATTCAAAATCCCAAAATACAAAATACAAGATACTAGCTACAAAACCAAAGACTTTATACGAATTGAGGTAAAAAATAGAGCTGCTTGTCTACGCTATACCGCCCGAGTTGTTGTAGACGTCAAAGTCAGCCCTTCTTCCAAGTGGATACAGGAAAGACTTATAGCTTGTGGTTTGCGGCCTATTAATAATATCGTTGATATTATAAATTACGTGATGCTTGAAACTGGTCAGCCTCTTCACGCTTTCAACGGCTCAAAACTTGAAGGGAATAAAATTATTGTGAGATTTGCGAAAAAAGGAGAGAAAATTACTACTTTAGATAATGAGAAATACGATTTAGATAAAGATATTCTAGTAATTGCTGACGCTAAAAAACCTGTAGCCATTGCAGGAATTAAAGGAGGGGTATCAGCTGAGATTGATAAAAAAACAAAGATAGTTGTTATTGAGTCAGCAAACTTTAACCCAAAAATTATCCGGCAAGGTTCACAGAAATTGAATTTGAAAACAGATGCCTCTTTAAGATTTGAACACGGAATTGATCCAAATTTAACTGAGATTGCAGTAAACAGGGTAGCTTATTTAATGCAAAAAGTAGCACGTGGCAAGGTAGCTCAAGATATAATTGATTTCTATCCTAAAAAAGTTTTGCCCCAAAAAATCAAATTAGATTTGGGCTATGTTGAGAGTTTATTGGGAATAAAAATTCCAGCGAAAGAAATTCAAAATATTCTCAAAAAACTTAATTTCATTATCAACGAGTCCGGGGCTCGTAGTATTTTGGTGGAAGTGCCGAGTTTTAGGTTAGATATCTCTTTACCTGAAGATTTAATTGAAGAAATTGGGAGGATTTCAGGATTCAACAAACTTCCAGTTGTTTTCCCGCAAGTTGCTTTAATTCCTCCGAAACGGAATAGAGAAGGTTTCTGGAAAGAGATGGTAAAGAACGCTCTTAAAGAGGCCAGCTTTGCCGAAGTTTATAACTATTCATTTGTTGGAGAAAAATTAAAAGCAGCTTTGAGTTATCAGAATAGGGATATAATTGAGATAGAAAATCCAGCGAGTGAAGAACAAAAATATTTAAGACCAAGTTTGACCCCCAATTTATTAAAGAATGTTAAGGATAATTTTAGATACTTTGATGAAATAAGAATTTTTGAGTTGGGGAAGATTTTTATCAAAAACCCCGCGTTCGTTCCGAAAAACAGGACTCCTGCGGACAAGCAAAAACCAAAGGGCAGTGGGCAAATTATAGAGAAAAGAATGTTGACTGGCTTGATTGCTAGAAAAGGAGGGAGTTCTTACGCCGATGATTTTTACCGATTAAAAGGAATGATAGATTCTTTATTACATAAAATGGGGATTAGTAATATCTGGTATGATGAATATCAGCCCGTTCCAAAGGATTCAAGATTTTCTATTTGGCAGTCAAAGGGATCTGCAGAGATAAAAATTGATCAAAAAGAGATTGGTTTTCTGGGCGGAATTTCTCCTAAAATACTGAACAAGTTAAAAATAAAAGGATCTGTCCTTTTATTTGATATTGACTTTGAGTTATTATCTCAACTATTTTCTGAAGAGTATGAATTCATGCCAATTTCCCGTTATCCGGCTGCTGTCAGAGATTTGGCTATTTTAGTCCCTAGGGGAATAAAAGTAGTAGAAGTTTTAAATCGGATTAACATCGGAGGAGGAATACTGGTTAGAGACGTAGATCTTTTTGATATGTATGAAGGAGATGAGCTTCCTGAAGGAAAAAAGAATTTAGCATTCCACATAATCTACCAGTCAGACGACCACACTCTGTTATCCAGAGAAATAGATGAGGTGCACAATAAAATAATAAAATCCTTAGAGAAAGAAGTGGAATGGCAAGTACGCAAGTAGCAATTAGTAGTTTGTATTTTGTAGATAAGGGGGACTAAAAACCTAGACTACCAACTACCAACTACTAACTACAAAAAGAAATGGTTCGCAAAAAAATTAAAAAGAAAAAACTAACAAAAAAATATAAAAAAGCAGTAGTGCTCAAGAAAACAGAGAAAGGGGAATCTTACAGCGCAAAGGATATTTATGTTCTAGAGGGTTTGGAGCCAGTAAGAAAGAGGCCGGCAATGTATATTGGCTCAACAGGTCCTGATGGGCTTCATCATTTAATTTGGGAGGTTTATGATAACGCGGCAGACGAAGCTCTTGCAGGTTTTTGTAAAAATATTGAGGTTTCTCTTTTACCGGGCAACACGGTAAGGACCGTTGATGACGGAAGAGGAATTCCAGTAGAAAAACACCCA
>JACZRI010000008.1 GCA_022574775.1 Patescibacteria group bacterium | reverse complement strand
AGTCATTTTTCGTTTCAATAGCTTCAACACCTACTTTCTTGGTAAGCTCCTGAATATGCCAGTATGTATTTAATGGCGAATGCCAAATTTTACCTGTTTTTATCATATTTTCTATCTTTTACTCTATCAAAAAACCGCCTTCTTGGCAATTTCTTTTCATAACTGGGGGGCTTGGACGACTTTAGAACCTCTCTCCAAGGTGTTTTATGTCCTATTTCTGCTTAAAATGGGTATTACCTCACCCCCGCTACTCATTATATTTTGTTTAAAAGTAAAAGTCTCTTAACTGGCTGTTAAGAGACTTTCTTGAGCCGAAGCCCTTATACGTGGTCGCCCTTAAGTTACATCGCACTGGTTGTGCTTCAGTCCGAGACTGGGCTAAACTGACTCTGCAACTGCTCCAGGATTGCAGTCGAGAGCCACTTGACGACTGTGTCGATGTCACCACGGAATTCCTCTCGCGAATCATCATTCGCCCATGCCCGCGCCTCGTTGGTCTCCTTATTGACGTAGAGTCCGGCATAAACCCCCGTCACACTCTTCCCCAGTCCGTCCTGGATTTGACAGTAGAGCGTCAGGGGAAAAGCAGAGCCCTCGATGTAGAGGTGCGACGAGTCATTGCGAAAGACGGAGACATAGACTCGATCAACGCCGCCGATCTCGGGCACGGATTCCATCGTTTCGTCAAACACGACGGTGAGCTTGGTGTACGCCTCGAGTAGACTGCAACGAGAAACCAGTGCCGGTTCACAAATTGAGAATGTAGTTCTCATCTTACTCTCCTCTCTTTCTTCCGAGATAACTCAGAGTCCACGGATTGGCAAAGCCAGATTTCCGCAGATTCGTCTCTTTCTTCTATCTCTATTATAAACCCATACTTTGAAGTTGTCAAGTCTTTAAGTAACAAAAAGCCGCCTTCTTGGCGATTTTTATTGACTATCAAATAGGACTCAAAACGAACCCGTCTCGGTCACCTGACTTAGCATGTGATGGCTGCGGGGCTAGGATTCGAACCTAGATTAGTTGGACCAAAACCAACCGTCCTACCGTTAGACGACCCCGCAATTTTTATAAATTCCCTCACTTCATCTCACAAGACTCAATCGTTGCCAATTCCAGTGGTAACTGCGGAATTGAGGAATATTTCATTTTATTCTCAGCTTCCAAAAAAAGGCTTAATATTTTGCGAAGATCTGTTTCTTGAAACGCGGCGGCCAACTGTTGAAGTTTTAAGCTTTCTTCCTCAGTTAATCCAGAAATTAACGGGTTTGAAAGATCAGGATTTATTTTTGAAATTAAAATCTGCCTCAGATAATTAACCAAAGCTTTAGTAAACTCCTGTGGGTCTAGTCCTTTATCAAAATTTTCCTGCAAAAAACCGATTGCTTCCGATACTTCTTTCTTTGAAATAGAATCAACAAATTTATTCACCAGGACAATATCAACAATTCCGAGCAAATCTTTAATATCTTCCAACTTGATTTCTTCTTTCTCACCTACAAATGTAATGACTTGATCCAGCAGGCTTTCTGCGTCTCTAAAAGAACCTCCGGAATTAATAGCAATTAACTCCAGCGTCTTTTTATCAATTTTTACATTTTCTTTCTTGGAAATAATTTCCAATCTTTTTACAATTTCCGGCAGTTTTAATCTTCTGAAATCAAATCTCTGGCATCTGGAAATAATCGTTGGAATCATTTTTTGAATTTCAGTAGTGGCTAAAATAAAAATGGCATGAGAGGGCGGTTCTTCCAAAGTTTTCAAAAGCGCATTGGCTGCGTCTTTGGTGATTTGATGGCTCTCGTCAATTATATAAACTTTATACTTTGATTTGACGGGAGCAAAACGTATCCCTTCCCGTAATTCTCTCATCTCGTCAATACCTCGATGAGAAGCCGCATCAATTTCAATTAAATCTAATGATCGACTTTGATTTATTTCAAGACAGGATTGACATTTATTACAAGGCTCAAAATCTTTTTTACTCTCACAATTCACAGCTTTTGCCAAAAGACGTGCAACTGTAGTTTTTCCCGATCCCCTAGGTCCGGAAAAAAGATAGGCATGGGAAACCATTCCAGTGGAAAGCGCGTTTGTAAGAGTCTGTATAATATGTTCTTGCCCAATAACTTCTGAAAAACTTTTCGGCCTGTATTTTCTGTATAAAACTAAATTAGCCATAATTCGTATATTCGTAATTCGCAGGGCTTACTTAAACACGATGAACTTATAACCCAAGAAATTCCATGTCATTCCAAAGAAAGTTGCCGCAATTGCACCCAAGTTTGCCCAGATTTTTTCTGACAGGCCGAATTGAGGACCGATTACATTAACTATAAAAGAAGCTATCAGTACATTTATTCCGAGCCCGATTAAAGCAACGACAAAAAATTGAGCAAATTCTTTGGGATCCTTAGTGGTTTCCTTTTTTTTAAATGTCCAGAACTTGTTCCAAAAATAGGAGTTGACAACAGCCACTAAGAAGGACGCTCCTTTGAAAAAAGAAAACGCCAGTCCGGAAGCCATCCCGGTAATTAAAATCAAAAAGTTTAATATCCCTAAATCAATAAGAGTATTCAAAATTCCAACTAAAAGAAATTTGGATGCCTGGTAAATTATAAAAAGCCGTTTCCCTAGAATTGAAGCTAACCACATTCCTATCAGAGAAAGAATCGGCAATATAACAGGTATTATCCACCAAAAAGGCAACTCTAATCGAATATTTTTAAAAACTAAAAGGATGAGCCAGGCTGAAACCTCTCCAATAATTATAGCAGCAAAAATATCTGATCTTTTCATTAATTAATTATAGCACAAATTTTCATTTTGAAAAAGGATATGGGAAGTGATATGATAAAAAAAGAATTATGCTTAAACTTTACAATACCTTATCTCGAAAAAAAGAAGTTTTCAGACCGAAAAAAGGTAAAAAAGTAAATCTTTTTGTTTGTGGGATAACTCCATACGACTTTGCCCATATTGGCCACGCAAGAACCTATATTGTATTTGATATGATCGCAAAATATCTTAGAGAAAAAGGTTTTGATGTTTTTTATCTGCAAAATATTACTGACATTGAAGATAAGATAATCCAACGAGCAAGAGAGAAAAAAATAACTCTTAAGAAGTTAGCGCGCCAATTTGAAAAAGAATATCTGAAAGATATGAAGATCTTGAAAATTGACAGCATAACAAAATATGCGAGAGCCACAGACTATATAAAAGAAATTATAAACCAGGTAAAACGGCTCAAGGCCAAAGGTTTTGCTTATAAAATAAGGGGGGGGATTTATTATGATATCAGTAAATTAAAAGACTATGGAAAGCTTTCAAATAGAACAGTTTCTCAAGCAGAAGATGCAGTATCCAGAATTGATGAAAGTAAGGAAAAAAAGAATAAAGGAGATTTTTGTTTGTGGAAACTTGCTCCTTACCAGACTTATTCTGGGGCTGGATCTAAACCAGCCTGGCCAAGTCCGTGGGGACCCGGAAAACCAGGATGGCACATAGAAGATACCGCTATCACAGAAAAACACTTTGGCCCTCAATACGATATTCACGGAGGCGCAAGGGATTTAATGTTCCCCCACCACGAAGCTGAAATCGCCCAGATGGAAGCTATTTCCGACAAAGTGCCAATGGTAAAATACTGGCTCCATGCGGGTTTTCTCATAGTAAAAGGCCGAAAAATGTCAAAATCTCTTGGCAACTTTATTACCATTCAAGATTTCTTGAAAAACAGTTCTCCCCGCATCCTTAGGTTTTTTATACTGAAATCACACTACCGCTCCCCTATCAATTACACTGAGAAAAAAGTCTTGCAAACAAAACAGCAATTGGAAAGAATTGACGAATTCGTAGGCAAGATTGAAAACTTTAATCTGTATAAATTCCCGCGATCGCGGAAATTTGAACAACCTTCAAATTTCAAAAAATTAATATTAGCTACACAGAAAGGATTTGATATGGCAATGGAGAATGATTTTAACACTCCATCAGCTTTGGCTTCGGTTTTCCATTTAATTTCGCGAGGGAATTTTCTTTTAGACAAAGAAAAATTAACTCAGTTGGATGCCAAAAATATTTTAAAATTCTTAAAAAAGGTGGATAAAATATTCAACTTTATATTCTGGGCAAGACCAACAAAAGAAAAAATCCCAAGAGAAATCTTAGGACTGGTAATTAAACGCGGGAAGTATCGAAAACAAGGAAATTGGAAAACAGCTGATAAAATCAGGAGAAAGGTTAAAAAGATGGGTTATTTGATTGAGGATGTGAAAAAAGGGCAGAAAATAAAGCGAATTAACCAATAGCTAATAGCGAATGACTATTTGTTAAATTATTCGCATAGGTCAAGTCAGATTTGGCAGGCGCATTCATAGTGCGCTTTTCACATACAATAAAAAAAAGGGCGCTTCAAGTTTGAAAGCGCCTTATTCAATCGTAGGGAACAAGTTTTTGTGGTTGAATGCCATGTCTTTTGAGGATATCTGCGATAGGTGTATTGATCTTAAATGCCTTTCTAACTTCTTTGATGACTTGTGTAATAGTTGCTGCTCTTTTTTCTGTCTCTTCTGCCGTTGCTAATCTTTTTAGCCTTTGAATTTCTTTTGTTCTTTCCTCTGGAGTAAGAATCAAGAATGGCTCGAGAATTTTCCATTGACGCCGCAATATCCAAAGCGTTTTTACTTCTACCTGACGGATTCTTTCTTTGGTTACTTGAAATTCCCGACCAATTTCAATTTGTGTCCTTTTTTTTCCATCTTCTAAGCCGAATCTGAGATTTAATAACCGAATGAGATTTGCTTTCGTCCAATGAACCTTCCCATTCCGTCCAGGAAAGTCAGGAAGATTGTCAAAAGCTCTCTGCATACCTTCTTCAAGAGATATTTCTTCTCCATCTTCCAGGATATAGGGATAACAGATAGGAAATTGTTCCTCTAACCTTTTGCTAAAAATAGCAGCCATCAGTCTTTGGCAAATTTGATATCTTACAAATTCTTGATAAAAAGGGTGTTTTTTTCTATCCGTAAACTGGGTTTCTGTCATTTTTCCTTCCTTTTTTGAAAGTGCTAAGACCAGGACATCTATCCACATCATATCCATATAATACAATTTGTCAATCTTTCTATCTCGCTCAATATTAAAACTTAGTTTATCGAAGTGTCAAGGACTTGTCAGTATTTCTGGCTTTTGTTATATTAAAAGCGATGAATCAAAATTCCTATGGCAAATCTGAACTGCCTGAAAAATTACCCCCTCAAAGCATAGAGGCTGAAAAATCTGTTCTGGGTTCTTTGATGCTGGATAAATCAGCTATTGTGAAAGTGGTTGATTTTTTAGTCCCTCAAGATTTTTATAAAGGCACTCATCAGAATATCTATCAAGGTATGGTTGAGCTTTTTCAGCGAAGAGAACCAATTGACCTCTTGTCAATATCTACCCGCATGAAGGAACGAGGAAATCTTGAAGGAATAGGAGGGAATGCCTACTTGACCGAATTGATTAACTCTATTCCCACAGCCAGCAATCTTTTAAATTATGCAAAAATTGTCCAAAGAAAAAAAATCTTAAGAGATTTGATATCTGCGAGCCATGAAATAGGTTTAATGGGATATAATGAAAATGAAGATACAGAAATACTTGTGGATCAGGCAGAAAAGAAAATTTTTAGCATTGCCCAAAAGAATCTCAGCCAGGATTTTGTACCAGTCAAATCTACTTTAGAGGAAGCCTTTCAGAGAATTGATAAGCTTTCCCGTCAAAAAGGTATCCCGCGCGGAGTTCCGACTGGCTTTAAAGATTTAGACAACTTGCTTTCTGGCCTTCAAAAGTCTGATCTAATAATTCTGGCTTCAAGACCATCTATGGGAAAATCAGCTTTGGCGTTGGATATTGCCAGATATGCTTCAATTTATGGAAAAATATCAGTTGGCTTATTCAGTTTAGAGATGTCACAAGATCAAGTAGTAGACAGGTTAATTGCGTCCCAAGCTAATGTCGATTTATGGAGGTTGAGAACTGGCAGGCTTTCCAGCGAAGGAGAAGACAATGATTTTTCCAGAATTCAACATGCTTTAGGAGTTTTATCTGAAGCTTCTATATATATTGACGATGCAGCCTCCTCTAATATCTTGCAAATGAGGGCTATGTCAAGAAGATTACAGGCCGACAAAGGCTTGGGATTGATTATCGTTGATTATTTACAGCTGATGGAGCCTCGAAACCCTGGAGCTCCTATTGTACAACAAATGACAGAAATTTCACGATCTTTAAAAGGCTTGGCTAGAGAATTGAATATTCCGGTTTTGGCTTTATCGCAACTTTCAAGAGCGGTAGAACAAAGAACCCCTCAAATTCCAAGACTATCTGATTTAAGGGAAACCGGAGCTCTTGAACAGGATGCAGATGTCGTTATGTTTATCTACAGGGAAGATAAGTATAGACCAGACTCTACGAGAAAAAACATTGCAGATATTATTGTGGCAAAGCATAGAAATGGCCCTGTAGGCAGAAGTGAGCTCTATTTTGAAGAGAGAATAGTTTCTTTCAAGAATTTAGAGAAAGAATATCAAGAATAACTTTTTATCCCGACCCCCGGCTTAAGACACCTTCGGTTTCTTACGTCTTTCTCATTATCGTTCGGACTCCTATTTTTTCACCATGGGGTGAAAAGAAATTTTTTGTTATCAAAAAATTTAAAATGTATCCTCCTTCTATCCAAAAGTTAATTGAACAATTCTCCAAGTTTCCTACTGTTGGACCGCGGACTGCTGCCCGTTTTGTTTTTTATCTAATCAAACTGCCCAAAGGAGAATTAGAAAAATTAGTAAAATCAATCTCTGATGTGAGAGAAAAAATAAATTTCTGCTCTTTTTGTTTTAATACGTTTGAAAGCACCTCTTCAGAAAAAAGACTTTGCTCAATCTGTACGAATCCAATAAGGAACAAATCTTTGCTTTGTATCGTTGAGAGAGAAACTGATTTACTCTCCCTTGAAAGAATAAAAAAGTACAAGGGTCTTTATTTTATCTTGGGTGGAACAGTCTCTACTCTCAAAGAAAATGACGTTAAGAAAATAAGGATGGAAGAGCTTGTTGATAGAATAAAAAATCCTTTAAATTTTATAAAAAATAGTCCTGGTTTTGAAGAAATAATCCTTGCCACCAATCCAACCATAGAAGGAGAAGCTACTGCATTGTATATTGAAAGATTACTAAAATCTTTAAAAGCTGGTAATGGGCCTGTCGAATCTATAAAAATAACCCGTCTTGCCCGAGGATTGCCTACTGGAGGTGAATTAGAATATGCAGACGAAGAAACTTTGAGTTCAGCCCTTGAAGGAAGAAAGTAATACTAAAGAATTCTTATTGCTTTTTCAATAATTTTGGTTGCCTCTTCATAAGAGGTTCCTTTTTTGAAATAAATGGGTTTTCCGATATTCACTGTAACTTTTCCTTTAAATTTACGGGGTCTTTTCCAATGAATTGGTAAAATTTCTTGAGTTCCTATAATCTTAACTGGAATTATGGGAACTTGCATTTCTAACCCTATTACTCCTGTTCCCATCTTCAGAGGTAAAAGTTTTCCTGTTTCTGAAATTCCTCCTTCGGGAAAGACTAAAATTGACCACCCTTTGTCTAATAGTTCTCCCGTGTAGATTAATCCCGATTTTATTTGCCCTATTCTTGGAAAAGGGTAGGTGTTAAAGAATAGAGTCACGAGAGGTTGTACATACCAAAGCTTCTCATATAAAATATCAGTTGCTGCAGCCACTGCTAGTTTTTTTTGAATAACAGAGGGTAAGATTTTAAAAATTATCGGTGTGTCTAAATCACTGATATGATTTGGCATTAAGATAATTGGAGTTCTAACTTTTTTGATATTTTCTATCCCCTTAACTTCGATTTTAGATAGAAAATTAAGAATTATTGGAAAAAAAATAAGATTTTGTAAGATCTGACGAATTCCATTAATAAGAATTAAACGCGGCCAAATCCTAAGTTTATATTTTAATAGTTTTTTTGGTTTTTCCTGAATCAGTTTTTCCAAATCAGCTACCTTTGTTTCTGAGGTAATGCTCGCTTCATCAATTTCAACTCCAAACTCTTCCTCAATTCTCCCTACCAGTTCAATACGCATCAAAGAATCAAGTTTCAGATTTTTTACTATACCGCTCTGTTGAGAAATTAAGGAAGGATTGGTCTCTGTAATTTGCGCAAGAATGCTTATTAAAAGGGGAATTTCTTTTTCTAATGCCTTAGCTTTTGCTGGTACAATTTGTTTCGCAAGATATTGAGAAACTTCAGACCTTTTTATTTTTCTCGTTATTGTTCTTGGAAAATCTGAAAAAGACCATATTGACCAGCTTTGAATTTGCTGAAAAGAAGCAGATCTTTTATTAACTCTATCAATGATTTTTTGGAGCTCAATCTTTTTCACTTCACTCAGTAAAACCGCATGGATCAATAATCTCCCTTCTTTTTTGAGACCGATTACACAAGAATCTTTTATTTCTCTTTCTTTGTTTAGCTCAGCTTCAATGTCTTCGGGATATACATTCTGGCCAGTCGGAGTTAAAATCATAAACTTTTTCCTCCCTTTGAGATATAAATATCCCTCTTTATCAAAATAGCCGATGTCCCCAGTTTTGAACCAGCCTGCTTTAAAGGCTTCTTTTGTTTTTAAAGGATTTTTCCAATAACCTTGAGTTATAATTGGACCTTTCACCAATATTTCTCCATCTTTAGCAATTTTTACTTCAATACCTTGAATTATTTTTCCAATTGAAGCTAATTTTTTATCCTTTTCGGTTAAAGCGCTTACTATTGAAGAAGTTTCGGTGAGTCCATATCCTTGAACAATATTAATTCCCAGAGCTTCCCATTTTTTTGCCACTTCCAGATCAAGAGGAGCCCCTCCCGAAATTACTAAGCCCAGTTTTCCTCCAAATCTTTGATGGACATTTTGAAACAAAATTCGACGAAGTTTGATTGGCAGGAATGGAGAAATTTTAAAAAGAGTTTGAAGAATTTTTTCTTTTCCCTGTAATTTGGCCTCGCCTTCTATTCTTTCCATCACTAATCTCAAAAACTCGGGCACCACCGCCATTTTCGTAATTTTATTTTCACGAAGATTTCTTGTAATCACTACTGAACTTAAAGCAGGAATATACACAATCTGAGCTCCTGAAACTAATATTCTGAACTCAATAATCTGTTCAAAAATATGAGACAAAGGTAAAATAGATAAAATTCGATCAGTCTTTTTAACATCAATAACATGGAAAATAGCCTTGAGATTAAAAATGATGTTTTTGTGAGTTAAAATTACTCCTTTTGGATCGCCTGTCGTACCAGAAGTGTAAAGAATTTCAGCAATATCACTTTCTTTGATTGAAGACGCTAAAAATTTATACTCTCTTTCAATAAACTCATCTAAATAATCGATATCTAAAGAAGGGCATTTTAAACCTTTTGGCGCTTTTGACCCTGAATACTTTAATAATAATTTAGCCTTGGTTTGTCTTTCTATTTCACGAATAAATTGATGAGTGTTTTGTAAATGGAGCGGAACAACAATCACTCCTTTCAAAAGACAACCAAAAAAACTACCTAACCAATAAGGTGAATTTGGCGCCAACAACAATACCCTATCCCCTTTTTTGATCCTTTTTTCCTCTAATAACTTTGCTATTCCAGAAGCAAAATTGGAAAGTTGAGAATAATTCCAAACAATACTCCGATATCTCGGTTTTATTTTTAGAGCAGGAGCTTCTGGAAATCTTAGCTTCCCATTTTTTAAAATATCAACAAGGGTTTTCATTTTAAGATAAAAACTGCCACTGCGATAATATAGTCACCATGGTGACTAATACTTAAATCGCAACTTTTAATACTTTTTTGATTTAATTTTGGTTGAAGTTTCAGAAATGGTTTACCAGATTTAAGATTTCCAATTTCAATTTGTTTCCACTTACCAGCTGGAAAATCCAATGCTTTGATAACTGCCTCTTTGGCAGAAAATATGCCAGCCAAATGCGAGATTTCTGGGTTTTTTAGTTCTGATTCACAAAAAATATCCCTTTTAAATTTCTGGGGATATTTTTGAAAACTTCTTTTAAATTTTTTGAGCTGTAAGATATCGCTGCCGACTTTTATTTCCATATCGATCATTTAATCGCTATGATTTCTACTTCTGTGAAGAGCTGACGATGGCCTTTTTTTACTTTATAACGTTTCTTTGCTTTGTATTTAAAAATAATTATTTTTTTCCCTTTGCCTTGTTTTAAAACTTTCCCGATGACTTTTATTCCTTTCACCAGCGGAGCGCCAATTTCTAATTTCCTTTGTTTTTCCAATAATAAAACCTCGTTAAAGATTATTTCTTTTCCTTCTTCAGCTTCCAATTTCTCAATTTTAATTTTTTGCCCAGGTGATACCAGATATTGCTTACCCCCTGTTTTAATTACTGCAAACATATTTTTATGTTAATCTTGTTCTATTGGTTTGTCTAATTGTTTAATCTTTACCTGTGATTTTCCTCCTGCAATTCTCACTACATCTTTATCAACTTTGTCGAATTCTTTACCGGCTCTGTTATAACTGCCTACAGCTGTTCCTAAATGATTGCCAAGTCTTTTCATATATTCACTATAAGTAGTTAAGTGCTTGCCCAATCTCTCTACTTCTTTAATTACTTCTTGCGCTTGTTCAGAAATCTTTTGATTTTTCAAACCCTGCAAAACTGTTTGTAAATAAGCCAGAAAAGACGTAGGAGAAGTAACTATAACCTTTTTCTTTCCTGCATAGTAAATTAGATTGTTTGTATCGTCAGTAACTACTCCGACTTTATTGATAAGCAAATCGTAGAAAACGGCTTCTGAAGGGATAAACATAAAAGCGAAATCCATTGTATTCTCTTCCGGTTTTACATATTTAGCTGTTTCATCTATTCTGGCTTTTAGATCTGCAACAAAAGACGATTCATATTTTTTCTTCTCTTCAGGATTATGTGACTCTAAGGCGCGGTTATAATTCTCTAAACTAAACTTTGAATCAATAGGAATAATGCGTTTATCAACAAATACTACGGCATCAACTATACTGCCATCCTTAAATGAATATTGCATTTGATAATTACCTGGCGGCAAAACATTTTTTAAAATAGTTTCCAGATAATATTCGCCCAAAATACCTCGCTGTTTAGGGTTTTTCAGAATATCTTGAAGATTGCGCAATTGATCAGCAAAGCTTACGACCTGACGGTTAGTTTCATCCAACTTTGTCAATTTCTCGGTAACATCCTGAATAATTTTAGCACTTTGACCGAATTGGATTTGAATAGTTTTTGTTGATTCAGACAGTTTGCTATCCAAAACCTGAGTAATATTATTTAACTGTTGTTGGAGCAGTAGGAAAGATTCTGACTGTTTTTCTGGTCTTTTCTTTGATAATAAAAAAATGACTACTGTCAATCCTCCGATTGCTAAAATCAAAAGGCCAATTACTATCTCCATCATTATGCAATTTTAACAAATTAACCTTATCAGGTCAATTTTTTTAAACAAAAAAACTCTGAATTAGATAAAGTTCGGGACGCAACCTTAAAATTAGATTAGTTTGCTAAAATCTCGGCTAAAACAAAAGCAATATAGATTAAAAGTAAAAATACTCCCTCTTTTCTAGTAATTTTATGGCCAGTCCGGAGAAAGAAGAAAAAGAAAAACGCTGCAATTATTAAGAAAAATCTGGCTATGGCAAATGGCGAAAAATCAGTAATCTCAATTGGATGGATTAAAGCTACCACTCCTAGAACTAAAGTGGATGGCACAATAATAGATCCCATTAGATTCCCTAAAACCATTCCAGCTTGACCTTTTCTTGCAGAAACAATGGCAAAATGAGTTTCAGGAATAGAATTCCCTAAAGCAATAACTAAAATCCCGATTAATGCTAAAGACAGATTTAGCTGTTCGGCAAAAAATAAGGCGGTTCTAACAATTCCTTCAGCAGCCAGCAGCAAAAGCGCTATTCCCAACATCACTCTCCCCAAATCTCTTATGAAAACCCTGAATTCTTTTACAGCAAGAACGCCGTCCGTATCATAAATTTTTGAATATCTTTCTTTTTTTGAAAAAAGCCAATAGACATAAAAAAGAAAAACCAAAATTAAAATAATACCATCTCCTCGTCCCAATACTCCGTCTAAAATTAAAAGTAGAGGCAAAATAGCGATTGCGATGGTAAAGATTGATGTTGCCTGCGCTAATTTACTTTCTACCGGAAGCCCTTTGGCGATAAAAACTGCCAAAGCTATAGCCAGAGTCAAATCAATCAAATTACCTCCAACTACATCACCAAAAGAGAGCTGGGGAATTCCATGGAAAGCAGATGATAATCCGACAAAAAGATTAGGTAAGGTTGCGGCAAAGGCAATAAGGAAAAAAGCCACTACGAATTCCTTCCAACCCAAAAACTTGGCAATTCGCATTAGAGCTGAAACCAAAAAAGGACCTGACCATAAAAGTAGAAAAATAGAAAGAATAAAAATGAAAATGTGTAATAAAACCATCAGATATTAAAAATTAAGATTTGGTGAAATAGTAAATATTATAAACAATTCCCAGTATAAAAAAGAAAATTAAAAATGACGTTGAAAGTGAAGTGAAAGAAAAACGGGTAATTTTCTTGCATACCCGATACATTAGGATAATTAAAATTCCACTTACTCCCATCAACACTCCTCCAACCAAGCTTATTACTTCAATAAAATCGTTGAACCCAATAACAAAAAGAGAAAGTGGAACAAAACAGGTAATTACCCAGGAAATGTCTTTTGATATCTTTAAGTCATACCAGAAAACTTTCTTTAGTGTAAGTCCTAGAGTGATAAATGAAGTAAATGTAGTTAAAATTCCGAACATAATGGCCAGTCGTATAATATCTGCGCCTAAAAACTGAGCTAAACCATCAATCGCTTCCACAGAAACATGCTTTCCAGTTACTCCTAAAACCAAGAATATGAAAATAATGTAGAAAATTATTGGAATTATAATAGCGATTGGAATTATTTTCTTGAGAAGAGTTTTTTTTCTACCAAGCATCTCTTCAATTTCTGGAATTAAATCGGCGCCCCATAAAGAAAACAAGATTGGGCCATAAGGTAAGAAAAGAAATGATATTTCCCAGTTAATTTTTGGAAAGAGGTTATTTAATTTTAAAAGGGGAAAACCGTGGAAAAAAATTACAGCTAAAATGATAAAAAATATAACTAAACCGAAAACCTCTACCTTGGCAATTGTTTTTATGCCCAAATGAATAAGAACAGCTCCGAAAAAAAAGTACAAAACAGTATACAAGAAATCACTCCCGCCAAGAATCGGGCTTAATAAAAATGTTAGAAATTTACCCCCAATTATTAAATAGGCTAAAATTGCTCCCCAAAAACCAAAAATGGTTGAGATAAGCGCTATTCTGTGTCCCCATTTCCCAAGATAGAATTTTGCATAACCTGGAAGACGCATAAAATCAGGAGTATGCAAAGCTACTTCCGCAAAAAGGAGTTGAGTTAAAATCACTATACCTCCCAAAACCAAAAAATAACCTAACATTACCCAAATCCCTACTTGAGAAGTAATGTAGGGCAAAGAAAAAAGGCCTACTCCAATAATAGTTCCGGAAAGAGTTGCTATTGCGTAGATAAATTTTTTCATTATTCGAATGGACGCCCCGCACAAATCCTTTACAGAACTATGCAGGGCAAGCATTCGGTACGCTACCTGCCCCACACCTTGAGTCAGACTCGGTGGTACGGGATTCAGATGCACTATCTAATCTTTCTTTTCGTGATAAAATACCATTTAATAGCTTCAATCAAAATTAAGTTTATCACACCTAATCCTAAAATTAAAAACCAGCCAAAAAGGCTCAAGGGCTGGGTTTTTAATAAATTCTGAAATGGGGGCAAGTAAATAGCGACAAGAAGCAGCAGGAAACTAAGAAATATCGCCCCGATTAAATATAAATTTGAAAAAATATTTATCTGCCAGATATTTTTTCTTAGATTTCTACATGAAAAAGCGTAAAAGAAAGTATCAATGGCTAAAACCGCAAAAATTATGGTCCGGATTTCTGGCAAGCGTTCTTTCCCCCATGCGCTATAAAGCCATAAAAATAAACCAAAAAGAATAAAACTGGTAATAATACCAAAACCAAAAATTATTGTCTTCATTTGCTGGGTTATAAGAGATTTCTTTGGATCGTCGGGCGGTCTTTCCATCACCCCTTTTTCTTTTGGTTCGAAAGCCAAAGCAATTCCTTGAGGACTGCCCTCAATTAAATTTTCCCACAAAATTTGGACTGGTAAAATTGGTAAAGGCAATCCCATAATAATAGAACCTCCAATCAAGATTATTTCCGAAAAAGATTGAGAAAGCAAAAGGGTGACAGTTTTTCTAATATTGTCAATAATCACCCTTCCTTCCTCAATGGCTGCAACGATAATGCTGAAAGAATCTGGCAGTAAAATTAAATCAGAAACTTCTTTTGCCACATCAGTACCAGAGCCCAAAGCAATTCCAATATCAGCTTTTTTTAATGCTGGGGCATCATTTATTCCATCTCCAGTCATTGCAACCACTTCCCCTTTTCTTTGCCAGGCAGAAACTATCCTTATTTTATGTTTTGGCTCCACTCTCGCATAAACTTGAATTTTGTTTAATCTTTTTTCGAAATCATCATCTGACAATTCATCTAATTCGCTTCCCTCAATGATATTTTCTTTTTGAGTTTTAAATCCTAGTTCGGAAGCTACTGCAACCGCAGTTAATATATGGTCTCCGGTAACAATAATTGGCTTCATTCCTGCTTTTCTGCAAATATCAATGGCTTCTTTAACCCCTTTTCGCAAAGGGTCTTTTAGACCAATAAATCCAACAAAAACTAAATCTTTGAAGTCTGAAGTCTGAAGTCTGAAGTTCTGAAGATTTTTTTGTTCCTTCGTACTTCGTGCTTCATACTTTTTATATGCTACTGCCACAACTCTTAACCCTTTGCCGGTTAAATCTTCCAGTTTTTTGTTTAATTCTAAAGAATCTTTTTCTTCCAAAACATTAGTTCTCCCGTCTTTTTGAAAACTGGAAGAAAGGCTAAGAATCTTCTCTGGAGCGCCAGAAACAAATAGCATCTGTCGCGAAAGACCGTCTTTCACCAAGGTGGCAATAAATTTGTTTTTAGTATTAAAAGGAATTTCATCTATTTTGGGAAATTGTTTTTCTAAGTTTTTTTTATTTAAACCAGCTGTAATTCCAAACAAAACTAAAGCTCTGTCGGTAGGCCTGCCATGAATTTTCCAATCAATTGGTGGATCTTTTGGGTTTTCAATAAATGCTTCGTTAGCTAATGTAGAAATAGTTAAAACCAAAATCTGATCTTCATTTAAATCTTCCTTAAAAATCTTTAGAGTAGATAATGGACGTTCAAAAAATTCGGTCGCAATAGCAAACTTATCTTTTGCAGTAACAATTTCAGAAACTACCATTTTTCCTTCGGTTAAAGTCAAAGTTTTATCTGTGGCAATTACTGAAGTTGACCCAAGGGTTTCTGCTGCTAGAAGTTTTCTAACCAATCCTCCCCTTTTTAAAATTCTCTGCATCCCTAAAGCTAGAATTACAGTCATAGCCACAGGTAATCCTTCTGGAATTGCAGCCACAGCTACCGCCACCGCAGTTTCAAACATTATTACAAAATCTTTTCCCCGTATTATTCCTCCAAAAAAAATAAGAGCAGAAATAAAAAAAATTATTACTCCAATTAACCCACTAAGTTTTGCTAACTTTTTTTGAAGAGGCGTTTTATCTTCTTTAGCTGTTTTAACCATCTCAGCTATTTTTCCAATCTCGGTCATACTCCCAATTGCAGTAACTACTGCTCTTCCTTTTCCGTCCTCAACAATAGTTCCCATATACACCGTATTTTCCCTGTCTGCCAAAGGAGTTTTCTGGGGTAAAACATCAATCCTTTTTTCAGCTGCCAGCCATTCTCCGGTTAAAGCCGATTCATTAATTTTCAAATTATAGGCTGTAACTAATCTGCCATCTACCGGAACCTTGTCTCCTGCTGCTAATTCAAAAATGTCACCAGGAACTAGCTCTTGAGAATCTATAATTTTCTCGTCTCCTTCTCTTATAACTCTAGCCTTTTGTTTTACTATTTCTTTCAGTCCCCGCAAAGCTTTAGAAGCCTTATTCTCCTGAAAAAAACCAACAAAAGCGTTTAAAAAAACTGCTCCAAAAATAACAATGGCGTCAGTGTATTTTTGGAACAGCAAAACTGTAAAACCTGCGATAATTAAAATATAAATAAGAGGACTTTTGAATTGCTCAAAGAGTATCTTCGCCGCAGATAAAGGTTTTTCTTCTGGAAGTTTATTCTTGCCAAATTCTTCCTGTCTTTCTCTTACATCTTTTCCCGATAAACCATTATCAACATCAGACCCAAGTTGGTTTATAATATCTGTGACAGAAAGACTGTGCCAGTTTTTATCAATTCCAGTCATTATATTATTGTAAAATAAAAATGGGCTTAGTTAAAGCCCACATTATTAACAGTTAGCAGATGGCAACCTGGGAAATACGAAATCTAATAAATAAATAATTACTTGATTCCAAAATATAAGCTAAAAGATGCAAACTGCAGAATAGTGCTCCCAACGGGAGTCGAACCCGTATTACCAGCTTGAGAAGCTGACGTCCTAAACCGTTAGACGATGGGAGCGAATAAAGTGAGTATTCTTTTTTAATTTAGCACGATTTAAGAAAAAAGGCCAAGAGTTTATTACCCTTGGCTTTACCCACCAAAATTTTGTTGAACAACACTTAGGCGGGCTTCGACGGAAAAAGATCTATGACTTTTTTGGTTTTCTTGCCGGTCGCATTGTGCGACGAACTCTAACAGAGCCAAGGTCTATCTCTAAAAAAGCATTGCATTTCGGACACCTAAACTTCTTTTTTCTAGTTCCGATCGATTGAGCACACTCGGGACAGCGAACGGACATCTTTCTATTTTTCTTTCCCACTTAATCCTCCTTTAAGGTTGAACAAGGTCAGTAGGCTGAACTTTAGTAACAAATTTCTTACCATTTTTTATCCCCTCAAATAAAAATCCGTGTCTGACTTTTCTTTTTAATCTGCCCCAATACATTTCTTCCTCTGTGAACAGCACCACTATTTCTCTCCTCATCATTGCTTCCAGAGCTTCTTTTCTTGTCATCGCCCCTCCTTCCCTTCTATTAATGAGCTTTAAAAGAACTAAAAAAAATCGATCCTTGGAATCGACTAAATTTTCAAAAAATTATTTGAGAACTCAGCCCATCTCTTGATCGCCTTTACTAAGAGCGCAGGATTCGAACCAAAATCAGTTTGAGAAGCTGAAAGATGAGGTGATTTCGCGACGCAACGACGAAGGAGTGGTTGAAAACTACTTCAAGGAGGAGCAACAAAAAAATCAACCATTTTTCAGCTTCCCTTCGGGCGAGTGAATTCAGGCAAGCTCCTTTGTTGCTCGTCGTTCACGATGCGCTTCGGCATCGCATCGCTCCTCGTGCCTCGAATCTTGCCTGAATTCGCTCCGCTCAATTTATTCTGGTTCGAACCCTGTACTCTTGGGTTAATTCTCTAAAATATCATTCTTATATACTTATGTCAACCCCTCGCCTGGATTTCTTGCACTATCTGATCCATTCTTATTTCTGTTGAGCCGTCAATCAAAACTAAATCTTTTTCTTTTATCTCGGTTTTAAGAGCAGACAACATCCGCCCAGTATCATCAAATTGAAATATACTTTCTTCTGGAAAACCATTATTTTTAGCTCCCTGCGCAATAAATTTTGCCCTGGACCCAATAGTGAAAAGCAAATTAGCGGATTTTGCTACTTTTTCTCCAATTACTTCATGGGCCTCAATTGTATATTTGCCGATCCCTAAAATATCTCCTAAAACAGCAATTTTTTTCTTTTGTCCGATTTCAATTTTTCCTAAAATTTCTAAAGCTTCTATCATTGAAAAAACACTCGATGTAGCTGAATCATCCAACAACCAGGAATTTTTAATACCTTTCATTAGCCGCATTTTTCCAGGAAGGCCTTTGTAGAATTTTAACGCTTGAGAAACCTCTACTAAATTAAAATCAAATATTACTCCACAAACAACTGCAGCCAAAACTCCATATATTTGCTCCTTTCCATAAAGAGAATCCAACCAAACTGGCACAACATTTCCCTTATAATTTATCTTAAAATTTATCCCGTGATTAAAATGCAAATCGCTGGCTCTTAAATCTACTCCTTCCTGAAAACCGAAAGTCAACGCAGGGATATTTGAATCATCTCCAAGTTCTCTGATTGTTTCGTCATCAAAATTTAAAACTAAACGAGCAGAAGAAGGTAAAATCCTAATCAATTTTCTCATTTTTTCGGTTTCTTTTCTTGCCCCAGCGAAAAAATATTTATCAGGAGGAATTTCTCCGACATTGGTTATCAAAAAAATTGGCGCCTTGGAATTTTTAACAAAAAAGTGGAGATTTTCTATTTTTTCTAATTTTGTTTCAAAAATTAAAATCTCGTTCCATAGGAAACTGAAATTCTCTCCAGTAATTTTTTCTACTTTGAATTTTTGTTTTAATACCTGGAAAATAGCCTCAGCGGCTAAAGCCCGCCCCTTACCTGCGACGATAATAATCTTCGGTCTCTTCCAAAGAAACAGCATTCTTGAAAGTAAATTCATAATATTTGTAGCTTGCAGCCCTTGGCGAGCCTAGCCTTCGGCGGGTATTTTATTTCCAACCAACTACTCATAATCTGGGGGTATTTGATAATAATCGATAATGTATTTTGCCAATTTTTTAAAGACCGGGATTGCCGAATATTCGGCTGTTTTTGTCTGTGGATTATAAAGTTTCACCAGTATTAAAAATTGAGGATTAAAAGCAGGGGCAAATCCAATAAAAGTTTGGATAGTTTTGTCCGAATATCCAGACTTATTAATCCCTAAAGCCCCAAATGGAACTTGAGCTGTGCCAGTTTTTCCTGCAATAAAATAGCCAGGAATTTTCGCTCCCTTGCCAAAACCGTTATCAACAACACTAACCAACATTGCAGTCAATTGAGAGGCAGTCTTTTGGGAAATTACTTGTACTCCACCATCTTTTGCGTAATCCGTTTGATCAAACCCTTCTTTTTGAAAAGTGGTGAGGGATTTTACCGAATATGGCTTTACTAATCTACCCCCGTTGGCAATTACAGAAAAAGCTCTTGCTAATTGAATAGCTGTCATTTCTATCCCTTGTCCAAAAGAAGCTGTTGCAAAATTTATTTCGTAGCCTTCTTTAAGATTTGAGTTTGTTGAAAAAACCTCTCCTTCTAAATCAATACCGGTTTTTTCAAAAATGCCGAATTTTTCAATATACTGCAAGAAAAGATTATGCCCAATCCGAGTCTCCACAAAAACTGCTCCAGTGTTTATTGATTTTTCTAAAACTTCAGTTACTGTTCTTTTTCCCCAAACTCTTTTGTCGTAGTTATAAATAGTATAGCCTCCGATTTTAACAAAACCTTTGTCTGTATAGCTCGTATCCGGGGTTATCTTTCGTTGATCTAAGGCAGCCGCCACGACAATGGGTTTAAAAACAGAACCTGGTTCAAAAATTTTCTGGATAGCACCATTTTGAAAAATCTCGAAGTTTTTAACTTCCGAATACTGATTTGGATTAAAATTTGGAAAATTCGCCATAGCTAAAATTTTTCCTGAATAGGGATTAATAACAATAATTGTCCCTTCCTCAACTTCCAATTCCTCTCCAGCTTCTTTGAGTAGTTTTTCAGCTTTAAATTGAATATTATAATCTAAAGTTAAAACGAGATCAGTTCCTTCTTTTGCCGGAGAAAATCTTTCATAAAATGCCAAGAAGAATCCTTGAGCTGTTCTCTCGCCCTCCCGAAAACCTTCAGTTCCTTTTAAAATATCATCATGGTAACCTTCAACGCCATACTGGCCAGTCTCATCTCTTCCAAAAAAACCGGCTACATGCGAGGCCAAAAATTGTTGAGGATAATATCTAAATGTTTCTTTTCCTAAATAAACACCTGATAAATTTAAATTTTTAATATCTTCAGTCTCTTCTCTTGGCAATTTATTTTTTATTAACTCGTAAAGACTGTCGGCTTGGAGTTTGGATAAAATAAAATCTTTTTCTAATGTAAGGATTTTGGCAAGAACTTCTGCAGTATCTTCCGTGTTTATAATTTCATTCGGAGCAACATATACCAAATCAAAATCTCTATTAATTGCCAGAGAATAAAGATTATTATTTCTGTCGCTCAAAAATATTTCTCCTCTTTTTCCAGGAATTTCTAAAAAAATCTTCTGTTGGCCCTTTGCTAAGGCTCTCCAGTAGTCTTGATTAATGATCTGAAGAAAAATCAAGCGACCAATGATGGCCGCTGCAAATAAAATAATAAATAGAAAAATGAGATTAGTACGCCAGTACTTCATTTAATTATTAATTATTAATAGATCAATCAGCATTAACTATCAGTAATGAATAACTTATTTCTCCACCACTCGTCCCTTTAAAATCTGAATATATTTTATCTTATCAACCCTTTCGTAATTAAGGTTTTGAACTAAGATTTCTATATTCTCTAAAGAATTTAATTCAAAAAGCTGAAGTTCCAGTTTTTGATTTTCTTCCGCAAACTTTTGTAATTCTTCTTGATGGCCTTGAAGCAAATAAGTATTTTGGACTATGGAATTAATTTGAAAAACATAAAAAACTAAAAGAAAAGCAATAAGTATGAAAGAAAAAATCCAAAAAGTTTTCAGGTTAAGTTTCTTTCTCAAGATTATATTACGGGCTAGAAAAACAGGGAAATTGAGAGGTAAAACGTTGCTCATTATTAGATTTTAGCTTTTTAGGAATTAACTTTTTAGATCTATTTCTAATAAACTAAGAAGCTAACAGCTAAGAAACTAATTTTATGGCTGCCCTTAATTTAGCTGATCTTGAACGAAAATTCATTCTAATTTCTTCAATGGAAGGCCTAATCGGTTTTTTTGTTAAAATTTTCAAAATAGGCCCCAAACCAGAATCATCTTCGCCGATTCGATTCGGGGTAGACAATCCTTCCTTAGTCCCGTAGTAAGAGTACTTTTTTCTATGAGGCTTATCTTTTTCCTTAAAGAAATTTTTCACAATTCTATCTTCTAAAGAATGGAAAGAAATTATCACCAGCCTTCCTCCTGAATTTAAAACTTCCAGAGTTCGCGGAAGAACACTTTCCAAATTATACAGTTCATTATTAACTGCGATTCTTATAGCCTGAAAAGTCCTCGTAGTTGAATGTTTGTCCTGCTGCGTAGCTATGCGGGAAGAAGTTCTTGTATATTTATAGCTTTTTGGAACTGCTCTTTTGATAACCTCAAGCAATTGAAACGTAGTTTTAATTTGCTTTATCCTTCTTATCCTTATAATCTCTTTAGAAATTCTTCTTGCATAACGTTCTTCCCCATACTCTCTTAAAATTTCTTCAATTCTTAATTGTGGCCAAGTGTTTATAAGTTCTTTTGCAGTCAGCGAGGTAGTTTCCTGGTTGTAGCGCATATCCAAAGGTTCATCTCTTAAGAAAGAAAACCCTTTTTCTGAATCCTCTAAATGCCAACTGGATAAACCAAGGTCAAGTAAAATTCCAGAAATTGGTCCAAATTTTTGTTTTTCAACGATCTTTTCTAAATTTGTGTAAGAATCATTTACCAAGATTAGTCTATTTGAGAATTGCCTGCCTTGTAGGTCCCGCGCCGGCGGAATCCTTTTAGATTCATTAGGATTTGGGACTTCCACCATCAGCGACTTCAGTTTTTGATAAAGTTTAGGATCTGCCTCAATTCCAAGAACTTTCCCGTTTGGTTTATTTCTCTTAAGGATGGCGACAGTATGCCCTCCTTCTCCAATAGTGCAATCAATAAAGTTTTCGTTTGACTTTGGATTAAGATAATCAATAACTTCTTTTTGAAGAACAGGTATATGCACAGAGTTTGAAGTCTGAAGTCTAAAGTCTGAAGACTTAAAGATTTTTCTCTTCGTTTCTTCATACTTCATACTTCGTACTTCTAAATTCCTAACTCCTTCAGTTTGGATGCAAAATCCCCCACATCTCTTTCTACATTTTCTTTATATATTTCCCATTTTTGCGAGTCCCAAATTTCCAGTCGGTTATAAAGCCCGCAAACTACTACATCTTTTTTGAGGCTGGCGTATGTTTTTAAATATTCAGGGATTAAAATTCTACCCAAACTATCCAGCTCAACTGCCATAGCTCCAGCTAACATAATTCTTGCAAAACCACGAGCTTCCAGTTGGCTCGCAGGCAATTTTCCTAATTTATCAGACATCACCTGCCATTCTTTTAAAGTATATACAACCAAACAATTATCTAAACCTCGGGTAATTATCACTTCATTACCCAGTTCCCTTCTGAACTTAGCGGGTAAAGCAACTCTTTTTTTACTATCAATAGTGTGTTTATATTCTCCTATAAACATGCGAACGTAGTAAGCACCGAGCACTCAAGTTATTTTATATAACCGGTTCATACCATTTGCGCTTGATGCTTTTGAAAAAATAAATGTAAAGGATTATTCAAATAACTTGAGTACTCGGTTTCGTTCGTTCCGTTCACTCAAAGTTATCCCCCACATTAGGTACTTATCCCACATTTATCCACAATTCACCTCTTCAATATTACTATATCCCACTTCATAAGCTTAAGTCAACACAAATTAAAATAGCTGTAAAATAGCTTTAAACCTTAAGATTTATCCACAGAATATCCACAGTCCTGTTTCTAAAAGGAAAAACCCTTCTAACTTATTTTTAGAAGGGTTTATATTAAAATTTATTACTTATAATTCAAGGACCGATTATAAGCTTAAAATCATCAGTGTCTATCTCTACCCTATCTCCCCTCTTGAGTTCCCCTCTTAATAAAGCTTCAGCTAAAGGATTTCCAACTTTGTCTTGAATTACTCTTTCCATTTCTCTAGCGCCAAAAACAGGATTATAGCTCAATTCTACTATTTTTTCTTTTAATGGTTTTTTTATGATAAATTCAATATCTTTTTCCTTTAAATTAATCTTTAATTTTGTAAATAAAAGTTCAGCGATATCCAAAAGATTCTCCTTAGTTAAAGGTCTAAATACAACTACCGCATCAAATCTGTTAATGAATTCTGGGCGAAAAACGCCCTCCATAAAAAGATAATCTAAAAGTCCGCTTTTTACTTTTCCCCACTCACTTTTTTCTTTTAAAGCATCCAAGATTATTTTATAGCCGGCATTTGAAGTAGCAATAATGATTGTATCAAGAAAACTCACCTTTCTCCCCAAACCATCTGTTATATGTCCCGCATCCAAAACTTGTAAAAATAAATTCAGAATATCAGGATGAGCTTTTTCAATTTCATCTAGGAGTAAAAGAGAAAATGGGTTCTCTCTCACTGGAGTGGTTAATAACCCCTCTTTCTCCACAGAACCTATAAGTCTTTGAATATCGTCTGTTGCCTGAAATTCAGACATATCCAGTCTTATCATTTTCGCTTCAGATCCAAAATAAATTTCTGCCAAAATTTTTGAAGTCTCTGTTTTCCCCACTCCTGTTGGTCCCATAAACAAAAATGCTCCAATGGGGCCTTTTCTGATGGTAATCGCTGTCCTGGCTCTTCTTAGGGCTGACGAAACCTCATTTACTGCCTCGTCTTGATTGATAATACTTTGATGAATTAAATTCTCCAGATTCAATAAAACCTCTTTTTCTTTAGCCCCTATTTCCCCTACTGGGATTTGAGTTTTCTCTGAAACAATTTTTGCTATATGCTCTGGTAAGACAAATTTATTCTTTGTGTAATTGGAAACATAAACCATTACCTCATCTAAAAGATCAATAGCTTTTTTTGGAAAAGGGACTGCTGGAAGATAACGCCTTGAATGTGAAATAATATCTCTAATTGCAGGATAGGTTATAAATTTTTTGTATTTTTGCTCAAAAAAGGGAACAAGGTTTTCCAGAATCAAAATTGTTTCCTGTTCTGAAATTTCAGAAACCTCAACCTTTTCAAAAAGATTTAAAAGAGAAGGGTTTTGTTCAATATATTTATGAAGACCGGTAAAAGAACAAATCGCCACGACCTGGAAAGAATTTAAATGTAAATAAGGAGAAATTGATCCTGAAATATCCAAGGTTCCAGGCCTAATTGCCTGACCAACATAGTTCTGGAATTCATTAATAATTAGAATAATATTGCCAGCTGAAGTTACTTCTTGAAAAATCCTGTCTAAAATATTTTCTGCTTCCTCTACGTTGGTAATTTCAGACAAAAGTGACGGCAAATCTAACTCAATCACTCTTTTATAATTTAATACTGGCAAGCTCTGACCGTATAAAAGTTTTGAAGCCAAAGCATAAATAATGTTTTTTCTTCCTGTTCCGGGCTCCCCTATCAATAAAACATTATTGATTTCAGAACGAGCTAAAACCCTTTCCATTTGAGCCAGCTCCTTTTTATAACCGACGGTTTCTTCAAAACCTCTCCTTTTTATTTTCTCTGTCCAGTCAGTTGAATATTGATCCAGAGTAATTGTATATCCTGCCGCCCAATCCTTTGCAAGCGATCTTCTTTTAATTAAATTTTCAACTGACCAAAAATTTTTGGATTTTTCAATTTTCTTCTCAATAGCTGAGAACCACCAAGTTAGATTCCAAATATCCTGGGCTTTAAGTTTGGTCTTAATTAAAATTTCACTGAAAAAAGGATTATTATGGGAAAGAGCGGCAAGGATGTCCCCAATTTCAATCCTTAAATGCCCTCTTTCTTTGGCTATTTTCAAAGCTTCCAAAATTGTATTTTTAAATTCCAAGGAATAAATTTCCTTAAATTCTTCTCCTCGGAAATCTTCCAAGTAATTCCTTAGCTCTTTTTTTAAAGCCTGAGAAGATATATTCGCGCGATAGAACACAAAATTCAATTTTGGATTATCTCTCAAAAGAAAATAAAAAAGAGCGGTGGAAGAAATTTGATTAATTTTTTTAGCTTTGGAAAATTTGATTGTTTTTGAAACCGCCCTCGCTGAATCAAAGCTCAAGAATTCAGCAAGATTAAAATCGGAAGGTCTTTCTATAGCTTTAGAAAGAGAAAATTTCAAAGAAGGTTTTCTTAGTTTTGATTGGAAAAAAAGGTTAAAAATCCAAAAAGTTGTTCCAAAAGACAAAGAAATTAAAGATAATCCAAAAAAAATAGAATAGAGCTCAATGGAAAAATAATCTGTAAAAAACCCGAATGCAAAGAGTAAAAATAGAATGGCGAAAAATGCTAAAAGCGCCTTTCCTAATATGTTGGCGTATTGGAATAAAAAATATCTCTCCCACTTCAAGGACTGAAAAATAGAAGTCTCTTTTAGATTAAAATTAAATTCCATATAAAACCGGTGCTAATGTACTAATTGATAAGAATTATACGAATGTTATTTTTAATGGAGTATCAATATGTACAATTTATTTTTCCTATTATTATTATTCGTATGCATTTTTATATTGGTATCGCGTTCATGAAAATAATATAGCAAAGCCCGCTAAGGTTCCTAAAATTAAAAGCAAGGGTAAGAAAAACCATCCAATCAGAATAATCAATCCAAAAAAGAAAATAAAAATTTCAAAAACTATACCAACTAAAATTAAAATAGTTCTCACTATAGCTCCAAGAATCCTGGAAATTAAATTAGAAAGAAGGACATTAAAATACCTTCCAATATCGAATCCCCGACCATAAGACCAAGAATATCTTTTCCAATGGGAAAAAAATGTTCGTAAGAGCAAGGGGATGGAAAAATAGTTTAAGCCAAAAAAGAGAAAATTTTTCCAGCCAGAAATTATGGATTTTGGCGTATCAAAAAAATACCAGGAAATCCAGAGACTGACTATATCATCTTTAAGTATTCCCATAAATATATTTTACCACACCCCGTAGGAAATGAAATATTTTCAGTTGATAATATGTTTAGACCTTTAATAATATGTATCTCACCACCTTGCAGATAATATGGGATTTTTAGTGGAAAATATTTTAACCATTCTTTTTTTTCACGAAAATCCCTCTGGTTTCCTATAGGACACAGAAAACAAAAAGTCGCACGAAATTGTGCGGCTTTGCTAAAGAACAATTAAAACTGAGATTGCTTTGCAATAAATCTGGCTGTCTTCTAAAGTCTCTTTCTTTGTCAATCTCGGCCATCTTAAAAAAGAAAAAGTCCCGCCTGGGATTTAGGAAATACCCTAGGCGGGATAGGCGACCATATTGGCGCGCCGTTGGCGCTGGTAGCAACCGTAACAAAGGCCAAAAGCTTGAATGACTTTCGTCTTCCTGCACTTAGTGCACTTACCGACTTTACTCCGCTGATAACACTTCTGACAGATAGGCTTACCAGTATCTGTGCGCTTTACTACCTGTCTGACCTCTCCACACTTGGAACATTTCTTGTGCGTGGAAGAGTCGCGATAGTAGCAGCTCCAACAGATGGGCTTGCCAGTGTCTGTGCGCTTTACTACCTGTCTGACCTTTCCACACTTGGAACACTCCTTGTGCCTAGAAGGGTCGCGCTGGTAGCAGTTTGGACAGATGAGTTTTTCAGTCTTGCGGTTACGATGAACCTCCTTACGTTCTTTGCAGACACTGCAGATTCCTTCCACGATATCACCTCCTTTGAGTTGTGGATTGGTTTGGTTTTGGAAAAGAGCGAAATCAAATTACCCGATCTATTCATTATTATAGATTATAAACTCCTTTGTGTCAAGACTATGCATTACGTAACTATGCCACAGAAAACAAAAAGTCGCACGAAAGTGCGTTTTTCTTCTATATGGGCACTGCTGGATTTGAACCAGCGACCTCTACGATGTGAACGTAGCGCGCTAACCACTGCGCCAAGTGCCCTTACATTCCTTTTTAACATTTTTATTTTTAAAAGAAAAGACCTATAATAAAATCGTAATCGCAATTAGATTATATTCGCAATTCGTAGGGAATATGCAAGTTTTTGAGTTTCATTTCAATCCTAAAGCCAAAGAAGATAAAATCTTTGACAGTTTTTTGTTTGAGCCAGAAAATATTTTAGAAAGAGAATTGGGAAGTTTATATTTAGTTGGAGAAATTAATAATATTTTACCGCAAAACTTCCAATTTTTAGAAAGAATAAGCTTACAAATAAAAAAAGAATATTATAAAGTATCAGAACGTTCTACAGAGCTTGCACTAAGAGAGAGTTTACGGAAAGCGAATGAATTTCTGTCTGATGAATCACAAAAAGGAAACATTAACTGGCTGGGAAACTTAAGTTTTGTCGCACTTTCCATTAAAGATTCAACCTTCAATTTCGCCACGGTTGGTAATTTAAAGACTTTTCTTCTTCGGGAAGGAGAAATCTTTGATATTGGAAAAAATTTAGAATTTCAGGAAATAGAACCTTATCCTTTAAAGATTTTCGGCAATACTGTCTCTGGTAAATTAGCTCCTGAAGATAGAATAATCGTTTTAAGCAAAGATATTTTTGAATTCTTTTCTGATCAGAATTTAATCGATGAAATTGCAAAATTGGAAAAGATAGAGGAAAAGAAATTGAAAAATTTATTAAAAAACAAGGAAAATCTTCTTGGAGAAACATCAGGAATCTGCTTGTTAATTGATTTAAAAAAGGAGCTAAAACCTCAAACGATGCAAAAAAAGGAAAGGGGGCTTGGATTAAGCCCAACCGAACGCCACATTTTTGAAAAAATCATCCCTTTTTCTTTTTCCGGAGTTTTTTCTAAAAGACCACGGTTAAAATTCACCAAACATTTTTTTAAAATAAAGTTTCCTGTATTAAAATTACCTAGATTATCTTTAGCCAGGATAAGTAAAATACCTAAACTTCCAAAACTCAAACTAGAGCTGTTTAAAAAAATACTTCCACGTTTTGAAAAAATTTCAATTCCCAAAATAAGAATAGGTTCAGTTGAAAAAACTGCTAGAACTTTTAAAATTTCTGAGAGGCTTAAGAAAAACTTGATTATAATCTCTGTCCTTATTCTTATTCTTTTGCTCGGGAATTTTGTTTTCTCCCTACAAAAAGAAAAGGAAATAAAAAATGCTCAAGCTTTTCTGAAAGTGCTTAAATCAGAAATGCTCTTAGCTGAAGGCGCTTTAATTTTAGATGATGAGAAAAAAGCCAGTAATCTCTACCAGCAAACATGGCAGAAAATATTACCTCAAATTAAGGTAGGAGGGGCACTGGAAAAAGAATTTTCAGAATTGAAAGAAGAAATCGAAGGGAAGCTTTTTAGCCTCAACAAATTGGAAAAAATTTCAGGGCCCGAAACCTTCTTTAACTTTGAAGGTCTCAAATTCATCCCGCAAAAAATGATAATTGCCGGACAAAAACTCTATTTCTTCGTTCCGACATCCACGAGCATTTATCAGATTTCAATTGAAGAAAAAACTGGAAATTTTATTGAAACCGGCAACAAAATGAGCTTGGCAGCGCCTATTGGGAATACAAAAACTTTGTTCTATTCACGGCCTAACACGCTATCTTTTTTCCAAGACACTAACTCTTTACAATTTTTTGCATTAAAACAGGTTAATCCCGATTTCTATTTCAATGATTTTTCTACCTATAAATCAAACCTTTATTTTTTAGACAGTAAAAAAGGAGAGATTATAAGATACTTATTAAGAGAGGGTGAAGGAGAACTATCCGGAGATTCTTGGTTAAGTTCCAATCAAAAACGGCCTATTGAGGCCGTTTCAATGTCAATTGATGGCTCTATCTGGATTTTAAATAATGAGAATACAGTTGATAGATTCCATAGTGGTCAATATCAAGAGAGTTTAGTTTTGGATTTCTTTCCTCATCCTAAAGAGTTTTCTAAAATACTTACTTCCCCTACCCTGCCCTATCTTTATCTTTTGGAGCCTATTCAAAATAGAATCGTTGTTCTTGATAAAACAGGCCGGATTATTAAACAATTCCAGAGTGAAAAATTTGACAACTTAAAAGACTTTGCTATTTCTGAAGATGGCAAAACAATCTACCTACTCAACGGCCTAAAAGTTTATCAAGTAAAATTCTAATTGACAATTCATTAAACTAAATATTCTAAAAGCCGGGTTTATCCCGGCTTTTTTTTAAGTGACAGCCGTCTTGTTAGTTATTTTAAAATTTGAACCATTCTTGAAAAAATCCGAAAAGATTTTGCAGCCATCCACGAGCTTTTCCTCGCGGAAAAAATTCTATCACTTCAACCATTCTGCTTCCTTCAGCGCTGATTAAATCTCCTTTCAATTCTCCAGAGACTGAAACAATAATAATATGGTTTCCTGTTTCTATTCCTTTTACCGCCCAAGAAATCTTTTTTTCTTTCTTTCCACGAATTACTCCTATTCTTTGAACAGGATCCTTTTTAACCAGAACTAATTCTGGAGGAAGAAAAATTTCGCCCGTCCCATTTTCAATCCCCTCTTCTCCTTTATTAATTATCTCTACTTTTACTTGAAAAGCTTTGTTGACCTCTACTTCAGCTGGGGCAGAAACATTAACCTCTAAAGGATTAATTGTCACAAAAGTAGTAATAAGACCAGATATGGAAGCTAAATTTTTTCCTGTATAATTCATCCCGAGAAAAAGAAAAATAAATAAGACAGAAATTATAAAAATCGGGAGTAAAATTTTTTTCATATACTCTTGTATATAAATAGTATTCGCAATTCGCAGTATTTGCATATAAAAATTCGCATGTGGTTATTCGGATAGAGCGAGCATACAGCTCGCTTAGGCTATTCGGATACTATTTTCTTCTGATTCCAACTTGGAAGGCAAAAAACTTCCGAATTATAGTAATAATGATTGCTCCCATTACGATAGCTATAACAACATAAGTCCAGGGTGCGTACGTTGCAAAAAATGAGGATACTCTCCAAATCATTGCCTGCCAGAGATTGGCCGGAACAACCGTGAAATAAGTCTTGGTTGCTGCTGCCACCCCAATAGTAGTTCCCGGCCCTGCCTTAATAATGGGATGGGCTTCAAGATAGGCAAAATAATCTCCCGGCTTGGTTTTCACTGGTAAAGTCAATTTAACCGCAACACTTTGAGAAGCTCCCGGCTCCAAATGAAATTGCTGAGGATTAAAGCTAAACCATTCTTGAGGAGGCCTTGATTCCGGCTGGTCCTGATGATAGGTAATTTCAAGTTCATACTCTCCCGGTTCGTCTCCGGTATTAATTACTCCAATAGATGGAAAATTATAAATTCCGCCCGGTTTTAAAGGTTCATCAATTTTTATTTTGCCAAGATTTACTCCAACTCCTACACTGGCAAAAACCATTAAGGGAAAAATTAAAGAGATTGTTAGAAAAAAGATAATAATTTTTTGCATAATTTTATTTAACTTGACGAGAACAGTTCCCGTTAAGTTAATTATTAGCTCTATGGGGCGGTGGCGACAATTGTTACGGTTGAACTGTATTGATTTGCAGAGGCAGTATCAGTAGGCATGGTTATGCGTAAATATAAATTTTGAGTAACCCCTTGAGCAACATTATTTGCTAAATCAGTAAGGGTATTAGGAGTTAAAAAAGTATTCCAGGCACTGGCATCTGCTGAAAACTCCCACTTGACTTGATTTGCCCCATTCGTTGAACCTAAAGACCAGGTATTACCATTATCAGAAAAAACTGTGCTTTTGATATCTAAATCAGCAGGTCCTGTGTCTATGCTAATGGTTTGTACATCATTGATACCAGAAGGAGTAGTATCTTCAGTACTCCCTAAAGGCAAAATTCCAAACTCAACTAAACCATCAGTGGTTAAACTAATGGAAACTACCGGAACAAGACTTGAAAGAGCGGCTTGAGCATCAATTATCCCGAATCCAAACTCATCATCTCTCCCAACAGCCCCTTTATCTTCGGCAGTTGATTGTAAAATGTTTCTTATCTGATCAGGAGTCCGAGTAGGATCCTGAGCTAAAAGTAGAGCAGCCACTCCAGAAACGTGAGGCGCCGCCATTGAGGTTCCTTGATAGAAAAAATAGCCAAAGTCCGAAGGACTATTAGTTAAAAAAGTTTGTTGTAAGACACCGTCGCCGCATCCATTTCCACAACCTGTGTCCTCATTCTGATTAACTGTCACATCTCCGCCAGGCGCAGCAACATCAACATATGACCCGGTGCTGGAATAATAAGCTCTTTCTTCATCATATCTGGTTGCCCCCACCGCAATCACATGAGCATCGTAAGCTGCGGGATAATTTGTTGGATTACCATCTTGAAAGGCATTCCCAGCAGAGGCAATAACCGTAACGCCGTTGTTAAAAGCATACTCTACTGCGTCTCTCATTACTTGTACATCAGTAGTAGTACCTAAGCTCATATTGATAACATCTGCACCATTGTCAGTGGCAAAATGAATAGCATCGGCAATAACATCAGAAAAGCCGATGCCGTTGGCATCTAAAACTTTGACCGGCATGATAGTAGTATTAAAAGCAACACCAGCTACTCCTAAATTATTACCGGTACTCTGAGCAATAGTACCTGTAACATGAGTGCCATGGCTTTCATCGTCATTGGGATGGTCATCACTGTTGACCAGGTCAGAACCGGTTAAAATGAGAAAATTCGTATTGGCTAGGTCCGATGCCAGAAAATATTTATCGATGCGTGGACCACTACACCGACGCAACTCTCCAGAACGATTATAACAACCAG
>JACZRI010000010.1 GCA_022574775.1 Patescibacteria group bacterium | reverse complement strand
AAATGCGTAAAAAACCAATCTTTGAATTCGAAAAAAAAATAAAAAATAAGGGACAAACAATAACCAGAACCTCTAGTTTTCATATTATTTCTAAAAACCCTACTGTTGTTAGATGGTTTTATTCATTTAAATTAGATGGAAAGGAATCTAAAGTTTATCAAACTAATGATGTTATAAGAGGATTTTCGCCAGAAGAATTAAAAATATTTCTTAATGAAGCTAATTTCAATGTTTTTAAAATTGCACCTAGCTTTGACGATAAAAGTTTTATTATCGTTGCTCAGAAGCGATAAATAGGTATTTCAACCCCAAACCCCTCTATAAACCAAGTTCTAATATTGTACAATCCTCGCAGGGGAGGCCAAATACTATAATGTATTATAGTATTCAATGAGTTGCTACCACAGGAGACAACTTCATACTTCTGTAAAATCTCTTAATCTCTAACAACTTCTCCTTCATCATAGACATATATTCAAGGTCTTCTAAAATTATAATAAGCTTTGAACTGGGCAGCCATCACATGCTAAGTCAGGTGACTGAGAGGGATTCGTTTTGAGTCCCATTTGATAGTCAATAAAAATCGCCAATTTATCCGCCTATGGAGGAGAAGGCGGTTTTAAGATATAGTGAGTAACGGGGTAGGGTAAGATATGTTAAACTCAAAAATATGAAACGAGATTACGGTATTTATCAAGTTGCCTTAAAGTTACTTTTAAGAAAAGGCAACGAAATATTATTTTTGAAATGTGTTCCAAGCGGAAACTGGGATTTACCTGGTGGACGGATTGATAATGTTGAAAGTAAGGTTCCCCTGAAGAAAATTTTGGCACGAGAAGTAAGAGAAGAATTAGGAAGGAAGGTTAAGTATAGACTTGGGTCTCCTGCCTTTCAGTTTCGCAGAAAGGCCAAAATGAAAGGTGTCTATAATTTCCTTACAGTTTACGAAGCAGAATATTTAGGCGGAGACATTGAGCTTTCGCACGAGCATAGTAGCTACGAATGGATAAACCCAAAAACTTATAAATTCAAGAAAAAGGATTTTTTTAACAAAGAAGAATTCCAAGCTCATATAGATTATTTCAAGATATAGTGAGCAGCAGGGTAGAATAAACTAAGCCTGTGGAGCGAGATCAGGTATTCTGAAAGTAGCACTATTAGCCATAATCCATGTTCTAACTTCTTTCACGCTCCGCAGTGTATATTCCTCACCTTATTGGTGAGGGTTTTGGTTTGATTAACACTAAAGCGTGTGATAATATATTATTAGTACAAGCATGTGAGTGCTCAGTAGATATTCATCTATCTAAAGAAGGAGGTGTTGGGAGATGTCAAACCTTAACGGTGAGGAAGAAGAACTCAGTGAAAAGGAAAAAGTCGTCAGAAGGCAGTTTCAAGAAGAACTGGCTCGTATTAAAGAAGAGATGCGGGAGTATGAGCGTAACCCACCAGTTCCTAGGGGTGATGAGCCCCAAATAGTGATTACCATCTGAACGAGATGATCAAGGGCTTCGGCTCAAGAAGGTCTCTTAACAGCCAGTTAAGGCTCTTTACTATTTCTACTCCGTTTCACAAATGGAGTTTTTGCTTAAATAAAGAAATAGTGAGTAGCAGGGTAGGGTAATATAAGTTAAACCCGTGGGACGAGATCAGGTACTCTGAAAGTAGCACTATTAGCCATAATCCAGGTTCTAACTTCTTTCACGCTCCGCAGCCATCCTATGGCTAAGTCAGGTGACCGAGACGGGTTCGTTTTGAGTCCCATTTGATAGGCCATAAAAAATCGCCAAGAAGGCGGTTTTTGTCTACCGTTGATATTTTTGTCTTTTTAAGCTATTAAAAAAGAACACTCTAGTATTCGGAGGTGAAGGATGAAAAGAATTAAGTTTTGCGAGTTGGTAGAACGAGAAGGAGAAAAGATTGCAGTAAGTGAGTGGACAGAGATACCCCAAGACCTTATTGATATATTTGCTGAAGTAACGGGTGATAGGAATCTTGTTCATCTTAATAACAAATCTGCTAGAGTTGCTGGATTTGACAGGACGATCGCTCACGGGTATCTTTTAATATCTCTGATACCAAAAATACTAGAGCAGCACATTTCACTACCTACAAGCGGTACAATTATAAATCGTGATATCAAGTGGACATTCAGAAATCCTGTCCTTTCAAATGATTCAATACGCCTTCGTGTTGTAGTTCAAAACGCAAGGGTTCGCCGTGGAATTACAATCGTCACGCTAGGAATCAATATGGAGGTTTTGAGTACAGGTAAGATTGCCGGGGAGGGGTTTGCTACTTATATATACACTACCAAAAAGACGAAGCAATGATAAGTTCTTTAGAAGGGGTAGGCAAAGTTTTGTCTACCTCATTTCTTTAATTCTTTGAGTTTTTAGATTAAAACAGGTTCTAACGTCGTCCAAGCCCCGCAGCTATGAAAATCAATCGCCAAGAAGGCGGTTTTTTGGTAAAATTTAGATATGGAAAAACAAATCAAAATTCCTATTGGGAATAAAAAATATGTATACGGAAACCTTCGTGGATCATTAAAAAACCCATTGATTATTACCGTCCATGGCTTGGGAGGCTTTAAGGATGAACATATGCATTTTAATGGCTCAAAGTTCTTTGGAAGCAAAGGCTATGCAGTTTTTCGTTTTAACTTATATGGTTATGAAAAGGATGCTAGGAAACTTCAGGACTGCACTTTGTCTATACATGCTAAGGATTTGGACATAGTAATAGAACATTTTAGGAAACAAAAGGTAAAAAAAATATATGTTGTGGGTCACAGCTATGGTGGGCCAACAATTCTACTTTCAAAAAATAAAGATTTTGATAAGGTTGTCCTCTGGGATCCAACTATGGATCTTAAAGATATTGAGAAGGAATTTAAAAAGCTCAAAAGTACTAATATGTACTACGTGGATTGGGGTTTGGCAGTAATTATAGGCAAGAATATGGTAGAAGACGACAAAGATGTTAAACCACTAGAACTGGTCAAAGAAATTCGTGTACCAATAAAATTCATATTTGCAGGCAAGGGAGACTTAAAGAAAGCAGACTGGGATCGATATTTTAGTGCGGCTAATAACCCGAAAGAAAAAGTAGTCATTGTTAACGCCTCACATAATTTTCACGAAGATGGCACTGAAGAAAAACTTTTTAAAGAGACATTTGCTTGGCTGGAGAAAAAGGATTATTTCTCCAGTAAAAAATATCCTTTAGATGTTTTAAATCATACAATTAGCGAGTAGTGGGATAGGTTAACTAAGTCTGTGGGGCGAGATCAGGTACTCTAAAAGTAGCGCTATTAGCCATAATCCAGGGTTCTAACGTCTTTCACGCCCCGCAGCAATAGCACCATACGGTGCGTTGCTAAGCACGAACCGAATGGTTCTGTACCAGCCACCAGTCAGTGCAGTATCGAGGCTTAAAAAAATCGCCAAGAAGGCGGTTTTTGTGTTAAAATAAAGCATATGAATAAAGTAAAAGTTTTAATCCAGGGTTATGCCAAAGAAACGAAAGGAGGTTGGTTAGCGAATTCTACGGTTGTTTTTATTCAAAGCAATAGAAAGAATATAATAGTTGACCCAGGGTGTAATAGAGAAAAGTTATTAAAAGCACTTAAAGATAACAATCTTGAGATAAAAGATATAGATTTTGTTGTTTTAACGCACGGACATATTGACCATTCACTTTTATCTGGCATTTTTGAAAATGCAACAATAATTGACGAGCTCTATATTTACCAGAAAGATATTATAAATAAACACGGAGGAATTATTCCTGGAACAGACTTGAAAGTAATTCGCACACCAGGACATAAAGAAGAACATTGTTCTTTAATTATTAAAACAGAGGAAGGAATGTATGCTATTGCAGGAGATGTTTTCTGGTGGTTAGACGATGAAAAGCAAGAAATAAACATAGAGAGGCCAGACAATGATCCAGAACATATGAACATTCAAAAACTTATTGAATCTCGTAAAAAACTATTAGAAATATCAGATTACATAATTCCTGGGCACGGGAAAATGTTTAAGGTTAATAAATAATTATTATGGCAAAAATTTTAATTTTTGGAGACAGTATAGCTCACGGAGCTTGGGATACAGAAAAAGGAGGTTGGGTTCAAAGAACAAAGAGTTTTTTAGATGAAGAAACTTTATCTGAATCAGAGAACGAACATACAATTTATAACCTTGGGGTTTCCGGAAATAACACAGAAGACCTGTTGGAGAGGTTTGAGTTTGAAACCAAACAAAGATTAAAAGAGGACGATGAAGAATTGATATTTATTTTTGCGATAGGAGTAAATGACTCTCAATTTATTCATAGTAAAAATGGTTTAAAGTTTTCTCCAGAAGAATACAAGAGTAATCTTAATCAATTATTAAATCTTGCGAAGAAATTTTCTTCAAAGATTATTTTTGTAGGGCTAACTCCGGTTGATGAGGCAAAAACAACTCCAATTCCTTGGAATACAGATAAATCTTACAAAAATGAATACATTAAGAAGTTCAATGATGTTTTAAGTGAGTTTTGTAAAGAGAAAAAGATTTATTTTATTGAGATATTTAAAGAATTGATAGAAAAAGATTACCAGAGTTTATTAGAGGATGGATTACATCCAAATTCAGAGGGACATAAGAAAGTATTTGAAATCGTAAGAGATTTTATTATTAAGAATAAAATACTTTAACTGCCCACCAAACAGGTTCTAACGTCGTCCAAGCCCCGCAGCCATCATATGCTAAGTCAGGTGACCGAGATGCCTTCGGTCCGAGTCTTACCCAAAATTCAAAAAGCCCATCGCTGGGTAACCTTTGTCTAACTTGACTCTTCTTGGAAAAAGAGCCAAACTAAAAATAGACAAATCTTTATTAACTGCTCATACATGTTTTAATTATTAATAATAGTTATACTATAATATACTAAAATATTAATTTATTATAAGAAATAATGAAAAAAAACAACTCCGCTCTTAAAAAAATAAAGAATCCTAAACGAACTCAAGTAGTTGTGGAAAATCTTTCATTAGATGATTTCATTAATGAAGATATTCTAAAGGTTTTAAAAAAGAATTTTGAAAAACACGGCAAGATTATTACAACAGAAATCCGTCTTTTTATAGTTCCTGGTAAAAAAAATAAGGGTAGAAGGATCGAGTCGATTATTCTTGAACAACCATCTCCGAAACATACCGAAAATAAAAAAACAATAATAACCTCTAGTAATAGCGAAGTTTTAAATATTTTCCTTAAAAAATAATATGAACACTTTGACGTTTAACCATCAGTTAGCTTCCGAAAATGGTCATCTGGTTTCCGAAGGCATGGGGTATAGTTTTGGCTTTCGAGGACCTGAACAATTAACTTGGAAAGAACAGTCCAGAGAACTTACTTTCGAACAAATAAAAAACTTAATAGATGAAAGAATTGAAGAGATTGTAGAAAAAAAAGTGAGAGAAAAAATTGATAATTTATTAAAAGAAAGAAAAACGTTTTCATTCAGAAAAGTTTCAAAAGATGTGGCAAGAAAAGAAATTACCTCGTTTATACTAAAAAAACAAAAAGTTGGAATTTTTCAAGTAAGTATTTTAGATTTAGTTCTCGCTTTAAAATTACCCGCCTTACAAATAGAGAAAATAATGAAGGATTTCTTAAAAAAAGGTAAAATTAAAGAATTATGAGTGACGAAAGAGAAAAAATATTTTTTCCAGTAAATGAACACGGTTGGGTTTTGCTTTTTGAGATTTTGGGAAGTAAAATACTTTTGCGCGCTCTTAAATTAAAAAAGTATCCCAAAAAACAACCTATTTCAGACGAATATAATCAACATAGGACTTTTCAATACGAGGTAGAGGGTTCGGCAAGGGTGCATTCTAAATATTACAATACATCAGATTTTATCAAGAAGTAAAACATCAATTATAGGAAAAAGCGTTAGAGCAGAGAAATAGTCGTGAAAAAAAATAATGTCAAGTCTATTTTTTTTATTTTCATCCACTATCCCATTTTAGCTTAAAACAGCCCCGATTTATCCTTCCGAAGCCTTGGCGAAGGGGGACCGAGACGTGTTATGAGATACTCCTAAAAGCCACCCAATTTCCCCTTAAAACACAGGTTCCAGACCGAGGATGCCATGGCACTAGGACGCTTTACAAATGACGACCTAAACTCTATTAAACGTCGCACAAGGTATAAAAAAAACTGTCGTGGATTCCTCTTATGATAGAGGATTTACTGTTTATTTATCGCCAAGGAGGCGGTTTTTTGTATTGACATAAGTCTAAATTTAAGCTAATCTAAGGCGAATGGGTTGGAACTAAGCAAATAAGTGGGCGACATAAATTTCTTGTTGACCAGCCAATCTTGTCTTTAAGAGAGAAGATCGATTAATCTGAAGGTAATATACAGAGTGGTTTAAGCCAACTGAATGCGTGTTCCCAGCCTTTTTATTTTTAATTTAGAAACAATTATGAAAGCATTAATTATTGCAGCCGGTGATGGTACAAGAATGCAGTCGGTAACTCGTGGGCGACACAAATCGCTTATGAATTTATTGGGCTTAAAAATCATTGAGAGAGTTATTCTTGGGGCAAAAGAGGCAGGCATTTTTGAGTTTGTAATTGTTACTGGCTACAAAGGAAAAGAACTTAAAGAAGCTGTCGGCGACGGAAGCCGTTTTGGCGTTTCCATTACTTTTGTTCACAATAATAATTGGGAGAAAGCAAATGGACTTTCTGTCTTAAGGGCTAAAGAATTATTTAACGAAAATTTTGTTCTGTTGATGTCAGATCATATCTTCGATGTTCGCATTCTAAAGGAAATTGTTGATTATAATATAAGAAGTTCTGTTGTCCTAGCTGTTGATAGAAAAGAACCATTGTCGGGGGATACAAAAGTTCTGGGAAAGAAAGGGAAGATTGTCGATATAGGTAAGGACATTGATGAATCAAACTATATAGATACCGGCATCTTCTTATGTTCCCCCAAAATATTTTTTTATATTGAAGAAGCAATAAAAGAGAACAAGAGTGAGCTTGCTCACAGTATTGCCAAGGCTGCCAAGAAAAGAGATGCTGAAATATTCGACATCACGCAAATTAACAGTTATATCTCGAACATGCGGAAGGAGGTTAAACCCTTCTGGATAAATATTAATTCAAAGGAAGATTCAATCAAGGCAAAAAAGCTTTTAATTGAGAATGCCTGTAAAGGAAGGAATGACCTGCTTGCAACCTATGTGAATAAACCAATAGAAAATTTTATTGTAAGCAGATTGGCAAATACGCAAATTACACCAAACCAGGTTACTATACTAATAAACATAGTTGCTTATACATCCACATTTTTATTTCTCGGGGGATATTTATTGTTTGCTTCCATTCTTACCTTTATCGTTTCGTTTATGGACGGTGTGGACGGAAAACTTTCAAGAGTGAAAATAGCCTCTTCAAATATTGGAAGAATGGAGCACGCCTTCGATTTTCTTTTTGAACATTCATGGTATATCGCCTTAGCCATCTATCTATCAAAGGACTATGGAATATCAGCGATTTTACTGTCCACATTCATACTCCTGTTTGATGGTTTTTCTCGTTATTGCTCACAGGCGTTTGGGAAGGCAATAAAGAACCGCCCATTAGGAGATTATGGACGAATTGAACGGCTATTCAGAAAATTTGACGGTAGGAAGAACAGTTATATAATTTTTATCTTAATAGGTGTTTTGCTAAATACACCTTTCTGGTCATTAGTTGCAATATCTGTATGGTCATTAGTCAGTGCTATATTTTATTTTTCGAGAACTGTAAAACATCTCCATTATATGGATTATAAGAAAAGATAGATAAAAATTTGGATTCTGTTTTGGACATAAGTGACACCACAAAAGTTTTAGTCAAAAATAACAAAATTACCTCAATAAACAAAAGTCTTGAAGCCTATAACGCTTACGATACCGGAATGTTCCTATGCTCTCCCTATATTTTTAAGGTTCTTAAAAAAACTATTTCTCACCATAAAAATTCGTTGACTAGTGGGATGAAAGTTATTGCAAAAGAAGGAAGGCTGAGGGCATTTAACATTAAAGGAAAATTTTGGTCAGACTGTGATACCTATGCAGATATTAAATTTGCAGAAAGCAAACTTCTTAAAAATCTCAATAAACCCGGGGATGGAATTGTATCGAAGATAATTAATCGAAAAGTATCTATATTTATTTCAAAGTACTTAGTAAATACCAGAATTACTCCCAATCAAATTACTATACTCAATTTAATGATTGGAATTTCATCCGCCTTGTTTTTTGCACAAGGGAGTTATCCATGGATTTTTATAGGAGGAGTATTAGCCCAAGCGACTTCGATTACCGACGGTTGTGATGGAGAAATTGCAAGACTTAAGTTTTTGTCAAGTAAATTTGGTGCTTGGCTTGATGACACATTTGACCGTTATATAGATATGTTAATTGTAATTGGTATGGCTTTTGGTTACTGGACAGTTAGTCAAAATTTAATGGTTTGGCCTGTCGCGATATTTGCGGTCATGGGACTCGCACTTCTTGTTTATCTGCCTACAAAGTACCGCGATATAACATCTCGTAATCTTGTATGGTATGGTCCAAAATTCAAAAGACCAGGAAGACTTCTTTTAATCATGTTTGCAGGAATAACAGGTATAATATTTCCTACATT
>JACZRI010000001.1 GCA_022574775.1 Patescibacteria group bacterium | reverse complement strand
GGGGCAACCCTGAGAAAAAGCAAAAAACGAAACGCTGAAAATTCTTGATTTAACATTATCCGAAAGAGAAGAGTTTTTTCTATTTTCCTGATTTTTTTTAGAATTTTTTTGTTTCTTTCTGTTAGCCACCACTAATAATTGTTAATAGTTAATTGCTGATTGCTAATTGATCCATTATCTGTCAACTATTAGTAATTAGCAATTTATTTCTTAAATCCAGTTCCTGCAGGGATCAATTTTCCTATTATAACATTCTCTTTCAGGCCCCTCAATTTGTCACATTTCCCTTCAATTGCAGCTTGAATCAGCACTCGGGAGGTTTCCTGGAATGAGGCTGCCGATAAAAAAGAATCAGTACTCAAAGCTACTTTAGAAATTCCCAATAGAATCTGTTGAAAAGCGGCTGTCTTTTTCTTCTCTTTTCTTAATCTAATGTTCTCTTCCATAACACCTGCCTTCTCCAAAATTTCCCCAACTGTAAAATCTGAATCTCCTGAATGTACAATCCTTACACGAGAAAACATCTGCTTCACGATCACCTCCAGGTGTTTGTCATGGATAACTGCTCCTTGAGAGGTATAAATTTTTTGAACCTCTTTAATGATATATCTTTGAGTCTCTGACTCACCGGTTAATTCATATAATTTTTTAAGGTCCAAATCGCCTTCCGAAAGAGGTTGGCCTTTTTTGACATAATCTCCTTTTTTAACTAAAATCTGGAGTCTTGCTGGAATCTCATAATCCAGAATTTCTGTCTTCTTATTTTTTGTCTTTATTCGAATATTTCCTTCTGGATCAATATCAAATACTTTTCCTTCGGCATCTGAAATTGGAACTTCTAAAGTCGGAGACCTTGCTTCAAAAATTTCCTCAACCCGCGGCAATCCTAAAGTAATATCTGCCTCCCCAGCTACCCCTCCCATATGGAAGGTACGCATTGTCAGCTGGGTACCGGGTTCCCCTATTGCCTGAGCCGCAACCACTCCAACTTCCTCGCCTAACTTAACTGGCTGATTTAAACCGAGATCCCAACCATAACACTTCTGACAAATTCCACGTAAGTTTTTGCAGCTAAGAGGAGAATAAATTTTTAGTTTTTCAATTCCTGAAGCCAAAATAGCATTTGCCTTATCCCAATCAATAATCTCTCCTTCTCTAACAATTAGCTTTTTAGATTCTGTACTTTGAGTTGAAATATTCTGCGCAGACGTCCTTCCTATAATCTTAAAAAGGAGATTTTGGCCAATGCTTGCAGCATCCTTCCTGAAGATTAAAATTCCCTCTTTATCTTGACAATCTTCGGCATTAATTATCATCTCATGAGCAACATCAACAAGCCTTCTTGTTAAATAACCAGCTGTTGAAGTCCTTAAAGCGGTATCTGCAGTTCCTTTTCTTGCGCCGTGGGTAGAAATAAAATATTCCAAAATACTAAATCCCTCTTTATAAGAACTTTTAACTGGCAGCTCAATAATCTGTCCTGACGGATTGATTACCAACCCTTTCATTCCAGCCATTTGAACAGGCTGAGACCAAGAACCTCTAGCGCCAGAAGCAATAATATAAGAAACCGATCCAAATTCCGGTAAAGTTTTAGGAACTAATTTTTCAATTTTTAATTTTGCTCTCTGCCAAACCTCAATAGCTTGAGTCCTCTTTTCCATCCTTGATAACAATCCTTTATTATAATGTTTATTAATTTCCTCTACTTCTATCTCAGCTTTTTTGATAATTCCATCTTTTTCTGGAGGAATAATAAGATCCGCCATTCCCCAGGAGACTCCAGAAATGGTAGCCATTGTAAACCCTAAATCTTTAATCTCGTCCAAGTAAATTTTGGCTTTCTCTCTACCAACTTTCTCAATGATTAAACTTGTTATTTTATCTAATTTCTTTCCATTGATTTCTTCATTAATAAATGGAAAGTCTTCAGGTATGGCTTTATTAAAAAGAATTCTTCCTGCTGAAGTTTCAACCAAACTCTTGCCAATTTTAACTTTAATCTTTTCCCTTAAGTTTAAAATTTCAGAATCATAAGCTAAAATAGCTTCATCTTGAGAGCCGAAAATCTTTCCCCCTGATACTGATTCTGCCATCATTTTCGTTCCCCAATAACAACCCAAGACAATATCTTGCGACGGAGAAACAACTGGAGTGCCAGTAGCAGGTTTTAAAAGATTAAGACTAGACAGCATAATCTCTCTTGCCTCCTTCTGAGCCTCTTTAGATAGCGGGATATAAACTGCCATCTGATCACCATCAAAATCAGCATTGAAAGCCCTGCATACTAAAGGATGAATACTAATCACATCCCCTTCAATTAAAATTGGCTGGAATGCCTGAATACCAAGACGATGTAAGGTTGGTGCTCGGTTGAGCAAAATCAGTCTATCCTTAACCACTTCTTCCAAACTTTCCCAGACTTCGTCGGTTTCTTGTTCAATTAACCTTGATGCTCCCCTTACATTATAACTAAGCTCTTTTTCTAAAATCTTATGAATTACCATCGGTTTGAATAACTCCAGCGCCATTTTTTTGGGAAGACCTACCTGATTGAATTTCAATTCTGGCCCAACCACGATTACAGATCTTCCGGAATAATCTACGCGTTTCCCCAGAAGATTCTGTCGAAACCTGCCTTGCTTTCCTTTAAGTATATCAGCTAAAGATTTTAATAGCCTTCTTCCGCCTGTAGTAGCCAAAGTTGTAGTTCCTTTTCTCATTGTATTATCAATCAGGGCATCCACTGCCTCCTGCAACATTCTTTTTTCATTTCTAACAATAACCTCTGGAGCCTTCACCTCCAGTAAATACTTGAGGCGGTTGTTTCTATTAATCACCCTTCTGTAAAGATCGTTTAGGTCAGAAGAGGCATACCTTCCTCCATCTAATTGAACCATTGGCCGTAAATCAGGAGGCAAGATCGGTAAAACTATTAAAAGCATATACTCTGGTCTAATTTTAGCCTTCAGCATTCCCCTAAAAAACTTCAATCTCCTTAAAACCTTCCTTCTATTAACAGAAGAAACAGTTGCTTCTTCTTTATTAAGTTTCTGTATGGTTTTTGTTAAATCAATTTTTTCAAAAATTTTTCTTAAAGTTTCAGCCCCAGTTCCTGCTTCAAAAATTTCCCCATATTTAAGGGAAAGGTTGTGATAATCAAGTTCAGAAAGAATCTTTAAAGGAGAAATCCCTAAAACCTCCTCTCGAGCTCTCTCTCTCGCACCTTTAAGGTCTTGGGTTTTCGATTCCAAAGAAACCTTCCGAGAAACACTAGCCACTCCTTTGGAACGTGGAGAGTATCCTGCCCCGCTGGATGCTGAACCTATGGAAGAAGATTTTTCCTTATTTGTTTCAGATTTTATGCCTTTCAATTTTTGTTTGTATTCTCTTTCAATTTCCTCTAAAATCTGTCGTTTTTTGTCTTCGTTGACTTTAGTAATAATATAGGCTGCAAAATAAATTACTCTCTCCAGATGGAGCATTGGAATATTCAAAACCATCCCTATTTTTGAAGGAACTCCTCTCAAAAACCAAATATGGGAAACTGGAGCAGCTAATTTTATATGACCCATTCTTTCCCTTCTCACTTGAGATTTCGTCACCTCAACGCCGCATCGTTCACAAACTACTCCCTTGTAGCGAATTCTTCTATATTTCCCGCAATAGCACTCATAGTCTTTAACCGGACCGAAGATTTTCTCATCAAATAAACCATCTTTCTCTGCCCTTTGTGTGCGGTAATTAATGGTTTCTGGTTTTGTTACCTCGCCTCTTGACCAAGCAAAAATATCCTCCGGAGAAGCTAATTTTATTGTAATTGACTCTAAGTCTGCAACCCTCATAAATCATTTAAACATCTAAGCATTTTAACATTTTAATAAAATAGTTTTGCTTAAATGTTTTTATGTTTAAATGTTAAGATGAATCCTGTTTTGGTTTTTCTTTTATCTCAACTGCCAGTCCTAAAGACTTTAACTCATTAACCAATAAATTAAAGGAAGCTGGCAGGCCAGGAGGCTTTATCGGCTCTCCTTTCAATATTGCTTCATAAGTAGCCGCTCTCCCAGAAACATCATCAGACTTAATAGTCAGCATTTCCTGAAGAATGTTTGCAGCTCCGTATCCTTCTAAGGCCCATACTTCCATTTCTCCAAATCTCTGTCCCCCAAACTGGGCTTTCCCACCAAGCGGTTGCTGGGTGATAAGAGAATAAGGGCCAATAGATCTCATATGGATTTTATCTACAACCATATGAATCAACTTCATCATATAGATATACCCGACGGTAACCTTTTCCTCAAAAGGTTTCCCGGTTCTCCCGTCAAATACGATGAACTTTCCATCTTCTGGCAGGGAAGCTTTTTTGAGTTCAGCTTTGATTTCTTCTTCGGTTGCTCCTGCCAAAGATGGAGAAATAGCGATATATCCCATTTTATCGGCCACAAGACCAAGATGAGTTTCCAGTATCTGGCCAAGATTCATTCTTGAGGCGACACTCAAAGGATTTAAGACAATGTCGACTGGAGTTCCATCTTCTAAAAAGGGCATTTCTTCCTCTTTTAAAACTTTTGAAACCACTCCCTTGTTGCCATGGCGCCCTGTCAATTTGTCTCCAGCCTGTATCTTTCTAGTTTCTGCCACTTCAACTTGGATTCTCTTTATCACTCCAGGCTCTAATCTCGCTCCTTTCTCTCTTTCCCAAATCTTAACTCCAATAACCCTTCCTCTTTTACCATGCTCCACTCTTAACGAGGTGTCTTTGACTTCTCTGGCCTTCTCTCCAAAAATTGCCCGAAGCAGTCTTTCTTCGGCCGTCAAATCTGTTTCGCCTTTTGGAGAAATTTTTCCAACCAAAATATCGTTTGGACCAACTTCCGCTCCAACCCTTACGATTCCTTCCTCATCAAGGTCTTTTAATCTTTCTTCGCCAACATTCGGAATATCAGAAGTAGTAATTTCCGGTCCCAGTTTTGTCTCTCTTATATCACAGCTAAAATCTTCAATATGAATTGAAGTAAAAACATCGTCTTTAATCAGTTTTTCTGATATTAAAATAGCATCTTCAAAGTTTCCGCCTCGCAAAAGCAGGAAAGCGACTAAAATATTTCTGCCAAGAGCTAGACGCCCGTTGGAAATCGCCGCTCCATCAGCTAAAATATCCCCTTTCTTGACCGATTGGCCTTTTTTAACCATTACTCTTTGATGAGAACAAGTGTATTGATTGGTCCTAACAAAAGTCCTTAACTGATACGTTTTACGATATCTCTTTGGAATTTTATACGAAACAATAATCTTTCCTGCATCAACTTCTTCAACACGACCTATTCCCTCAGCTATCATTTCCTGTCCGGAATCTCTAGCAACTATCTCTTCCATCCCAGTGCAAACCAATGGTACTTCTGGCATGAGCAAAGAAACGGCTTGACGCTGCATATTAGAACCCATCAAGGCGCGATTTGCATCAGTGTTTTGCAAAAATGGAATAAGAGAAGTGGCAACTGAAATTGATTGTCCTGGAGAAACATCAATAAAATCAATTTTTTCTATCTCAATCTGACCTGGCTCTCCTTTTATTCTCGCCTCAACCTTTATCTCTAAAATATTTCCTTTTCCATCGACAGAAACTCCAGCTGAAGCAATATTATACTTTTCTTCCTCATAAGCATTCATATATTGAACCTGCGAAGTAATTTTTCCTTTTTCCACTTTAAAATAAGGAGTCTCCAAAAATCCATAAGGATTGACTCTGGCGAAAGAAGCTAGGTGTCCTACGAGGCCAATATTTGGCCCTTCTGGAGTCTGAATAGGACAAATCCTACCGTAATGAGAAGGCTGAACATCCCTCACTTCAAAACCTGCCCTTTCTCTGGTGAGTCCTCCTGGCCCTGTAGCTGACAATCTTCTTTTATGCTCCAGCTCAGCTAAAGGATTCTCGTTATCCATAAATTGAGCGACCTGACTGCTAGTGAAGAATTCCTTCACCACAGCTATAAATGGTCTCGGGTTAATAATCTGTACCGGAGTCAAAGTTGCAGCATCTAATGTTGACATCCTATCCTTGATTATTCTTTCCATCCTCATCAACCCTACCCGAAGCCTATTTTGCAAAAACTCATAAAGAAGCCTCACTCTCCTTGATCCTAAATGATCAATTTGATCAGGCTTTGCATCAGGCGCGTTATTAAGCCTGATAATCTCTCTTATGGTTTCTACGATATCTTCTGGTTTTAAAATTCTCTCCTTTATTGAGATTTCGTCTCCTCCCGGGTTTCCAGTCCTCGCTTTTGTAATTTTCTTTAAAGAATACTTCTCATTTCCCGAATCTTTTAACTTGGAAAGATCAGTATAATGCGAAAGCCTCTGGGACATCCTCCATCTTCCCACTCTAGACAAATCATACCGTTCAAAATTAAAGAACATATTCTCAAGCAACTCTCTGGCAGTTTCCGGGGTTACTAAATCTCCAGGTCGTAATCTTTTGTAAATTTCCACTAATGCCTCAGCCTGATTGTGTGTCAAATCTCGGTCAAGGGTCTCTTTGATATAGTTCGTCTCTGAATTTCGATCAACATCTTGAAAGATTTCTTTTATTTGAGAGTCGCTATCAATACCGAAAGCTCTTAATAGAGTGGTGGCCGGCAATTTTCTCTTTCTATCAATTTTTACTCCAATCAACCCTGAAGATTCTGTCTCAAACTCTAACCAAGCGCCTCTGTTGGGAATAATTTTTGCTCCAAAATTATTTTTATCTCCAACCGCCTGATTAGTAAAAAACACTCCTGGAGAGCGAATCAATTGGGAAATAACAACTCTCTCTACTCCATTAACAATAAAAGTTCCCCTTTCTGTCATTAAGGGAAAATCAGCTAAAAAAACCTCCTGTTCTTTGATCTCTTTTGTCTTAAGATTAACCAATTTCGTATTTACCCGCAGCGATGCTTCATAAGAATCGTTATTTTGTCTTGCTTCAAAGTCTAATTCGTATTTCGGCTTATCTAATTTATAATCCAAAAACCAAAGCTCAAACTCTTTGCCCGTATAATCTCTAATGGGAGATATTTCTTTGAAAAGTTCTTTTAAATCCTTCTCCCAAAATCTTTTCCAGCTTTCCTTTTGAGTTTCTAATAGATAAGGTGGAGAAAGAGCAATATTTGATTTTCCAAAATTTTTTATTTTAACCTCCATAAAATAGATACTAATAGTGCAAATGAGCACGGATTATACTAATTAATCGCATTCGCATTCGCATCATTAGAATGAATTAGCCACAAAACAAATCCTCACTTCGTTCAGACAATACGAGGCAAGCATCAATAATGAGCTGTTATTTTAAGCTTTTTATCATGCCCCGCCCAGGCGTGCCCGTACTCAATCGAAGGTTGTAGTATGAGGTACTTCTCGACTTGTCGGAATAGTACCTGAGTATACTGGCTCCACGTTTATTAAAACATAAAAAATCCCTAATGGAGTTTTTTTAGGGGAAAATGTTTTTACAGTTTTTAAAAATTCGAATATAAAAAATATTCAGACGTTCGTAAACTCATCGGCCAAGTTTTCCTGCGAAGGTGTGTGGCTTCTTACCAAGCCGAACACATAAAAGGATTATGCGTTTCGATTGGAAAGACGAGAATAGTCTTTATTTTAACTCTTTAGAAAATTTTGTCAAGACTTCGACAGGCTCAGCCTTGACCCTGAGTTAATCGCCCTTCAATTAGATTCAGGACGACCCTGAGCCTGTTGAAGGGTCGAAGGGTCAACCCCGTTAGAGAAAATTGGACTGCCCTCGGCTATTTCTGTATTTTGCTTCGCAAAATACATGTCCAATTTCTTCTATGGGATCAAGTCCGCCTTATTATTCCTCTTCTGTAACATCTTCTTCTTGTTCAACTTCTTCTTGTTCAACTTCTTCTTGTTCAACTTCTTCTGGTTGAATTTCCGTTTTTTCTATCTCAATCTGTTCCTTGAATTGTATCAACTGGTTGAAAGTCCTCTGCAAATCTATACTCAAAGAAGCTATCCCCTCTATTGAAGCAATCTGCTGGTTAATAAAATTTAAGGTCTGCTCGTATTCCTGCAAAGCCTTATCCTTCTTTCCCTCCTCTTTGTAGACTCTTGCTAAATTATAATGGGCATCAGGAAAGTCGGGCTTTAAAGAAATGGCATCCTGGAAATTCCTTTTGGCAAGTTCCGTATCGTTTCTCAAGTTAAAGTAAGCCCATCCTAAATCATTTCGGTGGCGGGGATTTGCAGGATCTAGTAAAATCTCCTGAGGAAAAACATTATTAATCAGTAAATCGTCCTGGTTTTCCAGAGTAATTAAAGTGTAAACTCGTTGGATATTTTCCCAATTGAAAATATTATGAGGAGCAGACTGAACTGCAAATTCACCTTCCCTCTTTGCCGTTAGTAAAAGTTGTTGTTGTACTTTTTCTGACAATAAATTTTCTTGTTGGGCTAAAATAGCGAAATTAAGAGAGGTTGCGGACAGCGCCCTCCTGTAAGTATCATTGCTTGGAACAATATCCCTGGCATTCACAAGCGATTGTAATATTAAGTTGGCATCAGGCTGCTCTGTTCTCTGTCCGGCCTGAGCCCTGGCAAAATGCAATTCAGCATTAAGGATTTTTATCTCCTGCCAGAATAAAGGAATCAATATTAAAAGAGCAACAAATCCTATCAGCCATGGCAAAATTTCTACTTTGGTTCCATTTGACCCACGATGCTGCACCATAGCTAAAGAAAATTCCGTTTCTTTAATTCCAGTAAATCCCAAAGAATGTAAATTAACAACCATCAGGGCGAGAAACAACCAAAATAACCAAGCAGTGAGAGTAAAGGAAGACACAAAAAGGCTTATGAATGCGAAAATAAACAATGTAGAAAATATTGCAATTCCCATAAGTTCGCCGTCTCTGATTTTCAGTTGCGAAGAATTCAGTTGAGCATCATCAGAAATTCGTCTGATGCCTTTTTCTAAACTTTCCTTTCCAGTTAATTGGACATTCCGCAGAAATTCCCTTCCCAACCGAAAAGCTACAATTAAAATATAAACAAAAAAGATTAAGCCTAAAATCCCTAGCGTGGAAGTAATATGGAAGTATTCATTTGAAGATTTCTCAAAACGGAGATTCCAGAAAGAGGTTTGATTGAATCTAACTGGCTTGAAAGTAGTGAAGTCAAAAAGATAGGTTCCAGGCCCAGATCCTAAAGCTAAAATTTTAAGATTCTGGAAACCCTTAGCAGTAATGGCCCAACCCGTATCTTGCTCAAGGGCAATATCGTGCTGTATTGGAAGATCTTTAAGCAAAGGGGTCGCCGACCTAACAAAACTCCAATTATTAATCACTAAAAGCAAAAGGCAAAGCAAAAAGAAAACCCCCATTCTTACAGCTACCCCTCTAGAAAGTTTCAGTTTGGAAAAAATCAGCGCGATTAGAAAAATAAGGAAAACTGAAAGTAAGACTGGAAAAACACTGATTAAAAAGATATAGAAAATGAAGATAAAACTCAAAATTCCAGAAAAAACAAGGAGTGTTTTTCTTTCTGCAAAAAAGAACGTTAAAAGCGAGATTGGGAGTAAAAGTACCAAAAACAAAGAGGCTCTATCCGCAGACCCTACTGGAGTAACAAAACGGCCTCTCAAGAAATCACCCAAAATAGAAATGTCAAAAAAATTCAAAATGCCGATAATTGCTAAAAGAAACCCTGAAACAGATAGAGCGGTTAGGATGCGATAAATTTGTTTTTTTTCTTTAATATTAGAAACTATAAGGAAAAATATGAGAATATAAACAACCAAACTCACCAATCCGCCGTGAAGCCTGGGATAAGGGCCAAAAATCGAGGAAAAGCGGTGGACAGAAAGAATTGTTGAAACAGAAAAAGCACCAAGAAAAACCAAGATTGGGACAGTCAGAGGATTATGTAAAATCCTGATTGACCTTTCCAAAATCATCTTAATCAGCCAGATGACAGTTAAAATGCCGACGACAAAGAAAAGAAATAACTGTTTAGGGAATTCAAAAAAGTCTGTGGTTATCGGCAGAAAAAATAAAGGGAGTAAAAAAGCTAAAATAATAATTCCTCCCTCAATAATCTTTTCAAAAATACTAATTAATTGCTCTTTCATAATTCACAATCCGTTTTTGGGAAAAACCTCGTGCCCATATTATATCACCGATCAGAAAAGGATACAAGTTAGAGATTACGGAAACTTATGGCTGGTTCTGAACGAATGTCCCAGACGACAGCTCTCCTAAAGATTCCTCACTTGGCAACTTTTATATTAATGGTTGTTAAACTGGAGATTTATTCTATTGGTACTTCTTCAAGTGGAGATTCCTCGACAATTGGCTTTTCATTAACCGGCTGCTCAGTTGGTGGTTCTTCAACTAAAGGTTTTTCTTGAGGTAATTCTTCGGTTTTAAGCTCTTCTACTGGCGGTTCTTCAAGAGGAAGCTGTTCCTCTAATGGAGGTTCTATTGGTAATGTCTCTTCCGGGGAAGGTTCTTCTTGAGGTGATTCTTCAGGTGGGGGCTCAATTGGTGAAGGTTCAATTGGTAGAGGTTCTGGCGAAGGAGGGTTTGGGTCATTTAACACGGTCACACATTCTCCTTCATAACTTATCATTTGCCCGTTTCGTATCTTAATACAATACGGCTGGCCACTCATTTCATCATATAGAGTAATCCCAGTTGGTTTTTCTGGGCTTCCCACTTTCAGGTTTTCTATTTCAATGAACTCTGCAATAATTTTACTCACTTTCAAAACTCCGTTTTCAACAAACAAACCTAGCTTTGCCAATCCTTGTTTGAAAAATTTCACAAAATCAGAGGCTAATAGTTGAAGAGGATTGAATGTAGTTTCTTCTACTATTCCTGCGAGTTCAGTTTGCGTAAGTTCTTCTGAAAGGTAATAGGAAACACTGACAAAAACTAGGATTTTCCCAATCTCACCTTGGGTAGAATCAAAGGATTCTAAGGCTTTTCCCACGATAGGGCCGGAGCGCGTAGCGCGCATAGCTACACCCGGAATGGAAGAACTTGTAAGAGGATCACCTATTGCAATCGGGCCGTTCTCAAGAGAGACTTTGAGTGTGACACGGCCACTTAAGGCTATTGGCATGGGGTTGTCTTCCTCTGCAATGTTGTAGCCAATGCTGTTAAAATCAGTGGCGTCTTCGGGGTCGGAAACAATGCCGATGATGTTTGGAGCGTAAGCGCTGGAGGATTTGATAAGCTGTACAAGGGTATTACCATCTTCTGTGGTAATGGTATGGGTTCCGGTAACCACAATATCTCCTGTTTCGGTTCCTTCTTCTACGGCATACATCTCCATGTAGTCAGCTGCTGGAGTGCCGCTGCAGTCACGAAGCTCATACGCTGTGCCGGCAGTAGGAGCAGTGGCGCCGGCAAGGCTTGAGCAAACCGCAGTTGTGCTTGCAGTACTGCCAAGAGCGGTACGTACCAGCCCTAAAATATTCAAGCCCAGATCATATTCATTGACTTCATCGCCTGAATTTCCCAGAACATACATCTTTGAACCGTCCGGTTTGAAGAAAACGTCCGTGGGAGATGTTTCCTGGGTTGAGACGCTAAAAGTTTGGAGGAACACAGCAGTTGAAACATCCCAGGGAGTTGAGAGATCATATTCGTTTACGTCATCGCCTTCATCTCCTGTAACATACATCTTTTTGCCGTCCGGTTTGAAGAAAACTCCGTTGGAAGCTGATTCTTGGGTTAAGACGCTAAACTTCTGGAGGAAAACAGCGGTGGAAACATCCCAGGCAGTTGAGAGATCATATTCATTGACCTCATTGCCTCCCACTCCTATAACATACATCTTTGCGCCGTCTGGTTTGAAGGAAACGCCTGAGGGAGTTGTTTCTTGAGCTATGACTTTAAATCTCTGGAGGAACACAGCGGTTGAGACATTCCAAGGGGTTGACAGATCATATTCATTGACGTTAACAAGGCCTGAAGTTCCTATTACATACATCTTTGTGCCGTCTGGTTTGAAGAAAAGACCCATGGGAAGTGTTTCTTGGGTTGATACGGAAAATACCTGGAGGAAAACAGCTGTTGAAACATCCCAGGGAGTTGAGAGATCATATTCATTAACGTCATCGCCTGAAAATCCTATTACATACATCTTTTTGCCGTCTGGTTTGAAGAAAACGTCCATGGGAGATGTTTCCTGGGTTGAGACGCTAAAAGTTTGGAGGAAAACAGCTGTTGAAACATCCCAGGGAGTTGAGAGATCATATTCGTTTACGTCATCGCCTGAAGTTCCTATTACATACATCTTTTTGCCATCCGGTTTGAAGAAAAGACCATTGGGGTTAAATTCTTGAGTTGTGACGCTAAATCTCTGGAGGAAAACAGCTGTTGAAACCTGCCAGGAAAATCCACTGGGTGTGGCAGCTATTGCCTGGGTAGAGCCGTCAAAGAATAAAAAGGCGTCGTCGGCTCGAATGCTGCCTGCAATGGTGAGTTTTTCAGTTGAAACATCCATGAAAAAGGGTGAAGTGGAGCCGGTTCCCCCCAAAGCCACGTCATCAGCAGTTGCGGTTAAGTAGGTAATTGCTCCTCCGTCGGTAAATAATCCTCCTGCTGTAGCCCAGGATAAAACTCCAGAAGCATTGGTAGATAAGACTTGGTCAGCAGTACCGTCTGCAGAAGGCAGAGTCCAAATCACATTTGCAGCAATGGCATCTGGGGATTTAAAACCTACATAATTAGTGCCAGAAGCTGCTAATTCCAAGAACCTAACCTCTCCTGTGTTTCCTGCTGAAGTTCCAAAAGGGCCTAGAGAGAGAGCATTCTGGGCATTCAAACCTGTTAAGGAAGTAATATCAGTCAGGTTTCCTGAGGAGATAATGGTACCTGTCGCGTCAGGCAAAGTCCATGTCCTTGAAGCGCCCAAGGCAGCCATGGTTATGGTGCCTGTGTTTCCTGCGTCTGAATCCAAGACAATCTGGTTAATGGCGTTTGTAAGGTTGAGAGATGTACTCGTAAGACTTCCGGTAAGCGTTAAATTCCCGGCTGAAATATCCATAAAGAAAGGGGCGGTAGAGTCTGTTCCTCCGAGAGCCAAGTCATCAGAGGTTGCAGTGAGATAAGTTGCGGTCCCGCCGTCCGTCCAAAGACCAGAAACTACTGATGCCCAAACAGGGTCAGCTCCAACTCCCTGGGTCTGCAAGAATTGGCCTGTAGCTCCAGCTGCCAACCTTGCCCAAGAACCTATAAGGATATCACCTTGCAAGGAACCGCCTGGAATTGAAATATATTTTGAAGACAAAGCAACTCCTCCTTCTGTGATGTTGCCTGAAACTGAAAAAGAAGTAGTAGGTACAAAAGAGGGAGCATACAGTCCCCGACTAGTCTTTTTTTCCAAAGAGGAGATCTGAGTATCAATGACGGCAAGGGAAGCCTTCACCTGAAAAAGATCCGATTCATCAATCCTTATAATCTCTCTGGTAATTTCTCTGATAGGTTCAATTTGAGTAACTCGGATTACTTCTCTGATGATTTCCCTGGCTGGCAATCCTTCAAGTTTCAATTTTTGAATTTCTTCACTCAATCTGGAAAGCTCTTGTTCTAAGTTTTCTGGTATCACTTTTTTTTCTGTCCTTACCACAATTTCCCTCTGAAAAGGGGTGGTAACAATTTTTACTAATTTTGAAGTTATATTTTTAAAACCAGATGCAACATTCTCAGCCCCCTGGCCGATGCTTTTTATCCCTTCAGCCAGCCATTCCAATCCATTGCTTGTCCCTTGTAAAAGCGTCGTCCCTAAACCTGAGCTAACCTGGGAGATCGTTTTCCCTCCTTCAATCACTCCTTGGCTGATTTCTGCCGCCCCTTTCCCAATTCCCTCAAAACCATAGAAGATTCCCTGGCCGGTTATCTTGAGACCTTGAACAATTGTTTGAGTTAAACCTTCAAGTCCGCCTTGTATACTGGAAACTTGGCGAGCAAGTCCTTGGCCCAGATCTTGAAAAATTTCTGCAATTGATTTTGGGATTTCTTGAGAAACATCGGCTAGCTGATTTAATCCGGCTACACCAAAAGAAGTAACTTTTCCGGCTGTAGATCTTGTTTCCCCAGAGAGTTGAGAAAAATCATCAGAGAACTGAGAAGTATCTTGAGAGACTTGAGTGGAACTTTCTTTTAAGGATTGAACTGCTCCTTTCAAAACGAAATCTCCTGTTTGCCCGACCTCCTGAACCCCGTTAGAGATATCCATAGGAATCCTTTTTACGCTATTGACAATCAAATCTCTAACTGGATAAACCAGCTCATTAATTTCTGCCCAGCCACTGACAATTCCTTTATCAAGTTCTTGATTCAAGCCTATCACATAAGAATTAGTTTCTCGGAGCACATTCTTGAAACCTCCTTTTTCAACCCATCTGGCAAACTCGTTGCCTCCCTGTCGAACGGCAAAAAATCCTCCTGCAACCAAAAAAACAAAAAACAAAGCTATCAAAGTTGCCAAACGGACTCTTTCTCTAAATCTGGTATCCGGAGGAGGTGAAGGGTCAGCTTGCCCCGGACCTTGCGGAGGGGAAGGTAAACTCTCAACCTCTATTCCTCCACTTGGAACCTCGGTAAAAGATGAAAGCTCTCCCCGATCTTCTTCTTTCTTATAAATTGCCTTTTCTTGCTTCTGATGAACTTGATTATTGTTTTCCACATTCTTCACATACTCTTCAATCCATTCTTTCGTGGTCACCCAATTTCTCCCAAATTTTACTGCTTTCAATTTTCCTTTTCTCGCCAGCAAAGATAAATACTCCTGGGAATAAAAACAATATTCTGTCGCCTTTTGCAGTGAAATGTATTGTATATTTTTTTTCTCCATACCCCGTAAAAAATTAAGCTCCGTTATGAAATTAAATTGTCTATTATCTGTTTACAAAAATTATCCACAGTTGATTATGTTTGGCATCTTGACAAAAAGTCTTGGATGAATAGAATATAATAAAGAAGACCCATTCTCCCTCACTGTTAGTGAGAGGAAAAGAAAAATCGGCTTAGAACTCTCGCAAGGATTTTGACCCGATTCTATGGGTATTCTTTGTTTTCCAGTTTTTTAAGATAAGTTGGGCATACTTACCCAGCTTTTTTTATTATCGGATAGCCAATATACCTTGTCAACAGCTTAATTGGGGAAAACTATATTCCAAAGGAATATAATAGTAATTACAGACAAGAACTAGATCAACCTTGTTTTAGATCTCGCATTGATAATATCATTAATCAGTTTTTATGCTTTGCAATATTCCTATCCGATAAACCCCGTTAGAGGTTAGCGGGTCAGGAAAAAACCAAAAGGAAAACAAACTTCTAACGGGGCAAAACAATCAAACCTCTTACGAGATAAAATCGCAATTAATGAACCTTGATGCTTTGTAAAATCCCTAAAGCCACGAAGATTGATATTAAGCCACTTCCTCCATAACTCACCAAAGGCAGCGATATCCCGATAATGGGGAATAAGCCAAGGTTCATACCAATATGAATAAACATCTGGGAAATTAAAATGGTCGCTAATCCTACTGCGAAAAAACGAGGGAAATTGCTCTGTACTAAAAGGGCAATTTTTAGAATCCGCCAGATGAGAGTAGAAAAAAGAATTAGCAAAATTGCCACACCGACCAAACCAATCTCTTCAGCTATTGCGGCGAAGATAAAATCAGTCTGAGGAAGAGGAAGAAATCCATATTGAGTCTGTGATCCCTTGCCAATTCCTTGGCCAAAAATAGAACCTGTCCCAATTGCAATTTGGGTTTGTTTTTGGCTCCAGCTAATTCCTAAAGGTTCTGTTTGAGGTTGAAGAAAACTGGTAATTCTTTCTTTTTGATAATCTTGGATCAAAAAAGACCACATGAAAATAAACGATATCACTCCCAGAAGAATTAAAACTAAAAAATGGCGAAGCTTTATTCCGGAAATAATTAAAATAGTTATCCAAAACATAACTAAAATTATGGCTGACCCAAAATCTGGTTGGAAAAAAATTAAGGCGGCTGGCAAGAAAACGTAAATCCCTGAAAGAAAAATATGCACTACACGATACATTTCAATATGCCGCATTGAAAAAAATTTAGCTATAAGAATAATCAAGACAATTTTGGTAAATTCTATGGGATCCAAGGCTAAGAAACCCACCCTATACCAACTCCTTACTCCTCTAATTTCAGGGGCTAAAAAAAAGAGGCCTGCTAAAAGTCCAAGACTCAAAAAATAAAGCGCCAGAATAAAATAGGGATTGGTCTTAAATACCCTCCAGTCAAAAAAACTGAAAAATAACATTAGTAAAAAACCTATTCCCAAAAAAATAATCTGCTTTTGGAAATTCAAAAAATCTCCCCGGCCAAGGGAAGAACTATAGATAGATAAAAGACCAATACTTGCCAAAAGTAGAGCAGAAATAATAATAATCCAGTCAAGTTTTTTGAAATGGGCAATAATAACCGCCATAGTCGCAAGCGTAATTATTTAATCATTTTTAAAAATTCTTTCTCCTTTATTACCTTAACTCCCAGTTTTTTTGCTTTCTCATATTTTGAACCCGGTTCTAACCCTATCACCGCATAATCCGTTGCTTTTGAAATAGACCCGGCAACCTCTCCCCCGAACTCCATTATTCTTTCTTTTGCTTCCCCTCTCGTTAGAGTCTCCAAGCCTCCAGTTAAAATAAAAGTCAATCCTCTCAATTTTTGCTCCTTAACCTTATTCTTTGGTTCCTCTATCCTTACGCCGGCTCTTTTTAATTTCTCAAGAAATTTCACATTTCTCTTTTGATGAAACCACTCATAAATTGATTTGGCGACCACAGGACCAACATCTCTCATTCTTTCAAAATCTTCAAGGCTGGTTTTTTTTAAATCATTTAAACTTTGAAAGCTTTTAGCTAAATCAAAAGCTGTTTTCTCTCCCACGTTCCGAATTCCTAAAGCATAAATAAATCTTGCTAAAGTAATTTTTTTTCGGGATTGAATTGCCTTAATTAAATTTTGGGCTGATTTCTCGGCAAATCTTTCTAAAAGAATCAAATCTCCTTCCTTTAACTCAAAAAGGTCAGCAGAATCTGAAATTAAAGCTTTTTCAATTAAACGGTCCACAATTTTCGGTCCTAAGCCAATAATATCAAAAGCTCCTTTTGAAAAAAAATGGTAAAAATATTTTTTTTGTTGGGCAAAACATTTGGGATTTTCACAACGTGATATAACCTCTCCTTCAATTTTTCCCACCTTTGTTCCACACGCCGGGCACTTTTTGGGCATATGAAATACCCTCTCTTTACCTGTCCGTAATTCTGGCAAAACCTTGATTATATCTGGAATAACATCTCCAGCTCGACCTACGATAACAGTGTCGCCAATTTTCACTCCCAATTTTTTGATTTCATCTTCATTGTGCAAGGTGGCTCTTGAAATAATCACTCCTGAAACTTTCACAGATTTTAAGTAAGCAACTGGGGTTAAAGCTCCCGTCCTCCCAATTTGAATTTTGATGTCTTCAACTTTAGTAGTGGCTTGTTTTAAGGCAAATTTGAATGCTATTGAGCCTCTTGGAGTTTTGCCTACTATTCCTAATTTCTCGAAAATTTTATTTGAATTCACAATCACGACTATTCCATCAATTTCATAATCCAATTTTGCTCTCTCTTTTTGCCATAATTTATGAAATTCAAAAACCTCTGCCAGATCTTTGCAATATTTATTATGGGGATTAATCTTAAAACCAAAAGTTTTTAAAATCTCGTGCTCTTGTTTATGAGTTTCTTGACCAAAATCAGTAATTAAATCGTAGGCAAAAAAGTCAAGGTGTCTCTTGGCTGTTATTTTAGGATCCAATTGCCGAATAGACCCTGCCGCCACATTTCTCGGATTGGCATAAAGAGGCAATCCTTTCTTTTGCCGCTCTTTGTTTAATCTCTCAAATCCTTTCTTTGAAAGAAATAACTCTCCACGAACAACCAACCCCCCACCACTTTTTTCCAATCTTGTCAGATTAAATATCTTTCTTTCTTCTTTTAAAAAGTGGTGTGGGGCGCGTAGTTTTAAGGGAATAGCTTCAATTGTCTTGAGATTTTGGGTGACGTCTTCGCCGATTATCCCATCTCCTCTCGTAGATCCCGTTTTCAAAATCCCATTTTTATAAGTTAGTTCAATAGCCAAACCGTCAATTTTAAGCTCGCAAAAAAAATCTATTTTCTTTTTTTCTTCTTCGTTTAATAGCTTCCCAATTCTCTCTAACCAGTCTTTAACATCATTTTCCGAGAAGGCATCGTTAAAAGATAACATTGGCCGGGGATGTCTTATTTTTTCAAATTTTTCCAAAGGTTTCCCTCCAACCCTTTGGCTGGGAGAATCAAGAGTAATAAATTCAGGGTATTTTCGCTCCAAATCAAAAAGTTCCTTTTTCAAGGAATCTAAGGCGGCATCTGAAATCTCTTGGCGGTCCAGGACGTGATAAAGATAACGATGATGATTGATAAGATTTTTCAGTTTTTCAATTCTTTTTTTGGCTTCAAATCTCGTCATACCCTTCCTTAATTATAGCCAGAGATGTAATTATAATCAAAAAAATCGGAGGGTGAACTTCCGATTTTTTTATCATCCATAAAAACATCTTCTTACTAAAAAACCTTACAGGGCTGTATTATAATAATGAAAGATAGTCAATTCCTGCTATTCGCTGTGCTGGAAACAGTAGATACGCAAAGGATTGTCGCACGAGGCTCCCGAGGTCCATTTCGTCCATTTTAAGTCAGTCTGGTTCGTGAACCCAAACCAGCCAGAATCACTGGATCCACTACTAGTCCACGACACACAGTTTGGGGTTAAGAAGCTCCCGAACTCATCTGTACCCGTCCATGTAGCTATTAAAACAGTACCGCTGATTTCGTCTTGACTGATTGCTGCGGCTATAGTGCCGTCAGTTAGGTCAACCCAGTCATTTGCGATCAGAGTACCGTCTGGCAAATGCCAGCTTGCGCTATTTGCCCCCTCTGCTGCGCAAACACTAAGTCCTCTCGGTGGATCGCGGGGCTCGTCAGTGCCACTAAAAGAAACCCAAGCTGTATATTGACCCGGAAGAGGAGGAGTCGCGTTTTCAGCCAAGCTCTGGCATAAGCCATCAGTAACACCACCGCTTGGCCCAAGTTCACCACCGGTATACCCAACACTGCTTACAAATACCGTATATTCGGCTGGCGTTTTGCAGGGATCAACAGGAGGCCCAGCAAGAGACCAATTAACCTCAACCGCTCTTCGCACTCCTTTATAGATACCAATAGATTCTACTGTGTATGGAGAATCAGAAGTAATAGTAACTTTATAGCACGCATCACCAAGATATGATGGCTCTAAAGCATCAGGACAAACTCCTGCTGTCGGAGCCCCTCCACCGTCTATATCAAGAAAACCAGAATAGCTTGCGCCTAGTGTCTTTGCCGTTCCTGGAAAAATCCTGACTTCAAACAGTTCCCTTTCAATGCCGGTGTCCGCAGCATAAAAAGCAGTAACCGAATTGCCTACTCTCTCTATTGATTTTATCTTGCCGACCAAAAGAGTGCTCAATCCCAAACCAATGCCAAGCAAAACGAACATCACAATTACAGCTAAATAAATAGCGACACCCCTTTGAAGTCTGCCGCCTTTGGCGAGCCTCGCCTTTAGCGGGAAGTATGAAGTATAAAGATTAGAAAAATTTCTTTTCTTCGTACTTCGTACTTCGAATTTCTTTATCTTTTTTATTTCTTCGTACTTCATACTTCGTACTTTTATTATTGTTGAACGTCTAAGTTTCGCTGGGAAATGGTGGTCTGGATTGTCATTTCTGGTTTTGCCGCGTTGGCATTTTTAATTTTCAGCAAAATGGTTACTCTGGGTTGAAGATTAGGTATCTCACTTTGAGATTCACCAGAAAGATCAAATACAACAGAGGTAACTTCAAAATCAGTTGAGATGAGCTCGTTGAATCCAGGATCTTGGTATAAAAGTGGGCCTACGAATGAGCCTCCATAAAACGCCATGCATTCATCCTGAGAATTTATAAAACTGATCGTCGAATCTCCCAGAGAAGGAAGAGGAGCATAGTTACAACCCGGACAACTTTGGGTACAGCTAGCAGATAAGTCTTTTTTTGCCATTCGTAAAGCCCTGCTCATCTTTTCCATCACAAAACCCGTCTCGTCTATAAGTTTATTGAAAACTAATGCTTTGGCTTGGGAGCGAATACCTGCAATAAAAAGACCGGCAGCTGACCCCATAATCAATGTAAAAACTGTTACTGCGACTAGCATTTCAATTAAGCTAAAAGCTTTGTTTTTATTCATTTAAATTATTGGCTATTTATTTCCAGTTATACAAAATTTCCTGGGCAATATGAGAATAATCTTTTCCTTTCTCTGACCAGGTAGTCTCCACGGTAACTGTTAAAATATCTGCCCCGGATACAATCGTAATTTTTCTTTTGTATTTGGTATCTGTACCAGAAGTATAATTATAGAAACCACTGATATCAATTTTTAAAAAATTATTGGCAAAGGTCTCAAAATAAGCTGTGGCACCTGGAGGATTTTCTACGGTCGTAGCAGTATAATCTGCTTCACACCCTGTAAAAAAACATCCAGTAAGTCCTTCATCCCAAGCCCCTCCTTGCAGCCAATTCGTATCCCTGATATTTCTTATAATCTCTATTCCCTCCTGGGTTAAATAGGCAGCTATCAGTTTGGAAGAAAAAACACTCATCTGGCTAACTGTTCTGGCAATTAAGACTGAACCTGCCGTTACTCCAACCAGCAGTATAAAAATAGCGATGGTGACCTCAAGAAGAGTAAAACCCTTCTTCACCTTAACATTTAAGTATTTTAGCATTTAAAAATATGTCTATATGTTTATATGCCTGGTCAGTCTATCTCAATTCGGCCAACTGTATTAATGTTGATGGTTTTTGTATTTGACGGATCTAAGCAATCACTTCCCTCTATACAAAGCCGAATCCACCCGGAAGAAACACTGCAGGAGGCTGATCCATGACAAATAGTAACAATAGGGTCAGGAGGAGTAAAAGTGATTGACAGAAAAGGCTCAAAAGTTAAATCTGAAGAAAGAGCATCAATCACAATACCCTTCTCAAATGGTATAGGATTCCCAAGAATGTTACAGTCACCAGAATCGAAAACTTTATCACCGTCATCAGCAAATATACTGTAATTTGGATTACTAGTAAACACTACCATATACCCAGACGGAACCCCATTTGGACTACATGAGAGGTCGCAGAAAGTACACTCACCCGCTGACATTGCCATTTCCTGAGCCCTTCTGATGTCTTGGGCTAATTTGGAAGCTGTCCTCTGAAGAGCAAATGCTTGTTGGCCGGACCGGTAATCAATCAAAACTATTCCTGACAGAATAGCGATAATACTTATGACGACGAGCAGTTCAATGATGGTAAAACCTTTCTTTTTCATTTTAACATTTAAGTATTTTAACATTTTAACAAAATTGAAACTTAATCATTTAGATGTTTAGGTATTTTGATGATTTTTACAAAAATAAATTTAGATACCGGCTAATAATAGTTTCTCCCCAGAAAAACGCAATAAGCGTTCCTGTCACTAAAAAGGGCCCGAACGGAACTTCACTTTTAAGCGCTTTCTTCTTAAAAACTATCAACCCTATTCCTATTATAGCTCCGATGAAGAAAGCAAAAAAGAGGGCGACTAAAATATTGGGGAAGCCAAGAAAAAATCCCATAAAAAAAGCTAATTTTGGATCGCCCAATCCCATCCATTTACCGCGGGAAATCAAGATAATCGCAAGAAAAAAAGCAGCAGCTCCAAGACCCGAGAATACAGCATTTAGTATTTCATATTTTGTATAGAGATTAAAAAAAATGCCAGATGCCAGATACCAAATGCCAGATGCTAATATGGCCGGATAAATTATTTTGTCCGGAATTATGAAATGTTTTAAATCGTAAACAAAAATGATTATTAAAAAACAAATTGCCGCTGAATAGTAAAAACCTAACAACATTGTCATGGCAGTATTGTCAATTTGGAAAGAATTAAAAGTATGAAGAAAAACGGAAACAAATAAAATCCCTGTTGCAAGTTCCACTGCTGGATACTGGAACGATATCCGCTGATGGCAATAACGGCACTTACCTCCCAGAATGATAAAATTCAAAAGGGGAATTAAATCTTGCCAAGTTAAAGCGTGTTTACAGCGGGGACAATAAGATCTTTTAAAAAGAAAGCTGTCTCCGCTTTTTAGCCGATAAATTACTGAATTCAAAAAAGAGCCCACCGATAGGCCTAATATAAATACAATAAAATAAAAAATTGCCATTTTTTATTATACCTGACTTTAAAAATAACTTACAGGGATTTTGAATCCCTGTAAGTTTGCAAAACCAGATCGGACTATTCACACACCGTACCAAGCAATAATATCACACCCAATATATCATTAGGTAAATCTACAACTCCATCCTCATTAATATCATATATTGCCAAGCATATCTCATTGTCCTCTCCACAACGACCAGGATTACCAGCATCACCACGAGGAGGACAAGGGTCAACACCACACTCTGAAGGAAGATTACTTGAGGAAAGCCCATGACATTCAAAGATACAATACAGATCACTACCAGGGACGCCCCGGCTCTGGAAGGGGCAATTCGATGCTTCTTCAGGATCTGGATCATTACTGCATTCCACCACTCCATTAGCATTAAAGTCGGGACAATCCCTATATTCACAGAAAGGAATAAAATCACAGGAAAGCGAAGGAAAAGCCAATTTATCTGAAAAACCTGCAGAGTCAACACAGTAACCCTTTATGGAAAATGGAAAAACGGCATAAGCACAGTATGTATAAAGGGAAGGTCGAATAGTCATTAAGCTTCCTTGATCGCTTACATCATCGCAAAGAGCTTGAACTTCCGGAGAACCGGTTGTTGTACATCTTACATTACTATAATTTCCATCATCCAAGTAAAGAATTTCTGCCTGGTTTTGAAGCTGTACCAAATCACTGCTGATTCTGGCCTCTTTTGCCTGTTTCCTGGCAGAGCCAACAACCACTATAACAATCCCTGCAAAAATACCAATTATGGCAATAACGGTTAGCATTTCAATCAATGAAAATCCTCTATTCGGAGAAAATTTTTCAGACATTTTCTTAAACATTGAGAAAAAATGCCGTAAAACTAAACATTATTAAATTATACACCAAAAAACCAAAATTAAAAAACCAAAAACAAACATCCCCAACCTGTCGAGAACTGTTCTCGACAGGTTGGACTAAGACCGTTAACCAACTTGACGGGAACTGTTCCCGTCAAGTTATTCTAAAACAACCTGACCTAAATTTTTAATATCTGCTTTATATAAAATCCAATTTTCAACAGATTCCCGGCAACCTTCTTTGTTTCCTAAAATATTATTAAATAATTCTCTATTTGTTATTGATTGATAATTTTTCTTTCCGATGTAATCTAAATAACTTGACCACCGATAACTCTCTAAAAACTTAATTGCTCCTTTGGGATTTTTTATTCCTTCCTCCTTCCATCCCGGCTCTATAAACTCAATAGGGTTGGCGTGAATATATACAAATACATTTTTTAGCTGGGTTTCATCTTTAATGTGAACTGCCCGAAATCTTCCTTGGTAGAGATGGCCTTCTCTTTCATACTTTTTATTAATGTAAGTGGCATAACCCCCAAGTTTTCTCATAAATTTGCTTATTCCCTGTCCTTTAATCTGTCTTAATAATAGGTGAAAATGATTGGACATTAAACAAAAAGCCAAAATTTCTACCAAAAGTTTCCTCTTCTTTCTCTCTTTTCTCAACTTGACGGGAACAGTTCCCGTCAAGTTGTTAGTATGGAAACGGTATACACTGATTACATCATCTTCATCATTAAATTCGAAAAGGTCGTGGATAAAACGAAAATAATCCTCTTTTTGAGGAAAAATTATCCTTTTATCAACTCCACGCATTACTACATGATAGATTTCACCGGTCACTAATTGTGGTCTTTTGATCGGCATTGTTCAACTTAACGAGAACAGTTCCCGTTGAGTTGATTATAACAGATTTGAAGGTATAGCGTAAACTGTTTTCGGTAAGTTTATCGGGAACTAGCGAGAACAGTTCCCGTCAAGTTGATTCTGTTATTTGACAAGGATATTTTTTAGCAATTAAGTTCTAAAGAAGTTAAGTCCTGGAGGAGTTAAGACGATATCCAAAATGGGGTTAAAAATACTCCAAAAGTTAAAAATGGGAAACAAAAAAATCAACCCGCCGAAGAGGCGGGTTGATTTGCTGAAAATGAACCGGCTAATTTTTATTTTTGCGGAATATATCTATCTTTCTACTTTCAAAGCTATCTTTCTCTCGAGAGTCGGGGCTTAATGAAGGAAAACCAATCGTTTGGATTCCTTAGTTACACGTATAAGTAGTCGGAGTCCCTGCGCCACAGGTAAGAGTCAGAGGACTTGTCGGAGCTTTTACTGCGTTTAAGCCACTATCTACACAATAAAAGTCTCCTGAATTCAATTCAACCACAGCGCAATACTCCCCTGAAGGAGCACCAGGTTTCTGAATAACTACCGGGCCTTTTGCGCCGTTTTGGAGATCTGCATCATCACAGAGTGCCTTAATATTAACTGGACTACTTGTTGCACAATCTACTGTATTATAATTCCCTTCAGTAGAGGTAATGAGTTCAGATGCGGTTCGAAGCTGGGTCATCCCTGCGATAATTCGGGCATCTTTAGCCTGAGCTCGTGCTCCACCCAAAGCTACCAATACAATTCCAGCTAAAATTCCAATGATGGCAATTACCACTAACAACTCAATCAATGTAAAACCTTTTTCTTCTCTTTTTTTACTGAAAAATTGAATCATTTTTAATTCTTAGTTTTAAATTCTTTCTCGACCTTTATTATTTTTATTTTTATGGCTGTGGATAATTTAAACACAGCCTTTAGGGTATGAGATTCGAACCCAGCACCTTTAGTGTATTATATTATAAATCCAGAAATTAAGGAGAGCTGGCTGTGGAAAACTTTTGAGCCGAACGATAGTGAGGCGAGAACCAAGCACATAAGGTATTATGTGCTCGGTAAAGTCCCACAGTTATCTACTGTGCTTCAAATCCCTAACCCACCCACTACTTTATAGAGAGTAAGCATTACCACGCCTACCAATCCTCCGACAATTACCCCTAGAAAAATAATCGTTAAAGGCACCAAAAGCTCTAAAACGCTATCCAAACTCCTTTCAACTTCTCTTTGATAAAAACTGACCAAATGGAGCAATGTCTTATCCAAGGTACCTGTCTTTTCTCCAATTAAGGTCATCTGGGTGAAAACCGGAGGGAAAGCATTAGGATACTTCTGCAAAACAGAGTGTATAGTTTCTCCTTTTCTCACTTCATCTCTCGTTTCTAAAATAATTTTTTTGTACACTGTGTTTCCCACAACTTCTGCCGAAACCTCCAAGGCCTTTGTAATCGGCACTCCAGCTCCGAATAAAGTAGAAAGGTTTTCTGAAAAACGGGTAAGATAAATCATTTGTAAAAGATTTTTCAATACCGGTATCTTTAAAAAAAATCTGGAAGAAAGTTCCTTTCCCTCTTTGGTTTTCAAATATTGGAAAAGAAAAAGAATGCCAGTTACAGCCGCCAAAATCATAACTATTATCCATTTCTTTAAAAAAGCGACTAATCCAAAAAGTATCTTTGTAACCAAGGGCGGCTCAACTCCCATATCCTCAACGAGCTGGACTATTTGAGGAAATACAAAGAGAAGCATTACAGCAACCACTGCCAGCATTACAAAAATAACCATAATAGGATATAACATTGCTCCCTGGACACGAGAGCGAAAATCATGTTCTTTTTCCAAATGATCAGCCAAATACTCTAAAGCTCCGGACAATCTCCCTGCTGTTTCTCCTGATTTAACCATAGCAGTAAAAAAACCAGAAAAAATGTCTGGAAAACGAGATAAAGCCTTGGAAAATGGAGATCCTCCTTCTACATCTTCAGCGATCCTTAGAATTTTTTCTCTAAAAAAAAGGTTTGGAGTCTGCACAACCAGCACCCTCAAGGATTCCACTAATGGGACTTTTGCCTTAAACATAATGGAAAGCTGCCTCGCAAACATCACCCTGTCTTTCGTGGAAACACCTCCGAATATTCTTATTTCTTTGGCAAAGAACTTGGATCGCTTAACTTCTTTTAGGGTTGTGACATAAAGACCGTACTTTTGCAAAATAGACAAAGCTACTTCTTCGTTTGACGCTTCAACTATCCCTGACTGAGTATCTCCGATTTTAGTTCTTGCTTGATAATTAAACTTCATTTTCTATCTCTTTGCTAGGGTTTTTAGTTCGGTCGGATTTGAAGAATAAATCAAGGCGCTATCCAAAGAAATCTCTTTGTTCCTGACCAAGTCTGCCAGAGATCGATTGAGAGAAATCATCCCCAGTTCTGCTGAAGTTTCAATTACTAAAGGGATTTCATGAATTTTGTTTTCTCTAATTAAAGTGGAAATTGCCGGAGTATTCATCATTATTTCGCAAGCTGGAATCAACCCGCCTCTTGTTCTTGGAATTAATCTTTGAGAAACCACTCCCAATAATGAAGCTGATAATTGGATCCTAACTTGGCTTTGCTGATCAGGCGGGAAAGAATCAACTATTCTGTGAACAGTTTGACCAGCTGAATTTGTATGCAGGGTGGCGAAAACCAGGTGACCGGTTTCAGCGGCAGTAATTGCAATGCCCATCGTTTCAAGGTCTCTCATCTCTCCAACCATAATGACATCCGGGTCTTCACGAAAAGTAGACCTTAAGGCCTTTGAAAAAGATAAGGTATCTTGGTAAACCTCTCTTTGGTCAATAATCGATCTGTCATCCTGAAAAATATATTCAATAGGATCTTCAATTGTAATTATATGATCTGTTCTGGTGTGATTTATCTCATCAATAATGGCTGCCAAAGTAGTGGACTTCCCATGGCCGGAAGGACCTGTTATTAAAATAAATCCTTGAGTAGCTCGGACAAAAGTATGTAAAAGCGGAGGGAGATTCAATTCATCGATGGTTTTAATTTTTGCTGGCACGAAACGGCATGCAATAGATATCACTGAACTTTGATGAAAAATATTTATTCTAAACCTAGCTTTATTTTCAAAACTGTATGAAAAATCAATTTCCTTTTCTTTGAAGAGTCTTGATTTTTGCTCTTCTGTCATCAAGGCGAAAGCTAAACCCTGCGAATTTTCTCCAGTAATTTTCTTTTCTTTAAAAAGAGGAACCAATCTGCCGGTAATTCTTAATACCGGAGGATGGCCAACCGAAATATGCAAATCTGATGCATTGGCTTGAATTGTCAGGGATAATAATTTTTTTAGTTGGGCAGAATAATCCATATTTCTATTTTAATACTTTCTTTATTTCTTCTACTACTTCGGTTGGAGTGTAACGGGCTTTAATCAAATATTTTACAACTCCGAAATCAAACGCCCTCTTGATATCTCCTTTCTGATCAAGATTGGAAATAATGATAATCTTTAAATCGCTAAATTTTTTATTTTTCCTAATCTCTTGAAGGACTTCCCAGCCGTCTATTGTGGGCAAAACTATATCTAAAACCAGAATGTCCGGTATTTTTTCTTCCAATTTTTCCAACCCTTTCTTGCCAGTGACGGCCACTTCTATTTCAAAACCAGCAACCTCTAATCTGGTAGTGTAAAGGTCGACTAAGAAAGGGTCGTCTTCTATTAGTAAAATAGACTTCATCTAAACATCTAAGCATATAAGCATATAAATATCTTAACGCATTGTTAAAATGTTTAAATGTTAAAATGTTTGAATAATTTTTTATTTTTCTTCAGCCACCCTCAAAATCTCCTCAATTGAAGTTATCCCATTTAAAACTTTAAAGATTCCGTCTTGTTTCATGCTAATCATTCCTTGGCGATGAGCTTCAACTCGAATCTTTGCCTCTGAAAGCTCCTTGATAACAATATCTGCCAATTCATCAGTCATATTCAAAACTTCAAAAATACCAATTCTTCCGCTAAAACCCTGATTATTGCATTTCTTGCAACCTTTAGCTTCATAAATGACAAAGGGTTTCGGGATTGAAATATTTTTTTTAGAAACCGGGGGCAAAGAATCTATCTCTTTAAAAATCATATCTTTAATTTCTTTCCTTGGACTGACCTTCTTTTTGCATTCAACACATAAAAGCCTGACTAACCTTTGTGCCAGAGCAATATTAATGGTAGGAGGAATTAAATAAGGCGCAACACCCATTTCAATCAATCTGGGAATTACTCCTATGGCATTAGTGGTATGCAAAGTGGATAATACCACATGGCCGGTTAAGGTGGCATGAATGGCTAAAGCTGCCGTGTCTGGGTCTCGAACTTCTCCCACCATAATAATATCAGGATCCTGCCTGACCATATGACGCATACCTGAAGCAAAATCATAGCCAATATCTGGTCTGATCTGCGATTGATTCACTCCTTCCAAAAAATATTCTACTGGATCTTCAATGGTTAAAATATTCACTGCTTCCTTGTTCAGTTTAGACAACATCGCATAAAGAGTCGTTGTCTTTCCGCAACCTGTAGGACCTGTGATAAAAATTAATCCGTATGTTTTTGTAAGAGCTTCTTGTACCACTTTTAAGTTCCTGCCAACAAGCCCTAACTTCTCAACATCCTTTAACCCTTCGCTTGGGTCTAAAATTCGAATAGCTACTTTTTCACCTAAAGTAGTTGGGTAAGTCGATACTCGAAAATCAATATTTTTCCCCCCTATTTTCGTTGAGAACCTCCCATCTTGGGGAACTCTCATTTCATCCAGGCGCATATCGGAAAGAATCTTCACCCTCGCAACCACTGAAGGATGAATTCTAAGTGGTAAAAAAAGGCTGGAATGCAAAATTCCATCTACCCTAAACCTAATTCTTGACTTTTCCCTTAAAGGTTCGATGTGGATATCAGAAGCCTTTTCATCAACTGCATGCTTTATCATTACTGCCACTATTTTTGTAATAGGAGCTTCCTCAACAACCCTTTCGAGTTCAGCCAACTTCATTGGTTCTCCTGTAATCTTTTCTACTTCCAGTTCTGTCTTCAATTCTTCCAGAGCTTTTGTTACCTCTCCTTTCAAAGTCCGGTATTTTCTCCAAAGCTTCTCAAGAGTAGTCAGAGTAATAAGAAAAACCTTATATGAAAATTTGCTTTGCCTAGCCAGAAACTTCAAGGCCTCTTGAGAAGCTAAGTCTTCAGGATAAACCATTCCAACCTCCAAAAAGTTATCTGTTCTCGCCAAAGGAATCATCATATAATATCTTGCCGACTCTTCGGGAATTAACTCCAAAACAGCGAGAGGAATTTCTTCTACATCAATTTCTTTTAAAGGAATTTTCAGATTCTCGCTTTTTAGATCAAACAAAAACTTCTCATTGACTATTTTTTCATCCAAAATTACCTCTTCCTCTTTTTTACCAGAACTCTTAACTTCAAACTCCAGAGAGGTAGCTTTTTCTTTATCAATAACTCCTTTTTTAAGCAACTGTTGAACCAAGCTCATATAAACATTTGAACATTTAAACTTCTAAACATTTGGTTCAATTCTGTTAAAATGTTTAAATATTTAAATGTCAATACGGTAGGAAAGGATTTTCCCTGCCAGTCTCTCCTTCAAAAGAAGGGATCTCCTCAAAAGGCTGAAGGTCTTGCAATAGAGGATTTTTCAATACTTCAAAATTAATTTCCGTTTTTTTTTCCTGTGGCAGACTGGAAGGAGAAAGAAAAGAAGGTTTAACGAAAAAATCTCTGCCAAACCAAGCCACTAGAATTAAAGCTATAATTAATAAAATCCAGTTGAAGATTTTTCTGTCTTTCTTTTTTATTGGTAAAATTGCCATAACGCTTAATATGAATGGGTTTGAATGCTTAATTGAAATTCAAAAAATTCATCTTCTTGCGGAGAAAGAAAAGAAATACTGGTAACTTCAATTATTCTGGTTGATTTTTCCAATGCAGTGAGAAAATTTTTCAGCGAGGGATAGGAACCAGAAACTTCAATAGGTATTAAGATTACCTGAATGTTTCCTTTCCCGGACAGGGTGGAAATAGAAAAAGAACTCATGCTTTTTAAAATCAATCCGTTTTCTGAAGCTACTTTGGGAAGGTAATTATGAAACGAGAGCGCAGCAGCGGAAACACCAGATGGTAGGGCAGAATCAATATTCAAAAGTTCACTTTCAAATTCTTTCAATTTTTCTGAAAGAGAAAATAAATCCTGATAATATTCGTTTCGATTTCTAAGCTCGGTTTCTTTATTTTTAAGTTGGACCTGAAGATTTGTGAAGTTTTGATATTTTGGCCAGAGAAAAAGTATTCCAAGAATCACGGCTAGACCAAGACTAATTGTAATAATTAAAATTCTGGGCATCTATTTAAACTCGAAGATTTCAGGGAGAAGGGTAAGGGTAAATATAAAACCGACATTCCCGTCCTCTCCAGATGAAATCTGAGATAAATTAACAGTGGAAACTTTAGGATTTTTTTGAAAAATAGAAAGTTGTTGCGCTAAGGCTACAAAATTCTCAGCTGTCCCAGAAAGCGTAACTGAAGGCTTGGCTAACTGAAAAGAAGAAAATTGAATTTCAGGATGTGTGATTTCCTCGAAAAATGGAAAGACACCAGAATTCGTTTTATGCTGACTAAAGATAATAGCAAAATCATCAATTTTTCTCTTGTACTGCAAAACACTATTCTCTAACTCTCGCTCTTCAGAAGTTTGGGCAACTTGAAGGGAAATTTCTATCCCCTCCAAAATCTCTTCGGAGTTTCTCTGAAGATGACCCAACAGGAAATAAATCAAAATTACTGAAATTAAGAATCCGATTGAAATATAAAATAGGATATTTAACCAGATAGGTTCTTCCTCCGGTGGTTTTGGAATAATATCAATTGCCATAAATCATATAAACATTTAAACAAAACTCAAATTCATAATGTTTGGATGTTTTAATGGTTGCTATTCAAGTCCCCTAAGGGCGGCTCCCAAAGCGATGGCGTACCCAGGACTTATTTCTTTTAAAGTTTCTTCTAAAATTGGAGGATAGAAAATGTTGACGAACGGATTAATTATTTCTACCTCTTTTTTTAAGACTGAGGAAAAATATTCCCGAATCCCTGGAAGCTGTGCCGACCCTCCTGCTAAAATAACTTTTTGAACTTCTTTTTTTCCACTTCTAGAAAAGTTGTTAAAAATTCTCTGTACCTCAACTAAGATTGAATCCACAGAAAAAAGAATAACTTTGGCTGCCTTATCCTCTTCTTGTTCCTGAACTTCTTTTAAAAGAGGGGATATCCCACGCTTCTTTTTCAATTTCTCAGCATCCTTATAACTTAAACTGAATGTCTTAGCCAAAGACTGAGTCATCTCATTACCGGCAATATTTAGACTATGACTGCTCTTCAATACGCCACTATCCACAATACTGCATGTAGCGCTCTGTGCGCCAATCTCCACAAGGCCTATTGTAATTTTATCAGTTTTAGTCAGAGACCTCAATAGGGCAAAAGCTTCCGCCTCAAGGAATTTAGTTTCCAGTTTAGTAATTTCAGCAATTTTCCGATACTGGTTAATAACTTCATGCGGAACGGCAACAAGAAGAATTTTAAGCTTTGTTTTTGATCTGCCGCCAGCTTTCCCTTCAATTAACTGCCAGTCCAGAACAACTTCTGAAAGAGGAAGAGGAATGTATTGAGGAGCTGCAAAGTTGACCGCATTTGGAAGCTCTTTTTTGGACATTTGGGGCAACTCAATATTAGTAAAAAAAGTAGAAAAATCTGGAATAGTAAAAATGGCTGTTTTCGTCCGAATTGCCGCTTCCTCTAAAATAGCTGAAATAATCTTCCCAATATCTGATGACGAAAGCAAAAGTGTGTTTTTTTCAAAAGTCCGGAAAGGGTTTTTATAAAGAGTAAGAATTGATGTTTCGCCATAATTCTCTAACTTCACCCTCGCCCCAATTTTAGAAAGTTCAACAATCTTAATGCTTGATGTTCCAACGTCAATACCTATACAGTTTGTGGAAGTTAAATGAGGAATTGGTTTTAAAAAAAATTTTGAAAATCTTTGGAAGGGAATTTTAAATTTAACCATAAATTTTTACTTTTTCACACTTTTATTATACTATTAAAAATGCAAAAATGTCTATCAAGGAATTTTTTATAGATTTGTTTTTTCCTAAATTTTGTTTTTACTGTAAAAAAGAGGGTGATTATTTGTGTGAAGACTGCTTAGCTTTTTTAGAAATCCTGGAATACACATTTTGTCTCTGCCAAAAACCTCAAAGACTGCCTGATGTCAAGAAATGTAAAAGATGTCAACGCAAAAAACTAAACGGTCTCCATTTTGCTCTTCCTTATCAGAATCTTTTCGCTAAAAAACTCATTCATCGATTCAAATACAATCCACAGATCAAAGAACTGGCAAAAACCTTAATTTCTATTATTATAACTCATTTTAATTTATTGGAAAAGCCGCTCAAATTTGGCAAAGACTTTATATTAGCTTCTGTCCCTTTAACTAATAAGAAAAAGAGGGAGCGAGGGTTTAATCAATCCGAAGAACTTTGCAAAGAACTCAATCAATTCTTGGAAATTCCTTTGATTGCAGACTGTTTGCTGAAAACAAAAGACACTCCGCCGCAGATAGAACTTCAAAAAAAAGAAAGGCTGGAATCCCAAAAAGGGGTGTTTTTAGTAAAAAGCAGCGAAGACATTAAAGGAAAAAAAATTCTTTTAGTAGATGATGTGTATACTACAGGCGCAACCATGGAAGAATGCGCAAGAGTGTTAAAAATTGCCGGGGCTAAAGAGGTTTGGGGCTTGGTTGTTGCAAGAGGATAATTTAGCGATTGGCGATTAGCGCTTAGTGTAATAAAAAAGCCGGGCGGAATCCGGATTTTTTGTTGGGGAGCTTCAGTTTTTCGCGACCCCGTAAGAAAGCGGTGGGGGTGAGATTCGAACTCACGGTGGCCTTCCGACCACAATGGTTTTCAAGACCATACCTTTAAACCACTCAGGCACCCCACCGCTTTCTTACGGGACAAGCTAGTTTTTTAACCAATAGCGCAGTCAACCAATTCTCAAAATCTAACGGAGGCGACCTCGCCATCCGTAGCTTCGTTCGCTGTAAAGAATAGTTAACGATGTTAGAATCTTTTTTGAAACCTCCACTACTCGGTTCTTCATACCAAGCTTATCCCAAAACTACGCAAAAATAAATTAAATTAATTACCCTCTCCGCCACTGACTATATTTTGCAGAGTCAAGTTTAGCTTATTGATTAGTGAGTTCTTGAGCTTTATCTCAAAGATGTCCTAAAAGAACGAGTGAACCCGTAAAAAGTATATAAAATCCTGAATGTACCCAAAAGCCATAAATAAGAACGGCGTATCCAAGAATATTGAAAAAGCCACTCCAAAGAGTAAGATGGCTTAAAGCAAATCTTCCCAGAAAAGTCTCTGCGTATGCTTCTTCGTCTTTCTTCAGCACAAGTGATTGCGCAATAGACCCAAGAACTACAAGAGAAATCAATGCTAAAATTACCTGATGTTGCCAAAAAAATATAGTGCCTATACACCACCAAGCCCATCAAAAATAAGATACTGAGGAATTGCGTGTTGGAAAGCTATTTTTCTGAATAACCCTTTCATAAATAAAAATCGTTTGCTACAGGTTTATATTTATTTTACCTTAATTTACTCTACTCTCCTGCTCAACATTCTTTATCCTTCCTGCTTTTCTGGTAAAGTAGATTCTTTGATAGCGTGTTCTGTAATTTCAAGATTGCAGCTCTTGTGTTCTTTACACCAAGCCTCGCATTTCTCTGCCCATTCTTTCTCTGCATACTTAAATTCACACTCTTCGCATTGATATAATTCCTTTTGTTCTTGTTTAATTTCCCTGACCATTTTTGGAAGATAATTCTTTTAACTTCTCTATTAACTTATTTTTATCGAGCCCTCCGACTGCAAAAAGCTCTCCATTAACGACAATGCCGGGTGAAGACATAATGCCGTAGTCCTGTACCATTTTCTGACCTTGTTCGGTCATCATATCAATGTATTCAATTTCCACCTCGGGAAATTGTGGTTTGATTTCTTCTTCTAAAATTTTCTTTGCCGCAGCGCAATGGCTGCAACCAGGTGTTGACAATTCTTGTATTTTAATCATAGATTCTACAATAAATTAAGATGGTATCAAGAAGAGCGCTGGCATTGTCAAAATTACCCTGCTTGTCACTTAGCTCCTATTTTCCTACACGGGGGAATGCGTTCTCGTCCCATTCCATCTATTCGACAAACTCAAAGCCAAAAGCCCTGAGCTTATCGAAGGGCGGAGGAGGTGGGACTCGAACCCACAAGCGGCTTTTTACACCGCGATGGATTAGCAATCCATTGCACTAACCTTTATGCGACTCCTCCAGTAGATATATTTTACTCTTAAAAATAATTCAAGTCAACTTAATGCTTCAACAAATTCAGCATTCCTTCGACACTGAGCTCAGGACGAAGTGCAACCCTGAACTACCGAATGGGTTGAATTTAGGTTAATTTCATGATAAATTTAAAAAGTATTCGCCCTCGTAGTTCAAAGGATAGAACAAGAGCTTGCGGAGCTTTAAATAGGGGTTCGATTCCTCTCGAGGGCGCCATATGCTCCTTTCCACTCCTATTGAAAAAATCCCTAATATTGGCCCCATTTATCAAAAAAGGTTAAAAAAATTAGGGATTAAAACAGTTTTAGACTTCCTTTTCCACTTTCCTCATCGTTATGAGGATTTTTCAAATATAATTAAAATCTCTGAAGTAAAACAAAATACACCTTGCTGTATCCAAGGAAAAATCTTAGATATTCAAAACAGCAGAGCATGGAAAAAAAGAATGGCTCTCACACAGGCTATTGTTTCAGACAAGACTGGGGCAATAAAAATAATCTGGTTCAATAAACCTTATTTGACACAAACATTAAAGCCTCAAGATTTAGTTTGCCTTGCTGGAAAACCCGTCATAGGCGATAAAGGGCTTTATATGTCAAACCCAATCTACGAAAAGTTGTTCCAAGCTACAGACTACAAGATATCTGCTACAAACCTGACACATACGGGAAGAATCATACCTGTTTACCCTGAAACCGAAGGCTTATCTTCAAGATGGCTAAGGTTTATCATTAAACCTCTCTTGGCAAAGCTGGAAATCAACATGCCGGAAACTCTGCCAGAAAAAATCAGGAAAACACATCGCCTCCTTCCCTTAAGAACTGCGCTCTGGCAAATTCATTTCCCCGACTCAATGCAGAAAGCTAAAAAAGCGAAAGAACGTTTTTCTTTTGAAGAGCTTTTTTTTATTGGGCTTTTAATGTTAAGGGAAAGAATAAAATTAACCCAGAAAAAAGCGTATCAAATTGCCCTGAATCTTTCGTTAATCCAAAACTTTGTAGCTTCTTTGCCTTTTAAGTTGACAGATGCGCAAAAAAAATCAGCTTGGCAGATTTTGAAAGACTTAGAAAAACCAAGGCCGATGAATAGGCTTTTAGAAGGAGATGTAGGGTCTGGTAAAACAGTGGTAGCTACTATGGCTGCCTTAAATACAATGAAAGGAGGATTCCAAACGGCATTTATGGTCCCGACTGAAATTTTAGCTAAACAGCATTTCCGAGAGATAGCTCATCTCTTAAAAGATTTTAACTTGAACATCGGGCTTTTGACAGGAAAAGAGGATAAATTCATTTCCAAAAAATTAAAGAATGATGTTGTGGAAGTATCTCGAAAAAAACTCTTAGAAAAAACGGCGAAAGGCGAAATAAACCTTTTAATTGGAACTCACGCTTTAATTCAGGATAAAGTAAAATTCGGGAAATTGGCTCTGGTTATTTTGGACGAACAGCATCGTTTTGGCGTAGAGCAAAGAGCTAAGCTTTGCCAGGACAAAAAAGGACAGACAAAATTAATACCACATCTTTTATCAATGACAGCTACTCCCATTCCCAGAACATTGGCTTTAACGCTTTACGGAGACTTAGATCTGTCTCTAATCACAGAGCTTCCAAAAGGAAGGAAAAAAATAATTACAAAAGTGACTTTGCCTCCAGAAAGAGAAAAAGTTTATCGCTTTATTAAAAAAGAGGTGAAAAAAGGAAGGCAGGTTTTTGTTATTTGCCCCCGCATTGAACCCACCAACACTGTTCAGGATAATGGATTTAACCAAACAGATTACACGAAAAGTTATGGAGAGTTAAGTTGGGCAGAAGTTAAAACGGTAAAAGCAGAATATGAAAAACTCTCAAAAAATATCTTTCCAGATCTCAAAGTCAGAATGTTGTATGGAAAAATGACTCCAAAAGAAAAAGAAAAGATAATGAAAGACATGAAAAATAAAAAAATAGATATCTTGGTTTCCACCTCGGTTATTGAAGTAGGAATTGATATCCCAAATGCCACCATTATGATGATTGAGGGAGCAGAAAGATTTGGATTAGCCCAGCTCCATCAATTTCGTGGAAGAGTGGGAAGATCAAAATTTCAATCTTTCTGTTTTTTGTTGACCGACTCCACAGCCAAAAAAACTCAACAAAGATTAAAGGCTTTATTGGACTCTGAAGACGGTTTTAAACTGGCTGAAAAGGATTTAGAGATTAGAGGCCCAGGAAATTTTTCAGGAACACGCCAATGGGGAATTCCTGATTTAATTATGTCATCTTTGAAAGATATATTTTTAGTTGAAAAAACACGGCTGGCAGCCCAAAAAATATTAGAAGAGGATCCAGGATTAAAAAAATACCCGATTTTACGGGCGAGATTAGAAAGGTATAGAAGAAAAATACACCTTGAGTAAATATAATCCGAATTTACGAATGACATCCGAATAATCCAAATAATTCATTAGTAGCATTCGGATGGTATTCGGATTATTGTTTACGAAATTTTTCTGTCGGCCAAAAACCCATATATTTTCCCAGCATCAATCTGGTTTGAGCTTCTAAAGCAGGTAGAGCAGTAAAAAAAATCATCATCAAAGGAAGCAAAAACCATTGTAAAAACAAAATCGGATATTTATGCCTCCTATATTTTGGAGGTCTGGGAGGAAGTAAAAGAAGGCTCAAATAAGCTGAGCTGATAAGTCCTATCATAGATAAAGTTAAAACCAAACTGATTATTCTCGGCAAATTATAAGAAAAAAGTGTTTGTGTAAACTCGGGTCCTCCCAAAATCAAAGGCAGCCATCCAAGGAAAAAAATCAGGAAGGACGCCGTAGCCCAAGACCAATGCCCTTCAATCAGTTCAAACCCCAACAATAACTTTCTAGAAAGAGGTATTTTTCTATTTTTTAAAAATCCGAAAAGGAAGTAAGGAATGTCAGCTATCCCATAGGCCCATCTTCTTTGCTGTTTGTAAATATTGATTAGAGTTTTAAAAAAAGTTTTTGCGCAGTTAGCATCCATTGAAACCGGATAGTATATTGGCTCAACACGGTAGTCGCCATTGTATTTTAGAAAGCATTGCCAAAAGATTCTGGAATCATCAGAGACGACATTGGGCAATTTAAAACCGACATCAACAAGAGCCTTAAAACTCATTGAATGAGATGAAAAAGTAATCAGTTTTTCAGGCCTTTCCTGATTCATTGTATGCCAAAAAGTGGCAGAGAAAGCAAACACACGAGAAAAAGCAGAAGCTTCCCAGATGTTATTAATAAAAAGTGGAATAGGCTGATAGCTTGTTCTTGTAGGATTTATTGAAGTTAAATAGTAATAGGTGAGGCAGCTAAAATATTTTGGAAAAACCACTGTATCTATATCAAAAGAAGAAAAAATTATATTTTGATAAGGTATTTTAAGAGGATCGATAGTTTCCTTTTTTACTTTCATTACTGCGAATGTCTCGTTGGATCCCTTCCCAGGAATCTCTCCGGGAATATTTTGAGGATGCCATGTTATCAAAAACTTGAAAAATTTACTGCCAAACTCCTTCTTGATTGCTTCGGCTATCGGCAAAGAATAATCTCTGGCTTTTTCTTCACAGGCTAGAACAACAATCATATTCTCTTTTGGGTAATCGGATTTTACAAGAGATAAAAAACTATTCCGAACAATCTCCAAAGGCTCTCTGTACATTGGCAGAACAATAAGATGGCGAATTTCTTGCCGTCTCTTATTTTGTAATTGGTTTAATTTCTTCAGCCAATCTGCTTTCTCATGTTGACGCATTCTCTGATAACCTGCCCTTAGATGAAAAGAAAGATAAATAGTGCGGAAAAACCAGTATAAAACAAAAAAGATGATGAAAATTGCGATGATGGCAGGGAATTTCCAAGAGAAGAAAATAACTAAAATTAAAGTTCCCCAAGAAAGCATCCCGGGGAAAATTTCCAATAATCTATATAATAGTCTCTCTTTTCGGCTTTTTAAATCAGAGGCGCGAGAGATTTTGAGATAATAATCTTCTGTCATACGGCCCCAAGGGGAGTCGAACCCCTATTTAGTGATTGAAAATCACTTGTCCTAACCGCTAGACGATGGGGCCAATTAACAGTATTTTAGCTTGAATGTTGAAAAAAATCAACCCCTCTCCAACTTTTTGGACAAAAATCAGAGGCTTAAATCTGGCAAAAGTCAGTCAAAAAAATTGGAGAGGGTAGGAAAAAAGTGCTAAAATGAAGTATTATGAAAAATTTATCTAAAACCTACAATCCGAAAGAAGTAGAGGATAAAATTTATAAACTCTGGGAAAAGAGCGGTTTTTTTAACCCCGATAAGTTACCTAAAAGCTACAACCTAAAAGCTAAAAGCTACTGCATTGTTATTCCACCTCCAAATATTACTGGAGAACTCCATATGGGTCACGCCTTGAATGCTGCCTGCCAAGATGTTCTGGTTCGAAAAAAGAGAATGGAGGGCTTCAAAACACTATGGCTGCCAGGTTTGGATCATGCTGGCATTGCCACCCAGAATGCAGTGGAAAAAGAACTAAAAAAAGAGGGAAAAACGAGATTTGACCTTGGACGGAAAAAGTTTATTAAAAGAGTTTGGCAGTGGAAGAAAAAATACAGGAATACTATTTTAGGCCAGTTTAAAAAACTGGGGTGTTCTTTAGACTGGTCAAGGACGAGGTTTACGATGGATAAAGACTACTCAATCGCAGTAAATCAGGTCTTCTCCCATTACTACAAGAAAGGATGGATTTACCAAGGGGAACGAACTATAAATTGGTGCACTCGCTGTTCAACAAGCCTTTCAGACTTAGAAGTTATATATAAAGAAGAGCCTGCAGAGCTTTATTACATAAAATACGGCCCCATCACGATTGCGACAGTACGCCCAGAAACAAAATTGGGGGATACTGCAGTTGCAGTAAACCCAAAAGATATAAGATACAAAAAATATATTAGTAAAACCATTAAAATTCAAACTGTGCTGGGCAAAGCTGAAATGAAAGTTATCGGAGACAAATCAGTTGACATGAGTTTCGGTACGGGAGCCATGAAAGTAACGCCAGCCCATGATATGCATGATTTTGAATTGAGTGAAAAACATGGTCTTGAAAAAAAACAGGTAATTGGAGATGACGGAAAAATGACAAGCATTTCAGGAAAGTACGCAGGAATGACAGTTATGGATGCAAGAAAAGAAATAGTGAAAGATATGAGAAAAATTGGAATCTTAGAGAAAACTGAACCATACACACATAGCATTGCATGTTGTTACAGGTGCGATACTATTCTTGAACCAATTCTCTCCAAGCAGTGGTTTTTAAAAATGAAAGAATTGGCAAAATTGGCAAAAAAACCAGTTAAAACAGGAGAAATGAAATTTTATCCAAAAAGCTTTGAAAAAGGATATTTCGCCTGGCTAGATAACGTAAGAGATTGGTGTATTTCCAGGCAGCTATGGTGGGGCCATAGAATTCCACTAAAAGGAGAAACAGACGTTTTAGACACTTGGTTTTCTGCTGCTCTCTGGCCCTTTGCTACTCTGGGGTGGCCAAAAAAAACAAAAGATTTAAAAGAATTTTATCCCACCGATGTTTTAAGTACTGCCAGGGATATAATGAATTTATGGGTAGCCAGAATGATTTTTTCCGGAATGGAGTTTATGAAAAAAATACCTTTTCGCAAAGTATATATCCACCCTATCGTCTTAACCAAAGAAGGAAAAAGGATGTCAAAGTCTTTGGGGACAGGCATGGACCCAATACAGTTAATTGAAAAATATGGAGCAGATGCCACTCGTTTTGGAATACTCTACCAAGTAATGAGAGGGCAAGATATTAGATTCATGGAAGATAATATGGTAATGGGAAAAAAGTTTTGCAACAAAATCTGGAACGCATCTAGATTTGTATTGCTCCAAGCTGAAAATACAAAACACAAGACGCAAAGCGCAAAACTAAAACTTAACGCTCAAAATCTAACTCCGGCAGATAAAAAAATCTTAAAATCCTTAGGCAAGATAATAAAATCAATAGATCAAGATATAGAAAGCTTTCGCTTTGGCCAAGCAGCTCATAAAATCTATGACTTTTTCTGGCACGATTTTTGCGACATCTATCTCGAGAAGTCAAAAAAACAACTATCTGACAACGTTCACTATAGTGTAAAAATTCAGACGCAGCAGATTTTACTCTATGTTTTACTAAACTCTTTAAAAATCTTGCATCCTTTCGTGCCGTTTATCACGGAAGAAATTTATCAGAGAATACCAGTGAAAAAAAAGAAGAAGTCTTTAATGATTGAAACCTGGCCCCAGCCAGCTAAAGCTGGTTAAAGTATGAAGTACGAAGTACGAAGAAAGGAAGAATGAAATCTTCAGAACTTCAGACTTCAGACTTCAGACTTCATTTGTGATATATCTTCTCTATCTATTTTTCGGGTTAGCCCCGGGCATTATCTGGCTTCTGTTATTCCTTAGAAGAGATGTTCATCCTGAATCAAACAGGATGATTTTGAAAATTTTTCTGTATGGGATGCTCATTGCTATACCTGCCATTTTTCTTGAAATAGGTTTTTTTGCGGCCACTGCAAAAATTCCCGTGTCGGGAGCTGTGATTAATATTCTAAACATCTTTATAGGAGTGGCCCTTATTGAGGAAGTACTCAAGTATTTCGTAGTGAGGGAAAAAGTATTGAGAGACCCCGAGCTGGACGAGCCAATTGACCTAATGCTGTATATGATAATTGCCGCTCTTGGTTTCGCTTCTGTTGAAAATATCTTAGTTTTATTCCTCCCTGCAAAACAGCTTTTAATCTCAGAGGCATCATTTATTACTGCCTTTCGTTTTATCGGAGCTACTTTCCTGCACGCTTTGGCTTCTGGAACAATAGGCTATTCACTGGCTAAATATTTCTTTACAGCCAAAGTAAAATTTTTGATTTTTGGATTCTCAGCCGCTATTCTCTTGCATGGCGCCTTTAACTTTCTTATAATAATGATAGATGAAAGAATTATTGGAAAAACATCAGGATTCCTGTTGATAGTTGGGATATTAGCCTCTCTGGCGCTTTTTGTTCATATTAGTTTTCGAAAGCTAGAAAAATTACCAAGTGTGTCTAAAATAACCACCAATTAAACACTAATTTAATCACTAATTATCACGAATAAAGATTAGTATTGATTCGTGAACAATTCGTGATATTATTCGTAGTATATATATGGATTCTTTTTTTGAAAAATTAATAAGTGGAGACAAGAATACCTCAATCGAAAAAAAGCCGCTTGAAAAAAAGCAAAAAGTAGCTGAAGAAGATAAGCCTGAAGAAATAAAATCTGAAACAAAACCCTCCTTCGCTAAAGCTCCCGCCCCAGCCAAAGCTTTGACGGATAAGTCTGCGGGCAAAGAGGAATGGTTTACTCCGGAAGGTAAATTAGCTATTGACGTATATCAGACAGATTTAGATATTGTTATTCAAACCCCAATTGCAGGAGTTAAAAAAGGAGATTTAGATATTTCCATTGAAAACGATATGGTTATTATTAAAGGTAATAGAGAAAAACCTTCTGGAATTGAAGAAAAAAATTATTTTTATCAGGAATGTTATTGGGGACCTTTCTCCAGACAGATTATCCTGCCTGTAGAGGGGGATCCTTCAAGAATAAAAGCCACAATGAAAGATGGGATTTTGACCTTAAAAATACCAAAAATTGAAAGAGAAAGAAAAAGAAAAGTAGAAATTAAGTAATAAAAAAAACAAAATATCTTTCTCTATCCATCTGCCTCGCCTATTTTTGCGCGAGGTCTATTTTTAAAAATCGTTTCTAGAAACCAGAAAAAATCATTTTAAAATGTTTCACAGAAAAACTTTTAAAAAATTAGAAGAAATAATGATACACAAAAATTTCCCTTTACGACTGTTATTTTTTATCGTAGCAACAATTCCTTTACTTTATATTAATGATTTCTATCATCACTTCTATGTTTATCTTACAGGAAATATAATCAGCCAAATTTTTATTCAACAATGGCACCTCGTAGTATTTAGTATTCTGCTGTTTGTTGCATTTTTAATACCCCTATCTTTTAGAAGAAAGACAAATTGGATGGAATATGGTTTAGTGAGCGCTTTTTTTATTTCTCTGTTCGTTGAAATGTACGGTTTCCCTCTAACTATATTTTTAGCCTCAAAATATTTTTTTGTTGCAGGTGTTAACCTTCCTAATCAGATAATTCAATTTAAAATCTTTGGCATTGGTTTTGGAATGGATTTAGCTATGAGTTATGGAACTGTTTTAATAACTATTGGGACATTTTTCATAATAACTGGTTGGCTAACCCTTTATCGAAATATAAAAAAAGATAGGTTTGTAACAAATGGAATTTATTCTTTATCAAGGCATCCCCAATATTTTGGCTTTATCTTGATAGTTGTCGGTTGGTTTATTGGCTGGCCAACAATTCTAACATTGGTTATGGCTCCAGTCTTGATTTGGAAATATATTCGCGTTTCTCAAACAGAAGAAAAAGAGCTATTAAAAAAAGTCCCAGAATATCAGGGATACAAAATAAAAACTCCTTTTTTTATTTAAAACTGTGTCCTTGGTATGGTAAAGCATTAAAGGTCTTTAGTGCTCGGTCGAGCACCAAGCACATAACATTATTTTGTGTCTTCGGTGTTCTGGTTTGAATCCCATATAAATCCCTTCGTGATTATATGGGACAGGCCTGCAACTCTTTCGGAACCCGACTAAGTTTTATGCTCCCGAGAGGATTTGCCGCCCCGACTATAGTCGGGGCGAGCCTCGCCCGATTTACAATCAAGGCGGGAACCAAACCCTTTTTGCGGAATCCCCCACCAAAATCTTTTATGCCGAGGGTGGGAGTTGAACCCACAAACCTTTCGGCATCAGGTCCTAAACCTGACGTGTTTGCCAATTTCACCACCTCGGCGTTAATTTATCTTTAATATTTTCGAAGTAAAAAGTCAATCTCAAATTTCATTACAGTCCCCAAGTTTCAAGCCACATTCGGTTCTGAAAGCTCTCATCTGTTAAAGGAAACCCATAGGTTAAAGGAGAAAAATAAACAAAACTAAGAAAAACAATAGCCAAAATCCCAATAAATAAAAGGTTAGCTTTTTTATTTGCAAAAAAGAATTTATCTTTTGAAGAAGGTCCAAAAATCATTTCTAAAATTCCTTCAAAAAAGATTGAGAATAAAATTATGGAGAAAATAAGGGCTGGAAGATAATGGTATATCAGTATAGATCTTTCTATTGTGACAAAAGGAATAAAATAAAAAAGGTAACCAAGAATCAAAATAAGGACACTCTTTGAGTAAAACGACTGGGATATTTTTAATTTAAATTTGTTAAAAAAGTTTTTAATTATTAAATAAAAATAACCAATAATTCCTGCAATTCCTAACCACCAAACAATTGGATTGCCAAAAAAATAGATATAAGAGGTTGTGCCGTTTTGAGGTTCCTTAAAGTACTGAATAGGTCTCACCATAAAAGGCCAACTCCACCAATCTGATTGATAATAATGAGTGCTAGAGTATCCGAGATTAGTTCCCAACATCATCTGATTAGCCATGATAAATTTGCTCCAAAGATTATTTCCCGGTGGAGGACTATTTCCATAGGCAAGAGCTGTAGATGAATCTTTAAAAAAATATTTTTCTGGTTGCAGATAGCGATCAAGCATAGCTCCGCAATTTTCGCTACAAGATGAAGGAAGTAAATAAAAATGAAGAGAAAAAACTAAAAAATAAACTGAAAAAGGAGTAAGGAATATTAAGCCTAATTTTGTTAAAAGCTCTCTCTTTGGCTTGGTAAAAAGTCGGTCTTCAAAAATAACTAAAAACCAAATTATGGCTAAAGCCCCAAAGCCTGTCCATTTTATGGAAATTACAGCCCCTAAAGCTAAGGCTAAAAAGATATTGGAGAGATACCATTTCCGCGAAAAAGATAAAAATCTTTTAGATAAAACAAAAAGATAAAGCGATAAAAAAATAAAAAAGACTAAAATGATATCAAGTAAAATAAAACGAGATTGAACAATAAAGGCATTGCCAAATAAAACTAAAAAGCTCGCTAAAAATGCAACTCTCCGGGAGAAACCAAGCTCTTTCACGAAAAAGTAAATTAACAACACCAAAAGAGAACCAAAAAAGGCGGGGAGAAATCTAAGAACCAAAAAATTAAAATCACCGTAAAGACTATTTGGATCAAAATAAAAACCTGGTTTCAAATTACCTAAAAACCCAAAAAGCCCTAATAACATTTTCCCAAGAGGAGGATGAATATCAAAGTAATACTGGTAGGAAAGATATTTTGTGGCATAAAGACCGAAATGCGCCTCGTCAAATACGACTTTTGAAGGAAAAGAGAGATTGAAAAATCTTGTTAGAAAACTAAAAATTCCCAGGAAAAGCAATTCCCAGGAATTTATAATCCATAGAAAGATTCTACCTTTCAGCATAAAGATATTTCAACTCCAAACGTAATTAACCTTTCTGAATAAAAAGACCAATCGAGCTTACTTTTAAAAAAGAGGTTTATATTCCGGCAATAGTCTTAACTAATTCAATAAATCCCTTAGCCAAAACAGCTACAGCTACTCCTACTACTGCATAGAGAAGATTGGTTCTCGCAGCTGAAACTCTTTCCGGAGCTCCTCCCGCAGTCAAAAACTGGAAAGCAGCAATCAAAATAAAAATCACTGCTACAGCTAATAAGATTACAAAAATCCAGTTAGCAATCGCATCAATTATAACTATTATATCTCCTGGTGCTGTAATTATTTCAGGTATTGTTTCTGTCGGCGATACTACTGCGAAACTGACTACAGGTAAAATTAGTAAACTTACTATGGTCAAAATAAATAAAATTTTTTTCATTTCCCGTTAGCCTTTATTTCAATTGAGAAAACTCGACCTTTGGCTATTCCCCAAGGGAGAGCTTAACTCTTTCATAATAGCAAATCCTTTCATTTAATTCAAGCTCCCAAAATCTGTTTTATGACAAGAATCAATCCTTTACTGAATAAAATGATACTATATCCAATTACTGTATATAGAATAATGTTTTTCGCTGTTTGCAGCTTTGCAGGCTCCCCCCCTGCAGTAATAAAATAAAAACCTGCAATAACTATCATTAGAGGAGCTAAAGCAGTAGCCACCCAAAAAATGAAATTAATAATGTTATCTATTAATTCTTCAAGAGTATCAGAGCTTAAAGGATTTTCAATACGAACCTCCACTGCCAAAGCAGAAGTGTGAAGAAAAGCGAAAGAGATAAGTAAAATTATAAATAGGGTTTTCTTCACGTTTTTTAATCTTATCACCTTAACAAAATAAATCAACTAGTCCGGAAACTGTCCCCGCTGTACTAAGATACAACTTGACGGGAACAGTTCCCGTCAAGTTGTATCCCTCTTTATGGCTTGGTAAACACCAACCCATAATGGTAGCTTCCGGCTTCAAGTTCTTTCTCCAATTTGAAATCTAAACCTACAGCTATTTCTTTCACTTCTTGCGCTGAAACTCTACCTTGTTTAGGGCCGAGAGTGGCATCTTTTTTCCAGTCAACAACTAAAATCTTTCCTCCTTTTTTTAAAACTCTTTTTCCCTCTGCCAAAACCTCTTTTTTATCTTCAGCCTCAAATAAAAGATTGGTTATCAGAACCAGGTCTAAGTGATTGTCTTTTAATCCTGAACCATTCTTTGTTTCTATATCAGAACGCATAACTGCGATATTGAAGATCTTCAAAATTGCTGCTCTGCTTTTTAAGGCAGAAAGGGGTTCTTCTAAAATATCAATAGCATAAACCTTTCCCTCTTTCAATATTTGAGCCAATGGAAGAGCCCAACCGCCTGAGCCCGATCCAAAATCAGCAGCAATCATATCTTCTTTTAAATCAAGTTGTTTTAAAATTTCTTCTGGTTTGAGAAAGCCTTCCACACTTCGACTCATCCTTCGCTTCGCTCAGTCTTCGCTCAGTGCAAGTAGTCGAAGTGTCCTGAGCTTGTCGAAGAATAACATTATAACTTTTTTAAATACATGCCGCAGATGCCACGCGGTCTCCTTCCTCTAATTTCATAATTTTCACTCCCTGGGTAGATCTTCCTAAAATCGGGATGGAAGCAATTTTGCTTTTTATTACCTGGCCTCTTTGAGAAATAACAATTAAATCTTCTTCTTCTCCTGTTAAAAGATGGGCAGAAACTAAATCACCGGTTTTTGGATTGATATTTGCAGTTTTGGTTCCGGAACCACCTCTGGACTGCAGCCTGTATTCTTTAATAGCAGTTCTCTTGCCAAATCCATTCTCACTCAACACCAAAAGGAAGTCTGAAGATCTTTTTTCTTTATTTCTTCCTACTTCGTACTTCGTACTTCGTATAACCGCCATCCCCACTACCTCGTCATCCTTTCTCAAGCTAATTCCTTTCACTCCTGCCGCCTGCCTTCCCATTTCTCTAACTTCTTTTCCTTGAAAGCGGATGCTTTTGCCTTTTTTCGTTATGAGAATCAATTCATCAGCTTTCGCGCTCTTCCCAACCTGTTTTAAAGAATCTCCTTTTTTTAACGTAATTGCCAATAGACCTGATTTTCGCACATTCTCAAAATCTTTCAAAGCGGTTTTCTTTATTATCCCATTTTTCGTGACCATCGCTAAGTATTCTATCCCCAAACCTGTATCTTCCTTGCCCAGAGAAATAAGAGACAAAACTTTATCTTTCGGAGAAATCTCTAAAAAATTCAAAAGCCCTCTTCCTCTAGCAACCCTCGTCCCTTCTGGAATTTCATAAACCATGGTTCTAAAAACCTTCCCAGAATCAGTAAAGAACAAAAGTTTATCATGAGTGTCTGCCGAAAGGAAATGTTCAACAATATCATCTCCTACCGTCTTCATTCCCAAGAGCCCTCTTCCTCCTCTTTTCTGGATTTTATAGATACCTGGATTTATTCTTTTAATATAACCTCCTTTTGTTAAAGTTAAAACTACTTCTTCTTGCGGAATTAGATCTTCCAGGGACAGCTCATCAATCTTTTGAATATAAACTTTTGTCCTTCTTTCGTCTCCAAAATTTTCCTTCAGCTCTTTCAACTCTTTTTTGACAACATCTTTAATCTTCTGAGGGCTTTTTAGGATTACAGTCAGTTCCTTTATTCTCTTACGGAGCTCGTTTAATTCCTCTTCTATCTTCTTTCGCTCAAGTTTCGCCAAAGCTGAAAGTTTCGTATCTAAAATTGCGTTTGCCTGAATTTCAGTGAGTTTAAACTTCTTCATTAACTTCTTCTGGGCATCTTCTCTGTTGGCTGAAGCTTTAATAATCTTAATAACAGAATCAATTTTCGCCAGGCATTTGTGCAGCCCCTCTAAAACATGGGCTCTCTCTTTCGCCTTACTCCAATCAAACTTCGTTCTCCTTAAAACGACTTCTTTGCGGTGTAAAAGATAATAATTTAAAATTTCAACTAAATTCAAAACTCTTGGCTGAATCCCGTCAACCAGCGCCAAAAGATTTAAATGGAAAGTCTTCTGAAGATCGCTGAACTTATAAAGTCTGTTTAAAACCTTTTGAGGAAAAGCATCTCTTTGTAAATCAATGACGATTCTCAATCCCTCTCTGTCTGACTCATCTCTAATATCCTTTATCCCGTCAATCTTTTTTTCTGAAGCTAAATTAGCTAACTGCTTAACCAAAGAAGACTTTTGAACCTGAAAGGGAATCTCGGTAATTACAATTTGAGGACGATCCTGCTTCTCGCTCTCTACAATTTCTGCCTTACCCCTTATTACAACAGGCCCCTTTCCCTGCGAATAGGCAGTGATAATTTCTTTCTGGTTGAAAATTTGACCACCGGTTGGAAAATCAGGTCCTTTAATGAATTTGAATAGTTCTTCTGTTACGGCTTTTGGATGATCAATCAGATAAACAGCGGCATCTACAACTTCAGATAAATTATGGGGAGGAATATTAGTAGCCATGCCTACCGCAATTCCAAGGGTGCCATTTAATAAAAGCTGAGGGAAAGGGGAAGGCAAAACTATCGGTTCCTTTCTCGTTCCGTCATAATTATCAATAAAATCGACGGTATTCTTGTTGATATCTTTAAGCATTTCCTCGCCAATTTTTGAGAGTTTTGCTTCACTATAACGCATGCTGGCTGGAGGATCCCCGTCAATCGACCCGAAATTTCCTTGGCCTTGAATTAAAGGATACCTTAACGAAAAATCCTGGGCCATACGAACTAAGGAATCGTAAACCGCCTGATCGCCATGAGGGTGATAACGACCTAAAGTGCTACCCACTACCGTTGCCGATTTTCTAAATTTAGCCCCATGAGTTAATCCGTCTTCATGCATCGTATATAAAATTCGCCGATGGACCGGTTTTAAGCCATCCCTCACATCGGGCAATGCCCGTGAAATAATTACTGACATCGCATAATCAATATAAGACACCCGCATCTCCTCAACTATTTCACGAGGTCTGATATAACCAATCTCCGTATTCAATTTTTTAGCATTAGAAGCCATATATAAAAATATCTAATTTCGAATTAACCTGATTTCTAAAGTTTTAATTAATTAGTAATTAGAAATTAATCATTCATCTTGTGTTTCTTTCACTTTTACCGCTTCTTCTTCCAGTATCTTTAATTCTTCCTCCAGCGCTTTCAGTTCTTCCTCGCTAATCTCTGGAAACTCCGGCACCTCAATCTTGGGCAAGTTCTTTATTTTTTCTTCAAATTGGGGAGGCCTGAGCTCTTTCCAGACACTCTGCTCTTGAGTTCCTTTCAGCCTTTGCCTTAAACTCTGCACCCAGACAAATAAAAAAGTAAATCCTAATATAATAATTATTATCCAGAGAAAAATTTTTCTGGTTCCTTCTGGCTGGTTTTGAATCTTTTTTAAGAAGCTCATTGCTTAAATTTATCACCCTACTTTCTCGCGAATATTCACGAATTCAGAACACCTTGACGGATATCTGCCAGCCAAAGGAAAACCTCAAGAATCGGCACAAATCGAGTCTGAATCGACGAACATAATATTAGTGATTATTCGTGGTTTAATTCGTACCTTATTAATGGTTATGGATTCAAAACCTTAATCTGCATTCCGTCCTCTGACAAATCTCCCTTTTTGATTATTAGTTTATTTAAAACTTCGGTAGATTTCACTCCCATTACTTTAAGGAATTTATCAAGATTATCCAATTTAATTTTCAGGTTTGAAATATAATAATGCATAGGAATAACTATTTTTGGTTCAATTTGGGAAATTACTCTAGACGCTTCCTGCGCAGAAATTGTATAAACTCCTCCAACCGGAATCATTAAAATATCAACATTGCCAATCTTCTCCAATTGATCAGGTGTAAGTTCCTTTTGGCCAAAATCCCCTAAGTGACAAAGTTTCATCTCATCTCCCTCAATAATGAATGTTGTGGTTTTCCCGCGTTCTTTCCCTTGAAATTCATCATGAAAACATTCAATCCCTTGAATAAAAATTCCTTTTATTTCATACTCTCCAGGCCCATTAATCAAAAAATGGTCTCCTGGAATTCCTTTAACATTTGAATGATCATTGTGACTATGAGTAACCAATAAAACATCGGCTTCGATTTTAGGTAATCTTAGGCCAATTTCAGTTGAGAAAGGATCAATAACAAAGGTTATTTTCTCCTCTTTCCTTCTGCTGAATATAAGCTGGAAACAGGATTGACCATACCAAATTATCTGCATATTTTATATATTATCATAAATCTATTTTTGGCTCAACACTTGACCCCGCAAAAGTTCCGATGAGTCGGAATCTCTACGGGGTTGAAAAAATAAAAAATATTTGATATACTGGAAAGGTATGAAAAAAGTTTTAGAAACAGAAAATAATTTGTTTAAACCTCCAAGAATCGGAGAAATTGTTGAGGGAGCAGTAGTTGGAATGAAAAGGGCTGCTGTTTATTTGGATATTGGCATTCGCGGAACAGGAATAATATATGGGAAGGAATTTTTTTATTCTAAAGATATTCTTAGAAGTCTGAAGATCGGAGATAAAATTTTTGTTAAAATAGTTGATTTAGAAAATGAAGATGGCTATCTTGAGCTTTCAACAGCCCAAGCCGAAAAAGAAATAACATTGGAAGCCCTAAAACAGCAAAAAGAAAAAGGAGAAACAATAAAGGTTAAAATTTTAAAAGCAAATAAAGGAGGCCTGATGTCCGAAATATCAGGTATTCCCGCTTTTTTACCGGTATCCCAGCTATCCTCTGACCACTATCCAAAGGTAGAAGGCGCAGATACAAATAAAATCCTTAGAGAGCTTCAAAAATTTATTGGGCAGGAATTAGAGGTGAAAGTCCTCAACATTTTGCCGCAGGATGAACAAATTATCATTTCTGAAAAAATAAAAGAGGTGGATAAAATAAAAAAGATTTTAAAAAATTACAAAATAGGAGATATAGTTGAAGGAGAAATTACAGGTTTAGTTGATTTTGGCGCATTTATAAAATTTTCACCTTCCAAAGCCCAAAGGGCAAAGATGGATCCTTCCACTAAGGATAAGCCTGCCTCTGCTTCCTCCTCCGGAAAAACTAAGGAGAACAAGAAAACTCCAACGGGCGAGAGCTCCGCTCTCGAAGGATTAATTCATATTTCTGAATTAGATTGGAAAATAATAGAAGATCCCTCTGAAATAGTGAAAATAGGCCAAAAAGTTAAAGCGAAAATTATTGACCTTGCCTCTGAAAAAGTTTCCCTCTCTCTAAAAGCCCTTAAGAAAGACCCTTGGGAAAACATTAAGAAAAAATATAAAAAAGGAGATATCGTCAAGGGCGAGGTGACTAAATTCAATCCCTTCGGAGCATTTGTTCAAATAACCTCTGAGATTCAAGGGCTCTGTCACATATCAGAGTTTGGTTCTCAAAATAAGATGGAGGATGACTTAAAAATTGGCAAAAAGTACGATTTTAAAATTTTACTAATAGACCCGAAAGAACATAGAATGAGCTTGAAATTGGTTCAAGAATGATAGATAAAATCCTGTTTCACTTGACAGGATTTTATTTTTTATGTATAATCTAAAGATAATCCGGTAAACTATAAACGAAGCTCTTTCAAAACTGAATATAATGAACTGGCTTAAAAAAGGAGGATAATCGTGCAATTCTTCAAGAAGAAAAAGCAAAGAGGTGTTTTTTTTATTGATCACGATAATCTTGTGACAAGCTTAAAACTCGTTTCTCCAGACGAAGCATCAATCATCAGTAGATTCGATCATGTTATCAGAAGAATTGTTGAAGCTAATCGGGAAATTGTTGATGTTTTTGTCTTCCTCCCTCCCCAACAAGCTTACATCTGGGGAGAAACCTACCATGAACTAGGTTTTTACACAATTGTCTGTCCGAGAATCCAAAACAAGAAAGGCGAAAAAGAAGACACAGTCGATGACACCCTTATCCGTTTTGGGAAAATGGCAATTGACAATATGAAGGATTTGTCTTTTATTTGTCTGGGTAGCGGGGACAAAGATTTCAGCCCTCTCGTTCGTCAAGCGAGAAAGAAAGGGCTAGAAATTATTGTTGTCGCAGCCTCCACAAACTCTCTATCAAGCGACTTGATTAACCTGGCAGACAAAACTTTTTTTCTTAAACCAATACAAACCGATTAATATAAATATACAAGTAAACAGCGAGAGAAATCTCGCTGCCTTTTTTATATGTACAAGCATTAAAAGCTCTTGTTGACCCATTACTACCTATCAACGATAGATGTGAGGGTTAGCCCCACACCAATAAATTGGTAGCAGTGACTTGACAAAATTTTTCATTCTGCTATAATTATGTACAGTACATTGAAAATTCGCTACGGGTCTATCATGTATGAAGGAGGCAAAAACAGTGAGTGGGGAAAAAACTCTACACTCTTTTGGAGAACTGAAAGAAGTAAGGGCGAGTTTCATATCTCTGCCAGAACTTCCGGAAATCTCCGATGCGCTAACCGCAGATGAGGCTGTGGCTGAACGCATCAGGGAAGGAGCTGAACAGATCAGAGAATGGGTGACTACTGTGTTGCCCAAAATCGATGAAACGAAAAGTGGTTCTCGGGAAGCGCAAGAACTGGCGGTCGAAGCGATAAAAGAGGTAGAAAAGACGCTTCGCGAGTACATACAAAGTGAAACGCCGGCATACCGTCGGGCAAGCTGGCTGGGCGTTTTAAGCCATCGGTTCTCTGCAGAGCTTGGTTCGCGGACAGAAGCAATAGCTCTTCTCCAAGAACTCGTGGAGCAGGGCTATCTCCAGGAAATTCCTGTTCCCAACAGAAACGGGGATGAACAGGAAACCCCGCAGGAGCTTCCTGCAACAGCCTTGAAGGCATATGGCAAAGACTATGTTGTCCCTGCTGAATCTGCCTTTGGGGAACCGGAAACGAACGAGCTCGAAGAGATCGTCGCCAAATTCCTCAGCCGAGTCTGGGAAACGGAAAAAAAGGTCCGTACCGAGACAGCACAAGATTTCTTCACTCAGAGCGAGCTCACAGCAAAGGAATTCCGCGCAGGAAAGCCAGGCAAGTTCGCCTTGGGAATTCCGCCAGAAGAAGTGAAGTTAGCTGGTGGAGCCACTGACTTCTGGCGTGGTGGTGGAACCTTGCTGATGGAATCTGACGGCGAAAAGGTAATGCCTTTAGCTGCCACAGGCAGCATTCAGAAAGCCATCACAGAAGCCAAGGATTTGGGTGTCCACCTTAAGGCAGAAAGCCTGCAGTGGGAAACTCCCCCATTCGTTAGGACGCTTCCATCGGAGATGAACCGGAAAATCCAGCTCATCTGGCACCTTATCCAACGAGGCCTTCGGGCACTGGAAGAAAAACAGCAACGCCAGGCACTCAAGGAAGAGCTTGCCAAAAAGGCAACAATCTCTTCTGAGCAATTCCTGCTCAAGGAGCAAAAAGGCACCTGTCTTGTGCAACTCGAACAGGACTGGGAAGAAAGAGCACCAGACGGGCAGGTAGTAAACAGGGTCCTTGACCCATTCTTTCTGGTTGAACGATTCACCCAGGACGAAAAAGACCAGCCTTTCATCCTGCTCGTGGAGGTTCCTCCGCATTTTGAGGAACTCCTCAAGCCGTGCATGGGTGAACACCCAGAAGGAGATAAGTTCTTTGGGGTCCCTCATCCCCTAGGCACGATTCTCCGGAACGCATACGGGCAGGCTACAAAACTTGCCCAGATCAACGACCAGACCTAAATAAACAAGAAACCCGTAGCGAACAGCGAACAAGGCCCTGGTGAGCATACCTCACCAGGGCCGTTTATTTTTCAGAGAAAAGCGTTATTCTCCTTGCCCCGAACCAGTCGCTTCAGACGCGACGGTACGAGACTGCGCCTTGAATCCAATGTGGTTCAAGGCTTGATTTTTAAAGAATTTCTTGGTATGATTTTATTATCATGAAAAAATTAGTCCAAAATTTCTTATTGGTTATTTTATTCTTACTTGTTATCTCAAGCCTTTTTGCTTTGGTTTTTCAGCCTTTTGAAAAAATTGAAACAATCCCCCTCAGCCAATTGGTAGAAGATCTTAACAAAGAAAAGGTAGAAAAAATTACTGTTGCAGGAACCAGTATTTCCATTTTTTATAAAGATGAATCAAAAGCTAAGTCGCAGAAAGAGGCTGATGCAGATTTCACTCAGGTATTGTTTAATCTTGGCGTTGAACCAGAAAAAATGCGTCCGGGAAAAGTTGAGATTGAATATAAAAAAGAAGGAGGGTTCTTGGTTTGGTCTGGCCCGATTTTCTTAATTTTACTCTTCCTGTTTCCTCTTTTACTTTTCTGGATGATTTTCCGCCAGGCAAAAACAGGAGCTATGCAGGCTTTTGATTTCACCAAGGCAAAGGCGAAATTGTTTGGCGCTGAAGGCCATCCGAAAGAAAAAGTCACGTTCCGGGATGTAGCTGGTTTAAAAGAAGCGAAAGAAGAACTGAAAGAGATTATTGATTTTCTAAAAAACCCGAAGAAATATTTAGCAATAGGGGCAAAGATACCAAGAGGAGTTTTGTTAACGGGACCACCCGGGACAGGAAAAACTCTTTTGGCAAGAGCTGTCGCGACTGAAGCCGGGGTTCCTTTTTTCTCAGCTTCTGGTTCTGAATTCATAGAGTTGTTTGTAGGGGTAGGAAGCAGCAGAGTCCGGGATTTGTTCGCCACTGCCAAAAAGGCCGGGAAATCCATAGTCTTTATTGATGAATTAGACGCTATTGGTCGTGTTCGTGGAGCGGGCATAGGAGGCGGTCATGATGAAAGAGAACAGACATTGAACCAAATTTTAGTTGAGATGGATGGCTTTGAAAGAGAATCTGGAACTTTAGTATTCGCGGCAACCAACCGGCCGGATGTCCTTGATCCAGCTCTTTTGCGACCGGGAAGATTTGACAGAAGAATAATTCTTGATTTGCCGGACATCAGTGATAGAAAAGAAATTTTGGAAATTCATTGCAGGGGAAAACCTATGGCATCAAATACAAATTTAAGAGAAATCGCAGAACGCACTCCAGGATTCTCGGGAGCTGATTTGGCTAATTTAATGAATGAAGCTGCAATCTTGGCTGCAAAAATGAATAAGACACAGGTTTTCCAAGAAGAACTGTTAGAATCAATTGAAAAAGTCCTATTAGGGCCAGAAAGAAAAAGTCACGTTCTATCAAAAAAAGAAAAAGAAATTGCTGCCTTTCATGAAGCAGGACACGCGCTGGTTTCTGTCTCAATTCCAGGTACAGAACCCATTAGAAAAATTTCAATTATTGCTCGTGGATCAGTCGCGGGCTACACTTTAAAAGTGCCCACGGAAGAGAGAAGGATTAGAAGAAAATCTGAATTCTTGGCTGAAATGGCAACACTTTTAGGCGGGTATTGTGCTGAAAAACTGAAATTTGACGAAATTACCACCGGAGCTTCAAATGATCTGCAAAAGGCCTCTTTTTTTGCCAGGAAATTAGTGAAAGAATACGGAATGTCCTCTTTGGGGCCAGTTTCTTTTGGAGAAAAGGAGGAATTTATATTTTTAGGAAAAGAAATTTCAGAACAAAGAAATTACTCTGAAGAAATAGCAGCTAAGATAGATAAAGAAGTTTCTAAATTTATTGGCGAGGCCCAGAAAACTGCTAAAAAAATATTGGTAAAAAAAAGAACACTTTTAGATAAAATTGCCAAAACTCTAATTGAAAAAGAAACAATTGAGAGAGAGGAGTTTGAAGAATTGATAAAAGGGGAGAATAAAAAGACAAGAAAAAAGAGAAAAGCCGCCTTTCCTCATTTAAAAATAAAAAAAGTGAGATAGATTGCGAGTTGTCCTCTAAAATTTTGCGCACGTAGCTCAGCGGTAGAGCATCCGGCTTATATCAATGGCTTTCATTTGGTAAACATCTCTCACGTGGGCGCGTAGCTCAGCGGTTAGAGCACCACTCTTATAAAGTGGGGGTCGATGGTTCAAATCCATCCGCGCCCACGTGAGAGATGAAGTTAATAAATATAATGTAGCCATTGATATATCGGTGACTGCGTATAAAAATCTTAAATGAAAGTTATCGATATAATCACAGGTTCAATTGTTCGAATATCCATCCGTACGCACTATATGGGCGCGTAGCTCAGTTGGTTAGAGCGTCTGCTCGACACGCAGGAGGTCATCCGTTCAAGTCGGATCGCGCTCACCCCAAACCACGAAGGGTTCAGGATTGGTGTGAACCCGATGTGGTTCACACCACATGGATATAAAGATAATATACGAAGATAAAAATATTCTCGTTATAGACAAACCAACAGGGATTGTCGTTTTCCCGGCCGCCCCAGAAGGCGAGCCTCCCGCCCAAGGCAAGGTTCACCAGAGGCGACGCCAAAGGCGGGAAAAACTCATTACAGAAAAAACAGTAATTGACTTGCTTTTAAAAGAATTTCCTTATATAAAAACTGTTGGAGAATCACCGAGATATGGAATAGTTCACCGCTTAGATAAAGAAACTTCAGGAATTCTTTTGGTAGCAAAAAATGGTGAAAGTTTGAAGTTCTTGCAAAAAGAATTTAAAGAGAGAAAGGTTTTGAAGGTATACCTATTGTTAATTACTGGGTATCTAATGCCAAGCCAAGGAAAAATTGAGACGTTGCTCGGAAGAGCTCCGAAAAATCAAAAAAAACAAAAAGCTTTCTCTTTCAATGCTCCTGAAGCTAAAAAGAAAGGTCTAAGAAAAGCGATTACAGAATATAGGACGCTGGAAAAATTCAAAGAATATACATTGATTGAGGCCATCCCGAAAACCGGGAGAAAACACCAAATCCGCTGCCATTTTTCTTACCTTGGCCATCCAATAGCCGGTGACAAATTATACGGCTTCAAAGGACAGCAAAAACCCAAAAATCTCCGAAGGCATTTTTTGCATGCGAGCCGCCTAAAAATAATATCGCCAGATGGAGTAGAAAAAGAGTTTAAATCAAAATTATCCGAGGATTTAGAAAAAGTTTTAAAAAAATTAAATTATGGCAACAAAAATTGAAACATTTTTACAGTCTTTCCTAAAAAAAGATTTGCCCGATATAAGAGCGGGGGATACTGTTCGGATTCACCAAAAAATCAAAGAAATCGCAAAAGGGAAAGCTTCTTCGAAAGAAAAAGGAGGAAGAAAACTCCAAGTTTTCGAAGGAGTAATTATTGCCAGAAAGCATGGAAAAGGAGTAAGCGCAACGATAACCGTAAGAAAAGTGATTTCTGGTATTGGAGTAGAAAAAATTTTTCCGATTCATTCCCCGACGATTGAAAAAATAGAAATCATAAAAAGAGGAAAAGTGAGAAGGGCAAAGCTTTATTATTTGAGAACCGCAAAAGGAAAAAAGGCAAAGTTGAAAAAAATAGAATTCACAGAAGCTATAACTCCTGAAGAACCAAAAGAGGTGGCTCCCGAAGAAAAAGTACCGGAAGAGACTAAAAAAGAAAAGGCGGCAGAAACAAGCCCTGAACAGAAATCTGAAACGGAAAAAAAATCGGAAAATGAACTCGAAGAAAAATAAGCCCAGGTGGTGGAATTGGTTTACACAATGGCTTGAGGAGCCATGCCCGTAAGGGCGTGAGGGTTCGAGTCCCTCCCTGGGCATAAATATGGACGGCTAGCTCAATGGTTAGAGTGTCTGCTTTACACGCAGAAGGTTATAGGTTCGAGTCCTATGCCGTCCATAAATTGAAAATGCATGCCGCGGTAGCTCAGGGGTAGAGCTCTCGCCTGAAGAGCGAGAAGTCGTCGGTTCGATTCCGACCCGCGGCACTCCTTCGCTAAAACTACGGAGCGCAAAGCACCATTGAAAAGTAGCTTTTATCGTCTTGCGATCTTATTGCGGGAACTTGCCCGCCGTAGCTCGCTAAGAAAAGTGTAGGCGGGAGTAGCTTAGTGGTAGAGCGTCTCGTTGCCAACGAGAAGATCGCGGGTTCAAATCCCGTCTCCCGCTCTAATAAAACAGTCGCTCTTTCTGGGTGATTGTTTTTTTTGCTTGCCCTGAGCCTACCGAAGGGATAAAATAAGATAATGATTAAAAATATTGTCATACTCGGAGCTGGATTTGGCGGAATATCCGCCACAAAACATTTAATTGGCAAAACTCCCGACAACTTTAAGATTATTTTAGTGGATAAGAATCCTTATCACATTTTCCAATCTTCACTGTACGAAATAGCCACAGCAAGCCTTGGGAAAAGATACCCTAGAAGGATAGACTTTAAAAACCTTTATACCACAGCAATTTTAGATATCAAAAAAATCTTTAAGGCAAATAAGTATTTCGATTTTGTCCAAGCTACTGTTAATGATATCAATCTGAAAGAGAGAAAAATTATTTTAGAAAATAAAAATACATTAGATTTTGATTATTTAGTATTTGCTTTGGGGTCGGAAACTAATTTTTTTGGAATTCCAGGCGCCGAGGAAATGGCATTACCCCTCAAGAATATCAATGACGCGTTGAATATCCGCAATGCCGTGCAGGAAGTTTTTGAAAGAAAACAGTCAACTCAACGGATTATTATTATCATAGGCGGAGGAGGTTTCACAGGCTGTGAGTTTGCTTCAGAACTCGTATTTTATTTAAGAAAGCTATCAACAGAATTGGGACATGTAAAAGAAAGAGTGGAGGTAAAAGTAATAGAAGCTGCTGATACAATTTTACCGGGAGCTGCAGATTGGGTAAAAAAGGCTGCGCTAAAGAGAATGAAAAAAATCGGAATAGAGTTTTTTTTTGGCAAACAGATTTCCGGGATTAAAGATTCAACGATACTATTAAAGACTGGAGAAAAACTTTACTGTGATGTTTTCATTTGGACAGCGGGGATAAAGGCAAATTCTCTCGTTGAAAGAATAAATGGAATCAAGCTGGAAAAAGGATGTAGAATATTATCGGACGATTGCTTGAGAATTGTTCCTTATAGGAACATTTTTGGAGTTGGAGATAATCTGTATTGCTTCGACTCTGTACTGCAAACCCCAATGCCAGCTACTGCCTGGATGGCTATCAAACAAGGAAAGATTGTGGCGAAAAACATTTTAAACGACATTTATGGAAAAAAAGCTATAAAATGCAAAAGTATGATGCCTCGACTCGTCATTCCCCTCGGTGGAAAATGGGGAATTGTTGACGCAGGACCACTAAAATTAAAAGGATTTCTCGGTTGGTTAACAAAAGAAGTTATTATCCTAAAATACTATGTGAGCGTTCTCCCGTTTTTATACGCCCTCATTCTTTGGCTCAAAGGAATAAAAATATACATAAGAAATGATTGAATGATTGGGGTTGACATCTCTTTCTGGATAAAGTATTATGGCAAAACCCTTAATAAAGGGGGTTAAAATGCATAATATCGCAAAATCTCCGGTAATACGGGGAATAAATCTTCTTATCATTGTTACAATTTTTGGCGGCTTAGTAGGGGCTTGGCCATTTCTCAGCTTTATATCCAAGAAGAACGAAGCTAACTTCGTTTCGCCAAAAACCCAAGAAAATGAAGGGTTTGCCGTTGTGCAAGGAAACAGCCTTTTACCAATTTCAAAACCAACAGGCACTGAACTTAATATTGTTAAAGAAATAAAAATGGTAATCACGGCATATTCAAGCTCAATATGGGAAACAGACAACAGTCCGTATATTACTGCCTCCGGCACCTTTGTAAAAGATGGAATTGTGGCAAACAATTTATATCCTTTTGGGACAAAAATCAGAATACCAGAAATTTATGGAGATAAAATTTTCGTGGTCGAAGACAGGATGAATTCCAGGAAAGGTTATTATCACGTTGATATCTGGTTTTCTTCTTATTGGGAGGCAAAAAACTTCGGAGCAAAGAGAACTTATATTGAAATAATTCAAGAAAGTTAATGCATCCGAATAGAGTTTCATTTCTCGGCCTCCACTCCCTGAAATAAAAACCATATTTGATTAATGCACTATAAAAACCCGCCCAGTTAAACTGGGCGGGTTTTTTAGTGCCCGGGGTGGGACTCGAACCCACAAGCCTTTTAGGCCACGGATTTTAAGTCCGCTGCGTAAACCAATTCCGCCACCCGGGCGTAATATCCGGAGCACAAAATTTTATTTTGCACTCTGATTTGAGGCCACGGCGAGATTTGCACTCGCGTATAACGCTTTTGCAGAGCGTCGCCTTAGCTACTTGGCTACGTGGCCATCAATTATTCTGATTATCTATCTCCTCCAAAAGCTCCTCAACCCTTGCTACTGCTTGAGCTTTTTTCTCTTCAATAAATTTTATTTTCGGGGTTATTTTTATTGAAAGACGCTCACCAATTTTTCTTTGGACTAAAGAAAGGTTTTTACGTAATATTCTAAACGCTTTTAGTTTATTATTTTCGGGAATACAGCTGATAAAAATTTTTGCCTGCCTCAAATCTGGAGAAGTTTCCACCCTCATCACAGTAACTAAGGTATTTTGAGGAAAATCAACTTCCCTAAGAAGAATCTTACTAATTTCCTCCTTTATAAGTTGATTGATACGTTGAATACGCTTCGTAAGGCTCGTTTAAACATTCAAACATATAAACATCTAAACAGATCGAAATTAGAAAAATGTTTAAATGCTAAAATATTTAGATACTTAGACGATTATAGTTTTCCCCTTATCCTCTCCACTTTATAAAATACCAGAATGTCTCCCTCTTCAATCTTACCAGACCCTTCATATAGTATGCCGCATTCATCGCGAACCTCACACTCATCAACATCTCTTTTATCTTTTTGAAGATTTACTAATTTCCCTTTACCAATGATTTCTTCGTTGCGGGAAACATCAATTACCGACCCTTTTTTTATTTTTCCCTTCAGAACTCTTCCTCCTATGACCTGCTTGCTCTTCTCACCCTGGAAAACAACAAGAATCTTCATTTTTCCCAGCTCCTTCTTTATAATTTCAGGTTCCACGATTTTTTCCATCGTCTGGCGAACCCATTTGGAAAGTTCATAGATTATTTCAAAATTCATAATTTTTATTTTTTCTTTCTCTGAAAAAGCTTCGGCCCTTGGATTTGTTTTCACACGGAAACCTAAAACCTTAGCCTTCGCAGACATAGCTAATTTCAGATCTGTTTCGTTAATTTCTCCAACCTCTCCCTTTAAAATTCTTACAGCTACTTTTTTTTGAGGGATATCTTTTAAAAGTTCTTCTATTGCTTCCAAAGAGCCCAAGACATCTGTTTTCAAAATTAAGCTCAAAATTTTTTTACTTGATTCAGAGACAAAAACTTGCGCCCCTTCTCTTTTTTCACTTATATCCTTTTTTGTATTATTTTGAGCTGTTTTAAGATCAGGGAAAATTTTAAATTTTTCTCCAATACGAGGTACTTTATCAAAACCCAAGGCAACAACCGGCATAGAAGGAAAAGCCTTATTAATTGATTCTCCTTGAAAGTTTTCTAAAATTTTAATTTTGCCTACGGCAGAATCAGTGCCAACAATGTTCCCTGTCTTCAGAACTCCATCACCGACCAATAAAGTGGCAGTAGGTCCTCTTAGATTATCCAAATAGGCCTCAATCACCACCCCCTCTGCCGGTTTGTGTATATTCCCCTTCAATTCCTCCATCTCAGCTACCAGTAAAATCAAATCTAAAAGTTCTTCCATCTTTTGACCAGTTTTTGCTGAAACCTTGACAGAAGGTACCTTCCCACCAAGCCGCTCAACTAAAACTTCCTGTTGAGATAATTCTCTCATAACCCTTTCAGGATCAGCTTCCGGCTTATCTGTTTTATTCAAAGCTACAATGAAAGGAATCCCAGCCTTTTTAATATGGGAAATAGCTTCTTTTGTTTGATTCTTCACCCCGTCATCAGCAGCTACTACCAACACAGCAAGATCAGCAACTTTTGCCCCGCGAGACCTTATAGCAGAGAAGGCTTCATGCCCAGGAGTATCAATAAAAGTAATCTTTTTCATCTGTCCTAAGCCTGCCGAAGAATGTTCAATCTCATAAGCTCCGATATGCTGAGTGATTCCTCCTGCCTCTTTTTCCGTTATCCTTACACTCTTTTTGAAAGCTTCCAAAATCGAACTCTTGCCATGGTCTACATGGCCCAAAACTACTACGACAGGAGGACGGGATGCCTGTTCACCATCAGCTTGCGCCAAATGTGTTGACGAGCGTGCTAAGTTTTCTTTTTTTTCTTCAATCATAACTTTTTTTGAAATCCCAAACCTTAAGCTCCAATTCTCAATCCCCGGTACTACAAATTCTTCGAATTTGAGTACGGGACAAGTATATGAAATCCCAACAAGTAACCCATTATTGATGCTCGCCCCGTACCATCTTGAACAAAGTGAGGGATTGGTATGAGGCAAATCCCAATTTCTTAAATCCGAAATTAAAATATTATTTTGGTAATTTGGGTTTGGGGCTTTATTGGTCATTTGGATTTTGTCATTAGTCATTTTAGCCCATGGCCATCTTGATTGCCTCATTCTCTTCATTAGAAAGCGAGTATTGGGACTTGCCGTTATTGATTGCCTTCGCATATACCCTGTTTCCATCTCTGCTATAAATACTCGTGATCACAAATCCATTATTGTTAAAATCCAGCAGTACAACTGAAAAACTCTGATCCCCTCCAACTTCTTTAAAAGGGTTAAATCTAACCAATCCAATTCTTTGAAAGCTTAACTTTGAAATTTTATCCAACCCGGAGATATCCTTCTTAATTGTCTGGATATCTGCTTCTTGCTCTTCTATTTTTTTCATTTGAGAAGAAATAAGTTTCTCAAAATTCTCATCTCCTTTCTGAAAAAAAACATCTACTCTTTTTTTTAGCTGGAATAGATAAAAACCTGTCAGGAAAATAAAAAAAACAAGAATTATGAAAGCTAAAATAAAAAAGCTCTCCATATGTTCAAATTATAGAGGATTTTTCAAAATTTTTCAAGCCCTAAACCATGCTAAGTTCAGGACAAACTCTTTAGCGGTGGGGGTGAGATTCGAACTCACGGTAGTCTTCTGACTACAATGGTTTTCGAAACCATCTCTTTAAACCACTCAGACACCCCACCGGTTTCTTATGGAATTATTCTGTAAACCTTTCGAATTGATTGACTTCGCGGGATCAGAACACACAACGAGTTATGTGTTCAACCAAGCACTAATTATGTTTAGTGCTCTGGTTTAGTTGGAATCAAGATAGGTGGACCCACGGGGAATTGAACCCCGGACTCGTCTATGCCATAGACGTGTGTTACCTCTATACCATGGGCCCGCTAGTGCCCCCGAAAGGAATCGAACCTTTATCTAGAGCTTAGGAGTCTCTTGTTCTGATCCGTTGAACTACGGGGGCAAGTTCAAAGCTATTCTATCAATTTTTTTCCTTTTATACAAGTAAAAGGCAGAAGGATGGTCGGGGAAATTGGGTATTTCTCCGTGTAGGAAAACAGGTTTTTCTCAATGAAATCGAGAAAAACGTTAGAAACCATGGGTTTCTAAGGAGCGAAGCCAAGTCAGACTTGGCGAAGCGACCTTGTGTACAAAAGTTTCTTCCTTGTTATAATTGGTGTATATGCCAAACAGTTCACCAATCGTAGAAGTAGCAAAAAAAGTTTGTCCGGCTGTAATTACTATCGTTATTTCAAAAGACCTGCCAAAAATTGAAGGATATTTTGTTATGCCTTTTGAAGGCGGAGGAGTTATTATGCCAAAGTTAAAAAATGGCAAGAAAGAAAGGACGAAAATTGGCGGAGGATCAGGATTTATCGTTTCTTCTGACGGCTTGATTCTCACCTCCCAGCATGTGGTTGCAGACCTTGAAGCTGATTACACCATTGTCTTGGAACCGACAAAAAAATATCCTGCTAAAATCATAGCCAGAGATCCAATCAATGATATTGCAATTTTAAGAATAAAGGCTAAAAATCTTCCTTATTTGGAGTTTGGCGATTCAAACAAGATAGAGCTTGGTCAACCGGTAGTTGCCGTTGGTAATGCCTTAGGAGAATTCCACGACACCATAAGTTCAGGTATTATTTCTGGTTTGAGCCGCTATATCACAGCTTTTGCCGGAGTTGATCACCAAGTTGAAAGATTAAGAGGACTAATCCAAACAGACGCCGCCATCAATCCCGGGAATTCAGGTGGTCCTTTGGTTGACATTGAAGGAAATGTTATTGGCATCAACACTGCAATGATAATGGGGGCTCAAAATATAGGCTTTGCAATCCCAATCAATTCTGCCAAGAAAGATTTAGAAGAAGTGAGAAAGTATGGGAGAATAAAAATACCATTTCTGGGAGTAAGATACGTTATTTTGAATAAGCAAATTTCAGAGAAGAATAAATTGCCAGTGGATTATGGAGCTTTAATTATGAGGGAAAATTTAGGAGAAGGAGCAGTGCTTAAAAGATCTGCCGCAGATAAGGCCGGGCTGAAAGAGTTTGATATAATTTTGGAGGCAGGAGGGGAAAAAATTACTGTAAAAAATCCCTTATCAGATATTTTGCAAAAACATAAAATAAATGACGAACTTTCCTTAAAAGTATTAAGGGAGAAAAAGAAAATAAACTTAAAAGTAAAACTGGAAGAGAAAAAATAATTGAAAGCTGAAATGGCGTTGCATTGAAAAAAACAGCTCTGAGAGCTGTTTTTTAATGTAAAAAAGGAGAGAAAATAAATTCGGTCTTGTAATTTTAACTATCTTAAAATCCTAATTTTTTCTTAACGAGAATCGCAGTAATTCTTTCAGGCACAAATTCCTTGTTTACTATGAGAATTTTATTGACCCCACTGTGCATGCCATATGCTTTCAACGCTCGTTCATCTTCCAAGGGAAAGCTGTATTCATAAATACGCTTCATGCCTTCTTCTATGTTTTTCACAATCTTTTGCGTACCAATCACCCAGATGACATGCCCTGCAGCATAAGCATAGGCAGGAAGTTGGCTACCGCTCGCAGAAGCAACTAACACATGTCCATCTTCGGTAACTGCGTGAACACTTCCCACTACCCATTCAGGCGCTGCTCCGAGACGTCGCATCTCTGCCCCTTGTGTTTTCTGATCCATAGCATTCAGTTTATTATGAACTGAGTTGAAATGCTCAGACTCATTCAGCTCACTTACCACATTGATTGCTTCCAGAGTCATTGAGGTCATATTCATTACCTCAGAACCCTGGGGAAGCAATTCTAAAACCTTTTTCTTTGCCTCTTCTTCCGTTTCTACCACTACCGCAGAAATACCATTCTTTTTTAGAGCTTCTGCTGTTTTTTGAATTGTCGCATCATCGGCAAGTTTAGCGTATTGTTCATTGATTTGCATAATATATCACATCTTTGTGAAATTTAAATGCCTGCAGAATAACACTGATGGCAATTAAAAATCAAAGAAGAATTAATTTTACCTCTGGTAGTTAGGTTATTATAGCTCTTCCTCTCACAAAACAAAACCCCTGTCAAACAGGGGATAACCAGGGTGAGCGAGGAGATTCGAACTCCCCCTAAGAGTTCCACAAACTCTTGTGCTAACCACTACACTACGCTCACCATAAGCCATAAGCGTCACTGTGGCAAAACCAAAACACTTAAAGCTTTTAGCGCTCGACCGTACCATTTTACGCCCCTGACAGGAGTCGAACCTATATCCCAGGATTAGAAGTCCCGTGCTCTTTCCATTGAGCTACAGGGGCAAAATTCTGCGGATAATTATACAAATTATTATACCTTAAATAATCAATCTATTCAAGGTTCTTTTCTTCTAAACTGGGAATTACTCTCCAAAAAGGGTCAGGATACTGTTTCTGTTTTGTCTCATTAAATATTTTTTCACGCTCTTCCCGTATTCCTAAAACTTTCCCTAATAACCCTTCATCTAACTGAAGAGGTTTTTCTAATGTTCCTTGTTGAGATTTCTTAGCTGAAGCTGAGGACTGATAGAACAAGGTAACACTAAAGGCTATCCCAAAAAATAAAAGAACGAGGAAAACAAGAAAAGCCTTTTCTCCCAAAATCCAAAGAGTTTTTTTTAAAATTTCTTTTATCCTGGTAAATTTTATTTTAGGGTTTATCGCTAACATTGTATGAAATAATCAGTTATTCCTTTGCCAAAACTGAAAATGTTAAAACTGCAGAAATCTCACCTTCAATTGTTCTTCTAATATTCAAGCTTGAAACTTCAATGAAATAAGGCCCATTTTCCAATTTCTCTAAAAATTTTAAAAAATTAGGGAATGAACTGCCTAAGGAAACGCTAAATAAAAGACTATTCTCAAAACTACTCTTTCCTTCAGTTAAAGAAATTTCAACGCCAGCTTGAGAATCAACGGCTATTTTTTCCAAAAAACCAATGAAACCTATAGGAGTATTAAGATTCACGGAGGAAGCATCTATTTTCTCCAAATTTTTCTGATTGGAATTATAAATTTTTTTGAGATTCTTTAAATTATCTTCCCTTTGTTCAAGCAGAAATATTTCGGAATTTTGCGACACTAAATCTTTTGAAATATTTTTAATACTGTTGATTAAAGGAAAAATTATAAAAATTATTAAGATTAGATTTATTATTACTGTGATACTTACTATCAAATAAATTTTTTTCATATTTGAATCAGCCGCAAGCCACAAGATTTAAGGACATTTGGCGAACAACATATTGAATTTTTCGGAGTAATTATTGTGACCTCCGAATTTGTTTCACAAATTTTGGGTTATTGACTCCTTTTTTTCAAACAAGGGTCCAAATTATTAATTAATTTGAAAACTTACCCCGCTAAACTCTATATCGGTTGACGGAATCCAGCTATTTGGCGGAAAATAAACGTCTTGAAAATCTTTTTCTAAATTTCTTTTGAACTGGAATAAAGTATCTCTGGAAGGGGCGAATCCAGAAAGAACAACTTGAGAGGCCTTCTCTGAATAGGAAAGGTTTGTTAAATATATTTCCTGTGGAACAGTTGTTATTATCTTATTAAATACTGCGGTTAAACCGATTTGTTTGTCATAGAACTCATCCAACAGGAAAATTCTTTGGTTGAAAATTCTGACTTTATTCTCTAAATCTCTGATTTCTTTAGCCTCGAATTTTTCCTTTTCAGCTGTCAAAAGAGTTTGTTGTCCCTGAAGTTCACCAGAGATATAAATTCTGATAGAAAACAGGACTAAAACTAAAGAAAGAAAAGAAAAAAATAACAAAAACCCCAAGATAATAACTAATCTCCTGGTTTCTTCAATCGCAAACTCTTCTTTATACTGTGACGGTAATAGGTTAATCATAATTATTTTCCTTTTATTCCTCTTAAAGCAAGTCCCAAAGCACAGGCGAAAGCTTGAGATTGATTAAAAGACAACTCTGGCACCTCCTGCAAGGATCCTTTGAGAATATTTGTCCATGGATTAGACAGTTCAGTTGGAACTTTCAGATTCAAAGAGAGAAATTGGCTGATACCTTTAAAATTAGCTCCTCCTCCGCAAATAAGGATTTTCTCAACAACTTTTCCATTTTGACGGAAATGCTCATGAAAAACATGGGTATTATAATAGCCTAAATATTTTTCAATTTGCTTGGTTAAATCAGTGAGAAGCGGAAGTAATGCTTCAAATATCTTCCCTGGTTTTATCTCTTTTTCAATCCCATTTTTCATTTTTATTTTATACTTCTTTGACAGACCGTGTTCCAACTTCAATGTTTCAGCTTCCTGAAAACTAACCCCTAAAGCATCAGATATGGTCTTGGTAAATTGTTTAGAAGAAATGGGTATGAAGCTTGTAAATCTTAGAGAGTAACCGGAAAAAATCATCAAACCAGTTCCATTTTCTCCCAGATCAATTAGAAGAACAGGATGTGGGCTTAATCCGTTTTTAATTAATGCCCTCGTAATAGCTAAAGACTCAATTTCCAAAGCTTTAATATTCAAACCGGCTTTTTTCAAAGAATTGATATAAGCATCTACGGTTTCTTTAGGAAAAGCCACAATTAAAACATCTAAATGATCCAAATGGTCATATACAGGAGCAACAATCTGAAAATCTAAATAAACTTCTTCAACTGGTAGAGGGATATAATTCTCAGCTTCAAAATAGACAGCTTTTTTTAATTCTTCTTCGCTCATTTTTGGCATCTGAATTACTTGCAAGAATGATTTTTTTTCTGGCAATGAAACTATTACATATCTCGCGTTCAATTTTTTACCTGAAACCTTATGTAAAGACTCTTTAATTATTTCGGTTAAAGCTTTTTCATCTTTAACTTCCCCTTTTTCTATTACCCCAGGTTTAATGACTGTTTTTCCAAAAGAAGCCAAACTTAAAAACTTTCCATTTTTCTCTAATTTTGCAATTTTCAAAGATGAATCAGAAATATCCAAACCGAAAACTTCAGGTTTTAAAGTTAAAAACTCAAACATGTTAAGTTAGCTATTAGGCATCTCATTATATTCTACCATTTTAACATTCAACTAAAAACTTAAGTGCCGGAAGTAATTTATTCAGTCTCCTGCCAACTTTGAATTACCCAGGCAGCTCCAGGTCCTGATGAAAATTGGGCGTTAACCAGTCCTTGTTCATATTGAATCACTGCATTTTCCTTTAACTGAACTTTATAGGCTACTATTTCAGAAATAATTACCCCGTTATGAAGGTAAATAAGACCGTCTGCTGCATAAAATATAGCCCCGACTGCATTATTATGCAAATCCATTGCCGCATTATGGTGCGTACAACTTGGAGTCTGATCCCCACCCTGGCAATTAGCCGTAGTTAAAAGCATAAAATAACTTTCTGGCTGACCAGAACCCTGGAAAAGTTTATTGTTTTTAATATGAATCCATCCATCGGAAAGTACAACACAACTGAGTTCTCCATAGTCAGGAGAGCAACTCATACCTGATTCAAGGTTTGCGCCACCTTCAAAATCAATATTACCCTGGACGTACACGGTGCCTGTAATCTCTAAAACCTGAAGATTGGTCATATCGAGATCGCCAGTTATTGTTGCCGGACCCAAAGTTGAAGCGCCAGAAGGTGGGCTATAATCCCCCTCAATCAAGCAAGGGGGAATGGCTGGCTGTTGACCGCATCCAGCTTCATCTTTCCATTCCTGAATATTTGCATCAGAAACAGGCATGTCACTGACCGCAGGATCTGGAAAATCAGGATAAGCAATGCCTGGACTTCCAGAATAATTATTTAACCAATCGAGCGAGCCTTGATCGATGAATTGATAATACGCATCTCCTTGTATCTCACTCGCCAAGATGGTGTTCGCATAAGCATCGCCAAAAACTCTTATTTTTTCCAGAGAAGTGATTGCGCCCCCAATCCAGATTTTGATATTAAGATCGCCAGTTATCTGAGTCCAGTCTGGATCATCTTCATTCCAATCATGGCTATATTTTGCTACTCCATTGATATATCCTTCGTTTTGATCTTTACACCAAATCCAGTATTTATTGCTATCTGCTTTCGTATCTACCATCAACCAATAAAAAGTATCTGCGTTTAAAAGGGGTGGATTAGGAATAGCGATATTGATCCAACCGTAATTTTCAGTCACTTTAGAGGCATTTAAGGTAGCTGAAGCTAAAACTGTTTCACTGGGTGAACCATTATCATCAGTTAAAATCCTGATGGTTCGATTCTTTGGGTTTCCATTTTTTTTCAAATAGATACTGACCTGAACCAAACGTTCTGTTTGATTGATTTTGAAACTTTGGACTAGATCCAGTACTGGGGAATTCTGACCAAAAACTTGATCGCTACTACACACGGCCCACTGCTGATTAAGATCAGTGCTTGAAGCCACAAAAACATCTCCAGTGATTACAGCTCCTGGATCGCCTTCAATGTTCCCATTAGAATAAACATTTCCAGCCACACCGCCAACACCCTCAATCCGACTATTGTTCTCCATTTCCAGACCTCCTTCGCCAATTTGAGCGCCATAATAAAAAGCAGGCGCAGTAGTGTTAAGTTTTAACACAGTAGTCACAGTCCTGAAAATATTATCAAAATCACCTTGAGAGATAACTGTTTGCTGAGTTGGACTGCCGGAAATATTAATATCCACACTTGCCCCATTAACGCTTAAAGTATTATCAGGAACATAAAGTTTGTTGTTTTGAATTCTCAAGAGGCTGTCTTCAATGCCGGCTTCAGCGGCAAAATAGGCTTGAGAAGATCTGGTAATATCGCTGGCAATTCTCTGCTGGCCTAAAGTCAAAATAGTGATACTCGTTCCAAGAGCAAAAATTATAGCTAAAATCAGGACTGATAAAAACAAGGCGACAAAACCCTTTTCCGACTTTTTAACATTTAAGCATCTGAGCATTTTAACGCTATCTAAACATATTAATATGTTTAGATTATTTTTAATATGATCTTAAAGAAACAACTGATCGCAAATTAACCTGTGACTGATACTCTGAACGTCCAGTTGGATTTTTGTAATCAATACTTAAGTCAATCTGGATAGAAGGGAAATTGGCAGTATCAATTTGAGAAAAAAATAAATTAGCAATTTCAACTCTGTCTGAAGTTAAACAAATTGGGTTTTGGGATTCTTTTTTTAGACAAAGCCTGCCATTTGAAACATAAAAATCAATGTAAGTTTTGCTCTCATCTGTCGGTATGTATTTCGTCGTTTCTAAAGACAGCTGTCCAGGATGGGAATCAAAGACAGAGGTTGAAACATATACACTCTCTGCCTCCCTAATTTCATAAACAATAGTTTCCATTGCTCTTCGCGCATTATCTAAAGTTTCAGTCATTACCTTAATCTTGGTGCTGCTTTGGATGGACCAAATGAGATAAGAAGAAATAGTTGACATAATAATAACTAAAACTCCGATGTAAATTAAAACTTCCAATAGGGTAAAGGCATTTTGTTGATTATGAGTCGTTAATTGTTGGTTATTGATCATTGATTCCAGTTAGTAAAATAAGTAGCTACTTCAACTTCTTGATCTTTCCAAGAAACAGTAACTGTGGCTTTTTTAGTATCTGGATCTAATACTCCACCAGTTTCAACAATATCGTCATTTCCATCCCGAAAAACCTCCTTAAAAACAACCTTTCTTGAAAATCCATCAATTATCTCCTCTCCCTGAATGAGCGCCCACTGAGGAGGAATATCAATTGTCTTCTCTGGATGATAAGGAACTTCCATGACTAAACTCCCGAGACCGTCTGTACTCCAATCCTTTCCGTCTCGAAAATTACGAACAACCTCAAATGTTTCTTGGGTTATATTCACAGCTTGCGTGGTCTCTTTTGTTAAAGTGGAAACTTTTAAAGAAAAAGTGATTAAGCCTAAAATACCAACAAAAGCAACAGCCAAAATAAAAATCACTACTAAAATTTCAATTACCGAAACCCCCTTCTGAATCCTGAAATCTGCCACTCTTGGCGAGCCGAGTCGAAAACAAGAAGTCTGAAGTTCTGAAAATTTTTTTTCTTCGTTTCTTCGTACTTTGTATTTCATACTTTGTTTATTGCCATTGAGGATCAGTAACATGAACTGAACTACCCTTGGTGGTTTGGCCATCTGCCGTATAGTGAATAAGGTTTTGGTCATCAAGAGTAATCTCCAAAGCATTATCATTGTACCTTCTATCTCGGTGAACAGAAAATTGGGCAGCAGTTAGATCTAAAGAATGAGTTTGAATAAAGAGTTTCTGTTCGGTTTTATTCCCAACAGGCCCCACCAAAACACTTCCCTCCCAGTAAAATTTAGTTTTCCCAGGATTCAAATTGGCCTGAAAATCAATATCAGAATTATCAGCAGGATAATTAAGAAAGATTAAATGCAAAGTAGCGGCGTTTCTCGCATCTTGGTTATACGTAAAATGAACATGGCGAGAATCCTTTATCCGCTCTTCATCAGATGGAGTTGGAGATGAAACTAAATCAACCCGTCCTGAGCTTTCAATATAGATAGTTTTTATTTTAGTGGGATCAATTTTTAACCTCAAAAAGATATTGCCAGACTGCAAGGTTTCACCGGAAACTCTGTTAAAAACTACTTCAGATACGCCTCCTGCTAAATTCATTTCAGAAATTTCCACGAAACTTGAAAATTTGTGAATTTCGTCAAATGAAGCATCTCTGCTGCCATAACTTCCTCCTTTAAATAGAATATACCGATTGGGAATCGTGATTTGATCAAAATAAACACCGTATTGGCTTGCTCTCTCTGAAGCCAAGGTTTTATTTTGAGCCAACCTTATAGTATTAACAATCTCTACAGATAAATTTGTTAAATCTGATTCTTTTTGAAAAAAACGATAGGCGGGAAAAGCAAAAGCTACGAGAATACCAATTATCCCAATAACAATCAGCATCTCTATTAAAGTAAAGCTTCGCATTTTATCGTATAGCTCCCAGCATTGAGTACATTGGCTGAATCATAGAAATCGCAAAAAAACCAACAGCGCCTCCGATTAAAAGCATCAAAAGCGGCTCAATTAGAGCAGATAGATTTTTAGTGTCTGCGGTAACTTCTTCTTCAAAAAAATCGGCTAATTTTGCCAAAATATCTGAAGTAGTACCGGTTTCTTCTCCAACCTCAATCATCTGAAGCATAATTAATGGATAAATATTCTGATATGGTTTTAGAGCTTCAGAAAATTTCCCCCCTTTTTTCACTTCCTCCACAGCTTTTAACATAGCTTCTTTAAAATAGAAATTACCCAAAGTCCCAGAAACAATTTCCAATGCCTGGACAATTGGAATGCCGGCTGTAATAAGAGAACTTAATGTTCTTAAAGTCTGGGCCGAATTAGCTTTTTTGATAATAGGGGAGATAATAGGAATTTTCAAGAGTATGCCGTCAAAAGATCTCTTGCCGATTTTTGTTTTTAAGGCAACCCTAAATAGCAAAAGCAAAAAAAAGATTATAAAAGGCAGAAAGAACCAATAAACGACTAAAAAATTTCCAAGCCCTATGACAAATTGAGTAGTGGCAGGAAGAGGAATTTCTAATTCTTCAAAAGTTTCAGCTAATTTTGGAACAACCATAATCAACATCAAAGCCCCAATGCCTGCCATGGCAGCTATAATTACTGTAGGATAAATCATTGCGCTTTTTATCTCTGACTTCAAATTATGCTCTCTATCCATCTGGTAAGTTAAATCCTTTAAGACCCTTTCCAAAGTACCGGCTTCCTCTCCTACCTTAATCATACTTACAAAAAGTTCACGAAAAATCTCTGGATACTTTCCCAAACTTTCAGAAAAACTCTTTCCTTTCAAAATATCCTCTGAAATTTCAATAATCGCTTTTTTAAATTTTTGATTCTTCGTCTGGACAGATAAAATGTTTAAACCTCTCGGAAGAGTAACACCGGCTGAAATCATTACCTGAAGATTTCTGGTAAACATCATTTTATCAACCAGAGAAACTCCTCCGAAAGAAGGCAATGATAATACAAGTTTTCCTTTCTTTGCTTTCTCTTTTTCAATGCTGGCAGAAACTAAAACCAGACCCTGCTGATGCAGGATTCTTGATAATTCTGGCTTATTTTTGACATCCAAAATTCCAGATTTATCCTCCCCTTCAAAAGACTTGGCGATATAAAAGTAACGAGGCACAATACAAAGCCTGAAGTCTGAAGATCTGAAGATCTGAAGAATTCTTCGTTTCTTCGCACTTCATATTTCACGTTATTCAATGATAACTCTCAATACTTCTTCAATTGAAGTTACTCCTTGAACCGCTTTCAAGAAACCATCTTCTACCATGGTTCTCATTCCTTCTTTTTTTGCCTGATCTTCAATTTGATCAACTCTTACTCGTTTAACAATCAACTCCTTGATTGTTTCAGTAATAGGCATAATTTCAAAAATCCCGATTCTGCCGCTATACCCATCTGAACATTCTTTAGAAGATTTTGACCTGAAAAATTTGATATTTCCCCAGCCGGTTTTTGGTTTAACTAATCTTTCCTTCTTAAGTATTTTTAAAACCGCATCTAAATCGCAATTTTTCTCAAGAGTTTTTAGTTCTGCTTTCTTTAAACTATATTGTGTCTTCTCTGGACAAAGTTTTCTGATTAATCTTTGCGCTAAAATTAAATTCAAGGTTGAAGAAATTAAAAATGGTTCAACGCCCATCTCAATTAACCTTGGGATAGCTCCAGCCGCCGTATTGGTGTGTAGCGTAGATAAAACCAAATGGCCAGTAAGAGCAGCATTAATAGCCAAAGAAGCCGTTTCTTTATCACGAATTTCTCCGACCATTAAAATATCCGGGTCTTGCCTAACCAAAGACCTTAGGCCAGAAGCGAAAGTTAAGCCAATTTTTGGATTAACCTGAGTCTGGTTAATTCCAGGCATCCGATATTCAACTGGATCTTCAATTGTAGAAATATTTATTCTTGAGCTATTCAAGATTTCCATCATAGAATATAAGGTAGTTGTCTTTCCAGAACCAGTAGGACCTGTAACCAAAAGCATTCCAACAGGTTTTCTTAAGGCATCATGTGTTCTTTCAAGAGCATCCCCTTGCAACCCCAAAGCTTCCAATGTGAAAGCCCTGGTAGTTTCTGGCAACAATCTCATAACAATCTTTTCTCCATCAAAAATAGGCAAGATAGAAACCCGAATAGAATATTTGTAATCCTCCGTTTCAACCTTAAATCTGCCATCTTGCGGAAGCCGGTGTTCGTCAAGCTTTAGTTTGGAAAGGACTTTTATTCTAGCAACAATCCCTGATTGAACCAATTTCGGCAGCAACATTGCTTCCCGTAAAATCCCATCTATTCTATAACGAACTGAAATTTCTTTCCCGCCGGGTTCAATATGAATATCAGAAGCCTTCTGTAAAATAGCGTGCTTTAAAAGAGTGTCGACAATTCGAATTACAGGCAGTTCTTCAGCCACTTTTTTAAGTTCTGTTTTTCCTTCAACAACCTCTTCTTCTGTAATTGGTTTTATCCCCTTAACCTCTTTTTTAATAATTTCTCCAAATTCAGCCTCTAAAGTTTTTTGGTATTGGTTTAAAACATTCTTCATACCTTTTGGAGTGGTCAATCTCGGTAAAATCTTCAAAGCGCCGGTCTTTTTAATAAATTCAATGGTTCTAAGGTCTTCCGGATCCAGCATAGCAACCTCCAGATTTCTTCCTTTTTTCCGAAATGCAACAATATTGTTTGACCTGGCAATTGGCTCGGGTATTATTTTTAAAACTTCTGAAGAAACAGTTTCTTTTTCCAAATTCACAAAAGGGATACCAAGGATATAAGCTTCCATCTTAATTAATTGTTCTTGTGTAATAAGACCTTCAAAAACAAGAACATCTCCGATTTTCCCACCGGTTTTCTCTGCTCTTTTCCTGGCCTTGTTAAACTGCTTATCCGTAACCAATCCGGCATCCAAGAGAAAAGATCTAAATTGTTGTGGCTCAACCTTCATGAATCATTTAAACATACAAACATTTAAGCATTTTAACATTCTGTAAATATTCAAAAACTGCGTATTTTAATGTTGATATGTTTAGATGTTAGAATGTTTTATTGGTTTAGGGTTTTCTTTATTTTCTCAAGCACTTCTTCTAAGCTATAATTTTCTTTAACCAAATAGGTGGTTGCTCCTAATTCAAGGACCTTTTCAATATCTTTTACATCCTCCAGATTTGTTAAAACCAATACTGGAATCGCTTTTGTTTCAGCATTTTCTTTTAATTTTTTCAAAACCTCAAAACCGTGAATTTTCGGCAAGATAAGATCAAGTAAAATCAAGTCAGGCTTTTTCGCGTTAGCCAACTTTAAACCAATTTCACCATCTAGAGCAGAAATTATCTCATAACCTTCTTGCCGCAATATCTCTCCAAGAGTTTTTTGGAGAGCTGATTCATCCTCAATGAATAAAATTTTTTCCATATTTTGCAGAAACTGATAATACAATGATTGAAAACGCTGATGAACCACCGATTTTTTCAGCGTAGTTCAGTATACTTATCAGAGTTAAGTCTGCTTCTATTTAATTGGTAAAATAAAATGAAGTGTAGTTCCCTTATCTTCCTCTGATTTGAACCAGATTTTCCCTTTCGACCTTTCGATAATAGATTTTGCAATATACAGACCAAGTCCTGTCCCCTGGGTTTGACGCTTCAAAACGTTTGATGACCGAAAAAACTTCTTGAAAATATACTTCTGGTCCTCCTTGGGAATGCCTACTCCATTATCTCTAATCTGAAAGTGAAGAAAATTATCTTCTCTGCTAAGCTTAATTCCAACCTCCCCGTTTCCTTTAATATAGCGGATTGCGTTGTCTAAAAAATTCTCAACAACTAACTTTACCTTAGAAGGATCGGCGAGCACATTAGGGAGACTGTTATCTGGTTCAAATTTTATTACAACATTTGAGGCCTCAGCCAAGGGAGTAAATTCTAAAATCAGATCTTTTACTAAAAGAGGTAAAGAAACTTCTACTGTTTGTAATGGAAGTTTGCCTTGCTCAATTCTGGAAACAATCAAAAGATCTCTAACCAACTCTCTCATACGAGCACTGCTGTCTTTCAAAATTCCGAAATACTCAAGCTGTTGAGCTTCAATCTTCCCAAGCCTTCCTGACATTAATAACTCAAGGGCCCATTTCAAATTGGAAAGGGGAGAGCGTAATTGATGGGAAACAATACTCACAAATTCTGATTTCATCCGGTTGGCTTCAATCAATCTTTCAAAACTTTGGGTAATAGTGAAAGTAATAACCAACAAAATGGCTGATAGAATAAGCACTATTAAAACCACCACTTCAGGTTCTGCCACATACCGAATACCAATAACGTAAGCAGTAAGAATTGAAACAATAGTCATTATTCCCATTACTAAAAAGAGAAATTGTGGATATTGCCAAATGGAAACTCCGGATTCTCGAGATTGGGCAAGGATATTCAGATGCTTAAGGAATTTTCTGATGATCACTAATTAATTATATCATTGACTACATTAGAAATATAGCCGTAATCCATAATCTTACAATTTTATTTTAAATCATTCTTAGCAGGACCACAATTACTAAATTATAGAAATCAAGAATTTTTAACGTGGTTGACCGAGAAAAAATAAAATGATATAAATTTAGGTGCGGGGTATAGTGTAACGGTAGCACGAGTCCTTTGGGAGGATTTAGTCTCGGTTCGAATCCGAGTACCCCGAATTATTTGCGGGTGTAGCTCAATGGTAGAGTTCTAGGTTTCCAACCTAGCTATGTGGGTTCGATTCCCATCACCCGCTTCAACAAAAGAATACGCCGCTTCTAACGCGGCGTATTCTTGTTTAAATAATTATAATCCTTTATCTCGCATATTCAATTACTCGGCTTTCTCTCACTACCGTCACCTTTATTTCTCCAGGATATCTTAATTCTTCTTCAATTTTTTTTGCGATGTCGTTTGCTAATTGCCTGCTGGTCAAATCATCAACGTCTTCAGGCTTCACGAAAACTCTCAACTCTCTTCCTGCCTGCAGAGCCCAAGCTTTGTCAATGCCGGGGAAAGAAATCGCAATATCCTCTAAATCGGCCAACCTCTTTAAGTAATTTTCAACTGTATCTTTTCGAGCTCCGGGCCGAGCACCTGAAATTTGGTCAGCCACCTGGACAATTACCGATTCTAAGGTATCGTAGGGAAACTCTTCGTGGTGAGATTTCATAGCGTCAATTATTTCTTTCTCCACATCAAATTTCTCCAGAATTTTCATTCCAATAACAACATGGGAACCCTGAATTTGATGATCAACTGCTTTTCCAATGTCGTGGAATAACCCTGCCTTTTTTGAAACTTGCGCGTCTCCGCCAATTTCTGAAGCCAAGGCCTCTGCCAAATAGGAAACCTCAAGAGAGTGTAAAAGAACATTTTGGCCATAGCTTGTCCTGAAATTTAATCTTCCTAAAAGTTGAACTAATTTCGGATGAAGGCCGACTAATCCTGTCTCGTACACGACCTCTTCTCCGGCTTCCTTTATTTTATTCGCAACTTCAACTTCAGCCTTTGAAACCTCGTCTTCAATTCTGGCGGGTTGAATTCTGCCGTCAGAGATCAATTTCTCCAAAGCAATTTTCGCAATCTGGCGGCGGATTGGATCAAAACCTGAGATAACCACTGCCCCCGGTGTATCATCAACAATAATTTCCACACCAGTCAATCTTTCTAAAGTCCTGATATTCCTTCCTTCTTTTCCGATAATTCTTCCTTTTATATCGTCTGATGGAAGAGAAATGGTAGTTGTGGTAAGCTCTTGGGCTTGACTGATTGCAACTCTCTGCATAGCAGTAGCTATCAGCCCTTTCGCCTTCTTTTCAAATTGTTCTGTTCCTTCTTTCTCTAATCTCCTTATTTTCTCTAAAATTTCCGCTTGATAGTTTTTCTTTAAATTCTCAAAAAGCTCTTTTTTTGCTTCTTCTTTGGATAACTTGGAAACTTTCTCTAAGTTTTCTGTAACTTTCTCCTTTAATCCTTCTATGTCCTTTTTAATCTTCTTTAACGCCTGAACTTTCTCCTGAAATTCTTTTTCTTTTTTCTCAAAAAGAGAAAATTTATTGTCTAAAATATTTTCTCTTTTAAGCAATAACTGTTCAGTTCTCAGCAGACTTGCTTGTCTTTGGTCTATATCTTTTTTTACTTTTCCTAAAACCTGAGAGGCTTTTTCCGTGGCCTCAGCTATGATTAACTGAGCCTCATTTTTAGCTTCGGAAACTCTTTTTTGAATTTTTTCTTCCAGAGTTCCGATTTGCCTTCTCGCAATAGATTGGCGGGCATAATATCCCAGGATAGCTCCCACAGCTAAAAATATTACTCCAATTGAAAGTAAAATAATTTGGTTCATATCGGAAGATAGAAATTTTGCTATTCATCATAAATAAACTAATGCCAACAACCGATAAATCGCTAATTTTAACAGCGATAAACATAAATATTCGCGGCAATTCGCGTATAATCTTTGAAGTATTAGCGATAAAATATTCGTGGTGAAAATACAAAAATCCCATGATTAAGTTAATTTTACTGATTCAATAATAGCAAAAGGGTTCAAAAATGTCAAACCTCCTTTCTTGGTAAACCTTACGAAGTTGAACCTCGTAAGGTTTCATTCCCCCGTAAGATTGTTTACGTAGAATGTGAAGTATCAAAACCCGCCCTAAAAAGGGCGGGTTTTGATATATAGAGATCGAGAAAATTAAATGAGTCTTAAGAAATCCAAAACATTGGCTAAAAGTTTATCAACTCCTATATTTTGAAAAACGAATTTGGGAAAGGAAAGCCAGCCAGTAGGGGCAATTTCCTTCCATTCTGGGAGAGGAGAAGCAACATTAAGGTTCTCAGTAGTTGAGCAAGAAAACCCATCAGAGTCGGTAACCTGTAAAGTAACCGGAAGGTTATTCCCTGTGACAAATGTAACCTCAATAGGTGAATCGGCTGTGGTAAAACCTGATTCCAGCGTTGCCTCTAGAGGAAGAGTCCAAAGCCGACTAGTGGCTTCAAGAAATCCGTCATAGAAAGTAGATGTATCTGCAAGGGCAACTATTTCATCGGGTAAAACTGGAACTGCTGAACAATCATCTACTCCGTTACAAGTAAAGTTAGGCCAAGGGTAAGCATGAAGTGCGGTGGTAAAATTAGTAGGCCCAGCAACCCAACCAGAATTACCTCCTTGATCATCCCAAACTCTTGCCCACCAATAATAAGTAGTGTTGTAAATAATATTATCGCCAGAGAGAGAACTCTCTACTAGAACTGACTGAGTATTGACTGTACCATCGGGATTGCTAAGGCTGGTAACACTTCGATCAACTTCTGCCCCTCCTAGACCATCCTGATTAGGATCGTTGACATCATTGACTCGAAAATCAAACTGTGTTTCGCAATCTGTTCCGCTACATGTTCCAGAATCATCATCTTTGTAGGTCCATTTGAAACCCACCAATCCATCACCTGGGCCAACTCCACAATAAGACTGGAATTCAACCACTTGAGATAATATATAAGGAGGATTGTTTGCAGAAGCTGCTCCGATGAAAACTTTGTAATCTATTGCGCAAGGATCCCCTTGCTCATTTTTACAGTTAAAACTCATCCAGCCAATTACCTCTTCGCCTGCATTCCCTTCAGGGTCTCCGCCCCAAGCCCAGCCCTCAAATTCATTTGAGGTAGTATTAAGCAAAACTTCATGTCCAGCTCCTCTTAACTTTATCCAACCATCCCAGCCGCCGCTAGGAGCCGCCAACGCTCTCGCCCAACCTGAAACTAAATTATCTCCTACGCCATCACAAACCTGCCCAGCACCTGGTAAATCTAAACAAACAGACCAAGTTGGAGTCTCGGGATAAGGCCCTACCGGATTAAATTGTATCCATCCAATATTTTCTGACCAAGCATAGCCAGAAAAATCCCCGGTTCCTAAATCAACATTCACTCCATAATCTATCGCTCCTCCGGTATTTATTGAATTAAAACTAATCCAGCCGATGTTTTCTGACCAAGCCCAGCCAGAAACATTATCTCCAGTACCAGCCTTAACTTCTCCTGGCAAAGATGGAAAAGACAAAAGAAAAGTTATTAAAACAAGCAGTGAAACTATTTTTTTCATTTTATTTCTTGGAAATGGACATGCGGTGTCCGAAATTTTGGAAGGTTAGCAAATGCTTGGTAATTAGTACCTGTCCCTATTTAATTTATCTTATCAGTTACTGCCTTCTGCATACTGCATAACAAGTCATGGAATTCGTCGCACCAAAAGTGGCATTGAGGCCGCAAACCCAACTGGTATCACTGTTGGGAAAACTATCAAAGCTGATTATTGTACCGCCAGACAAGGCATTATTCATGCCTCCACCGGTCACCTCATAACCCGCAGGGCATGTCGCAGTGCACACAGTCGGCATTACAGAAGCGGTACATGTGCTTACTACACGCGCAGGGCATCCGGTCCCATCCTCCCGGCAGACTCGCTGGCTTCCAATATAAAGATCGTTGGTGACCGTGACCCGCGTATCTCGAACCTGGACCCGAGCCCCCCCATTCGCCCATAGATCGAGCACCCCATCACCCGTGGAGTTAAGCCCGCTGTCATTGTCTCCTATGGCTAAGTCAATTGTAGGGCTCGTTGCCCCAATGCCGACATTGCCGCTGTTTGAATTGTAGATATTTGCACCACTAGCAGTCCAAAGACCTGATCCACCTGTATCATCAGCTGCACAATCCCAGTTGTTAGACCCAGTTCTCTTTAATATCTGACCGTTGCTACAAGTTACTCCGTCCGGCATTAATTCACCAAAGAAAATTAAATCATCATCTGCTCTTATGTCCGTAGTTGCTCTAAGATTACCAGTAATGTCAAGCTTGAAAGTAGGGGTTGTGTCTCCGATGCCAACGTTGCCGCTGTTTGAATTGTAGATATTTGCACCACTAGCAGTCCAAAGACCTGCTCCACCAGATGGCCAAGTGCCGCTGACGCAGTTGGTTTCACCATCATCTAAACAGAAACTTGTGGCTTTTACGACACCTGGATTAATAATCGATGTACCAAAGGTTGACACACCAGTACTCGCGTAAAATGTTGCAGCTTGCACAATACCATCAATATGAAGGAGCTGGCTTGGACCCGATAACCCGATGCCGACGTTGCCGCTGTTTAAAATAGTCATTTTTACAGAATCTGGATTACCTGTAGTGAAAAATATATCGCCAGCATTTCTTCCTTGCAATATTAAATCCCCCCCATCTGATCGCAGCACCACATCACCCGCAACCGCAATACTCGAATATGAACCAGAAGATCCTGCAACAGCCCAATATGCATTATTAGTCCCAGAAGATAAGCGCTGCGCTACATTTCCTGAAGAAACAGACACATGCAATTTTTGGCTCGGGCTCGCTGTCCCGATGCCGACGTTGCCGCTGTTTAAATTGTAGATATTTGCACCACTAGCAGTCCAAAAACCTGATCCGCCTGCTGGAATTTCCCAAGTAGCTAACCCACTTGCATCAAGAGTAGTAAGTACTTGGCCTGCTCCAGGCGTACCGCCAGTTATTTTAATCTGGCCTGCGATTTCAAGTTTTGCCCCTGGATTCGTTGTGCCAATGCCAACGTTGCCCTGGTCAACAATTAATCCTGTGGCTGCTCCACCAGTGTTAAGAATTAACGGTCCTATTTTTTGCTGGGAAACAGACCCAACATTAAGAGGTGCATCCACATTGCCGTCGGGGGGAGCGACCTCTGGTTCTGTCCAAACTGCGTAAATGACGGCGACCACAAAAAACAGACTAACTAAAATTGGCAAAAGAGATTTGAAGAAAAGTTCTTTTGTTTTTTGAAAAAATTGAGTCATTTTGTTTTTTTTCGGGCTACGATGAGGATTTTATTGTTTTGGAAAACAAAATTCTCACAGCGCCGATGTTAATTATTATTAATTTTATTTTGGAACAGTTAAATCATAGATTACTTCCGGAGAAAGCTCTTTTACGGTCTCTATATTCTCTTCAGGAACAGTTAAATCTTCAATCACTTCTGGAGGAAGCTCTTTTAAAACTCCCTTGTTTTCTTCAGGAACTGTTAAACTTTCCTTTAATATCTCTTCTGGAGTTTTTTCTTCTGGCTGAAATTGAGAAGATTCTTTTTCCGGCCAAACCAAAATGAGAATTCCTAAAATAACAACAATCCCCAAAATAATCAAAATTAAAACATGCGGGGTTAATTTCCAACCTTTTTCCAAAGAAATTTTTGGGTCCGTGAATTCAGCCATTATTCAAAGTATTATTTTATTTTAACAGCAAAAAGGGTTGTCAACAACCCTTCTGCAGAACTTCGAGAAATCCAGTATTAAAACAGCCCCGAACCATTCGGGGCTGTGTATATGTATTTACAAATCTCATAACGGACTCGTAACTGTTTCCGATATATCATCCTTTAGGTTTTATCACTTCATCGATTATTCCATAATCCTTTGCCTCAATGGCAGACAGATAAAAATCCCTGTCGGTGTCTTTCTCAACTTTCTCTACTGACTGACCGGTATGGAACGCCAAAATTTTATTTAACCTATCTTTTATTTTCACAATTTGTTTGGCGGTAATTTCTATTTCCACCGCCTCTCCGGTTACCCCCCCTGCTACCTGATGGAGTAAAATTTCAGAATTGGGAAGGGCAAATCTCTTTCCTTTCTCGCCAGCTGCCAAGAGCGTAGCTCCCATGGAACCTGCCATGCCAATACAGACTGTTGAAATATTAGACTTCACGTATTGCATTGTGTCGTAAATTGCAAGCCCTGCCGTCACAGATCCACCGGGAGTGTTGATATAGAGCTGGATGTCTTTGTTTAAATCCTGGGAAGCCAAAAAGAGCATCTGCGCAATTATGGAATTTGCCACAGAGTCTGTAATGGGGCTTGCCAGAAAAATTATTCTATCCTTTAAAAGACGGGAATAAATGTCGTACGCTCGTTCCCCATATTGAGTTTTTTCAATTACAGTTGGAATTAAATTCATATTATTTTTGGATTAGATTTTCCAATAATTGAAATACTTTTTCATTCTTGATTGCCTCTCCATAATAGCTTTTTAATTTTGCAAGGTCAAGTTCTTTTTTTGCTCCCTCTTTACTCGGGTATTGCTTTAAAACCTTATTTATCTCAGCTTCTATTTCCTCATCTGTAACTTCAATATTCTCTGCCTGCGCGATTTTCTTTAAAACAAGAAAATTTTGAATTCTTTCTTTAGCCGGGAAAGAATCTTTAATCTCGTTTTCCGATTTGTTGATTCTTTGCGAATATTCTTTAAAACTGATTTTGAGTTGAGAGTCTACATAATTTTTGAGCTCTTCTAATTGGCGATTTTTTTCAGCGTCTAGCAAAACTTCAGGAATCTCCATAGAAATCTCGTTGTTTATCTTTCTTAAAATTTCCTCTCTCGTTCTTTGTTTTTCCAAGTGTGTTTTCTCAAGTTTTATGCCTTCCAAGATTGACTGCTTTAAGGCCGGTACACTTTCAAATTTTCCCAAAGATTGAGCGAATTGTTCATTGATCTCCGGAAGTTCCATCTTTTTTACAGACTCCATCTTGACTTTAAAATGTGTTTCTTGGTTTGTTAAATTTTGCTGAGAATGCTTCGCTGGAAATTTTAATGAAAAACTCTTTTCATCGCCTGCCGCCATTCCTTCCAGTTTCTCTTCAAAACCAGGAATCAAACGACCATCGCCCAATAAAAAACCGTCTTTATGAGCTTTTCCTATTTCAATTTGCGGAGAACTAAATTCAATTTCCACAAAGTTTCCTTTTTTAGCGGGCACTGCAATCTGGCTCAATTTTGCCCGAGATTTTTGAAGCTCCAGCAAGGCCTTCTTAATTTCTTCTTCTCCAACCTGAATTTCTCTTTTTTTAACTAAAGAGGCGATTTTTTTGTAATCTGGGAGGCTAAGTTTTGGCAAAATAGAGAAACGGGCTTTAAAGATGAAAGGATTGCCAGGGCTTAATTTCAAAATACTAATTTCCGGGGAGGAAATTGGCTCAACTTTATTTTCTGCAATCGCCTGAAGGTATTTTTCCTTTACTGCTTGATCGCCAGCCTCTTTGAAAATTCCATCTGTTCCTATTTCTCTCTCAATAATGTCTTTTGGAACCTTTCCCTGGCGAAAACCATCAATTTTTATATTTTTACTCAAATCACTAATCGCTTTTTCAATAAAGGTCTGGAATTCTTCGGGAGAAATTTCAACCTCCATTTCTATTTCTGATTTTGGTAACTTTTGAATTCTAGTTTCCATTATTCCTACGAGTCCGGGGCTCGTAATAATAAACTATCTATTAGTGTCATTCGTATGGAATTCGTATATTGGTATCGCGTCAAACAAGAAATCCAACAATGAGCAAAGCTACAATATTTAATACTTGGATCATAGGGTTGATGGCTGGACCTACTGTATCCTTGCAAGGATCTCCAACGGTGTCTCCAATAACTGCTGCTTTGTGGGCGAAAGAGCCCTTTCCTCCCAAATTTCCTTCTTCAATATATTTTTTTGCATTATCCCAAGCAGCTCCTCCTGAAGTCATGGATATTGCCAAAAAAAGGCCAGTGATAATTGACCCTATTAAAAGTCCCCCCAAAGCCTCAACCCCAAGAAAAAAGCCAACTAAAATTGGAGAAATAACTGGAATTAAAGCTGGTAAAATCATCTCTTTTAGGGCAGATTTCGTAACAATATCAACGCATTTTCCGTATTCAGGCTTGGCTGTCCCTTCCATTAAACCTTTAATTTCACGAAACTGTCTTCTAACTTCCTTAACCACGCTGGAAGCTGTTTTTGAAACTGCCTCCATTGCTAAAGCCCCGAAAATATAGGGGAGCAACCCTCCAAGAAAAAGACCAATTAAAACCTTATGATTTCCTAAAAGGAATTGAGCATCTGAACCCAAACTCTGAAGCTCCTGCTGGTAGACAGTAAAAAGAACTAGAGCGGCCAAGCCTGCTGAAGCTATGGCATAAGCCTTAGTCACAGCTTTTGTGGTATTGCCTACCGCATCCAAAGAGTCTGTAACTGCCCTAACTTCTTCCGGCAAATCAGCCATCTCAGCAATGCCAGAAGCATTATCTGTAATTGGGCCGTACGCATCCAAAGCAATAACGATGCCTGCCAGAGAAATCATAGAAAGAACAGCTATCGCAAGACCGTACATTCCTCCAAACCAAAAACTAATTAAAATCCCAAAAGAAATAAAGAGAACAGGAGGGACAGTGGATTTCATTCCTACTGCCAATCCCGTGATAATGTTGGTGGCAGGCCCTGCTTTAGAAGACTCTGCAATAGATTTTACTGGTTTGTGACTTTTTGAGGTAAAATAATTTGTGGTTACAAAAATCCCTCCTGCGATTAACAATCCTATTAAAGCCGGGATATAAAGAGAGATAGTTTGAACGCCAAGATACACGCTTGAACTTTTCATCAGAGGATAAAACCCAACAACTGAGAGAATGCCAGAGACAATCAAACTTTTACTCAAAGCTCCCATAATATTTCCCTTCTTTCCCAATTTCACGAAGAAAACAGCAATAATGGAAGCTAAAATAGCAATGGAAGCTAAAAAGAGCGGCAAGAAAACTGCTTGTGGATTTGCCGGAAAGATTAAGGACCCCAAAATAATTACTGCGATCAAGATAATTGCATAAGTTTCAAATAAATCTGCAGCCATACCGGCAACATCCCCAACATTATCTCCAACCTGATCTGCAATAACAGCTGGATTTCTCGGGTCATCTTCTGGAATGCCTTTTTCAATCTTTCCTACCAAATCTGCTCCAACATCAGCAGCTTTTGTATAAATTCCGCCTCCCAGTCTGGCAAAAATAGAAATTAAGCCCCCCCCAAAACCCAAAGCTAACAAAGCTTTGAAATCCTGGGTGAAAAAATAAATACCAGCCACTGCCAACAAACTTAAAGACACCACTAAGAGACCGGTCACTGCTCCTCCTTGAAAAGCTAGCTGAAAAGCACCTGGCAATCCTTTCTTTGCAGCTTCAACTACCTTCACATTAGCTTTTGTGGAAACCATCATTCCAATAAAACCAGCTAAGGCGGAAAAAGAAGCTCCGATGAAAAAACCAAGGGCTGCGCTAAGATTCATTGCTATCCAAATAATGAAAAATAAAAAAATAGCTACTAAAAAAATTATAAAATATTGCCGCTTTAGATAAGCAAGCGCCCCTTCTCTGATAGCTAAAGATATTTCAATCTGCTTTCCGGAGCCAGAAGGAGCTTTTTGGACAGTTCTCGCCAAAAAAAGAGCAAATAAAATTGTAAAAAGAGAAATAAAAATGGGTAAAACTAACATACTTGTAAAATTTCTAATTACTAATATTCAATTTCTAATTGTTAGAAATTAGGAATTGGTCATTTATTTTTCTTAGTTGTTTTCTTTTTAGTCTCCTTTTTTTTCGTGGCCTTTTCGTCTTTCGTCGTTTTTTTCTCCTTGGCATCTATAGCCTCGCCTGCCGGACTGGCAGACTTAATATCAGAGGATTTCTTCTTGCTTCCTTTCTCTTTTTCATCTGGCTCTTCTTCACCTGGCTCTTCTTTAGCCTTCTCCACGCTCCTTATGTCTATTTTCCAACCAGTAAGTTTCGCTGCCAGTCTTACATTCTGACCATCTTTCCCAATAGCCAATGATAATTGATCTTCGCGGCAGATAGCTAATGCTTTGTTTCTTGGTAAAATTTTCACTTCCTCAATTTTGGCAGGGGAAAGAGAATTTGCAATATAGTTCTCTTGATCTTCCACATATTCAATAATATCTATTCTTTCTCCTCCCAATTCATTAATCACAGCTTGGACCCTTGTTCCTCTCTGACCAACCATAGAACCAATGGGATCAATTTCTTCTTGAGTTGATATTACTGCAACTTTAGAACGAGACCCTGCCTCTCTGGCAACGGACTTGATTTGCACCAGGCCTTGAGATATTTCCGGGACCTCTAACTCAAAAAGTTGTGAAATTATTTTTGGATAGGCCCGAGAGAGAAAAATAACAGATCCTCTTGAAGTTTTTTCTACCTTTAAAATATAGAATTTTAATCTCTGGCCGAAGCGATAAAATTCCCCCCTCACTTGTTCTTCTTTAGGCAAAACTCCCAGTGTCTTTCCAATGTCCACAAAAACATTTGTCCCCTCAATTCTCTGTATTATTCCAGAAATTATCTCATCCTCTTTTGCTTTGTACTCTTCAAAAACAATATCTCTTTCTGCTTCTCTAATCCTTTGTAAAATTACTTGTTTGGCTGTTTGAGCCGCAATTCTGCCATAATCTCCTTTTGCCTCTAAGGAAATTTCCAGCTCTTCATTGATTTTAATCTTGGGATTTATTTTCTTGGCGTCTTTCAGAAGTATATGTCTCTCTGAATTAAAACGGATTTTTTCCTCGCCCTCCGTAGCCTTGGCGAAAGAGGGTTCATCAATCTCTTTTTCCTTTTTTTCAACTAATTCTTCTTCAGCAAGAATCATTGAGGAATCTACCACTAATTTTACCTGCCAAAACTTAGCCTGCCCAGTCGCAGGATTTAATTCTGCCTTGATAACCTGTCCTTTTTTCCCATAATCCTTTTTATATGCAGAAGCGATTGCCTGTTCAATAATGTCTTGCACTTTTTCAGCAGGAATACCTTTCTCTTCCGCAATTTGGGCTACAGCTGAAGTAAAACTTTTTATATCCATATTCACAAAAAATGTCCGTTAGACAACGGACATAAACTTATCATTCAAGATTCACTTTTATTATAAGCCTTTGAAAAAGGTTTGTCAACTTTACTTTATTCTATGATCTGCCGCAATGGGGACAGAATTTAAAGTCAATAAATTTATCCTGGTCGCAAGATGGACATTTCTGAATTAGGGAACTACCGCAACCAGCACAGAATTTTTTCGTAAACTCAACTGGTGTTTCACAGTGAGGACATCTTTTGGCTTTCAGCCTTCGTAATTTTACTCTTTGAGGCGCGTATATTCTTTTTTGTAAAAGGAACACCGCCCCGCCGAATATAACAATCGCAAGAAACATTCCAAAATAGAAAATGAGGACTCTGAATATCAATAAAGCTCCAGCTAGCTGTAAAATAATTGCAATAAGGTCAGCTAAAAATGAAGCCCAGAAATAAATAATAAGATTTCTTGCGACAAGGATTGCGCCAACAGAAACAACGGGCAAAAGAATAATTGTATGGGGGCTGTTTTTCCGAAGAAGCTTGAAATAGAACCAAACCGATACTGCAAAAAATGGCAAGGCAAAGGTCATTTCAAGCAAGAATACCCAAAACTTGTAGCCTGCCCAGCTTTTATTATAAAGGTCGATAGCTTTGTTGATTTTACCGACGAGAATACTCTCTTTTTCTCCCAATTTACTCTCAAGTTGATTTAAAGTAACTTGGTGCCTCGCAAGCTCTTGAGAAAGAGATTGTTCCTGTTTTTGAAAAGTTTGTAATTCTTGACGGAGCTCTTCTGGTGTCTTACTAACTGGCGGTTGCCCAGCTGTAACTTCTCTCAAGCTGGTATTGTATTCGTTTTCTTTTTTTGAAATCTGGGTCCGAAGCTGGGAAAGTTGTTTCTGAAGTGGTTCAATGGTGCTGCGTGAAAAATTGTCTTTTTCCTGCCAGATGAGTTGGGCATCCTTGTAATCTGAAGATACCCCGGTTTCTTTTTCATATTGTGAAAAAACACAAGTCCGTAAAACCTGTGTTCGACCTATGTCATCATAAGTCCGTAAAACCTGTATTCGACCTATGTCATCATATTTTAAATAATCACCCTTATATCGCTCAATATGATTTAATCTTCCTTCGCGATAATATCGTATAGAACAATCAGAGAGTCTTTCTGGTCTTTCGGGTATTTTTCCTAAATCAGAAAGTCCCGCCCAGCCAAAGTAAAGCAAGACAACAGTTAAAATAACTAAAAGAATCCGTCCTAATAAGGGGGTTTTTTGCTCTTCCGGCTCAAACCCAATAGTCTCCTGCTGTTTATTTTGTTTTTTTCTAAACCAAAGAACCATATTGCAATTTTATTATAACAAATTGGAAATATATATCACTGCGGAAAACTTTTTGTTGTTTAACCACAGTTCCTTTGGGGTTTAAGATTCAGAAACAACGTTTTCCAAATGCCAGGTTTTAGCTTTTTGAGTATTCAAATCAATTTTCAAGGCGATAATATCAATCTGCCAAGGATAGTCAAACAATTTCTTTTCTAAAAGGTACATTTTTGCAGCTTTGATTATTTTTCTCTGTTTTAAATAATCAACTTTGTCTTGAGGCAAAAATGGAGAGTTTAAATTTCCAGAAACAGCTTTCACCTCAACAAAGGTAATAATCCCTGTTTTTTTCGCTATAATATCAATCTCGGATTTATTCAAATCGGCAAATTTAGGAATATAATTTTTCGCTAAAATCTGGTAGCCCTTGCTTTTTAAATACTCCGCAGCAACTCTCTCTCCCAAATCTCCTAATTTTTTTGTTGAGAAGGTCATAATGACTCGGTGGACCTAGCGAGAGTCGAACTCGCGTCTCCGCAATGCGAATGCGATGTACTACCACTATACTATAGGCCCAATTTTGTCGGGGCACTGGGATTTGAACCCAGAATCACACGCTCCCGAAGCGTGTATGTTACCATTACACCATGCCCCGATGTTAAAAAGTTTATGATTCCCTCACTCTATACATCAAAGCTTCAGCCAAATGTTCAAAAGAAATTTTTTCTGCTGAATTCAAATCAGCAATGGTCCTGGCTACCTTCAAAACCCTGTGATAGCCGCGGGCTGAAAGTTCTCTTGAGTTAACAGCTTTTCGCAAAAGGTTTTCGGATTTTTGCTCAATCTGGCAATATTTCTTAATTTGGGGAATAATCATTTCAGAATTGACCAAGACTTTGACTGAGTTCAATTGAACGCTATTTTTCTCATTTTGAAATCTCTTTTTCTGAATTTCTCTGGCCACTTTTACTCTTTCTCTAATTTGAGGGCTAATTCTTTGGTTACTTTCCATAACCAATTTCTCGTATTTTAAATGGGGAACTTCAATGAAAAGGTCCATTCGGTCAGTAATAGGGCCGGAAAGTTTTCTTCGATATTTCTGAACTTGAATCCCTAAACACTTACAATCCTTTTCCGGATCATTAAAGTAACCGCAAGGGCAAGGATTCGAAGCCGCCACCAAGGTGAAAGAACACGGTAAAGTTAAAGAGTGTCTTGCCCTCAATAAGGTAATCTGCCCCTCCTCAATCGGCTGGCGAAGACTTTCTAAAACATCTCTATGAAATTCAGGAAACTCGTCTAAAAAGAGAACTCCTCTATGAGCCAATGTTATCTCGCCGGGAAATGGAGGATTTCCTCCTCCAATCAACGCCACTTCAGATGAAGTATGATGAGGATAGCGAAAGGGCCTAATGTTAATAAGAGGTTTTCCTTTGGGTAAAATGCCGATGACACTATAAATTTTTGTCACCTCCAAAGATTCTTCAAAAGAAAGTGGAGGCAAAATAGAAGGAAGGCTTTTTGCCAAAAGAGTCTTTCCGGCGCCAGGCGGGCCTACCATCATAAGATTATGGGCACCAGCTGCTGCAATTTCTAGAGCTCTTTTCCCATGCTCTTGACCTCGAATCCAGTTGATGTCTATTGGATACTCTGGTTCTTCAAATAAATCTTCGCTTTTAATTTTCAAAGAGGTAATTTCTTTTTTACCTTCAAGATGGGGGATAAGCTCTTTTAAATTATCAATTCCAATGACTTTTATATCTTTAACTAAAGCTGCTTCTTTTGTATTGGCTTTTGGCAAAATGATCTCCGTATAATGTTTTTCTTTCGCTTTAAGGGCAAAAGACAATACTCCTTTCACCGGTCTTAATTTACCGTCCAAGCCCAGTTCGCCAAGAAAAATTTTCTTTTCAGGATTGAATTTTAATTGTTCAGAAGCTACTAAGAAACCCAAGGCAATAGGAAGATCATAAAGAGAACCTTCTTTTTTTAAATCTGCTGGAGCTAAATTTACCAATACGCGCAATGGCTGCTGATAAGGGGATCTGAAACCAATGCTTTTAATGGCTGAGGCAATTCTTTCTTTTGATTCCTCAACCGCTTTATCGGGCAGCCCAACGATAGTGAAAGAACGAAGTCCGTATGATGATTCAACTTCTACCTCCACAATCTGGGCGTCAAGACCAACTATTGCTACTGAGTATATTTTTGAAGGCATGATGTTTTAAATATATATAAATATTGAATTGATGTCTATATGCAAAAGTTGGGGTAATTTAAAAATAAAACCGCCCCCAGAACCATTCCGACCTGTTGGGAGGTACGGGGCATGCTTCTTGGCGATTTTTAATTGGCAGGCTGACATCCATAGTTTTAACGAAAGATGGGTTGTCTAGCGGATGAGATTAGAACCTGTGTGAGGTAAATAAAAAGGCGGTGTGATGTTATCTCACCGCTTATTTTTGCAGTATTTAATCAGTATATTCATCGTCAAGGATTATCTAACTCATCTATCAAGTATGAAAAAGGTATTCGTATTCGAACCTCTGAATATTTTCATCAAGGGCACTTTCACGCCCCAGGAAACCTGCCAAGTGAACAATGAAAGCTTTTGGTAAATCCGCAAGTAAAATTAATCCTTTTTCGAACTGTGCCACTTGGTAGCGTGTGGCTCCTGTAGCTTCTGAAACTTCATCTTTAGTTTTATTTTGCTGGCGACGAATACACTGCCAAAATCTGCCTCTTGCCTTTGCCTGTCGTATTGTTTCTGGACTAAAATAATCTATAGGTATAGGTTCTTCTTTGTCATCTTTTCTCATAATCTTCGTCCTCCTTGTTGGGAATGTGCTTTTAACTATTTCAACACTATTACAGAACTAGTATTTTGTCAAATAAAAAAGTGCCAGGGACAAAGAGTTTCCGCTCTCTCTATCCCTGGCTTGGAAGGTAGGCTGATGGGCTTTACCGAAGTGAAAGAGGGCAAACCCTCCAAAAACCTTCAAGCTAGCACCACAGCCAGACCTACCTATAAATTAGCACAAATTATAAATATCTGTCAAATAAAACTGTTTTCTCGGCGGTTTTGCCAGTTCATAATAATATTAGGTTTTAATTATTTTATACTTTCCAACAATTCTCCAAGTTTTTTAATTTCTTCGCCGTACAAACCCCAGTCGCCGCGGCGTTGGGCCTGCATAGCACGGTCAAAATGCTCTCTGATTTGGCGGATCAAATCGTCATCGGTAAAAGGTTGTGCCGCAGATATCGGCGTTGTCTTTTCGTCCACGATAACTCTGCCGCCAAATATCCTCTCCAGCGCTAAACCCAGGGTTTCTTCCATGGCAATACGGTTCTCGTAAGCCACAATCACTCTTTTTAGCTCTGGGATCTTGCCGCCTTCGGCCTGCAGGTAAATCGGTTGAACATAAATAAGCGACTCCTCAATCGGAATCACCAAAAGGTTGCCTCTGATAACCCTAGAGCCTCTCTGATCCCAAAGGGAAATTTGGCGTGAAATATCCGCATCCTGATTAATGCGATTGGTTATCTGTTTGGGGCCGAAAACCAGTTTTTGCTTTGGGAAACGGTAAACCACCAACTGACCGTAAAATTCTCCGTCATTTCGCGCCACCATCCAGGCTGACAAATTGTCTTTGCCGCGTGGGGTAAAAGGAATCATTAAAATAAACTCCTCCCGTTCTTCTCCCGGCAGTTTCATAATCATGTGTCTCATCATTGGATCGGCCTGTGTTCCGCTTGCAATGATTGGAACCTGCCACTGATCTTCTTTATTGTAGAAAATCTGCACTTCATCCATGTGGTATACCGTGTAAAGTTTGGTTTGGTATGCAAATAAGTCTTCCGGATATCTGATGTGGGCTTTCAAATCGCTGCTCATTTCTTCAATCGGCAAAAACGAATCCTTAAAAATCTTGGCATAGGTTTTAATAACCGGATCGTTAATGTCGGCGATGTAAAACGTCATTTTGCCGTCATAAGCATCAATTACCACCTTAACCGAATTTCTAATGTAATTAATATTTCTTCCGGGGGAAAAACTAAACGTGTCTTTGACCAACTCAGCATACGGATAGCGGTCCGAAGTAGTGTAGGCATCGTAAATCCATTTCAGCTCGCCTTCTTCGGTAACGACCATGTAAGGATCTTGGTCCAAACGCAGGAAAGGCAGAACTCGTCTGACTCTTTCCTCAATATTGCGGTAATACATTATTCTTGAATCTTGAGTGATGTCGTTGGACAAAAGAATTTTCACTGACTTAAATCTTATGGCAAACAATACTTTGCGGAAAATCGATTCAACTTTTACGCCTCCTTTTCCCTCATAGTTTATAAAGACATTTTTCTCGCCCGACGGATAATTGAATTCTTTGGTTTTGGTGTTGACTACCACCCAGTCGCTGGCCAGCTCTCCGTAGTATATTTCCGGCCGAGTTACTGCAAGCGATTCTATGCTTGATGAAGGAGGCAAATCTTTTAAAAACAGCACAGGCAAGCCTTCTGGCGTTACTTCGTTAACCGGGCTTAGAGTAAGCCCAAAGCCATGAGTAAAAGTCAGGCGTTCGTTGATAAAGGTACGCTGAGGCAGCGCTTCGGAATCAAGCTCCCTGGGAGAAAGCAAAACCTGACGGTAGTCACCGTTTAGCTGGTAACGGTCGTTGTCAATAGAGACAAAATCATAGTAGGTACGGATTTCCTGGAGCTGGCCAAAAGTGTCAAGAAGGGGACCACGGTCCCAGAGCCGCACGTTTTTAATAGTGGAGCGGTTGTTATTGATATCAGCCATGGTAAGCGTGGCTTCTCCAGTTAGATTGCGCTCCGTCACCTTATCCAAGGCAAAGGCTTTTTGCGTTGCCTCAATATTATGTTTGATGTAAGGGGTTTCTTTGACTAATTCATTTGGTAAAACCAAGAATCTCTGCAGAATGGTAGGATATACCAAACCGCCTAAAATTGAAACTGCGATATAGATACCGACAGCTAAAACAATGAAACGGTTATTTGGCCTAAAAATATTTATCACAGTCAGCAAGGCTGCTGCAATGGCTACAAAAATGAGTATTTTCAAAAACGGCAAAGTAGCATGAATATCGGTAAAACTGGCGCCGGTAAAGGGTCCTGTAGTGCTATAGAGCAAAGACGGAATTTTAATGAAATAAATCTGCACGGCAGTCAAGACAAACAAAAAAACGGCAAAAATTGACAGGTGGACCTTAGCAGTCTTTTCTATAAATAAAGATTTCAGAGCTCCATATCCCGGAGCTGGTTGTCTTAAAATAATAGCGCCGCGCAAAACATAGATTACAGCCACTCCGATCAGAGACACAGCAATAATCCAAAATCCTATTCCAATTAAAAACTGGATAAACGGCAAATCAAAGAAATAAAAAGCAATATCACGGCCAAATATCGGATCTTTTATGTTAAAAGGCGTTGCGTTAAAATATTTAAGCACCGTTTCCCAACTGCCCGCCCCAACCAGGCCGGTCAAAAATCCGAGTATCAGTGAAATTGGCAAGATGAGTTTATCAATATAGCTCCCTACATTCAATTCTTGAATCTGAGTGATTCCGCCTTGCGCGCCTTCGCGCTCGCCTTGCTGAAAATTCATCGAAGCGGGCAGGCGGACAACCAGCGGCTTTGATTGAACAAACCGCCTGGCCAGCAAAAGATTGCCGTAAATAATAAAAAAGCTAAAAAGCCCCACCACCAATCCCAAAAAAATCTTGGCTCCAAGAATAGTAGTAAAAATATTGCTAAAGCCAATCTCCTCAAACCAATACCAGTCAGTCAGCAGCCGAAAAAGGCCAGGCACTATAAAAAAAGCTAGAAACACCAAGCCGTAGATGATGTAAGAAACAGAATGTTTTGAAATCATATTTTCATTATATCCCTTCGACCCATTCAAATCAACTCAGGGTCGCCCTGAATCGAATTGAAGGACGATAAACTCAAGGCAAGCCATCCTAAGTTTCTTCGAAATTTTGGATGTCAAATAAAAAACCCGAGATAATAATTCTCGGGCAACAGGAATAAGATTTTCTAGAAATTCCTTACTTTTTACATTTTATGCAGAATTGGGCTTCAGGATAGGCTTTGAGTCTTTCTAAAGACATTTGCTTTTTGCATTTTTCACATCTTCCGTATTTTCCCTTCTTCATTTTTTCAAAAGCTGAATTAACTAACTGCAGCCTCAACTCAAGATTAGCCTCAATGGGCAATAAATTAAGATACTCTTCAACCTCGTCTGCTGCATCTTCTAATCCCTGAGAGCCCACGCCCCTGTTGAATTCAGGGTATTTTGTATTCCAATCGCCTTTCAGTTTCGGATTTTTCTTGGCAAAACTCTTGAGTTCTTTTTCTAAATTTTCTTTCTCTTTTTCTAATTTCGCCTTCAGTTTTTCAAGGATCTCTTTTTTCATTTTCAAAAAAGTTTTTCAATTAACGCGATGAGTCCTTGACAAGAACTGCTCCAAATAAAATACTCGCCAGATATTAAATAACAAATTCCAAAGCCTTCTTTATCAATAAACGTCATGTAGCGAAAACTGATTCCTGCCTTGTTCGCCGATTTAAAAACGGGAAGGGTGACTGGTTTTTCCTTGCCCAAAACTAAAAGCAAACTCTCAAAATCTTTTTCCATTGTCTCTTCCCAAGATTTCAAAACAGCGTTTAATTGTTCTGCCTCTTCAGTTCTAACCACAAACCCGAATCTTTTTCCTTCTGTTTGAGCAAAGATAAAAAGAACGTAATCTTTAGTTATGTTTTGATAAAAATCTTCTGGAACTTTAATTTGAAAAGTTGTCAAGAATTCGGAAAATTCAACGAATTTATTCTCTTTTGTGTTTTTAAATAAAAGTCTTGTAAATTCTCCTTCCTGCATCTCCGTCTGCAAAACTGAATCAAAAAATGCGGGAATATCTGAAACTTCAGAGATTTCTAATATTTCAGTTGCCCCGACTTTAATAAGAGAAATAGGAGGTTCAACAACTGGGGGTAGTTGAATTTCTGGCGGAGTCTCCGGCAATGAAGTTTCTGGCGGTGTAATCGGTTCTCCTTGGATAGAAGTCTCTTTTTTCAAAAAACCTGGCCATATGAATAAAATGGATGCAAGAAAAAGAACTAAAATCAGAATAACTGCTATTCTTACTGCAATCTTTTTGAAAGAAGTTGGTCTCTGTGGAATTGGATGTAAAGGAACATTCGGGACACCTTCCTTTTCCAAAGAGAAAGATACTTGAGAAGGTTTTTTAGGAGGGAACTCTTTTTTCTCTTCATGAAAAACTCTCTCTGGAAATATTTTTCTTGCCTCCTCTGTTTTCTTTCCCTGCTCTTCTAATACAGATCTTGCTCTTTCTAATCTTTCTTTTTCAGCTCCACGATCTTGCTCTCCTGTGGTGAAATCTCTCCTCATGTCTCTGCCAAATCCTTTAGGTCTGAATTCTTCATCAGGATGTCCTTGTTCTATCGTTTTGTTTTCACCAGACATTTTCTCATCCTCCTTAGTTAATTTTTCCAGTCTTTCTCTCGCTTTTCTTATAAGCTCGGTTTCTGGTTCTTCTTTTTCTGTTGGGCGTTCTTTTTCCTCAATGTCCTCCATAGTCCCGTCCTGTGGAACGACGGAGGGTTTTTCTTTTTCTACCGAGGGTTCTTCTTCCTTCCTGCCTTTTTGTAGCGCTTTTTCGATCTCTTTTACTCTCACTTTAAAGCGGTTTTCTTTGCCCAATAATCTTTGCCTGTTTAAATTAATCTCTTTGGTTTGGATATTTATTTCTTTTTTCTCATTTTCTGATTTCCATCTCTCTTCCTCTACCTCTATTCTATCCTTTTCCATTTCCCATCTCTTTTTTTCTATTTCTCTCTGTTCGTTCAAAGAAGGGGCTGACTTTTCTTTCTCCTCAAGGCTTCTTATTTGTTCCTCAACTTCTTTCTCTTCTTTCAAAATTTTACCGAGGCTTTCATCCAATGTACGTTTTTTTTCGGAGAACTCAGCAATCTTTCTATCAAAAGGTTGTCTTTCTTTGATAAGTTCTGTAATTTCTTTTCCCAATTCCTCCTTCTCATTTTCTAAGGCTATTTCTTTCTCTCTTGCGTTAATTTCCTCCTTTCTCTTTCTTAATTCTTTTTCATCTCTAAGAATTTCCTGAAACTTCGCCTCTATTTTTTTAATTTCTTTTTCTACCCCTTCTATTTCTTCTCCTACTTTCCACTTTTGAGTTTCTATTTTTTTCCTCTCTTTTTCTATTTTCCACCGCTCCTGTTCTGCCTCGCGTTTTTTTTCTGGAGAAACTGCCTTTTTCTCTTTTTCTTCAATCTTGCTCTTTTTTTCCTCAATCTCTTTCTCTTCGTCTAGAATCGGGGTTAAATCCTTTTGTAGTTGTTCATTTTTATCAGAAAGCTCTCTTATTCTATCTTGCAAGGGTTTTCTTCTCAATGGTAATCCTTTTAATAAATTTTCAATGTCAATCGATTCTTCTTTCAGTTTTTCTTTTTCTTCTTTTTTGGCTAAAATTATTCCTTCTCGTTCTCTCTTAACCCTTCCTTGTTCTTCTTCCCATTTTCTTTCAACTTCTTCTGCTAATTTTTTTCTCTCTTGGTCCCAGGCCGAAACTTTTTTTTCTTGCTCTTCTTTTTCTTTCTCTATTTTTATTTCTTCCTCGGCTTCCAGAGCTTCTTTGCCAACATCAACAGCTTCAGCAACTGGCTTTAAATCTGGTTTTTGCTCCGGTTTTGGTTGGACTGTAAGAAAAGATGGTTTTTCCGGTTTCTTTTTTGCTTCTTCTTTAATTTTTAAGCCTGAAATTCGCTCCCTTCCGCTTTTTGCTTCTTCTTCGCGAGCCAATTCAATATCTTTTCTCATCGTCCTAATCTCTTCTCTCCTTAAAAATTCTTTTTTTTCTTCATCAATCATAAGTATCTAACCACTGATATTTCACGCTGTACCACTCTTTCTTTAGAAAAGGTGAGACTCCCTCCGTAAGGTAGATTATAAACACGAATCAACACGAACATTATTGTTTATTCGTTTTAGATTAGTATTTGGTTAGTGATTATTGGTATTTTATTAGCGGCCTATTTTGGTAACGATAAATTTATTCTGCCTTTTTCGTCAATACCGACAACCTCTACTTGCAGAATATCTCCAATTTTAATTAGTTCTTCAAGGTTTTTTCCTCTGGGAATACTCAATTGGGAAATATGGATTAACCCTTCTTGTTTTGGAACTAACTCTACGAAAGCGCCGAAATTAACTACTTTTTTCACTTTTCCCTGAAAAACCTCGCCAACCTTTATTTCTCTGGTAATACTTTTTATTGCAGCGATAGCTCTTTCTGCATTTTCTTCAAATCCCGGCTCTGAAGTAACAAAAATAAGGCCCGTGGGCTGAATATCGATTATTACTTCAGTATCTGCAATAATTTCATTAATAGTTTTTCCACGCGGCCCGACTACATCACCGATTTTTTCAGGATTAATCTGTATGGTGAAAATCCGTGGGGCAAAAGGAGAAAGTTTCTCTCTAGGGCGAGCTAAAGTCTTTTCCATTACGCCAAGAATTTGAGCTCTAGCTTTCTTTCCCTGCTCTAAAGACTCTTTTAGAATTTTTTTTGTAATCCCATCGATTTTCACGTCCATCTGGAGAACAGTTATTCCGTTTTTAGTCCCAGCCACTTTAAAATCCATATCTCCATGAAAATCTTCTGGGCCTTGAATATCGGTTAAAATTTTGTAATTTGCCTTATCTACAGGCACTCCTTGTTCAATCATCAACCCCAAAGCAATACCAGCTATCGGTCTTTTCACTGGCACTCCGGCATCCATCAAAGCCATAGAAGAAGAGGAAACTGAAGCCATTGAAGTTGAGCCGTTTGAAGAAAGAATTTCAGAAACTATCCTTATAGTATATGGAAATTGATCAAAGCTTGGAATTAACGGAAAAAGCGCTTTTTCTGCCAGCATTCCATGTCCAATATCCCTCCTTCCAGGTCCCCTCATTGGCCGTATTTCTCCCACAGAATAAGCAGGAAAATTATAATGATGCATAAAACGCTTCTTTCCTGTAATCTCCATCCCTTCTAACAATTGCTGATCACCTGGAGTCCCTAAAGTCAAAATAGACAAGGATTTAGTTTGCCCTCGAGTAAATAGAGCGGAGCCATGGGTTCTCGGCAGCAATCCTGTCTCAACATGAATTTCCCTTATTTCATCTACAGACCTTCCGTCTGGCCTTTTCCCATTAAGGATAGCATTTTGGTGAATTACTTTTTCAATTTCATCCTCGAAAAAATTCTCAGCATATTTTGCCTTTCCTTCGCCTGGATATTTTCCCTCAATAAAATAAGATAGTTCAGTTTTCAGCCTGTTTACCTCTTCCATTCGTTCTTTTTTTTGAAAAAGAGCCTTTTCTAAATTATTTCCAAGAAACTCTCTAATCTCTTTTTCCAACTCGAGATCTCTCGGTTTATCCTCAATTTCTACTTTCTCTTTGCCAACTTTTTTTATAATCTCTTCTTGAAAATCGATTAAGCTATCAAGGTCTTTTTTTGCAAAATCAAAAGCTTTTAAAATAAGTTCTTCTGGAATCTCGTCAAAACTTCCTTCTATCATATTGATTAAAAATTCTCCATCTGATTTCCCTCCTACAAAAATTAGATCCATTCCATTTCCCTCTTTTTCTTTATATGTTGGATTTAAAATGAACTTATTGTTTGCTTCGTCAGAGATTTGTTCTCTTTTTGCCTTTTCTTCATCTTTGTTATCTCTAGCGATGTTTGATTTTCCTATTCTCAAGGCTGCTATTGGGCCTGCCCAAGGGATATCAGAAATAGAAAGACAGATTGAGCTCGCCAGCAACCCAACCAGATCAGGTTCATTTTCTTCGTCCCAAGACAAAATGGTTAAAACTACTTGAACATCCCTTTTCAAATATTTCGGGAACCTGGGACGAATAGATCTATCAATCAATCTGGCGTTGCAAATTGCCTCATCTGAAGGCCGAGATTCCCTTTTGATGTACCTCGGTCCTTTAATTTTGCCAGCTGCATAATATTTCTCTTCATAATCAACAGTTAACGGGAAAAAACTCAGCCCTCCTCTATCTTCTTTTGACATCACGCAGGTTGCCAAAACCATAGTATCTCCATATGATACCAAAGCATCTGCATTGGCCCTTTCTGCCAAGTTTCTGATTTCTATCTTTAATTCTCTTCCTCCGAGTTGTAATTTAAATTCCATTTTATTTCTTTAATAAATATCTCTCTGGATTTTTCTCCAAGTCTAAAAATTCGTCAGCAGCCTCTTTTAATTTTAAAGAAGCTGATCTGCCAAAAGCAATAACCTCTACTCTTTTCCCTTGATTTTTTAAATATTCCACCAGTGGAACGAAATCTCCATCTCCTGAAACTAAAACTATTGTATCTATTGAAGGTGATATTTTAATCGCGTCTATTACTATCCCTACATCCCAATCAGCTTTTTTCAACCCGCCATAAAACTCCTGCAAATCTTTGATCCTCGTTTCAATACCTAATTTCGTCAAAGCCTTAAAAAATGATTTTTCTTCTCCTGTTTTGGTGCGAATCACATAACCAAAGGCCCGAACTAATCTCCTTTGAGATACTGCCAATTTCAGAATCTCTCTGAAATTAACTCTTGCGTTGTAACGATTTCTTGCTGAATGGTAGAGATTCTGAGCATCGATAAAAACGCTGACTCTTTGCTCTTTGTGTTGCATTACCATACCACTAATCAATCACTAATCTTGCACAAATAATCACTAATAATCCAGATTCGTGAAAATTAGTGAAAAATTCGTGTTTTATTGGTGGTTACTTTTTCAGGCCGATCTTTTTTAAAATATTATTATATCGCCTTGTGCTTTCTTTTTTGACATAATTTAAAAGAGTCCTTCTCTTGGCCACCATTTTTAACAAACCTCTCTTGGAATGAACATCTTTTTTGTGTTTTTTCAAATGTAAAATCAGCCTTGTAATTTCCTCTGTAAATAAAGCGATTTGCACTTCGGGAGAACCAGTATCTTCTTTATGGAGTTCGTATTTTTTAATAATTTTCTCTTTTTCTTGCTGTGTTAACATAAATACAACCTAACATTTAAACATCTTAACATAAAAACATTAAAAAATCACGCAAGAAAATAAAAAAACAAACTCACAGTCTAAATACTAAAATGTTTAAATGTTGACATGTTTAAATAAAATCTGTGCCCCGTGAGGGATTTGAACCCACAACCTTATCCTTAAGAGGGATCTGCTCTACCAATTGAGCTAACGGGGCCTGATGAACTAGAAAAAAGTTTAGTTCAGGGCAGATAAATATTGGTTTGGAGCTAAGATAAAAAGGGTAGAATGCTCTTAAAACAATCAATCAACCGCACAATCTATTGTAAACCAACCTGATTCAAGGCCAGTCCAAGTATTTACTCCGATAATTATAAAAAACGTATTAATTATCACCCATGCAGTAAAAATAATTACCAAACCCGTAATTGTTGAAGTGATTATTGATTTTGCGCTTTCAAGCCTTTGAGGACTTCCCCCGGCGAAAAAGAACATTATTCCCCCAATTACCAGCATCAAAACAGCGACTGTGGGAACAAGAATCAAAAAAATAAAATCTAAAATTCTGTCCATCATCACAAAGAAATGACAAAGCTGACAGGGACATGTCTCGTTATATCCTGTGTTAGGATCGTCGCAATCTCTTCCACAAGGCACCAATCCTCCTGACCCATTTGTACAAACATTTGCGGTACACTCTCCTCCAGCCTGAATTCCTTGAGGGATAAAAGAAAGCAGTGAAACCACAAACAAAAAAACTAAAATTATAAAAATTCTCTTTTTCATTTTCTTCTCAATGCCCTCGAGAGGACTCGAACCCCTATCTTTTGTTCCGAAGACAAAAATGCTATCCATTACACCACGAGGGCAAATATATTGATATTCTATCAAAATTATTGGGAAAAATCAATTTTAAAGCTATAATGAAGATATAAATTCGTATATTCGTAATGATTCGTAATCGTAGGGCCTATGTTTATACCAAAAGAAGTAAAATTTGTTATTGATGCGTTAAAAAAAGCTGGTTTTAAAGCATATATTGTCGGAGGTTGCGTTCGGGATTTATTGCGTAAAGAAGAGCCAAAAGACTGGGATATAGCTACAAATGCCAAACCTGATGAAATCGGAAAAGTCTTTCCAAAAAGTTTTATTAACAACAAATTCGGGACAGTAACTGTTTTGACTGAATCTCAAAACCCAAAATTAAAAGAAATTGAGATTACTCCTTTTAGAATTGATGAGAAATATTCAGATAAAAGACATCCAGACAGAATAAAGTGGGCAAAAACTATTGAAAAAGACCTTGCCCGCCGCGACTTCACAATCAACGCCATAGCCATAGATATCAAACCCAAAACAACTCCTAAGCTACAAGCTGCAAGCTACAAACTGCAAGCTATCGACCCTTTTGAAGGACAAAAAGATTTGGAAAACAAAATTATTAGAACAGTTGGGAAAGCAGATGATAGATTCAATGAAGATGCCCTAAGAATGATGAGAGCTGTAAGGTTTGCTGCATCTTTAGGCTTTGAAATAGAAAAAGATACTGCAAAAGCAATTAAAAAAAATTCTTTTTGGCTTCAGGCTATTTCAAAAGAGAGAATAAGGGACGAACTAATAAAAATCATTATGGCTGATAGGGCTTCAGAAGGAATAGAAATATTGAGAAAACTCAATCTTTTAAAATATATACTTCCTGAATTAGAGGAAGGATATAAGGTCAGCCAAAATAAACATCATATTTACGACTGCTACGAACACAATATTTTGTCTTTAAAATACTCTGCCAAAAAACGTTTTAATAAACACGTCCGAGTAGCCAGCCTTTTTCACGATATTGCAAAACCAAGAGTTAAACAGGGGAATGGACCGGATGCAACATTCTATGGCCATGAGATCTTGGGAGCGAAAATGACTGCCCAGATTTTAAATAGGTTGAAATTTCCAAGAAAAGACATTGAAAAAATTGCCAAATTAGTCAGGTATCACCTCTTTTACTACAATGTTGACGAGGTTTCAGAAAGCTCGATAAGAAGATTGGTAAGACAGGTTGGCAGAGAAAATATGGATGAACTGCTGCAAGTTAGAATGGCAGATAGAATAGGCTCTGGCGTGCCAAAGGCAGAACCTTATAAATTGAGACATTTGCGGTATGTGATTGAAAAAATATCTCAAGATCCAATTTCGGTCAAAATGCTTAAAGTTAACGGGGATAAGGTAATGAAAATCTTGGAGATTTCACCTGGGCCAAAAATAGGACAAATTTTAGATATTCTGCTCGGTGAGGTTATAGAAAAACCAGAAAGAAATAAAAAAGAATATTTGAAAGAAAAAATAAAGGACTTGAGCAACCTAACCGATTCAAAGTTAGAGGATTTGGCAAAAAAAGCGAGAGAAGAAAGAAAAAAGCTGGAAATAAAAGAAGATGAAATGACCAAGAAAAAATACTGGGTGACCTAGAAAAAAAAGCGCAACTAATGTACGCTCTTTAGATCAATCCTATTTGGTTTTCTGTTGTCTTTATCTTGAGGAAGAGTTTCTTTCAAGAAGCTCCTCTCTCTTAATTATTACATCCTTTGGCGCTTCGATTCCCAACTTAACGTTTCTTCTTCCGATGAAGAGAACTTTGTTTGATGAATATATTACCTCCGATCCAGAAACCTTGTTCGACTTTCCTGTCGAGTACCAGCAATTTTGCCCCTCCTTTGGCTTTTGCAACGAGCTGTCGCAGTCACTTCTTGCGACTAAGCTTAGTATATAGTAATCTATTGGAAAAATCAAACTTCTAAATACTCCTATCCCGCAAAAGGATTTCTTGCTCCTCGTACCTCAAAATGCAAATGGCAACCAGTTGATATTCCAGCTCCCAGTGTTCCTGGTTTCCCTCCAGTCAGTGCGATGGTCTGACCTTGAGAAACAGATTGGCCAGATCCAATTAAAATACTATTTAAATGTCCATAAAAAGTAACTGCGCCGTTAGGATGCAATATTTTAATGTAATTCCCAGCTCCTAGATTGTATCCGTACTTAGTGCTTAAAACCTTGCCTCCTGCTGCTGCATAAATAGGGTTTCCGCAATCATTTGCAATATCTACCGCATTATACCAGTGAAGACCCTGACTTATTTTTCCCTGGGTGGGAAAAATAAAGTAAGAGCCTGCTAAGGGAATTTGAGAAACTGGCGCTGAAGTATATTTTGGCTTTGAAGGCATCTTGCCGTCGGGGATAATTAAAATATCCCCAATAAAAATACTTTCGCCCGAAAGCTCGTTAAAAGAAACAATTTCAGCTATATCGCCTTGATATGTTTTAGTAATACCGCTTAATGTTTCTCCATTCTTCACATGGTGCAAAATCCCGGAGACCGGGAGAATAATAAGTTTTTGACCGGAATTAATAGAGGAACTGCTGCTCAAATCGTTCGCCCAAAGCAGGGTGTTTAGAGAGATATTAAATTTTTCAGCGATTAAAGATAGATTATCACCGAATTGAACAACGTACTCAGAAACTTCTTTTGGTTCTTCATTAAAATTCCCTGAACTGCCCAAAACTTTTGGTGAAACAGTGATTGGAGGAGAAATACCTACTAAGCTATTATTTTGAACTATATTGAGAGATGGAAATTCAGGCTCCTCCAACCCGATCTTCCCAAGAAAAAGGCTCTCTTGCCCTATACTGCCAGAGAACCTTTGAGAAACAGATGCTAAAATGTTTTCTTGTAAGGTGGTGCTGCTAAGCCCTGTGTTCTGCGGAGAAAAAGAAGAAGTCTTAAAAACCAAAACTCCAAATAATAAAACAGCAAAAATCCCAAAATAAATAAGGGGGTCTTTGGAAAATCCCCTGAAATTTGATTGAAGTCCCTTTCTCGTTTTTTGAAGATAAACCCAGATTCCTTTTTGGGCTATTGGCCAGACTGCTAAAATCTGACGAATCAGAAAAAAACTAGAAATATTAGTGAGTGATGTTAAGTTTCTTAGTAAAAAAGCGCATATCGCCCAAAGGGCGCTTGACGCCTAAACGACCTCTTTTTTCCTAATATAATCGTTTGAGAAGTAATGTCAAGTGGTTTTTCCACACCCCCACTTATTTCACAAAAAGTGTTATAGCGGCGCTCTCCCCAAACTAAAACAATTCAGTATGGAACTGTGACCCCCACTCTCAATTTTTATGTTAAAATGACCAAATGGCTCAACTAAGCTCGCCACAAGTAGATCTTTTCTCTAAAAAAGATATTAAAATTTTCCTCAAAAAATATAAAGCCTTTCCGAAAAAAAGGTTTGGCCAAAATTTTCTGATTGATAAAAAAATATTAAGAAAAATCATGGAAGCTGCTGGTATTGGTCAAAAAGATGTTATCTTAGAAATTGGCTCGGGAATAGGGAACTTAACCCATGAGCTGGCAAGAAACGCTAAAAAGGTAATAGCGATAGAAAAAGATATGAAAATGGTTGAAATTTTAAAAGAGAACACAAAAAATTTAAAAAATGTTAAAATTATAAACAGTGATGTCCTGAAAATCCCAAACTATCAACTACCAACTACGAGCTACAAGATTGTAGCCAATCTTCCTTATTATATTGTTTCCCCGGTCATCAGGAAATTTTTAGAAAGCGGTTATCCTCCAAAGTTGATGGTTTTAATGGTTCAAAAAGAGGTAGCGCAAAGAATTATAGCTCGGCCTCCAAATATGAGTTTACTAGCTGTCTCTGTGCAGTTTTACGCTAAAACCGAAATTGTTTCTTATGTATCAAAAAAATCCTTCTGGCCACAGCCAAAAGTTGACTCAGCAATTCTCAGAATCACGCCACGAACAACCTCTGGCAAGAAATCGATTAAAACAGATTTATTTTTTAAAATAGTACGGGCTGGTTTTTCCCAACCACGCAAACAAATAATCAATAATTTGTCGAAATGTCTAAAGATTAATAGAGAAAAAACAAGAATTTTGCTCCTGCGAAACAAAATTCAACCAAACCAGAGAGCTGAAACGTTAACCCTCAAAGACTGGTCAAGACTGGCAAATACTTTTGACGTTGCTTAATTTTAGTTTTACAATGAACTAACTTCTTAATTTTTCTACGCAAATCCGTGTGGCAATCCGCGCCACGCTCATCTATCTTCCAGTAAAAAATCGGGTAAAACCAACTTCGCGCGAACTGTTATCAAAATATTATCTATTGAATGTAATGGATAAAAAACCTAAAAATTTAATCTCTAGCTATTTTATATCCAAGCGGGTTTTTTGGTCTGGGACCATTTTATTTTTTATTATTTTGGGATTATTCTTTCCTTTGTCTTATGCCCAATCCCAATTTTTTCCAATTCTTCCGCCTATTGGTTTTGGATGGGGTCCAGGATTATTGGGCGCAATAAAAGGGGCTGCTGGCATTGCTGGAGGTATAGCAGGCGCCATTGCAGGAGCTATAGCCACAATAATAATGTCTCTTATCCTTGCCTTGAGTATAGTTCTTTTAGATTTTGCCAGGATGGTTTTAGGCTGGGCAGTCGATCCCTTCTTTCTTATTTCCTCCTATACCTCAGGAGGAGTGGTTGATGTTGGTTGGCCAGTTGTCAGGGACTTATCTAATATGTTTATCGTTTTGGTATTAGTCTTTATTGGCTTGGCAACTGCCCTCAGGTTAAAAGAGTATCAAGCACAGAAAACTCTTCCTCGTTTAATCGGGGTAGCCTTACTCATTAATTTCACCCCGGTCATTTTAGGAGTCATTGTTGATGGCGCCAATATTACAATGAATTTTTTCTTGTCAGGACTGAGCGGAACTGAGAGTTTAGCTACCAGATTTAAGTCTATTGGCCAAACAATTGCTAATACTCTCCAAAACATTGGATCTTTTGATGCCTTAGCAAATCTCGAGCTTACTTTTAAAGTAATCATTATGACTGCCTATAATGTCTTTGCTTCCATTATTTTCCTCCTTTTCGCTCTCCTTTTTATTATCAGAAGAGTGGCTATCTGGATATTAGTTATTTTGTCTCCCTTGGCCTTCGTCGCTTATATTTTACCTGCAACAAGAGGATTCTTTACATTTTGGTGGCATCAGTTCTGGCAATGGACCATAATCGGAGTCTCTGCCGCCTTTTTCTTATGGTTAGGAGACCATATGATTGAAATTGCCGCAAGAGAATCGGGACAAGGCTTTTTAAACGAGGTTTTACCTTTTGGGGTGGCTTTGGTCTTTTTATTAATTGGCTTTTTTGTTGCCTTGTCAACTTCTGCAATGGGAGCTTCTGGTATTATAGCTGGAGGTCAAAAGTTTGGAAAGGCAGTAGCACCATGGACAAGAAGACAAGCCAGAGACAGAGCAGAATCTTGGGGAAGATCAAAATGGGAAGAATCAGAAAGAGCAAAAGGAATCAGGGAATTTGCAACGGAAAGACTGTCAGGAATTAAAACACCTGAATTTAAATGGGGGAGAAAAGAAAGTCGTTGGAATCCAATTGGTTGGGCTAAACGTGGAGCAGGAGTAGCAGTAGGAGGTACAACTACTGCTACGTGGGCAGGAGCCCGAGCAACAGGAAGAGCAATAGGACCAGGTTTTATGGAAGCTCAAAGAAAAAGAGCTGCTGAAGCTGAAAAGGAAATGCAAGGGATGGAAGTGGATACGATTCTTTCAAAACTTAGAGCAGCTCCTGATTGGGCAACAAAAATTGGCTACACAAATAGACTGGCAAAAGACCCTTATGATTTTGACGAAGCCATAGATAAAGGATTAACATTTGAGGAAATAGCCAATACAATGAAGGAAGCCGAAAAATATCAGCTCCATAAAGAAATGAAAGCTGCAGTGCCTTTCTTATTAGAGAGCGAAATAAGAGTGGGCGCTGGACTTCCTGTCCCTCCGCCAGATTCCCCACCCGGTACTCCTCTACCTCCTCTTACCCCACCCCAACAACAAATTCTCGTTAAAGCTTATCACAAAGAAATTCTCGTGAAAACAAGACCTGATAGGGCTGGATATATTTCAAATCGACTTTACGCAACAACAGGAGCAGATTACGAAGGAGTACCAGGTACAAAACGATTTCAGCACCCAGAGTTAATGGAGTCTATAGTTAAAAATTGGACTGGAGATCGAATTGGCAACTTCTTGAAATGGCGCCAGCGTGCAGGAGCTGAAGCATTGGAAAATAGAATTAAACAATTAGCGTATGATCAATTAACGGATGAGGAAAAAGAGAAAGCGAAAGGAGAAAAAATCTCCAATGCCGAGTTCTGGTTGAAAGAGAATAATCCTGCATTACTCCGCTATATGCACCAATCTGGGGGTCGAGGATACTTTACAATTTAACCGTTCTTCCACATCAAAAAGCGGGTAGAAATTACCCGCCTTTTTGTTTCCGCGTCTATATTCTTACAAGGTCTTCCGCCAGGCTAACCTTCTTATAGAATCTTCCCTTACTTCTACCTCTTTCCCGCATACTGAACAACGAATCCAGTAAATGATAGTAGAATAGCGGCCAGAATGATCTTTCTCTAATTTTACTCTAGTAACCTGTCCCCGAATACTATCACGAAGCTCGCACTCACATGGATATATACTTATTCCTATTCCCTTGCTCGAAACTGATCTTTCCTTTCCTGTTCCAATTTCCCCACGAATGGCCTGCTCGGTTGACTCCCACGTTTCTTTGGATTGTGCTCCTGCATAGGTTAATCCGCATTTCGGACAAGGATCAGCCACTTTGCTGATTTTCGCCCTACATTCTGGACAGGTGACTAGCATCATTTCCCTCCTTTGATTGGGTATTTGCTTTGAAAGAACTTAACCCTCCTGAATTTTACTATATCAACAATTTAAAACTTGTTAAATTTTCCCACTTATGTTATAACTGAAAAACAAGCTATTTAACAACATTGATAGAAAGGAAGGCAAGGTGTGGATACCCAAAGAGAAGTTAAGCGCATATTAGATCAACTTACCTTAGATCACGCAAGAGAATTAGATGAAGAGGAAGCAAAGAGAAGGAAGGAAAGGAAAAAAAGAGAAAAAAAAAAGCAAGAAAAAATGTTAGAACAGTTAGAAAGGCATTTTGAAGGAGAACTAGAAAGAATAGAAGGAGAAACAGCAGAAGGAGCCTCAGAAAAAAGACAAGGAAAAAGGCAGTGGTATGGTAAAAATAGGTATAGATAATGTATTGTTCATTTGTAAAGAAAAAAGGCTAGATGATCTAGCCTATTTTTTTTGCCTCTTTTATATATCCAGTCCTGCTTCTTTCAGGAGTTGGCGAAATTCATTTCGTTTATCTAGACCAATAAGATCGAGAAGTTTTCTCTCTTGTTCTTCGCTGATTCTTACCCCTGTGCCCCCAATATTTCCAAAATCAATTCCAAACACTCTCAAAGCTAATGCTGTAAACATGAGCTCCTGGGAGCTAAATCCCTTTTCTTCACCCTTCTCCATAAACATAGCAGCGAAGAGGGAAGGCACTCCTTCCTCAATGAGAGCAGAGATATTCGCTCTTCTCCGAGCCTTTTCTCCTGCCCCTGTTTTGACACCTATTTCCTCGGCAGAGAAAGCTTGTTCCATCGCTTCTGTGAAACTTATCTGTGTTATTGCTACGTCAACTTTGTCTTTAGGCAAACTCGCTTCTTTAAAGGGGTTGCCCTCCTCGTCGAGTAAATAATCCTTAATTTCTCTCTCTATCTTTTCTTTTTCTTGGCGACAGTCTTCGTGATTATGTGTTGCCATTACATTTCTTACAGCATCATCTATTGTTGGAGTAAAAAATGCTGTGTAAAGCTCTGTATCCTCTGCGAAACCTCCAGCAGGAGTAGGCGCTCGTTTAAAACTTTCTATCAAATCGTAGGCTTCATCTTTTAGTCCTGGCCAAGCAAAGTAAACAGATAGTTCAACGGTCATTAGAGCGGTGTCGTGTTTTTCATCTTTCTTTGAGTGAACCTTGGTACACGTAATATCTACCAGATATTGTTTGGTTGGATATACTACCAAGTCATCAACTGGCCACCAGATAATGTGGAGGCCTGCTTCAAGTACATCTCGAGGCTTTCCCCACCTAACTCTTACTGCCCGAGCTGGCGACTCAAGAGATCCCACTTTCCGGAAACAGCGGCGGATCCAGAAAGCAAGCAAAACAAGAAGTAGTGCTCCAAAAAAAGTCATTAGATAACCGTAATCACCGATTACAATCCCAACCGTAATCAAAGTCAAGGCGAGAATAAACAGTGCTATTACAACACTCAACCATATATAGATCATTTTAACCTTCATTCTTGTTACCTCCTTTATTCCTCCTCGAGAAAATTGGTAGCTGATAGTCATCCCTCTTTTTATAGCTTTCCAGAAGAACTTCCCCACATCTATTGCTCGTTGTCTCATCTTCGCACCTCCTATGTAGTTTTTAAGTTACAATTATCAAGGAAACCCTCCGCATCCTTGATTATTAAATTATATAAGCTTGTGTGATATTTGTCAAGACCAGTTTTTGTTATAGGAAATTAGCGATCGGTAATAATTGTCGTATTATGGTTTCTTTCCCTTGTTTGTAGTAAAATAAAGATAATAAGGCAGTCGTTTCAAATAAAAAAAGGTTGTGATAAAATAAAATAATAAAAATAAATCAATGCCGAAGGAATACTTAAGAGAACAACTTTGGAAGCTTTATAAAAAACTGCCAGAAGAGTTGCAGGAAGCTGTTTTTTCTCAAGAAACTGCAGATAGTATTGGCAATGCCTGCGAAAGAAATCAAGTACCAGAAAATAAAATTCCTGAAGTAGCTGAACGTACGGGCTACGTTTTGTCAGGTTTACTGCCTCCCAACGAATTTGAAGATACCTTAATTAAAAAAGTGAAACTAAAAGCAGAAACGGCAAAAAATGTCGCCAGGGAAATAAATCGTTTTATCTTTTTCCCAGTCAAGGAAATACTTTCCAAGCTTTATGAAATAGAGATTGATCCTCCTGCAAGACCACCGGGAGTGATAAAAGAAGTTAAACCTAAAACCTCGCCCGAAAAAGAGAAACCAGAAACAACAGATACGTATCGGGAAGCAATTGAGTAAATGAAAAACTAAAAGCGAAAAAAGAAAAATGATAAAAAATCAAGATTTTAGATTATAGTTTTTCATTTTTCATTTTAAAATTTTAATTTAACGAAGCGATTATGGAATTCACCATCCCTCAATTTATTGAACAATCTCCCAAAATTGTAGGTCCTCTCACTTGGAGGCAATTTCTTTTGATTGGAGGCGCTGGAATTGTTATCTTTTTTCTTTATTTTACAATTAAGCATTTATTTTTATTTTTAGTGATTAGTATTTTCTTATTGGGATTAGCCGTAGTTTTTGCTTTCTTGAAAATTGGAGGACGAAATATCTTTGCTGTGCTGACTAATTTTGTTGTTTTCACTATCTCTTCCAAGCTTTACATTTGGCAGAAAAAAAGAATCCCGCCAAAAATTATACTCAAAAAAGAAGAGGTAGGATTGAAAAAAGAAGAGATTGATAAAATAAGCTCGCTTAAAATGAGCAAAAAAAGTAAATTAAGCAATTTATCAACTCAGATAGAAACGAGAACTAAGTAAAAATATGGCACAGTCATCTACGCAACAATTTTTGGCAATTAGCAAAATTAAAGAAGGTACAATTATCCTTAAGAACCAGGCTTTACGGGGAGTTTTAATGGTTTCTTCTTTGAATTTTGCCCTAAAGTCTGACGAGGAACAGCAGGCAATTACGTATCAGTTCCAGAACTTTTTAAATTCCCTGGATTTTTCCACACAATTCTTGGTTCAGTCGCGAAGATTAAATATTACCGGGTATTTAGAAAAAATAAAAGAATTAGAGACAGAGCAAAAAAATGAATTACTGAAAATCCAAACCTCTGAATACTATAACTTTATTAAAAACTTGGTGGGGGCAGGAACAATAATGAACAAGTCATTCTTTGTCATTGTGCCATTTTCCCTTTTTGAAGCACTGGGACCAGCTGCAGGTACCAGGTTGTTAAAAAGAAAGAGGGCACGAGTCTTAACTGTAGAGGAATTTCAAAGGTGTAAATCCCAGCTATGGCAAAGAGTGGAATTTGTGGCCCTTGGATTAAGAAGGTGCGGATTGAAAGCTGTGCCCTTGACCACAGAAGAGCTTATTGAGCTTTTCTGGAGAACCCATCATCCAAAAGAAGCAGAATTTGGCTATTACCCAGAAATACCGCCGGAGCTCATTGTATAGGTATATTTCGTAGATGGTATTTTATATAAAATCTTAGATACTTACTACTTAGCTACTAATTTATGAAACTGCCATTTTTTAAAAAACAAGAAATAGAGCTTCCAGAAAGAATCTTTGAGCGTGAAGCTATTACTGCTCTAGACATTATTGCGCCCGCCTCTATTGAAGTCGGTCAAAGTCATCTTAAATTTGGCGAGAGATTTGCTAGATCCTTTTTTGCTTTCTCTTTTCCAAGATATATAAATTCTGGCTGGCTGTCACCGGTAATTAACCTTGAAACTCCAATTGATGTATCGATGTTTGTCCATCCTATTGAGACAGATAAAGTTTTAAAACAACTTAGAAAGAAAGTAACCGAGGTTCAAGCTCAAATTATGGAAAGAGAGGGTAAAGGATTAATCAGAGATCCAGTTTTAGAAATTGCTTACCGGGACCTGGAAGGTCTAAGAGATAAACTCCAGTCTGCCCAGGAAAGAATGTTCAAATTCGGGCTCTATCTGACTATTTACGGTGACACAGAAAAAGACTTGAGGAACACAGAAACAGTTTTAAGGTCTATCTTTGAATCAAGATTAATCTTTCTTAAGCCAGCCCTCTTTCAGCAAAAGGAAGGGTTTATTTGCTGTTCTCCTTCTGGTTTAGATCTTCTACAAGTCTCAACCCCGATGAACACTGCTCCCCTCTCTTCATTTTTTCCTTTTCTCTCTTTTGATCTTTCATCCGGCGAAGGGATTCTGTACGGAATCAACAGGCATAATAATTCTTTGATTCTATTTGACAGGTTCACCTTAGAGAACGCGAATGAAGTCGTTTTCGGGAAGGCAGGATCTGGAAAATCCTACGCCATCAAATTAGAAATTCTTAGGTATCTAATGCAGGGAGTGGATGTAATAATAATAGACCCGGAACATGAATATGAATTTTTATCTGACGCAGTGGAAGGTTCTTATTTTAAAATGTCTTTAACCTCTCCTCATCACCTCAATCCTTTTGATTTACCAACTCCGAGAGAAGACGAAAGACCGGAAGACATTTTAAGGTCCAATATCATTAACTTGGTAGGATTGTTAAGAATTATGCTCGGTGGCTTGACTCCGGAAGAAGATGCAATTATTGACCAGGCGCTCACAGAAACCTATAACGCAAAGGATATTACCACAGATTCGGATCCTGCTACTTGGCACGACAGAATTCCATTAATGTCAGACCTTGAGGCAGTCTTGGATACAATGGAAGGAGGAGAAAGTTTAGTAAGAAGAATCAGGAAGTTTACCAAGGGAACTTATTCCAGTTTTTTCAATCAGCCTTCAAATATTAATATGAACAATCAATTTGTGTGCTTTGGAATCAGAGATATGGAAGAAGAATTAAGGCCAATGGCAATGTTTATTGTTCTACGGTACATCTGGAACACTGTCCGCTCAAAACTGAAAAAAAGGATTTTGATTGTAGACGAGGCCTGGTGGTTAATGCAGACTGGAGATGGAGCTTCCTTTTTATACGGGACTGCAAAGAGGGCAAGAAAATACTGGCTGGGAGTCACAACTATCACTCAGGATGTTTCAGATTTTATGAAATCTGAATACGGCCAGCCGATTATTGCAAACTCCTCTCTGCAAATGATAATGAAACAGAGTCCTGCAACTATTGATATAGTAAAAAAGACTTTTAATTTAACTGACGAGGAAAAATATCTATTACTGGAGTCGGCAGTAGGGGAAGGCTTATTCTTTGCAGGACAAAAACATGTGGCAATTAAAGTTGTTGCTTCTTATAGCGAAGACCAGTTAATTACCACAGCTCCTGAAGAAGTTTTAAAAATTAGAAAAGCTAAGAAGGAACTTGCTAAAGAAAAATTACCCAATAAAGGATTAAAATAATGGCGGAAGTTGCTCAAATTTCGGAAACAGGAACAGAAGCCGCTGAAGCTCAAAAACAGGGAGCTTTGTTTAGCCCAGAGGGAATTTTAATGTTAACCCTGGCTGTTCTTGTTGACTTGGCAGGGTTAATTGATTTAATTCCAGTAATTGGAAACATTCTTTCTTATGGCGTAGATATTTTTGGGCTAATTTTTATTGGAGGCTGGATGTTTTTTCGGTCTCAAACCGTTCAGGTGACAGGAAGAGCGGCAGGTAGAATGGGAAAAATAGCCAAATGGGCAAAAAAAATGAAGTGGTTAAGACCTCTTCTTATAATTGGCGAGTTTATCCCAATTGTAGGAATACTTCCACTCTGGATTATAGCTGTTTATTTTGAATTACAACAATAAAATGAGGTTTAGAAAAAAGAAATTATTATTTTTTCTCATTTTTACTCTTTCGGTCTTCGCTTTCTTTATCCTTTCAAATTCGCCTCTTGCGGCGAATTTCGAGGCGTTTGCTCAAGATTTAGAGGTTGAATATCCAACAATCCCAGGCGCACCCCTTTCAGCAGAACCTACTTTGCCAGAATATATAAAATTTTTATACAATTTTTCCATAATTATTGCAGGGCTTGTGGCCTTTTTTTCTTTAGTGTACGGAGGACTCCGTTATATGTTTTCAGTTGGCTCGCCGGCTGCAATGGCAGACGCGAGAGATCAAATCACAGCTGGAATTTTAGGCCTGATTATTTTGTTGGGCTCTTATCTCTTTTTAGTAATAGTGAACCCACAGCTTGCCGTTTTCCGTCTCGATGCGCCACTTCCAGAAATTGTGACGGTTTGTGGAAACAATAGATGTGAGCTGGGAGAGTACGAAAGCTGTCCTGAAGATTGCACTCAAATTGAATTGACAGCCATAACTTTTAGGGTCTATGAAATTCCTATTGGACAATTAATTGAAAACGCCTTGGAACCAGTGAGGTTAAGTACGATTACTGCTATTGCAAGCCAAATTAGCAATGACTCTGGAATCTTAAAAAACAAAGCTGAGGAGTTTTGGAACTTACTTAACCAATGCTCCTGTAATAATACGAATCCTACTTTCAGCTGTGTAGCTTCTGGGTTAGGCCAAGCTTGCCCAGCTCCACTTCCGCCACCAACAGCCCAATGCGTAAACGATCCTTGCCCGAATAGAGCTGGTATTATTGCAGCAAAAAATGCTTTGCCAGGATTAGCTGACAATTTGGCAGCAACAATAGAAACAATGCTCCCTCCACTTACTTCATTAAAAAAGGATGAACAGAGATTAGAAATAGGGGCTGAAATATTCAACCAAACTATTTTTCCAGTAAATTACGATAGCTTTTTAGAAACAAAACAAACCATAATACAAACGGGGAAAGAAATAAAAGTTATTCCTTTTGTTGTTTTAGGACAGAGAACTCGCGGCCTTGGCGACCCTGCTACTTTTTATACTGATGAGGAAGAAATAAGCAGCTTATTGGCTGGTGGAAGATTTCCTGCTTTTCCACGGTTTGATACACTCGCTGTTTGTGATGAGTGTAAAATTGATATACATTATAGCAGTCCAGAGCTGATAAGTTTCCTTAAAGGCAGGAAAGGTGAGTTTGTGAGTTTTAACCCAGAAATAGATGACGGTTCTTGTCCCGGGGGAAAAGACTGCTGGGACTATGTAATAGATTGGGCAGATACTAATGGATGGAATCCGGCCTTCATTTTGGCTCTATGGAAAGAGGAAGGAGGATGGGATAGAGATGGCATAGCATGTCCTCCTGGCGGAGGCAACTGTTCTGTTTTAGGATGTTTAGACGGTACTTCAAATATAGTTGATCAACTAAGTTGTTTTGCTGCAACAACAGATCCAGCTACAGGAAATTGCGGACCTTCAACATGCTCCACTGGGAATAATAATGAGTTTTGTGGATTTATGCGCTGCTGGTCTGGAGGACCTAACAGCTGTCTTCTTAGTGGCGTAGGAGACGAGAATCCTGATTTTTGGACAGTTTTCTTTGATATATATATGGATTTAATTCCCGCTGCAGGAGAAGAGCAATTAAATCCAGCAGCTCCAAGTGGTAACTGTACTACATTTCCTAGCGCCCTTCCTCCTGGGTTAGCAGGTTGTCCGCTTGACCCAGAAAGTTTTTCTTTTAGCGGCGGTTGGCACTCTTATTGTAGGGCAGATGGATATTACCATGATGGGATGGATTTGGGTACGGTCAGGGGTGCTCCGGTTTATGCTGTCGCTGATGGGAATGCTTTTGGATTAGGGAGCGACGGACACGGACTTGGTTTTTATGTTATCCTTCAGGCAACTAACCCTCAAACAGGAGAATCAGCTGGAATTTTTGTTTATGCCCATCTCACAGAAACCAGTCATACAGATGTAGCCCCAGATATCCCTGCTGGCGGGAGAGTGGTTTCAAAAGGTGATCTCATTGGCTTTGTTGATGATACCGGCCATTCCTTTGGTGACCACCTCCATTTTGCGTACTATCCAAACGGGGTAATACATTCTTTGAATGCCCTTCCTATCGAATGTTTGGGAATTGAGTGCATCTCTGTCACGAGTGCTTCTAATCTATGCACCGATTTTGCTGTCCAGTGTTAATAATCAAACAAATTTTATATGGTTATGAAGTTTCATTTTCAAAAGTATAAAAAATTTATCTTCCTTCTTTCTATATTGGTACTGCTTCTCTTTGCTTTCACTTTTCCTTATAATAAAGAAGAGGGAACTTTGGCGCAGGGAGAAGTGATTTGGGACTGCGGAGAAGAAATTCCCATTGGGGAAGCTCTTGATGAAGCAATTGTATTGGTGAATACTGTAACAAGTAATGCCGACCAAATGCTAAGCAGGGGTGGACAGCAGGTTGCGTCAGCTTATACAATTCATGGGCTTGATCTTCCGAATGAATGCAAGGCAGAGAACTGCCAGGCTGGCTGTGATGTTACTTATCACACCGAGTGCACAACGAACGAACATTGTGGGTCATCTTGCCCCCCAGGAGAAAGCTGTACAGAGGAAGAAATTTGTCTCCCATTCTTAGGAGCACCGCTTTGTTCAACTGAGTATTGCTGGCAAGAAACAACATGCCAACAAGTTTCTCAGTGCAATATTTCGCCTTGCACAGGAGATGCTTGCGACCCTGCATTAATGGCTGAAGCCGCAGCTAATGTCAGCCAAATTTCTGCTTTATACCCTCTTATTCTTGCAAATGAAGCGGCAATAAACGCTGCCATAGCGACAAGGCCCGGTATTATAGCAAAACTAGAGGCGGCAAGAACTGCATTAGAACAATGCGCGCTTCCAGCTTCAGGTTATGTAGCAGGAGAAACGGTTCAGCTAATCGAGACTATAGTTACTTGTGAGAATGCAAAATTTTATAAAATTTTGCCGGCAGGACAAGATTGTAGTAATCCAAGGAATTTCTTTTGCTGCAGGCCAAGAACCCCATGATGAAATATTTTAAAAAAATACTTTGTATCTTAGTTTTTGTTAGTTTTTGGTTTTTGGTTTTTGGCGGTTTGGTGCTGGCTCAAGAGTTAGAACAGATCTATCCTCAGGTTCCCAGAGCTGAAACCCCAACAACAGTCAAGACTCTCTTGCCAGAATATATTCAATTTCTTTTTAACTTTGCTCTTATTATTGCCGGTTTCGTTGCTTTTATCAGCCTGGTATATGGAGGACTCCGCTATCTGGCTTCAGCGGGAAACCCGACTGTAATGTCTGATGCAAGAAGCCAGATTACAGCTGGAATTTTAGGTTTGCTTATTTTAATCACAGCCTATTTGTTTCTCATTCAGCTCAACCCTCAGTTGGTAACTTTAACGATAGAGAAAAAGGAGTTTGCAAAAGGAGTTATTTTGTACACAAACCTGGGCTGTCCAGGAAATGCCAACCCAGAAGCAGCAGGACTGGTGGTAGACAAAGATTTTCTCAGAGTGAGGGGTAGTATGTCTTCGTTGGGAGATCCTGCGGTTGGAGGATTCAATAATAAAACAAAATCGATTTATTTTTATAGCTCCAATAATGAACTGCAAGTAAAAATTTTCGGTGAAGGATTTTACGGGCCCGAACCTGCAGGAGAGAACCCTGTTTGGGATTCTGAAAAAGATGCTGCTCCTTATCCTTTTAGCAGCGGTGATTGTTTCGCTGTACCCTCTGCAAGTAAATCCATCCAATTAATCTGGAAATTGCCAGGGGTCTATCTTTTTACTGATACCGAGTGTAAAGAAAACCCCAAACTTTTTGTCACTGATATTGCTGATCTTGGTGATTTTACTGATAAAGCAAAATCTATGAAGATAGTGTCAAAAACAAGAATAACGTGCGGGTTCGGATCTACCGACCCTATTTTTGACGCATGTAATAACCACCCCGACGGTCTTATACAATGCGCAGATTTAGCCACGTATACAAATTGTCAAAAAACAGTCCCTGTTGATAAATTCGGGGCAATCTTGTATGAAGATAATAATTTTCGTCATGATGCTGAAGTTTTTTTTGGAGGCTCAACCGAAACCTGGTCCCCGCAATGTATAACTTTAAATGATGGAGGGGAACCCTGCGGTAATAATATGTTTAGTTCTTTTTGTCAAAATACTGTTGGCACAAGCGTTTCATCTATTGCTGTTTTCAAGCAATGGATGGGAAATGAAATCTCTCCGGGCGGGGTAGCTCTTTATGAACATGAAAATTTGAATTTAGACGAAAATGGCTTAGCGTGCGGTATGTATGTTTCCCAAGTTATAGAAAAACCCCGCTGGATAACTGATTGTAGCGTTTTTCCTCCTAATCAAGTATCTTCAATTAAAATAGAAGGTAACTATATTGCTGTTTTATTTAGAGATGATGGAAGAGGGCAAGTTTTTAGAAAAACTGTTTTAAGGCTAAAAGATCAACATATTGGTGATAATCAAACCAAGTTTATGCTAGTTATACCTATATCCCCTTGAATAATAGATAAAATTAGTATCTAAAGAAAATCGCCTTTGCGGCGATTTTTGATTGAGATATTTACTGTTTTATTTTAAGGATGCGGTTTAATAACTATCCTTCTTTCAAAGCCCTGGTCAATACTTTCTGAAACAACATCTTGCCTTTCTGCCAACTCCAGATGAATTATTCTCCTTTCTGCGGCCGGCATAGGAGATAAAGCCCTCTCTTTTTTTGTAAGTGCGACTTCGTCTGCAATTGATTTTGCCAATTCTCTTAGATATTGATATTTTTTCTTTTTATATTCGTTGATATCTAAATGGAAAAAAAAGGGTGATTTTACTTCTTTCATCAAGATCGCTTTTAAAAGATGCTGAATTTCAGCCAATGTTTTTCCGCCTTCTCCAATCAAAATCTTCGGATCTTCTATTTGTACATCAACGGGCAGGGTGTTTTCTTCAAAAACCTTCACCTCAACATCAACTTCAAAACCCATTTTATCAAAAAATTCTTTCGTTATGTTTTTTATTTTTTCTGAATCAATATCAACAGTCATATTTTTGCAATAATTGACGCTTTATACAGAAATTAAACGGTTTGCGCTTTTTTATTGAATACTAAATATTGCTGGAAAATTGAAAACATTGAGGTAACCAGCCAATAAAGAGCGATGGCAGAAGGGAGTCTTAATAAAATAACAACGGTAAAAATTGGGAAAAAATAAAGCATTTGTTTTTGCATAAGCTGGGAGAAATCAGAGGTTCCTTTTTTTTGTCCACCGCTGGATTTCTGGAGAGGAGCCAACATTTTTGTCTGGAAAAACTGTAGAATCCCGGCCGCAATAGCTAATCCTAAACTTGGAGTGGAAAGGTTTAATAACCCGAAAAGGGTCGGATCAATTACGCCGGGGAATTGCACAAAGGAATAAAGATTAGCCATTGCCTCTGGCTGCAGCCCCTTCCAAAATACCTGGTAAAGAGCAATGAGAATTGGGAGTTGAATTAATATAGGCAAACATCCGGAAAAAGGGTTTATTTTCTCTTTTTTGTAAAGTTCCATTAAAGCTTTACTTTGTTTTTGTTTGTCGTTTTTGTATTGTTCCTGAACTTCTTTTATTTTAGGCTGCAGCTCTGAAAGTTCTTTTTGGGATTTGATGGCTTTCATTCCTAAAGGATAAAATATTATCCTGGTTAAAAAAGTTAAAACAATGACTGCCACGCCAAAGTCGCGCCCGGGCAGGTAAATATATAACAAAACAAGGGCGTTGAATAACGGTTGGAATAGAATTACATTAAAAAAATTTATAAATAGATCCATAAATTTTAGTTTTTCAGTTTCTTAAATTTTTAAATTCTTATAGAGGGTCAACTCCCCCTTGATGCCAGGGATGGCATTTCAATATCCTTTTTGTCCCTAAAAAAGAGCCTCTAAAGACTCCGTATTTTTCTATCGCTAAATAGTAATATTCCGAACACGAAGGGTAAAATCGGCAAACTTTTCCAAGATAAAAAGAGAAAAATTTTTGATAGAATTTAATAAGATTTAATATCAATCCTCTCATTTTTTTAAAATCCTGGCCTTGGTTAAAATTTTACTTACTGTTTCCTTGAGTTGTTGGAATTCTTCTTTTTCCAATCCGCTCTTGGAAATAAACACTCCGTCTATGCCTTTTTTAATTTTCGGGAGTTCTCGTTTGATTATTTCTCTAAGTCTTCTTTTAATTTTATTTCTTAGGGTAGATTTTTTTGAGGTTTTTCTGCTTACTACAAACCCGAAACGGCTAACCTTTAAGTTATTAAATGTCCATTTTAAAAATAAAAAGTCGTTCTTAACCCACCTTCCTTCTTTCAAAACTTTCTCAAAATCATTTTTTTTTCTAAGCCTGTTTTGTTTGGGCAACAATAAAGAAAAAGTACGAAGTCTAAAGGTTGAAGATTTGAAGACTGTTTTACCAATTCATTTCTTCATACTTCGTAATTCATACTTCACCTACACTGTTAATCTCTTTCTTTTTTTTCTTCTCCTTCTTAAAAGCACCCTTTTTCCTCCCTTCCCACGTGTTCTTTTTAAAAACCCGTGCGTTCTTTTTCTTTTTCTTTTTTTAGGTTGATAAGTAACACTCATTGGTTTTATTAATTTAACAAATTTCTACTTTTTGGTCAACTAATTTAATTGCGCTCAGTGTTTAATTATGAACGGCAAGCTTTTTTAAAAAAACCTGGATTGGTTTATTTTTATCAGGTTTGACTATAATTTTCTTTGCAAAAAACGGGGTTTTTTATCAAGGCGTCAAATAGTTATAAGTACACATTTTTTCCCCAGTTTTTCAACAGAAATCTTGATTTTTTTTATTTTTACTTCTAATTGACAAGTGTCTTTGTTTTTATGATATAATGAAACTACATATTAACCTTCTTTATAATACTATGGACAAAGAGAACCTTTGGCAAGCGGTTTTAGCCCAAATTCAATTCAATATATCCCCTGCTAATTTTTCTACTTGGTTTAAAAGTACCGAGATTTTTGATAAACAGGGTAGAATAGTATGGGTATCGGTCCCTAATGCTTTTTCAAAAGAGTGGATTGAAAATAAATATTGTAAGCTTATTTTAAAAATCCTTCACAACCTAGACGAAGAAATCAAAGAAGTAAAATACTGTGTCGGAAAAACAAGTTCGAAGGCTCCGCGCGAGAAAGAAATGACTTCTCTCCCTGTATTTGGGCAACTTGAATTCCAGGAATTTAAAATAGATAAAGAAACAAACCTTAATCCTCGTTATACGTTTGAAAATTTTATTGTCGGCTCTTTTAATGAACTTCCACACGCTGCAACCATGGCCATAATTAAAGAACCTGGTTTAATTTATAACCCATTATTTATTTATGGCGGGGTTGGCCTAGGAAAAACCCATCTCCTTCAAGCGTTAGGTAATGAAATAGTGAAAACGTTTCCACAAAAAAGGGTTAAGTATATTAGTTCTGAAAAATTTACTTCAGAAGTAGTGTCTTCTATACGCAATAAAAAAATGGAGGAACTCAAAGAAAAATACCGAACTTTAGATGTTTTAATCATTGATGATGTGCAATTTTTAGCTGGAAAGGAAAAAACCCAAGAAGAGTTTTTCTACACATTCAACGCTTTATATGAAAAAAATAAACAGATCATTATTTCTTCTGACCGACCACCCAAGGCAATTTCCGCGCTAGAAGAAAGGTTAAAATCTCGTTTCGAAGGAGGTATGACCGCAGATATTAGTTATCCCGATTTTGAGACAAGAATGGCTATTCTAAACTTCAAAACCCAGGAAAGAAAAATTAATTTACAGGAAGATGTTTTGAGTTATATCGCAACAAATATCCAAAAAAATATCAGAGAGCTTGAGGGAGCCTTAAATAGATTGGTTGCGTATCAGAAGTTAAACAATCAAACACCCAATCTAGAAATCGCACAGTCTTTATTAGAAAACTTAATTATATCTCCTATAAAAATTATTAATCCTAAAAAAATAATCCAGGTTGTAATTGATTTTTATGATTTAAAAGAGAAGGATATAATTGCTAAATCAAGAAAAAAAGAAATAGTTAAACCGAGACAAATTATAACTTATTTTTTAAGAGAAGAGTTAAAGTGTTCATACCCTTTTATCGGAAAGAAAATTGGGGGTAAAGACCATACTACCGCTATTTATAGTTATGAAAAGATAAAAAAAGAGATTAATAAAAACGAGAATTTTAAAAATGAAATTTCTTTAATCAAACAGAAGATTTATAGTTGATAAACTGGGTAAAATAATTACTAGTCTATTTTTCCCTTTTTTTCCACATTTTATATACAAAATTTAAGAAGGAAAACATATTATCTTAACTAATAATAATAATTTAAATAATAATGAAATTATTAATATTAAAAGAAAGTTTAAAGAGTGGATTAAATATCGTAGAAAGAATAGCAGGAAAAAATTTATCCCTTCCGATTCTAGAAAATGTTTTAATTTCTACTAAAGAAAATTTCCTTAATTTAACTACTACTGATTTAGAAACAACTATCTCTTGGTGGGGATTGGCTAAAATAGAAAAAAAGGGAAAAATAACAAGCCCAGTCAAGTTTTTATCAAATCTTATTAGCCTTTTATTAAAAAACTCAGTTGATTTAGAGGTTAAAAACTCAACACTTTATATTAAAAGCGGAAATTTTCAAAACCAAATTCAAGGGTTTGACCCGGAAGATTTTCCTGTTATCCCGAAAATAGAAAGCGCACCATATATAAAAATTAATAATTTACAATTTATCGAAGGATTATCGCAAGTAATAGAGGTTATTTCTTCAACTTCTACTCGTCCTGAAATCTCCGGAGTTTATTTTAACTTTCAAAAAGAGTTTTTAAAAATAGTTGCAACTGATAGTTTTCGCTTAGCGGAAAAAACCCTTTTTCTTGAAAAAAAGATCGATAAAGAATACTCTTTTATTTTACCGCAAAAGGCAGCCCGCGAGTTAATAAATTCCCTTTTAGAGAAAAAAGGTAAATTATCTATTTATTTTAACTCAAACCAGGTGATGTTTGAATTTCCCATGACGGAAACCGACCATCCCCAACTTCAAATTATATCAAAACTAATAGACGGGGAATACCCGAACTACCAAGAAATAATTCCTAAAAAATATGAAACCCAATTTATAACCATAAAAAAGGAATTTGTAAACCAATTAAAAGCCGCAGGACTTTTTAGCGGAAAAATCAACGAGGTAAAATTAAAAATCGATCCGGAAAAAAAGGGGATGGAGATTTTTTCCCAAAGTGCTGGTATCGGACAAAACCAATCTTTTTTAACAGGAAAGGTACAAGGAAAAAAAACGGGAATTTCTTTCAACTGGCGTTTTCTACTCGATGGTCTTTTTAATATTAAAACCAAAGAAGTTGTTTTTGAACTGAGTGGAGAAGATGGGCCTGCTGTTTTAAAACCAATAGACGACCCAAGCTATCTTTATGTTGTGATGCCTATCAAAGGTACATAATTTTATGGAATGGCTTTTTTTTTGGCGGACTATAATTCAAACAGAACCTTTTCTATAAATGCCCGCCAAATAGGGCCGGCAGTCATTATACCTGGTTGTTTAAACATCGGAGAATTATCGTTGTTTCCAACCCAAACCCCGACGGCAATCAATGAAGTATAACCTATAATCCAACCGTCTCTAAAGTCTCCTGTTGTTCCAGTCTTGGCGGCCACTTGAAAGTTTTTGAAATACATCAAAGAGTTATTTCCGAACATTGGAGACCTGGCCGTGTTGTCCGATAAAATATCAGTAATCAAGTCGGCAATTTTTATTTCCAAAACCCTCTTCTGGGTTTTTTTGTTTTCCTCAATAATATTGCCACCAGAATCAGTTATTTTTAAAATACTAACAGGCGGAATTTTCATTCCTCCTGCGGCAAATACGCCATAACCAGAAACCATATCCAAAAGCTTTACTTCGCCACCACCTAATACCAGAGAAGGTCCATAAAAGGAAGTGGGCATATTGAGAGTGGTTATCCCAAGCTCTTTTGCGGTTTCAATAGAGTCTTCTATTCCTGCTAATTCAACTAAAACTTTTACCGACGGTATATTTAAAGATTGAGCGAGTGCTGTTCTAAGAGTTACAGGCCCGCGGAATATCCCATCGTAATTTTGAGGAATATATCTTTTTCCTCCCCAAATTCCAAAATCGGTTTCTTTATCGACTACAACCGTTTCATCATTATACCCTTTTTTAAAGGCGGTAGCGTAAACAAAAGGCTTGAAAGCGGATCCCGGTTGTCTCCCTGGAGACCTTTTGCTACCTAAAGCCACATTGAATTGCGGCTCAAATAAACAATTTTTTCCAGAGATACAATCTTCAGGAAAATTCTCGCCGAAAAAATCTTTTGAGCCAACCATCGCCAAGATCTCTCCAGTTTGAGGCGCAATTGCCACCAAGGAAGCATTAAAAGCGCGGTAGTTTATATTGTTTTCTGCTCCTTTTTGAACCACCTTCTCTGCTAATTTTTGAAATTCCCAATTTAAACTCGTGTAAACCCTAAGCCCTTTTTCTTTTAAAAACTCTTCTCCGTATTTCGAAAGCAAGTATTCTGTTATATAGAACACAAAATGGGGCGCTTTAATCGGCTGCAAAATTTCAGCAAAATCTATTCCATCTTCTTTTATCTGATTTTTTTCTTCTTTAGTCAAAATACCAGCCCCTACCATCTTATCTAGAATAAGATTCATCCTATCTAAAAGCTGAGATTTATTCTCACCATAAGGGGAAAGATAGCTGGGGGCCTGAATTAGAGTTGCTAAAACAGCAGCTTCTCCTATAGAAATCTCTGAAACGCTTTTTTGAAAAAAAGTTTGGCTTGCAGCTTCCACTCCGTACGCATTTGATCCGAACGGAACTTGGTTTAAATACCATTCTAAAATTTGGTCTTTTGAGTACCTTCTTTCAAGTTCTAATGTTAAAATAACCTCTCTTATTTTTCTCTCTAAAGTTTTTTTCCTTGTCAGCATAGAAGAACGAACGAGTTGTTGAGAGATGGTGGATCCTCCTTGAATCGGCTTTCCCAGCCTCAAGTTAACTAAAGCCGCCCTAAAAATGCCTTTAAAATCAATGCCAAAATGGTTATAAAAATTAGAGTCTTCAGCAAGCATCACTCCTTGTTTTAAATATTCTGGAACGACTTCTAATGGGACGACCTTTCGTTTCTCCTCGCCATAAATTTCATATAAGAGGATTTCCCCTGTTCTGTCATAAATTTTTGTGGATTCTACAAAATCCCGTTCTGTAAACCCTTCTGGCCGTGGCAAGTCTTTGGCATAAAAAACAAACAAGGCAAAACCTGTAAAGAGTGATATAAAAAATAGAAACCCCAGTAATTTAACTGCAAAAAAGAACCACCTCCTCTTTTTATTTTCTTGGAATATTTGACGATGATATTTTCTTTTTGCCATAAAAAATCTTGTTGCTTTATTTAATTTTAACAGAATATATAAAACCTAACAAAAAACCCCTTAAGGGGTCTTGAAAAACAAACCCCGCGAGAGTTCGCGGGGTTTATTCTACTCTCCTTCTTTTGATTCCTCTTTTGATTCCTCTTTTTCATCACTGCCTTCTTCTTTAGGGGTTTCTGTTTCTGGGGTTGCTGGAGTTTCCTCGTCTTGATTGAGGAGAGGCTTTAAGATTTTTTCTTCGTAGATCATTTTAATGTTTTTTCTATTTTTATTCCCATATCCTATTGGAAAATTGTGGGCGGTTTATTCGACCTTTTCAGCACTCTTGGTATTATATGTTTTCAAAATTGTCTGTCAAGCCCCGTAGTGAAAATTTGACTGTCTTTGGTATTTGACTTTATCACACAAAACATCTGTCAAATTTCTATTACAGAGCAAGTTTGATATTAAAGCCTATGCATAAAAGAACATGCTATCGCTATCGCTAAAGCGTCAGACGCATCATCCGGGCGCGGGATTTCTTTTAGATTAAGTAATACTTTCACCATTTTTTGGACTTGTTTTTTATCTGCTCTTCCGTATCCAGTAATTGCCATTTTCGCCTGGAGAGGGGTGAGCTCATAGGTCAGGATTTTTTTATCTGCTGCGGCCAGTAAGATAACTCCTTTGGCCTGGCTTACTGGAAACGCCGTTTTTAAGTTTTTGAAAAAATAGATATTTTCCACAGCCAAGATCATTGGTTTGTGTTTTTTTATTAAACGAGAAATTTCCAGATGGATTTTTTTTAGACGTTCTCCGTCAGACAGGGAAGGATTGGTGGAAATGATGCCATAATCCAAACATTTTATTTCATCTCCTCCCTTCACCCCTGTTTTTTTAATTTTCCGGATTACCCCATATCCTGTAGTGGCTGTTCCGGGATCAATACCCAATATAATCACAAGTTCATTTAAACATTTAAGCAGATTTTAAAAGAATGTTTATATGCTTGAATGTTTATATATTAAGATGCCAAGTTAGAGTATATTTCCTGAACGCTGTCTAATTCATCTAGGGTTTCAAACAGCTTCTTGGAACCAATTTTATCTTTTTCTCCAATTTGAACATTTTCTTTTGCCACCCAATCTAAAGAGGCAGATTCAATTTGTATTCCTTGTTTTTCAAGATTCGCTTTCACCTTCTCCAAATCTTGCCCTTTTGTATAAATATCCACTTTTTTGTTATCGTTCCAGTGGATATCCTCAGCCCCTGCCTCAATCACTTTCAATTCTAAGTCTTCTTTGGCTGTAAATTGAGAGTTAACAACAATCACCCCTTTTCTCTCAAAAAGCCATCTTACAGAACCTGTGTCTGCCAGTTTTCCATTATTTTGAGACAGGACTTGCTTGATTTCAGACAAGGCCCGGTTTTTATTGTCGGTAATTCCTTCAATAATAATTGCAATGCCGCTGGGACCATAAGCTTCAAATAAAATTTCTTCTAATTTTCCGCCTGCCAGTTCTCCAGTCCCGCGCTTTATAGCTCTTTCAATATTTTCTTTGGGCAGGTTCCATTCCTTGGTTTTTTCAATAACCAAACGCAGCTTGGTATTGGTTTCAGGGTTGCCGCCTCCTTCTTTAGCTACAACAGAAATTTCCCTGGAGAGCTTAGAAAAAATCTGCCCCCGTTTTTTGTCTGTAATTTCTTTTTTATGCTTTATACTCGAAAAATGTGAATGTCCACTCATAATTTGTTTGTTTGTATTTACATACTAATTTTATTCTAATTTCTTTGATAAATCAACTCTATTTTTTTAACAAAAATTTTGGAATAAACTTAAAGGTAAAGTAAAAGGCTCCAGCCGAGGCTGGAGCCTTAAAGGTGCTTTGAGGTGGGTTATCCGTTGTGGGTGGTTAGATCAAGCCAGGCGCTGCTGTGGTTGGGGTGTCGTGTCCGCGCTTACTGAGCTGCCTTGGGTATCGCGTCGCCTCTCGCAGTCCTGCAGACTTGTCAAGCGCATTTTAAGACAATTACTCTGCTTTTGCTTTTCTTTTGAGAATTAAAATTATTGCTCCAGAGAAAATAGCAACAACGATGGCCGCCAACAGAGTAAATAAACCTTGAGATGATTTAGAAAATAGTTGACCGATAGCAGCTATCCCTTTCTCCTGGATTTTTGGGCTACTGCCAACCTTTTTTTCATCTGTTTCTTCAGGAGCTTGAGAGGGAACAACATTTTCAGAACCTGGAGTTAGAATATCGCTCCAAAACCATTCAGCGCCTACCCGATTATAAGATTTGCCAGCAGGAGCTTTTCCATAAGAAACCTGATCTCCAATTTCTCCATTAGGTTGTATTAAATGTACCTCATCCCCATCGTTATTCAAAGTAATTTTTGTTGTTGGGCGGAAAAGGACTAAATATCCTTTTGGAGAAATTTTTATCCCTTTAGGGAAAGTATAAGTCTTTATTCTTCCATTTTTGTCTTGGATTTGCCAGCCAGAAAGCTCAACCTCAAACTTATTTTCGTTGAAAATCTCAATCCATTCTTCTATTGCATCAGAACCGGTAGGGGAGGGTAAAATTTCATTTATGAAAATTGCAGAAGGATAAGATATTGGCGCTGATTCTTCTTGAGGTTGAGTTTCTAATAAAGTTTCTGGCTGCGGTTTGGATTTGGGCTCTGGCTGAAGTTTTTCGGCAGCTTGTGATTCTGCTTGAGTTTCTGGTTCAAGTTGAGTTTCTGCTGGAAGCAAGAAACGGTTTTCTTCTCCGGGCGTAAGTATCAAAGTCCATTCCCAGATTCCGTCTATCTTTTTTGCGTAAGATTGACCTTGAGGAGCTTTACCCTCATACAAAACAGAATCTACTATACTTTCTGAAGGATTTTTCAAAATCAAACCCTCTCCCTCGTTATTCAACACGATTTTTGAAACAGGACGGTTCAAAACCAAAAAACTACGACTGTGGATATTGGTACCCTCTGGAAAGGTATATGCTTTTGTGCTTCCTCGAGTATCTTGAATAGTCCACTCAGAAAGATTAACCGGTACTGAATTGTTGTTGTATAGCTCAATAAATTCTTCCTCGTTGTCCGGCCCTTCAGGCGACGGCAAAAGCTCGTTGATAAAAATACCTGATGGATAGGTTTGAGGAGATGGTTGCGGTTGAGCTTCAGGTTCAGGTGCTACACATATATCACCTTCATCTATTTGTCCATCGCAGTCATTGTCTATTTGGTCACAGGTTTCAGTAGTTGGAGTTCCGGGCGTACATATTTGAGCTACTCCACCGACACAACTTTCTACTGTAATTGCACAAGCTCCTACTCCACAACTAATTGTTCCGAAATCTTCATCAATTAAACCATCACAGTCGTTATCTATTCCATCGCAAATTTCTTCAGTTGGTTGGCAGATAGATCCTGGGTCTGGTTCAGTTATGTTGTTTTCGGCTTTTGGTGTTCCGCCGGGATTTTGACTTGTCTGCCAATTTTCGGGAACTGTTCCCAGTATATTAGAGTTTGTTCGTTCCATTGTTTGTTTTGTTGCGTTGTCACCTGCAGGCCAATCCTCAGAAGCATTAACTTCATCAATTAAATTATTTTGGCTGTTGAAAAGCTGTAAATATTCTCCATTATTACTCATTGCCCCAGTATAAATTTGATCAGCAGCAATATCAGGGAGAGTTGTATCATCTGTCCTTTCTAAAAGATAAAAACCATTAGCGGGAACTGTTCCCGCTAAGTTGATTTCTGGGATGCTGTCAGTGGCTTTTAGCATCCAACCATCAAGGTTTAGTGGAGAGCCGGTGTTATTATATAATTCAATCCACTCATCCTGATAAGCAGCTTCCGTTCCCATCCAGGCGATCTCGTTGATGACGATATCCAGAGAATTCGCAGCTTGAACAGTTCTATTTGGCAAACTAAAAACAAACAAAACAAGCAAGGCAAGAAAAGTTATTTTAAGAAATTTAATTTCCATTATTTTATTCTATCCCTTCAATAAAGTCAGGGCAAGCAACGCTTTTTAAAAACAAAACAAAAAAGCGGACTAATTCTTTTTTGTACTTTTAGGGGAACTCAAAAGAGAAATATCCGCAGCGCCGAGAATCCTTGACAAATCCACACCATAATGTTGTATTGATCGAGAGTCTATACAACTGTATAAGATACGTACCGTTGAAAGGAGGAATCGATGACCTGATTACTTTTGCCCGTTAGCCATAAAACAGCAAGCAGAAAGGAAAGAAGGAGACAACCATGCAAGGACGAATAAAGGTGCTGGTAGCGGTTCTCGGTTTGGCAGCAGTTCTGCTCGTGGCCGGCGGTGTCGCGCTAGCGACGAGTCACATCCCTGACCAGAATGGCGTGATCAACGCCTGCTACAAAAACCAGAGTGAACAGCTGAGCGTCGTCGACGTCAATGGGAACTGTGCGAACAACGAGACGAAGATTTCCTGGAACCAAACGGGGCCGCAGGGACCAATAGGTCTGACAGGACCAGCAGGCCCGCAGGGCAATCCAGGCTCGCCAGGCGTCAGCAACCTCCAGCGTGTCTCGAACCAGGCTACTATCAGTACCAACAGTTTCCTCCTCGTCAGTGCCATTTGCACCGACGGCAGAGTGGTGTTGGGTGGAGGCGCGAGCGCGTCGAACAGCAATATAAATGTCTGGATCAACCAGCCGGGCATCGGGATTAACGACGCGGGTGGCTCTGGCGGATGGACAGGGGCTGCAGGGCATGTTGGCGGTTCCCCTGGCTTTACCCTCAGAGTCTACGCCATCTGCGCCAACGTAGCGCCGTAGCAACAGCAATTTACTGGAATAACCACCAGTAAACAAAGGGCGGGAAAGCTTCGTACTAAGGAGCTTCCCCGCCCTGTTTTATTCTTTTTCTATAAAGGCTAACTAGTATATTATTGATTGTTTTACTCGGTGCTGAGATTAGTCATCGATAGACATTCTACCAAAAAAACCGCCTTTTTTACCCTGAACCGTGCTTGCTCTGGTTTAGGGCTTGGCGATTTTTTCTTCCCTCACAACCCACTAATTCTAATGAGCTCTGAGGGAAGGAGAACCGAAGTTCTCCTTGTATTCTTTTGAACCTTATCTCGCCGTGGTTCAGGCGAGAACTCTGCCGGGGAGGCAGAGAGCCTAGGTTTTCGGGCAATTCATGTAGAACTCAGCGATCTCCCAGCCCTTAACGAACCGAGATAGTCCTTCGGGATCCCAATCCAGTTGGAAAAAGATGCGACGAAAGATTGCGCCAAGCTCTTCTGGGCCAACATCGGGGATAGTGCTCCCACCCTTCCAGGCACTTTTGGTGAATTCTTCGAGACGCTGATTGGCTATGCCACCTGACAGCGTCCCGGCACTGGAAACGAGCGGGCGGAGAAAAGGATATTGCTCCACCAACTCCCTCCGAGTCTTAACATGTTCCATCGTTATCTCCTTTCATCTCATTCCTCCGAGATTTCTCGGAGTCCGCGGATTTCCGCAGAATCGTTTCTTTCTTCTATCTGTATTATACACCCATGCTTTGAATTTGTCAAGAGTAAATTTCCGCAAACAAAAGTCCCGCAAAATGCAGGATAATTAAGCTTATACCTTAGTCGAACTCAACTTCTTCACCTCATTCTTCGGCACAAGCTTGGTGGTTACGAATATGCTGAAGGTTTCAGTTGTTTTGTGGGACAATCCACCCACCCTCCTTTTTAACTAAAATAAAAAAAACGAGCTCCTGTTATTTATGGAGCTCTTTAAATTGAGGAGAGGAGGAGAATCTCCTCCTCTCCTACAGCTACGCCTATGGCGATGTGCGCGGCAGGTGACAATCAGGCATTCATATTTTTCCACCACCTCCTTCCAAAGGCTAAAAAACTAAACAAGTAAAGTGTATTATAGATAAGAATTCTTGTCAAGCCTACGCTTGTGCATTAAATCAAATTTTGAGTTGCTTTATAATCCATTCCTAAATGTTGATAGGCAAGTTTTGTTGCCATTCTTCCCTTTGGGGTTCTTTCAATAAAACCTAATTGCATTAAATAAGGCTCGTATATATCCAAAATAGTATCTTCTTCTTCAGAGGTTGTTGCCGCTAATGCCTGAAGCCCAACCGGCCCTCCTTCAAATTTTTTGATAATCGTTTCCAAGATTTTCCTATCTCCAAATTCCAATCCTTCTTCATCAATCTCTAAAAATTCTAAAGAGTCTTTAGCGATAACAGCTGTGATTATTCCTTCTCCTTCCACCTGGGCAAAATCCCTCACTCTTTTTAATAAACGGTTGGCTACTCTTGGGGTAAAACGAGATCTTTTGGCAATTATTTTTATTGCTTCAGGAACTACTTCAATTCCCAATATTTTACTGGATTGTTGGATAATTTTTTCAATATCTTCGACGTCGTAAAAATTCAACTGAAAAGTTGCCCCAAATCTAGAGCGTAGAGGAGAGCTCAAGAGGGCAATTCTGGTAGTGGCTCCAATAAAGGTGAATGGAGGAATTTCAATTTCCATTGTTTTTGCCATCGGACCCCTGCCTAAAATTAAATTTAACTTAGAGTCTTCCATCGCAGGGTACAATATTTCTTCACAGATTTTATTAATCCTATGCACTTCATCAATAAAAAGGACATCTCCTTGTGAAAGATTAGTTAAAATGGCAGCTAAATCTCCTGCTCTTTCAATGGCAGGTCCTGAAATGACACGGATATTTACCCCGATTTCATTAGCTATAATATAAGAAAGAGTGGATTTCCCCAATCCGCTTCCGCCATAAAATAAAAGATGCTCTACAGGATCTTTTCTTTTTTTTGCAGCATCAATAATTACTCTCAAGTTTCTTTTTATTTTTTCTTGTCCAAGAAATTCCTGCCAGGTTTTCGGCCTAAGAGTTTTATCTAAAGTTTTATCTTCTTCTGTTGGTTTTGGAGAAGTATATTTTAAAACCATTTTTTTATTGCGCCGCCCAACCGCAGAAGGAAGGGAGGGGTTAACCTCCACCACTTAATAAATTAAGTGGTGGAGTAGTTCCACACCAATAGAATTGGTAGTGGGACTTGACAAATATTTGATAATTTGTTATATTAAGGAAGTAAGCAACCCCAAAGCTGGGGGATTTCATTTTTGGAAACTCTCTTAGTTTGGATAATCTGGGTTTTTCCTGGATTATTCCTCGGAGAGTTTCTATCTTTGAGGTACAACTTCAAGAAGAATCCCCCAGCTTTGAGGTTGTTTTTTTATTCACCAGTAACCCTTTCTATTTCATCCATAGTTGTTACATTTTGAAGGACTTTTATGACGCCGTCTTGGCGCATTGTTACCATTCCTTTTTTAATCGCTTTTTCTTTGAAGACCGAGATAGGCGGTGAAGTTAAAATAAATTTTTCCATCTCTGCGTCCACGACAAAAGCCTCAAAAATTCCAATTCTTCCGCGATAACCAGTAAAGTTGCAATTTTTGCATCCTTTTACTTCTGGGATTTTCAAAGAATTTTTCAGTGGAGGAATTTTAACTTCTTTAGGAATATTCTTTAGTTCCTTTTTCAGCTTTTTGGACAAACTCGGGGAAAGTACAACAAGCTTCGCGCATTTTTTACAAATTTTTCTGACTAGTCTTTGAGCAACAGCTATATTAATGGCCGAGGCAATATTTGCTGGTTTCTCCCCTAAAGCCTGAAGCCTGGCTATAGTGCCTGCTGCGTCGTTAGTATGCAGAGTGGTTAGGACGAAATGGCCAGTGAGAGATGCCTGGAGAGCTATTTTGGCTGTTTCTAGATCCCTAATCTCACCTACCAAAACAACATCTGGGTCTTGGCGCATTATTGATCTTAAGCCTTTGGCAAAGTCATAACCTTTTTCTGAGGCAACTTGTGTCTGATTCACGCCTTCTAAATGATATTCAATCGGGTCTTCAATTGTAATAATTTTGATTTCCGTCTTCTGAATTTTTTTAAGAAAAGCATATAAGGTAGTAGTTTTCCCAGAACCCGTAGGACCTGTCACAATAATCATTCCATTTGGTTTTTTAATCTCCTTCCTGAAGATTTCCAACAGATCTTTTCTTAATCCCAACGCTTCAATAGTAATTAGACTTTTCGGATTTAGAATCCGCAATACAACTGATTCGCCATATTCAGCGGGCAGCGTAGATACTCTAATTTCAATCGGGGGACCGCCTAAAATTATTGAAAATCTGCCGTCTTGCGGGCGATCGGTAATATTCAATTTAATGCCAGAAAGAAGCTTTATTCGAGAAACGAGGGAGCTATAGAGTTTTAAATCAAAAAACATCACATCTTGTAAAATACCATCAATTCTTATCCTTAATTTCGCCCTTTCTTGTTCGTGTTCAATATGCAAATCAGAAGCTTCCAAAATTATTCCTCCACCCAATAAGACCTCAAATATTCCAGTAATTTCTTTTTTTAAGACCCCTTCAATCTTTTCCTGAAAATCAGAAATATTCTTTATTTTTTTCTTAAGATCTGAAATAACCGAAGTGGAGATTTTTATTTCACCTGTAATTTTGGCATCGGGCATAAGTTTAAGTTTACAACCCTTCAAGCTTTCTTTAAACTAAAAAGAGGATTTATGTTATTTCAGACTATCTTATTCTTCAGAAATCGTCAAATTTACTATGAGGTTTAAATATACAACAAATTCTCCTTCCCAAACTAAAAAACTAGGCGAGGTTTTAGCAAAAAAAATTATACAAAGCTCTGCCAAAAAGAAACACGCCAAAGTTTTTGGTTTAATAGGGGATTTAGGAGGGGGAAAGACTACTTTTTTACAGGGTTTTGCCAAAGGTCTCACAATTAAAGAAAAAATTCTGAGCCCTACATTCGTTATTATAAAAAAATATAAAATACCCCGGCACCAGTCGAGTCTGACTCGAAGAAGGTGCGGGACGCAGCAAAATACCCCAGCGCCAGAGCAAAGCTTGATGCAGGGCACAGCAAGATACGGGATACTGTATCATGTTGATTGCTACCGAATCCAAAAAACTCAAGAAATTTTGGATTTAGGTTTTAAAAAAATGATTTCTGATCAAAAAAATATTGTAACCATTGAATGGGCAGACAGAATAAGGAGAATAATGCCTAAAGATACCACTTGGATTTATTTTGATTTTATAGATGAGAAGAGAAGAAAAATAAGAAATATGGTAAAATAAGCAGATGGGAGATAGGAAAAAGCTATTTGTTATTATTGACGGGAACTCTGTTTTGTACCGTGCCTATCACGCGCTACCTCCTCTGACTACCAAAAAAGGAGAGTTGGTTAACGCTGTTTATGGTTTTTTGTTAGTTTTTTTAAAAGCAATAAAAGAATTCCAACCAGATTTTATTGCAGCTACCTTTGACCTTCCCTCGCCTACTTTCCGGCATACAAAATTCAAAGCTTATAAAGCCAATCGTCCCAAAACTCCAGAAGAGCTTTCCCGCCAATTAACAAAAATTAAGGAGGTACTAAGAGTATTTAATATCTCTATTTTTGAGAAAGAAGGCATTGAGGCAGATGATGTTATTGGGGTATTAGCTAAACTTACCCAAAGGCAGCAGGTTTTTCCTATAGTCGAGACGATAATTTTAAGCGGAGACTTAGATATGCTTCAGTTGGTTAATCAGCAAACAAAAGTTTATACATTAAGAAAAGGAGTCAAGGATACAATTTTATATGACGAAAACAAAGTTTCAGAAAGATACGGAGGCTTAACGCCTTCCCAGCTTCCCGACTTTAAGGCTCTAAAGGGAGATCCTTCAGATAACGTCCCGGGGGTGATGGGTATTGGAGAAAAAACAGCAATTTCTTTAATCAAAGAATTCGGGAGCTTGGAAAATCTTTACCGAGAACTCGAGAAAAAAACAGAGAGAGCCAATAAGTTAAAAACAAAAACAAAAGAATTATTGCTTCAATCTAAAGAACAGGCATTTCTTAGCAAGATGCTGGTAACAATACGAATTGATGAACAGATTGATTTTCATCTTCAAGAATGCAAATGGAAAGAATATGATAGACAAAAGATTATTAAGCTTTTCAAAGGGCTGGATTTTCATAGTTTGATCAATCGTCTGCCAGGAGCTTCAAAATAACAGAAGCTTTCTCAATGAATTCTCTATTTTTTATTACAATAAAATAAAGAGTCAGTATGGTTAAAATTTTACTTGATAGAGAAGAAGCCGTAAGCAGATATCATCAGCTGATTAGCATTAGATTGCCGGTGATAGGTGTTTTTCTTTTCGCAACACTCATCTTAAGGGTTATTTTTGGAGTCCAGCTGCCTGATATTTACTTTATCCTTGTTTCTTTTTTAGCCATCTCTACGCTTGTATATGACATCATTTTCAAACAAATTAAAGATCCCAAGATATCTCATATTGTAAATGGTTACTTTGGCTATCTGCTTTTTGATGTAACCATTATGACTATGATTATCTATACCATTGGTGGAATAACTTGGATTGGGTTTGTTTTTTATGCTCTTTACATCTATGTTAGTTTTTCATTCTTTCCTCGTACTTATTCCGTATTCTTTGTTTTTTACTGCTCTTTTATATATACTTTATTAGTTATTGTTCAATATTTAGGAATTTTTCCATATCAAACCATTTTTTCCGCAGAAGAAAGGGTTGTTCAAAATTTTTCTTATGTATTTCCCACCTGGGTAACCTCAATAATTTTCCTATGGGTTTTGGCTTATTATAGTGACAGCTTGTACCGATTTTTACAAGGAAAAATTGAAGAACTCCAAAAAACAGAGATAATACTTGAAGAAGAAAGAGCATCTCTAGAAATTCGGGTTAGAGCAAGAACAAGTGAGTTGTGGGAGGAGAGAGAGGGCCTTGAAGCGAAAATACAAGAAAGGACGAAAGACCTAGAGAAAGAGAGAAAAGAGTTGGCTAGAAAGTTAGCAGAACTTGAAAAATTCCACAAAGCTGCTGTTGGTAGAGAATTGAAAATGAAAGAACTGAAAAAGGAAATCACCAGTATTCAAAAAGAGCTCAAGGCAAAAAATTAAATTGGAGCATCTCAAAATCGCGAAGACAGTATAAAGTTTAAGTATGGCAAAGCACGCTACTATTGAAGCCAGGGAATTTTTACCAAGAATTGAAGCTGACATTGATCAGAGGTTTCTTATTGTCAGTTTTTTTCTTCTTATAATGCTTGTTTCAAGTGTTGGTTTTAAAATTCTTTTGCCTGATATTTTATTCCTCTTGGTTGCACTTGTAGCGTTGTCTTCCATTCCCGTCGATCTCTTCATTAAGAGCGTCAAGGAGAAAAACCCACAGACAGCAATCAATTATTATTTTAGTTATTTACTTTTTGATCTTTTTGTTTTAACTTTAATTGTTAATTTTATTGGAGGAATAAGCTGGATAATTCCTAGTATTTATCTTTTTTATATTGTTACCATTTTCTGGCTTTTTCCCAAAGCACAGGCAATTTTTTTACTTGGTTTTACCATCTTTTTATTAATTTTACTGGTTGCTGGTAATTATTCCGGAATTCTGCCTCATTTTACCGTATTTTCTATTGAAGATAAAAATCCCCAGAACTTAAATTTTGTTTTGCTAACAACTATCGCTGCTTTATCTATTCTTGTATTTTTAGGTTATTCCGGCGATATCTTCTACCGGTTATTAGATAAAAAAATCAAAGAACTACAAAAGAAAGGGAAACAGCTGCTTCTAACGAAAAAAATTCTTGAAGATGAGGTTGAGAACAAAACAGTAGAATTACAGGAGGAGAGGAAGGAAATGGAAGAGCTGGTTGAAGAAAAAACGAGGGAGCTTGAAGAAAAAAAGAATATTGTTGCGATTAAAGTGAAAGAGCTTGAAAAATTCCATAAAACCGCAATTGCCAGAGAATTAAAAATGGCAGAAATCAAAGAGAAAATCGCAAATATAAAAGAGTTCAAATCAAAATGATGAACAGAATTTCTCAACAAGAAGCCTTAGAAAAATTTAATGCTAACATTCAAATGCGGGTTCCCATACTTGTGAGCTATTTTTTAGTAATGATTTTTTTAAAAGAAGGAATTGGTATTCCATTTCCATACATAGCATTTTTTTTAGTTGCTTTAATGCTTCTTTCTTCTTTAATACTCGATTTTTATTTTGATAGATTTCCTCCTCGCGGGGAAACAATTATCAATGTCTATTTTCTCTATACTATTATTGACTTATTTTTTTTAACCTTAATTATTTATTATTTCGGAGGAATAACCTGGTTAGGCTTTATTTTTTATTCCTTTTACTTTATTTCAAATTTTATGACTTTTTTTCGTTGGCAGGCTGTTTTTCTGTCAATCTGGATAATTTCTCTTTATCTGATTTTTGTTCTCGCACAATATCTCCAAGTTTTTCCTTCATTTTCCATCTTTTTACCTAGAAGCCAGACATATTTTAATTTTCTTTATGTTATCGCCACGTCAACAGCCTATATCTCAACTTTTATTTTAGTGGCCTATTTTAGCCATGGTTTTTATCAACTATACGCTGGAAAAATAGTGGAGCTCCAAAAAACACAGGAGATGTTGGAAGAAGAAAAAGTTTCTCTGGAGGCAAGAGTGGAATCAAGAAAAAAAGAGCTTGAGAAAGAAAGAAAGAGCCTTGAAGAGAGGATTCAAGAAAGGAAAAAGGAGTTAGAGAACGAGGAAGCTCGCCTTCGCGAGAGGGCAGAGGAACTGGAAAAGTTCCAGAAGATAACTACGGGACGCGAGGAAAAAATAAAAAAACTTCGAGCAGAATTAGACCATCTTCAGGCTAAAAACTAATTACAAACTGCAAACTTTATGTCTCAAAAGTTCGTCAATCAAGGAATAGGTCAAGAGGAAGTCTTTAAAAAGAGAGCAGGGATTTTTGTAAAGATATTGTTTCCTCTTCTTTTATTGGGTCTGCCGATAGTCATTCTTAGTTATTCAGATTTTATAGGGAGAATTATCATGCCCTATTTGTCTGAAGAGGTGGTGCAAAAGGTCCCATTATTAGTTCAAGATATTGAGTTCCAGACAAGATTAATTTTAATTTTTACTTTAATTTTAGGACTCTTTTTAGGGATACTGATTTCTCGCCATTTTTCCAAATTATTAAATAGAATTTCCAATGGATTGAAAAGAATTCTGGCAGGCGATCTAGAATTTCGAATAAAAATTGAAAGCTATGATGAAATAGGAGAGATAGCATACTTTTTAAATCGCGTCGTTGATGAGCTTAAAAGATCAAGGATGAAATTAAAAGAGCGAGAAGGAGATCTCCAGGAAAAATCTCAAGAATTAATAGAAAAAATCAGGATTCTTGAGCTTTCTGGCCAAGAGGCGGAAGAAACAAGATTAGCCACACTTAATATTTTAGAAGACATTGGGGATACAAGCGAAGCTTTAGAAGTAGAAAAAAAGAGAATCGAAAATATTATTTTATTTTTAGCTGATGGATTACTCGTTTTGCAAGATTCTGAAATTTTACTTTCAAATCCCAGCGCCAAAACTATATTCGGGATAAAAGCTAATGATATCATAAAGAAATCAACAGATTCTTTACAGAAATATCAGAATCTGAAAATCCTTTTTGAATTTCTAAAAGAAAGTAAAAAACGGCCAATCCTTCGTAGAGAAATCGTTTTTCAAAATCCAGAGAGGACTTTTCAAATAACTGTTATTTCTATAGGTGCTGGCCAAGATTTAATTATTTTACATGATATCACCAGGGAAAAATTGATTGAACAGATGAAAACAGAGTTTGTTTCTTTGGCGGCACATCAATTGCGAACTCCTTTATCTGCAATCAAATGGACACTAAAAATGATTTTGGATGAAGATTTGGGCAAGATTACCAAAGACCAGAGAAACTTTCTGCAAAAAACATATCTTTCCAATGAGAGAATGATAAGTTTAATTAACGATCTCTTGAATGTGGCAAGAATTGAAGAGGGAAGATATCTTTACAAGCTTTCCCTTTATAGATTGGAAGATATTGTTCAATCTGTGGTTAATTCTTATATTGATATGGCAAAGAGAAAAAAAATAACTTTCACGTTTAAAAAACCTAAAAGAAAATCTCCAAAGCTGAAAATAGACATTGAGAAAATGAATTCAGCTATCCAGAATATTATTGACAATGCCATTAGATATACCCATAAAGGAGGGAAGGTGACAGTTTCTTTAAAAAGTGGTAGAAAGGAAATAGAGTTAAGGATTCAAGATTCTGGGATAGGTGTTCCTAAAAACCAACAAGAAAGAGTATTCAGCAAGTTTTTCCGTGGAGTTAACGTGATGAGGATGGAAACTGAAGGATCCGGTCTCGGCCTGTTTATTACCAAAAACATAATTGAGGCGCACGGAGGCAAAATTTGGTTTGAGTCAGAGGAGAACAAAGGAACCACCATTTACCTCACTTTACCTATAAAGCAGACTTGACCTTGTAGTGAAATTCAGACTTGCCTTACCAAATATACCGTACGGTACCTGGCCTTGCGGCTTGAGGTTTTTTACAGAAAATCTTGTCAAAATTTCACTATTGGGTTGAAAAATGTTAAAAATTATTATATTATAAAAGTATAGGAGGGTACGCGCATGAGCTTGGATAGATGTGAAGTAATATTTTTCTAATCCATGTTGATTCGTCCCTACTTCTATATGTTATGGCTAAAAAAATTTTATTAATTGAAGACGAGCAGCTTATGATTAATCTTTTGGAAAAAAAGTTGACTCAAGAAGGCTACGACATTTCAGTAGCTGAAGACGGCATTGAAGGATTAGAAAAGATGAGGGCCGCAAAGCCAGATCTTATTCTGCTTGATATTGTCATGCCTAGAATGGGAGGATTTGAGGTAATGGAGGAGATGTCCAAAGATGAGGATTTAAAGAAGATACCTATTATAGTTATTTCTAATTCTGGTCAACCGGTGGAATTGGATCGAACTAAGCGTCTGGGAGCAAAAGACTGGCTTATCAAGACCGAGTTTGATCCACAGGAGGTAGTGGAAAAAGTAGTAAAACAAATCGGGAGGTAACCAGCGAATACTCGATCTTTTACGAATAAAAGAATTCGTAAATTAGTAATTGATTCGTTATTCGTTGATAGTTTATGGCAAAAACAATTTTAATAATTGAAGACGATAAATTTTTAAGAGAATTAATTGTCCAAAAACTTCTTAAAGAAGGCTATGAAATTTTTGAAGCTGTAGATGGAGAGGATGGTATTAAAAAAATCAAAGCGGAAAAGCCAGATTTGGTTTTACTTGATCTTATTTTGCCGGGCATTGACGGATTTGAGGTTTTAGAAAAAATGAAAGAAGAACCACAAATCTCATCAATTCCTGTGATTATTCTTTCTAACCTTGGTCAGAGGGAAGATGTTGAAAAAGGACTAGGGCTGGGTGCGGTTGATTATTTAATCAAAGCTCATTTTACTCCTGGCGATATCATTGAGAAAATAAAAAAAATTTTGAAATAAAGCATCAAAATAGCGTACCCTTCCTCCATTTACAGCGGGATCAGGGTATCTGAAATCGCCCACCCCGAATAATTTATCGGGAGCATTCGGGACAAGCATCAATAATGGATTAGTTATTTGAATTTTGTGTGTCCGTCCCATACTTTCTGACTTATCGGGATAGTATCGGGGTAGATTTGGATTTTTTTATGATTCTTTTTCTTTACGGCCAAGATACATATCGGCGCCTACAAAAACTTAATGAAATAGTTGGGCACTACCAAAAAATTCATAAAAGTGGGCTTAACTTAAAATATTTTGATTTTCAAAAGGATGCATATGAAAATTTCGAAGCTGATTTTAGGAACTTTTCGATGTTTAGCGAGAAAAAACTATTTGTTTTAAAGAATGTTGGTTTGAATGATAGTTTTAAGATAAATTTTTTAAGGAATCAAAATTTTTTTTTAGATTCAAAAGATATAATTTTATTCTTTGAGGATGAAATTTCTGAAAGAAATAAACTATTTAAACTCTTAAAAAAATCTGGAAAGTTTCAGGAATTCCAACCGTTAAAAAGAGAAAAATTAAAACACTGGACGAAGCAAAAATTCGGGAAAACGAAAATAAAGATCGGGCATCAAGCCTTAACCCATCTTATAGATTATACAGGAAACGATCTTTGGCGGCTTTCAGGAGAAATAAAAAAACTCATATCTTATAAAATAAAAGAAAAAACCCCTCTTGTGACAAGAGAGGACATTGATTTACTGGTCAAGCCGAAAATTGAACTAGATATTTTTAAAACTGTTGACGCCTTAGCCTTGAAGAATAAAAAACGAGCACTTTTTTTAATTCATCAACATTTAGAAAATGGTGATTCCCCTTTATACCTTCTTTCAATGATTAACTTCCAGTTCCGAAATTTACTTTTAATAAAAACGCGATATCAATCTACAGATGACATACGAATGTCACGAATTGGTGATTTAAGCAGAGAATTAGGGATGCATCCTTATGTTGTGAAAAAAACATTAGAGCTTTCGAGAATATTCTCTTTAGAAGAATTAAAGAGAATCTATCAAAAATTTTTTCAGATAGATTTAGCGATTAAAACTGGAAAAACAAATCCAGTTATGGCTTTAGATATATTGGTTGCTGAAATTTAAAATGCAATCCTAATCTATCCTGATAGTACTGTACCTTGCGAAGTGAGAGTTAGTTCGGATGGTATGCGGATTATTTTATTGTTTTAGCTATACGGGATTTCCTTCTTGCTGCAGTTCCTTTCTTGATTATTTTAACCTTAGCCGCCTTGTCTAATGCTTTGTAAATTGCTGGTAACAGCTTTTTTATTTCCTCTTTTTCCCCCAGCACTGCGAGTTTCTTAATCTTTTTTACAAGTTTTGCTATCTTGTGTTTGTAGATTAAATTCCTTTTCTTTCTTTTGGCGTTTTGGCGGAGAGCCTTTTTAGCCGATTTTGTTATAGGCATATAATAAAATCTCGGTTTCCCCCGTGTTGGAAAAACAGCGAGGCGAAGCCGAGCGTTAGAAACCGAAGGTGTCTAAAAGAGGGGGGTCGGGGGAAACCGTATGATCGTGATTTGGTTATAGGCATAATTTTTAAAATACGAAAATCTAAAAGTTTATTCCGATTACTGTAATATTAAACAATTTAGATTTTTTTTTCAAGGCTTTTAAATTTTAACTTTAACTTTTCAGTTTTTTAATCCTGAACGAAGTTGAAGGATCAAGTCTCTTAATTTCGCAGCTTGCTCAAAATCGAGCGATGCCGCTGCTTTCTTCATCTTTTTTTCTAGGCTTTTTACATCTTTTAGTTCAGCGAGAGATAGGAAGTCTTCAGGAGTTGTAGCTATTTTAAATGGCCATTCTCTTATCTCTTTTGTTATAGGTTTGGGAGATATTTTATGTCTTTTATTATAATCCATTTGAATTTTTCTTTTTCTTTTCGTTGTATCTATCGCTTTTTTTATTGAGTGAGTAATGGTATCAGCATATAAGATAGCATGCCCTTTAGGGTGTCTTGCCGCCCGCCCCATAGTCTGGATTAAAGTGACTTCTGACCTCAAAAATCCTTCTTTGTCTGCATCCAAAATTGCGACCAAAGACACTTCTGGCAAGTCCAACCCTTCTCTTAAGAGATTAATACCGATTAAAACATCATATTCTCCTAATCTTAATTTTCTTAATATTTCTGGCCTCTCTAAAGTTTTTATTTCTGAATGAAACCATTTTGTTTTTATCCCTCTTTCTGTTAAAAAATCAGATAAGTCTTCAGCCAACCTTTTTGTTAAGGTAGCAACGAGAACTCTTTCCTTTTTTTTAATCCTTTTTCTAATCTCCTTAATTAAGTCTTTAACTTGGTTTTTTGTCGGTTTTATCGTAATTGAAGGTTCTACCAAGCCGGTTGGCCTGACAAGTTGATTAATAATATATTTCTTACCTGCTTTTTGTTTTTCAAATTCAGCTGGAGTAGCCGAAACATAAATTACTTGATCCGTTTTTTTTGTGAATTCTTGAAACGTAAGCGGCCGGTTATCAATAGCTGACGGCAGCCTGAAGCCATATTCAATTAAAGTTTTCTTTCTTGCTAGGTCTTGAACTGACATTGCATTGAGTTGAGGGATTGTCAAATGAGATTCGTCAACAAAAACAACATAATGTGAATCTACGAATGTATTCGAATTCTGTGCCGGATCGCCTTTTCTCGAGAAAAGGCGAGAATCCCCGTAGGGTTGCTGTGCGAATCCGAAATAATCTAATAACGTATATGGTGGATCTCCCTCTTTTCTAAATTCAAGGTGCCTTGAATAGTTTTCAATCCCATGGCAATATCCTGTTTCTTTAATCATTTCCAAGTCATACTTTGTCCTTTGTTCTAATTTCTGAGCTTCCAATAATTTTTTTTCATTTTTTAGCCGGTTCACCGTTTCTTGCAACTCAAGCCTTATATTTTCCAGTGAAATATCTAATTTTGCTTTCGGAGTTACCCAAAACTGTGCAGGGAATAGCTTGTATTTAGTATTTAGTATTTTATATTTTGGAATGAGACTGATAGCCGATACAGAAACTCTATCAATTTTATCTTTAGAAAACTCAATTCTTAAAATTTTTTGGCCAGTTACTAAATAGATTTCAATAATTCCTCCTCGGACTCTAAAAGAGCCGGGTTTAAAATCAATATCATTTCTCCGGTATTGTAAACTGGTTAGGCGCCCTAAAAATTCTTTCCTTTTAATTTTTTGACCGGCTTTAATTTCTAAAGAAACTTTCTGATAAACTTTTGGAGAGCCGATGTTGTAAATACAGGAGACAGAGGCGACAATGATAACATCATTTCTAACGAGTAAGTCTTGGGTGGCTGCATGGCGCAATCTATCGATTTCCTCGTTTATTTTAGCGTCTTTTTCGATATAAGTGTCAGTAGCTGGCAAATATGCTTCTGGTTGATAATAATCATAATAGGAAACAAAATAATGAACAGCATTGCCAGGGAAGAATTCCTTGAATTCCTGGAAAAGCTGCGCGCAAAGGGTTTTATTTGGACTAATGACAAGGACTGGTTTTTTAATGTTCTGAATAACATGCGCCATACTCATCGTTTTGCCAGATCCCGTGACACCTAAAAGCACCTGGTTTTTTACGCCTGCCTTCAAATTATTCGTCAATTTCTTAATTGCTTGAGGTTGGTCGCCCGTTGGTTTCAACTTGGAAGAAAGTTTAAACATGATAAAATAAGCTAATGATTAGCTATCTTGAGGGGAAAATTATATTTAAAGGAGAAAAATTTATCATTTTAGATGTCAATGGTGTTGGATACAAAGTATTTCTGTCGCAAAAGGTACTACCTAAAATATCACAAAAAGACAAAGAACTCAACCCTGTTAGAAATAAAGAGTTAAATGCTTCTACTTTTTCTTCGCCAAGGACTTCTAACGAGGTCAAGATTTTTTGTTATTTGAACGTAAAAGAGAATGCCTTAGACCTTTACGGTTTTTTAACACACAAAGAATTGGAATTTTTTGAGACTTTGATTGATATTCGCAGTATTGGACCAAAAGCAGCGTTGGAAATTGCCTCAATTGCTCCAATGGAGAAAATAAAAGAGGCGATTGAGAGCGAGGATGAAGAAATTGTCAGAGAGCTTTTTAATGTCGGCAAGAAAAAAGCCCAATTACTCATTTTGGAGCTATCAAAAAAAATTAAAGAAAAACCGAAAGAAAAATCTGTTTCAGGGGACGAAGCATTCCGGGCATTGGTCAACCTTGGTTTCTCCAGGGATAAAGTAAAATCTGCTTTAGGTAAAGTTTCCAAAGAGATTCAAGGTTCAGAAAAAAAAGTAAAAGAAGCCTTAAAAATTTTAGGGGAGTAATAAAATGTCGATAAAACTCTACAAATTATCTTCACGAGAATTTAAAAAGAAAGTATGATAGTGAAAGCGAGAAATCTAAAAAGCAAAGATAAAAAAATTATTCCAGCCATCTTAACTAATAATCCCGCAGATTTAAAAAATAAATTAATCCAATTAAAAGGGCTGACTGGTTGGGTGCATATCGATATAATGGACGGCAAATTTGTGAACAATGTTACAATTACTTTAAAAGATTTAGCGAGAATGCAAATCAGTTTTCAGATAGAAGCTCACTTGCTGGTTTTTAAACCTGAAAAATATTTTCCAGATTGTAAAAAAGCAAACATAAAAAGAACTATCTTTCATTTTGAAGCTACAGATAACGCAAAACGTGTTTTACAAGCAATGGAACGATTCCATTTTCAGCGAGGATTAGCATTAAGCCCCGAGACTCCAATAAAAAAAATTAATACGTATTTAGATTATATAGATCTCGTACTCTTGATGGGTGTTCATCCTGGATTTTCTGGTCAAAAATTTATCCCCGGAATCTTGAAAAAGATTGCCAATTTAAAACAGATTGTGCCACGAATGAAAATTGGGGTTGATGGAGGAATCAAGCTTTCTAATATCCAAAAAATAGCCCAGGCTGGAGCTGACCAGTGCGTTGTTAATAGCGCTTTATTTGGCAACAAAAACATTAAGAAAACCTTTGCCCAATTACAAATAAAAATTAGATAAATTTTTAGAGAATTTTTATGAAAAACAACTTGATAAAAGAATTACAAGCAATAGCTCGGTTAATCAGATATTGGATCTTGATTTCTACTACTGAGGCAGGTTCAGGACATCTCACTTCTTCTTTTTCAGCTACTGATTTGATGACCGCGTTACTCTTTGGAAATTTATTTCGTTTTGATGCAGATCACCCAGAACATCCGAATAATGACCGCCTTATTTTTTCGAAAGGTCATGCCTCACCACTTTTATATGCCTTGTGGGCTGCTGCTGGAAAAGTAAGCGAAAAAGAGCTACTGGGCTTACGAAAATTTGGAACTATTCTTGAAGGTCATCCCACCACAGCTTTCCCATACACGGAAGCTGCAACCGGATCTCTCGGGCAAGGGCTTTCTATCGGCGTTGGTATGGCTTTGAACGCAAAATATATTGATAAACTTTCATATAAAACCTATGTTCTTTTGGGGGATTCAGAGATGTCAGAAGGATCACAGTGGGAAGCACTCCAGCTCGCCTCTCATTATAAATTAGACAATCTCATTGGTGTTATTGATGTAAATCGTCTGGGACAGCGGGGAGAGACGATGTATGGATATGATCTTTCTGTATACGAAAAGAGAATAACTTCTTTTGGCTGGGAAACAATCAGCATTAATGGTCACTCTTTTCCAGAAATCTTAGGGGCATATAAAAAAGCAGCAAGTGTAAAAGGAAAGCCTGTGATGATTATTGCAAAAACGGTGAAAGGGAAAGGAGTCTCTTTTCTTGAAAATCAAGATGGGTGGCATGGCAAAACATTAAAAAAAGAAGAGTTAAAGAAGGTTTTATCTGAACTTGGGAAGATTAATGCCACGGTTCGGGGAAACATAGCTCAACCAGAAAATTTGCAGCCAGCTAAAATGAACCCACAAAAGATTTTTTCCCCTTCCTATCCAAACAGTGGGCAGGTTGCGACGAGAAAAGCCTACGGGAATGCCTTGGTACGAATTTTTCCTCAGTTTCCTGATATGGTAGTTTTAGATGCAGAAGTTAGTAATTCTACTTTTACTGAAATATTTCAGAAGGCATATCCAAGTCGTTTTTTCGAAATGTACATTGCAGAACAAAATATGGTTGGCACTGCCTTGGGGCTTTCCCTCCGCGGGAAAATTCCATTTGTTTCAACCTTTGCGGCTTTTTTTACTCGTGCCCACGACCAAATCCGAATGTGCCAGTATTCAAAAACGAATATTAAATTTGTGGGATCTCACGCCGGCGTTTCTATCGGGCAAGATGGACCCTCGCAGATGGGTCTGGAAGACATCGCTTTGTTTCGGTCGCTTGTGAATAGTATTGTTCTTTACCCCGCAGATGCTATCTCTACTGAAAAATTAGTTGAGGAGGCGGCCAGGCACAAAGGAATTGTTTATCTACGAACGACCAGGAATGACACCCCTATTATTTATAACCGAGATGAAAAATTCCCCATCGGTGGGAGTAAGGCACTGAAAGAAAGTGCTGATGATATTTTCACCGTGGTTTCTGCTGGCATAACACTCCATGAAGCCCTTTTGGCGTATGAAGAATTAAAGAAAGATGGGATTTTAATTCGCGTGATTGACCTTTATACCATCAAACCGATTGACGAAAAAACTTTAAGAAAAGCAGCTGCAGAAACCAAAGCTATAATTAGCGTAGAAGACCATTACCCGGAGGGTGGGATAGGAGAAGCGGTTAAGAGCGCCTTATTTGATGTTTCTATTCCAATATATTCTATGGCTGTAAGAAAAATTCCCAAAAGCGGGACGCAGAAAGAGCTTTTAGATTATGAAGAGATTTCTAAAAAGGCGCTTGTGAAGAAAATAAAAAAACTTCTATGAAACCAAAAAATCTCCAAACAAAAATTTTTTTAGACAGTGGAAATCCCGACGAGACAAAAAAGGTTATTGAACTTTTGGGCTTTTTGGACGGGCAAACAACAAACCCCACTTTAGTTTCTAAAAACCCTGAAATTGCAGTGCGTCTTAAAAAAGGAGAAAAATCAACTGAAAGCGAGCTATTAACGGAATACAAAAATATTGTTGACGAGATTTCTCGTCTTATTCCTGATGGCTCGGTTTCCATCGAGGTGTATGCGGACGATAAAACAAAAGCAGAGGAAATGTTACAGCAAGGGAAAACAATGTTTTCCTGGATTCCAAATGCGCATATTAAATTTCCTACTACGAGAGAAGGACTAGCTGCAGTGGAGCAGGCGATTAAAAAAGGAATGCGAATAAATATGACGCTTTGTTTTACTCAAGAGCAGGCAGCTGCCGTGTATGCAGCAACCAGGGGCTGCCAAAAAGGGGATGTTTTTGTTTCTCCTTTTATTGGGCGTCTTGATGATCAAGGCGATAACGGAATGGATTTGATAGCTAATATCATGAAGATGTACAAGGTAGGTGATGGTCATGTGGAGCTTTTAACAGCGAGTGTCCGGAAACTTGACCATCTGCTGTATGCCTTACAACTTGGATCAGACATTATAACCGCTTCTTTTCAAGTACTGAAAGAGTGGGGAGAGGGAGGAATGCCCTTGCCCGGTGATGATTTTATCTACGACTCTGGTAATTTAAAACCTATTCTTTACAAAGATATTGATCTTGCGAAAAAATGGCAGGAGATTGCCTTTTCACACGAACTCATTGATAAAGGTATAGAACAATTCTCTCGTGATTGGAATAAACTTAAGCAATAGCTGCCAGACGACAATTAGAAGAAAGATTTAATGCTCAAAGATTTTCTCAAGAAATTTATCCCTTCTTTTTTATTCAGCTGGTATCATTTTTGCTTAGCTTTTTTGGGAGCTGTTTTTTATGGATTTCCTTCCCGTTTTCGTCCCGCTCTGCGGGAATTCGGTGGGCAAGCTCGAAAACTGATTGTTATTGGAGTAACCGGCACCAATGGGAAATCAACAGTCGTGGAATTGACAGCAAAAATTCTAGAGGAGGCAGGGTATAAAATAGCCTCGCTATCTTCAATCCAATTCAAAATTGGAGAAAAAGCATGGCCTAACCTTTTAAAAATGACAATGCCTGGTCGTTTTCAGCTACAGAAATTTTTAAGACAGGCTTTAGATTCTGGTTGCAAGTATGCAGTACTGGAGGTAACTTCAGAAGGGATTAAGCAGTACCGGCACAAGTTTATTGATTTTGATGTGGCAGTGTTTACAAATTTAACTCCAGAACATATTGAAGCTCACGGCTCTTTTGAGAAATACCGGGAAGCTAAAGGAAAATTTTTTCAATCAACTAAAGGTATTCATATTATTAATTTAGATGATGAAAATTCTGATTATTTCTTGAAATTTTCTGCAAATAAGAAATGGACTTATGGTTTAGAAGCTGGTAATTCTATTGGGAATGATACGAACTACAAAATACAAGCTACCAACTATAAAATAGAGCAAAGCGGTACAACCTTTGAAGTTCAAAATATGACTTTTTACTTAAAACTTCTTGGCAGTTTTAACATCTATAATGCTTTGGCAGCCATTTGTGTTGGTCTGTCGCAGGAGATTTCTTTAGAAAACTGCAAAGTAGCTTTAGAGAAAGTTAAAGGAATTTCAGGAAGAATGGAGAAAGTAATTTCTGAGCCATTTAAAGTTTTCGTTGATTATGCTTTCACTCCCGCAGCCCTTGAGAAAGTTTATAAAACTTTAAATGACTTAAAAGCTAAAAACCAAACGCTAGAACCTAAAACAATCTGTGTTTTAGGGGCAGCTGGAGGGGGCAGGGATAAATGGAAGAGGCCGGTTTTAGGGGAATTGGCATCTCAATACTGTGACGAAATTATTATCACCAATGAAGATCCTTATAATGAAAATCCAATGGAGATAATAAATCAGGTGGCTGAAGGCTGTAAAATGCCGACAAAAAAGATTTTAGACCGGCGAGAAGCTATCAGAAAAGCTATGCAATCTGCGCAACCTGAAGACTTAGTAATTATTACCGGAAAAGGTTCAGAGCCTTTGATGTGTGTAGCTGGGGGCAGAAAAATATCTTGGGATGACAGGAAAATAGTTCGAGAGGAGTTTAAAAAATTACAACAGGAAAATTGAAATAGTTTTCTTGATCTATGAAGAAATTCGAGATTTTAGAGCACAAAGCAGACCTTAAAATCAGAGCATTTGGCAGCACAAAAAAAGAGTCTTTTTTGAATATGCTGAAAGGAATGACAGACGCTTTGAAGCCAGAAATTAAAAAGAGTGGGGAGGTGGAAAAAGAGATCAAAATTCAGTCTCCGGATTTGCCAGCCCTTTTGGTTGATTTTTTGAGCGAGGTTCTTTACTTGGGCCAAGTAAACAGGGAAGCTTATTTTGATATAAATTTTAAAAAATTTTCAGATACCAAAATGGAATGTAAAATTATTGGCAGAAAAGTAGAAATATTTGGAGAAGACATTAAAGCTGTAACTTATCACCAGTTAGAAGTTCGCCAAAATCAAGACGGCGCCTGGGAGGCAACTGTACTTTTTGATATATAATGCATAAAAAAGGTAAATGGTTTACTGCCTGTTTTTTGTTATAATAAAATACATGGGTAAACCTAAGAAAGTATCATAATAAGGAAGTCCTGCCAAGAGAATGGATAGATAATATCATAACCCAAGGGATTACCGCTGGTTCATATTGGTCCTTTCAAAGATAGATTTGAGGTGCGATTCAGAGTAGACGGAATTTTGCGTCCAATTGAATCGCAAGCCATATCTTATTTGGAGGAAGTTATGGCGCGTTTGAAGTATGGCACAGCTTTGATAGTACAGATAGCGTTAAAGGGTGTTACGACGCTTGAGGAGGTGATTCGGGTGATCCCATCTGACTACTAATACCCGAATCTTTTTAGATTTCAAAAAAAATTAAAAATAAATTTATCTTGAGGGTTGGTAACGCACCCCTTTTCTTTTTGCGAAAATTAAGCTAAAATAATCGGACATGATACAGAAAAAAGATTTTAAAAAAATAAACGATTACTTATGGGAAATTCCAAAAAGCTTTCGTTCAGATATGAGAGTTCCGGCCAGAGCCTATGTTTCAGAGAAAATGCTTGAGACGGCTTTCAAAGATAGATCTCTTGAACAATTGGTGAATATCGCTACTTTACCAGGAATTGTAAATTGGAGTATGGCAATGCCCGATATGCATGAGGGTTATGGTTTTCCTATCGGAGGAGTGGCGGCGATGGATACAAAGAACGGTGTTATCTCTCCTGGCGGAGTTGGTTATGATATTAACTGCGGAATGAGGCTTTTAAAATCAGATCACCGATCTAACGATATTCAGCCTTATTTGGATAAATTGGCGACAGAGATTCAGAAAGAGGTGCCCTCTGGTTTAGGGCGAGGAAGAAAGGCAAAGTTGGATATTAATAGTTTGGATAAAATTTTAGAAGGAGGAGCGCAAAGATTGATTGAACAAGGCTATGGAGAAAAAAAAGATATTGAAAATTGCGAGGAGAACGGAAGATTAGAAAAAGCCGATCCTTTAGCAGTTTCTTCCCATGCAAAAAACCGAGGAAGAGATCAGGTTGGCACTTTGGGATCAGGAAATCATTTTCTGGAAGTCCAGAAAGTAGACACCATTTTTGACGAAAAAACAGCTGAAGCCTTTGGGCTTTTTCAAGATCAGGTGGTGATTATGATTCATACGGGATCTCGAGGTTTCGGCCATCAAATCGCGACCGATTACATTAAAGTAATGATGGGAACCATGCAAAAGTACAACATTCGCTTGCCAGACAGAGAGCTAGCTGCCTGTCCTTTTAATTCACCTGAAGGGCAAAGATATTTTACGGCTATGTCTTGTGGAGCAAATTATGCTTGGGCTAACCGCCAAATGATTGGTCATTATGTAAGAAAGGCTTGGAGGAATGTTTTAGGAGAGAAGGCTTCATCTTTAACTGTTCTTTACGATGTTGCCCACAATCTTGCAAAGGTTGAAAAATATCAGATTGGGGAGAAAGAAATAGAAGTTGTTGTCCACCGGAAAGGCGCAACAAGAGCTTTTCCTCCAGAGCATCCTGAAATCCCAGAAATATATCGTAAAGTTGGCCAGCCAGTTTTAATCCCAGGAAGTATGGGTACTGCTTCTTATGTTTTGGCTGGTACAGAACAGTCAAAAGAAGCTTGGTACACTGCATGCCATGGAGCCGGCAGAACGATGTCCCGCCGGGAAGCAATGAGAACGGTTAATTCTCAACAACTAATCAAGGAATTAAAGGATAAAGGAATTTTAATTAAATGCTGGAGTTTAAGAGGTATTGCCGAAGAAGCGCCAATAGCTTATAAGGATATTGATGCTGTTGTTGAGGTAGTGCATGAGGCAGGATTATCCAAGAAAGTAGCAAGATTAGTTCCTTTGGCAGTGGTGAAGGGTGAATAAAATAAATTACTGCATTACCACATGGTTCGATGGTTAAATCGATTTCCAGCTTATGAAGAAAAAGAAATTACCAAGAAGCATAAAAAAGTTCATCCGCAGAGAAAAGGCCAGGATTCGCCTGGAGGTTTTGGATTTGAAAGAACAAGAGAGGTTGATTAGTGAGATATATCAAAAATATTCAAAAATTTCTCAATTGAAAAGTAAACAAAAGTGAGGTTAAAAAAAGCATATCCATTCTATGTTATTTGCGATAACATTCGGAGCTTGGAAAATATAGGTTCTATTTTTCGGACAGCAGACGCTTTAGGTATTAATAAAATTTTTCTTTGCGGTATTTGTGGGCAACCTCCTCATCCAAAAATTTCAAAAACAGCTTTGGGCGCTGAAAAATGGATAGCATGGGAATACAAAAAGCAAACTTGGAAGATGGTGGAAGAGTTGAAAAGAGATAAGGTTTTTATTGTGGCGTTAGAGCGGGCAAAGAAGAGTCTGTCTTATTTAAAGTTTAAGCCAAAATTTCCAATGGCTTTGGTGATAGGAAACGAAATAAAGGGCGTATCAAAACCTGTTTTAAAAAGAGCAGATAAAATAATTACTCTGCCGATGTTTGGAAGAAAAGAATCTTTAAATGTGGCAGTAGCTTTTGGTATCACAGCCTATGAGATAAATAAAGCGCGATACCTGTAAAAAATACCCTTATATTTTAATGGACAAAATACAAGTCTTTGGAGTTTGGAATACAGGTTCGAATCCTGCTGAGGGTATATGTTAAACTCATGTGTGGAAAAAATGTGGATAACCAAGTTGATAGTAATACTTGACACATATTCTTTGAAACCTAATATGTAGATTGAGGGGGTGCGAGGAAATTCCTCAAAGGACAGGTGGGATTTAATGAAGGAGGTCACAAGCAGCTGTCTGGTTGATGTCCGACCAGTCACGAGATACCGACTAAGTTCGTTAAGCCTGCTCCCCCTTATAAATGAGCAGGTGGTATCACCCGCTTTTTTATTTAGAAAAATTTGTTATAATAACAAACATGAATTATAAAATTGCTGTCAGTGGAGCTGCTCGAGTCGACCATTGTCAAAAAGACGCCGTTAAGCATGCTCTGGAAATCGGCAGAGAAATTGCTCGGCAAAAATGTATTTTGATTACGGGAGCCACGACCGGTATTCCTAATTTTGCGGCTGAAGGCTTTAAAAAAACCGGAGGACTTAGTATAGGTTTTTCTCCTGCCGCTTCTGAATTAGCCCATATAAAATCTTATAGGCTTCCTACAGATTATTTTGATGTAATAGTATATACCGGTTTTGACTATTCCGGTAGAAACCTTTTAATGACAAATGCCGCAGATGGAGTAATAATTATTTGTGGGAGAATGGGGACTCTTAATGAATTCACCATAGCCTTTGAGGATCAAAAGCCGATAGCGGTTTTAGAAGGGTCTGGAGGAACGGCTGATAAAATAAAATCTATCGCTACAGGTCCATTCCGTGGCGTGAAAAAAGTTATCTACGAAAAAGACCCCAAAAAACTGGTCAAAAAACTAATTACTCTTATTGAAAAAGAGAAGAAGTATTACCGGGCCCGTGGTCGAAGGGCTAGTAAATCCTAATCTTTAAAACATATGACAGCAGAGGAAATTGAAGGTAAATTAATAGGGAAAGTTACCCATTACTTCTCAAAAATAGGGGTAGCAGTTGTTGAGTTAACAGATACTCTCAAAGTGGGAGATACCATCCGAATAGTCGGAGGAGATACCGATTTTACACAGCAAGTTCAGTCAATGGAGGCCGATCACCAAAAAGTTGAAGAGGCAAAAGCCGGAGAACCTGTTGGACTGCAGGTTGAGCAAAAAACAAAAGAAGGCTACAGCGTTTATAAAGTGTAGTATTTACGATACCTATTCCTAATCAATGCCAGCTGTACTGGTAAGTGGCGGCATTTGTGTTTTGTTAGTGTAGAGGCTTATGAAGTTCATAGCAGATTTCCATATCCATAGCAAATATTCCAGAGCCACTTCAAATGCAATGGATTTGGAGAATCTGGACAAATGGGCAAAAATTAAAGGAATAAAGGTTCTGGGGACGGGAGATTTCACCCACCCCGAATGGTTTAAAAATTTAAAAGAAAAATTAGAACCGGTTGAAGCCGGTTTGTTTAAATTAAAAAACTCTGTATCTGAAACGAGGTTTTTACTCACAGTAGAGATTAGCTGTATTTATTCTAAAAATAATAGGGTACGAAGAGTTCATATTTTAATTTTCGCCCCATCTTTTACAGCAGTTGAAAAAATCAACGCTCATCTTGACTGGATCGGCAACCTGAAGGCTGACGGCAGGCCAATTTTAGGACTTGATGCAAAAGAATTGACAAAGATTGTTTTAGATGCTTCAGAGGATTGCTTGGTAATACCCGCACACGCTTGGACCCCTTGGTTTGCAATTTTTGGCTCAAAGTCAGGATTTGATTCTATTGAGGAGTGTTTTGACGAGTACACAAAATATATTTATGCTATTGAGACGGGATTGAGCAGTGACCCTGCAATGAACTGGAGACTCTCAGCTTTAGACAAAATTACCCTAATCAGTAATTCTGACTCACACTCTTTAGCAAAAATAGGCAGGGAGGCGAATGTATTTGATACGGAGATTAGTTATCCTGCAATTGCCGAGGCAATTAAAACAAAAGATCCTTCAAAGTTTCTCTATACCGTAGAATTTTTCCCTGAAGAGGGAAAGTATCACTATGATGGCCATAGGGTATGCGGGGTGAGTTTCCATCCTTCAGAGTCCAAAAAATATAATAATATCTGCCCAAAATGCGGCAAGATATTAACTATCGGAGTTTTAAGCAGGGTGGAAGAATTAGCAGATAGGCCGGTTGGATATAGGCCAGAAAATGCCATCCCTTTTAAAAGTCTTATTCCCTTGGAAGAAGTGATTGCAGGGGCGTTGGGGACTTTGACAGGTACCAAGCGTGGCAAGGAAGAATACAGGAATTTAATTGAAAAGTTCGGCAACGAATTTAAAGTTCTTCTTGAGGCCTCCTTTAATGATTTGGAAAGATTTACTCTACCTGAAATTGCTGAAAGTATTTTAAAAGTCAGAGAAGGAAAAACAAATATTGAGCCCGGTTATGATGGAGTATACGGAAAGATAAAAATCTTTTCTGAAGACGAGCAAAAAATTTCTTCTAAACAAAAAACACTATTCTAATTATAATAACCTAAAATTCAATCAAAATGATTGAGGAATATCATTACGGCTCTATCATCATTAATGGGAAAACTTATAACTATGATATTGAAACGAGGTGGACCGGCGAGATTTTAAAATGGTGGAGAGGGGAAAGTCATATTATTGATGAGGAGGATGTGAAAAGAGCAATTGATCAAGACCCAGACATTATCGTTATTGGTACTGGCGAGTCTGGAACAGCTCAAGTTACAGAACAAGCTAAAGAGGCAATAAAATCAAAAGGCATTGAATTAATAGTTGACCTGACAGAGCAAGCTACAAAAACTTTTAATATCATTAACGAGGAATCAGAAGAGGAGGAAGGCGAACAGAGAAAAGTAATAGGCCTATTTCACTTAACGTGTTAAATGTAAATCGAAGCTCTTTCTTTTTTATTTCTGTCATCTTTTTTATTACTGTCTTGATCGGCAGTTTTTTATTTTTGAATTAAAAAAATTTGAGAAAGAAATTTCTCGTGGTCAAATATCAATATCTTTTAAAAAACCGCCCAAAGCAATAACTTTATTTTTTGTTGGCGATATTGTGCTTGATCGAGGAGTAGAATTTACGGTGAATAAATATGGCGAGAAAGATTGGAGGTTTTCATTTTTGGAAATTGCTGATGATTTGAAAGAAGCTGATATTTTATTTGGCAATTTGGAAGGTCCAATTTCTGACAAAGGTACAAAAGTTGGCAGTATTTATTCTTTTTGGGCAGACCCTCAAGCAATTAAAGGGTTAAGTTTCGCTGGTTTTGATATTTTGTCAGTGGCTAACAATCATATGTTTGACTATGGGAGGGAGGCAATGCAAGATACTTTTTTGAGATTGAAGGAAGCTGAAATAGATTATATTGGCGGCGGCTTTAATGAAAAGGAAGCTCATAGCCCTTTAATTAGAAAAATCAGAGGTCCGACCTTGGGACAAGTCAAAGTTGCCTTTTTGGCTTACACTAATTTAGGATCAGAAAATTGGGCAGCAAAAGGAGATAATTCGGGAATCGCTTGGCTGACAAAAGAGAGGTTAGAAAAAGATATAAAAGAAACTAAAAAACAAGCTGATATTGTTGTAATTTCAATGCATTTTGGAGAAGAATATCAATCTCAGCCAACCCCGGAACAAAAATTTTTCTCCCGGCTTGCTATTGATTCAGGGGCAGATTTAGTAATCGGCCATCATTCCCACGTCATTCAAGAAATAGAAAAATATAACGAAGGCTATATTGATTATTCTCTTGGAAATTTCGTTTTTGACCAAGGATTTTCTGAGGAAACTATGCGAAGCCTGATGTTGAAAGTTTTTATTGAAGACGGTAAAATCAAAGAAGTTGTCCCAATCGAGATTAAAATTAACAACTTTTTCCAGCCCAGTTTGGAAATTAATCAGTAATGTCTAACGGGGCCAGCCAGAGATTGATGGATAATAAATACCCGCCCAAGGCGAAGGTTTTTTGTTTACTTCCTTAATTACTATAGAAAAAAATAATTAAATTTTTAAAACCCAACTAATAGAGTTCTCTTTAATTTCAAATCTGCCTTCAAGAAATTTTTCAATTACCCAGATGTTTGTTTTACAATGATTAGTTATTTCTGAAACGGTAACTTGAGATTTCTCCGACGCTAAAGCCATATAAGGCAAAATTTGATCAGCTAAATGCTTGTCTAAACAAGCTTCAGATTTTTGTTCTTTTAGTAATTCTAAAGCGGCTTCTTTGCCAACATCTTCAGCTCTTTTTCCTAATTTTCCTAAATTATCTGTACCAATGACAGTATTCTCAAATTCTGCAATTAAACAAATTTGGCTTCCAGGGCAGGAGGTTTCATAATATTCAATTTTTTCTTCAAGAGGTAATTTTAATTTCCCCAAAACTTCCCTTACACCCGCCATTTGCCTTTCAGCAACTTTTTTATTTTTTAATAATTCTGAGGCCCCTGAAATTGCTATAATTTTTTTTAGTTGACCTCTCTCAATTAAATCTAGGCTTTTTATTTTTGATGGATCGACTCTTACCTCTACTCGAGCTCCTCCTTCTGGATAATAACCTCTTTTTATAATATTGATTTTAACTTTTCCATCCATTTTCTCTAAAATTTTCAAAAATATATGGCGAAAATGGTCAATACTCGGTGAGAAAAAAGTGTCAGTTCCACCACCATCGAAGGTTATCTTAATAGGGGATGGTGCAAAAAGAGACGGGAGAATCAGTGTTTGAAAAGCCAAAGTAATACTTCCCGCAGTGGAGATATTAACAGAGACTCGGTCTCTGTTAATATCTCCTGGATAGAATTTAATTTCTTCTGATCCAAGATAATCTCCTTCTAATTTCCCATCGCAAAGCCGAGCTAAGGCTTGAATCCCCAAGAGATGTTGGGCAGCTAAGCCTGCTTTCGGCCTATTTTTTCGAATATTGAAAACCCGGCAGGGTTTTTTAGTTACCGTTGACAAGGCTATAGCTGTACGCAGAATTTGTCCTCCGCTTTCAAGGTATTCTCCATCAACTTCGATCATTATTATATTTTACTCTAGATATGATAAAATTAGAAATAGGAGAATAAAAATGCCCAAAAGTTGTTAATAATTATTTTTCCTGCTACACTGAAAAGAGATAATAAATTAAGTAAAATTATGTTAAACAAAAATGAATTATTAGAATTTTACGGGACAGAGTGCGTACATTGTATTGAAATGAGGCCTCTCGTTGAAAAGCTTGAAAAAGAAGAGGGGGTGAAGGTAAAAAGGATAGAAATTTGGCATAACTCAGAAAACGCTCAATTAATGAGCCAATACGATAAAGGATTCTGCGGTGGGGTCCCCTTCTTTTTTAATACAAAAAACGAAAAATGGATTTGTGGGTCTGCTACCTATGAGAAATTAAAAAAGTGGGCGTTAGGAGAATAAAATATATGTTCCAAAAGAAAAAAAGAATGGATATGATTCAATTTCTCGATCCAGAAGGAAACGTTGTGAATTCCACTGGTTTTCCAAAACTTTCTGATCAGGATGTAAAAAAAATCTATGAGCTAATGGTTCTTTCCCGCGTCTTTGATGATATAGGTTTGAAACTTCAAAGAGAAGGAAGGATGTTAACCTACGCTTCTTTGTTAGGACAGGAAGCTTCTCAAGTTGGTTCCGCCTCAGCTTTAGAAAAGGAAGATTGGTTTATTACTTCTTATAGAGACCATGGTGTCTGGATTTCGCGAGGTTTTCCTATATCTATGCTTTATCAATACTGGGCAGGGGACGAACGAGGGATGAAAATCCCAGATAATATAAATGCTTTACCAATAACTATTCCTGTTGGCAGCCAAATTCCTCATGCAGTGGGGATAGCTTTTGCAAACAAATTACAGAGAAAAAAATCCGTGGCTGTTGTTTATTTTGGCGATGGCGCCACAAGCAAAGGAGATTTTCATGAGGGAATGAATTTTGCAGGAGTTTTTAAAGTCCCCTGCGTTTTTATTTGTCAAAATAATCAATGGGCTATTTCTCTCCCTCGTTCTCGGCAAACTGCAAGCGAAACCATTGCGCAAAAAGCCGCAGCTTATGGTTTTGAAGGTGTTTTGGTTGACGGTAATGACGTTTTCGCCGTTTACAAAGCAACGAAAGATGCTTTAAATAAAGCTCGAGCTGGGAAAGGCCCAACCCTTATTGAATGTTACACCTACAGATTAGAGAGTCATACTACTGCTGACGACTGGAAGAAATACCGTTCTTCAAAAGAGGTTGAGGGATGGCAAAAGAAAGACCCTTTGGAAAGGTTAAAAAAATATATGAGAAAAAAGGGACTGTTCAAGAATGAGTATGAGAAGAAAGTCTTGGAAGACGCAAAAACGAAAATTAAAACAGCCACACAGAGATTTGAATCAATAACTCCCGCAAAGCCAAAAGATATGTTTAAATACCTTTACGAAACCACTCCCCAGGAACTTAATGAACAAATGAAAGATTTTGATTAACAATGGCAAAAATAAATTTAATTCAATCAATCAAAAGTACCTTACAGCAAGAGATGGAAAAAGATAAGCGTGTAATTCTTTTAGGCGAGGATGTTGGGAGAAACGGAGGTGTTTTCAGGGTAACAGAGGGTTTGTGGCAAAAGTTTGGAGATAACCGCGTTATTGACACTCCCTTGGCAGAAGTCGGGATAATTTCAGTATCCATTGGTTTAGCTGTAGCTGGATTAAAACCCGTCCCAGAAGTTCAATTTGACGGATTTTCTATCTCTATGATAGACCAGATTTATAATCATGTGGGGAGGATAAGAAAAAGATCGCAGGGAAAATACAGTGTGCCTTTGGTTTTGAGAATTCCTCATGGCGGGGGTATTAAGGCTTATGAGCATCATTCAGAGTCTCTGGAAACATTTTTTTCCCACATACCTGGAATAAAGGTTGTAACTCCTTCTGGTCCTTATAATGCAAAAGGTTTATTGGCTTCTGCCATTCGAGACCCAGATCCGGTAATTTTCCTTGAGCCCAAAAGAGTTTACCGCGCAATTAAAGAGGAAGTTCCAGAAAAAGAATACACAATTCCTTTGCAAAAATCTGAAGTTGTGCAGGAAGGAAATGATATTACTGTTATTGCCTGGGGAGCTATGCAGAGAGTTGTGAAAGAAGCTGCAAGAGAGCTTTCTGGCAAATATTCTATTGAAATTATAGACTTGCTAACCATATCCCCTTTGGATAGAGAAACGATAATTTATTCTGTGAAAAAGACAGGAAGGTGCGTTGTTGTGCAAGAAGCTCCCAAAACCTGCGGCTTTGGAGCTGAATTGATAACAATAATCCAAGAAGGGGCTTTTTTGAGCCTGAAGGCTCCTCTTGCGAGAGTTACTGGTTATGATATTCCAATGCCTCTGGCAAAGTTGGAAAATTATTATATTCCTGATGAAACAAGAATTAATAAGGCAATTGAAAAAGTAATGAGTTTTTAAATTATGGCAAAAGAATTTAAGTTTCCAGATTTGGGAGAAGGAATAGAAGAAGGACAAATAGTGAAGTGGTATGTTAAGGAAGGTGATAAAGTGAAAGAACATCAGGTAGTTGGCGAGGTAGAGACTGAAAAAGCAGTGGCTGAAATTCCTTCCCCTTTTTCGGGAACTATTTTAAAAATTAATTTTAAAGAAGGGGATACCGTAAAAGTTGGAGAAACGCTTTTTGTGATAGGTGAGAAGGGCGAAAAAGTAAAAACTATGGGAAAAAAAGAAAAACCAAAAATAAGGCCTGCAGGCGCTGTTGGGTATTTGGAAGAAGCTCCAGAAGAGGAGGAGATAAAACCCAAAGTTGTCCTGAAAACATTAAGAAAAGAACCTCAAATATTAGCAACACCGGCTGTAAGGAAATTAGCAAAAGAGCTTGATGCTGATTTAGCAAAAGTTACTCCGACAGGAGAAAGCGGGAGAATAACAGAAAAGGATGTAAGAAAAGCAGCGGGAGTCCAAGAAGAAAAACCTCAAATTGTAGTTAAGAGAAAATATGATATGTGGGGCTATATTGATAGAGTTCCCCTAAAAGGAATAAGAAAATCTATTGCTAAACATATGGTAGAGGCCGTGAAACACGCGCCCCATGTTACTGTGATGGATGAGTTTGATGCGACAGAATTAGTGAAAGTAAGAGGACGAGAAAAGAAGAAAGCAGAGAAGCTCGGAATTCGTTTAACCTATCTTCCTTTTTTGATGAAAGCTTTGGTTCCCGCGATGAAAGAATTCCCTCTCGTCAATGCTAGTTTTGAGGAAGGGGTGGAAGAGACCATTATAAAAAAATATTACAACTTTGGTTTTGCAGTTGATGTAGATGGGCAGGGGTTAATCGTTCCTGTTTTGAAAGGCGTAGACTTGAAAAACATTTTAGATGTAGCAAAAGAATTAAAAGAGCTTGGAGATAAAGCTCGGCAGAGAAAATTAGATTTACAAGACCTTCGTGGAGGAACATTTACGATAACTAACTTTGGAAGCATTGGATCTATTTTTGCTACGCCGATAATAAACTATCCTGAGGTTGCAATTTTAGGCGTGGGTAGGATGAAAGAAAAACCAATAGTTTTGGAAAGAAAAATTGAAATAAGGCCGATAATCCCTTTCTCATTATCTTTTGACCACAGAGTTTTAGATGGAGCTTACGCCATCAGATTTTTAAATGCCCTTATGTTACACTTGCAAAATCCTGAAAAATTGTTAAAAAGTTAAATGAAATTATGCCAATAAAAAAGACATTATTCTTTTTGTACCTTAACAAAGAAAGGAGTGCTTAAAATGAGGTGCCGCGTTCTGGATTTATCAACTCAAGATGGGGCAAAAAACACAGCGCTTGATATGGTCTTATTGGAGAACGCAGAGAAAAAGCAGGAATTAACTATTGTGTTCAAATGCTGGGAACCTACCGTTTTGATTGGAAATTCCCAAAGTTTACTTCTCGATGTTGACCAAGAATCCTGCAAAAGGCATGGTGTGCCAATCGTGCGCCGTTTCTCTGGAGGCCAAGCAGTGTATATTGATAACAGTTATATCTCTTTCGCCGTTGTAGGGCCCCGTATCCTCTTTCCAGTTAATCTCACAGGCCTTCGGAGGCAACTTTGCGATGCGATGGTTCAAGCCTTACGAGAATTTAAGATACCTGTAATATTTCATGAGCCGGATAATCTAATTGTTTCTTCGCCCCGAATACGAACGCTCGGAAATTCTGGTCAAATTATCAAATTAAAGAGTGTTGCGCTTCAAGCTAGTATCCGCTACGACTTAGAGGAAAAAAACCTGCATCGTATGCTGGAGCTTTTAAGGACTAATGGGCAAAGCCTTCTAAACTTTAAGGTTCGAGCAAGGAATGCCTTGGCCGGGGTGAGTGAGTTCACAACTGCTAAGCAAGATGCAATTAAAGAAGCATTACTCAGAAAATTACTGGAGACCTATAATTACGGAACTTTCTATGAGGATACTTTGACTCCTGATGAAATACACAGAATAAAGCTGACTGTAGCTTACCTTCGTTCACGCGAAAGACTCGATGACAAAGAAACCTACAGGTCGCGAGGTGTTTGTTACTTTTACTTGGACGGTAGATGCATTATTCCTGAGATTGCGGAATTACTACCTTATAATAGGCCAAGCATGCCCGTAGATTCTACGATTACCTGATAGTTTGCGGAATAATGGAAGGAAAAAAACTTTCACTTTATATAGGGTAAAGGCGGCACACTTGTTGCCGCTTTTTTATGAAAAATGGTAGAATACATCCCTCGAATTATTAAAAAACCGTCGCTTCGTCGCTAAAGTTATGAAACGTCAGCGACAAGAAGGCGGTTTTTTGATAGAATAAAATAATATGCCCCGTAGAGAAATTTCGACTGCTGCGAGGCAACAAAAATAATTAGTCGAAATTCTTCTACGGGATATGAGATTTTCTATAAAAACAAAAGGGTTCAATGACATCATTGATATTACTGATAAAGTTTCGCAAGAGGTAGAGAAGTCAAAAATAAAAGATGGTCTTTGTTTGGTTTCTTGTCCGGGTTCAACAGCCGGTTTAACCACTATTGAATACGAGCCGAATTTAATTGAGGATTTTAAAGAATTCTTGGAAGAATTGGTGCCGTCAGATAAGAAATACCGGCATGATCAAACCTGGGGAGAAAATAATGGATTTTCTCATATCCGTTCAGCCTTGATCAAACCTTTTTTAACCGTTCCTATTGAAGATGGAAAATTAGTTTTAGGCACATGGCAACAAATTGTTTTGATTGATTTTGACAGTCGGTCCAGAGAAAGAGAAATATTAGTTAAAATAATCAAAACTTCTTAGAATGCTGAAATCAATTAACAAAGTAATTAAAGTCTTGATTTTGTCTGACTTATTCCTGATGGCTGGCTGGGGTATGGTTATCCCGATTTTAGCCATTTTTATTATTGATAAAATTCAGGGAGGTAATGTGCAAGTAGCTGGAATTGCTATTGGGGTTTATTGGTTGACAAAGTCAATCATTCAAATTCCTATTGCTCGTTATTTAGATAGGACCAGAGGAGAAAAAGATGATTATTATGCTTTGATTGGAGGAACTCTTTTGGCGAGCTTCGTTCCTCTCGGATTTATTTTCGCTACCTTGCCCTGGCATATGTATTTATTGCAAGGGATTAATGCTCTTGGTATGGCATTTGCTATTCCTGCTTGGGCAGCTATTTTTACAAGGCATATTGATAAAGATCAGACAGCCTTCAGTTGGAGTTTAGATAGTTCTGCTTTAGGAATTGGGGCGGGAGTGGCTGGAATTGCAGGGGGGACCGTTGCTAAAACCTTTGGGTTTACCCCTCTTTTTATCGGGGTAAGTATTCTTGGGATAATTAGTACCCTTTTGTTTTTACTAATTCAGAAAGATCTGTCGCCAAGAGAAAAAGTTTATCCCATGCCAAAACCACACTAACGCTATGATAAATCAGGAAATAGCCAAAATTCTATACGAGGTTGCTCAGTATTTAGAAATGAAAGAGATTCCTTTTAAACCAAGGGCGTATGAGAAGGTAGCTCATTCAGTAGATGCTTTGGAGGAAGATATTGCCGACATTTATAAAAAGGGAGGCGTGAAAGCTTTACAAGAAATATCTGGGGTAGGAAAAGCAATCGCAGAAAGGATTGAAGAATTTTTAAAAACAGGCCGCGTGAAATCTTTCGAAAGGCTGAAGAAAGAAATGCCAGTGGATATTGAAGCTTTAACTGCGATTGAAGGCGTTGGTCCAAAAATGGTAAAAAAATTCTACGAGAACCTTGGCATAAAAACTGTCAGCGATCTGGAAAAAGCTGCAAGAAAAGGAAAAATTAGGAAGTTGGAGGGCTTTAAAGAAAAAACAGAAGAAAATATTTTAAAAGGGATTAAATTTTTAAAATTGTCTAGTGGCCGGTTTTTATTAGGAGATATTCTGCCTTTGATGCGTGAAATAGAAGTTCGTCTTTCAAAATTAAAAGAAGTAAAAAAAGCTGTATTGGCAGGTTCCATAAGGCGCTGGAAAGAGACTGTTGGAGATGGGGATATCCAGGTTGTTTCTGATAAACCAGAGAAAGTGATGGATTTTTTTGTTTCCCTTCCAGAAAGTATTCATACTTATGGAAAAGGGAATACTAAGTCCTCTGTGAAGCTTAAAAATGGCATGAATGTGGATTTGCGGGTAGTTCCGGAGAAAAGTTTTGGCGCAGCTATGCAGTATTTTACTGGCGATAAATATCATAATATTCATCTCAGGCAGATTGCCATTAAGAAGGGTTATAAACTCAATGAATACGGTGTTTTTCGGGGGAAAAAGCAGATCGCGGGCAAAACGGAAAAGGAAGTGTATAAAACTTTAGGTTTAGATTGGATACCACCTGAGATGAGAACAAACTCTGGAGAAATTGCGGCCGCCCATCAACATAAGCTTCCCAAACTCATTGGTTATCAGGATCTCAAAGGAGATTTGCAGGTTCAAACAGACTGGACTGACGGGGTAAATTCAATTGAAGAAATGGCAAAAGAGGCGCAGAGATTAGGGTTGGAATACATCGCCATTACTGACCACACTAAATATTTAGCCATGACCGGAGGGTTGGACGAGAAAAGGTTATTGCGGCAAATGGCTTATATTGATAAACTGAACACAAAACTCAAGAGCAAGCAATTTAGAATATTAAAAGGCGCTGAAGTTAATATTTTAAAAGACGGGGGTTTGGATATTAAAGACGAGGTTTTGGAAAAACTTGATGTGGTAGGGGCAGCAGTCCATTCTCATTTTAATTTATCTCAAGGTGAGATGACAGAGCGTATTATAAGAGCTATGGAAAACCCAAATGTAGATATTATTTTCCATCCCACCGGCAGGATAATTAACAAGAGGAAAGCCTATGATTTGGATATTGACCAGATCATAAAGGTTGCGAAAAAAACAAAAACAGTGCTTGAAATTGACGCCTATCCTGATAGGCTTGATTTAAAAGACGAGCATATCAGGAAATGTGTGGAAGCTGGAGTGAAATTAGTTATTGATTCAGATGCACATAATATTTTACATATGAGGCATTTGGAATATGGGATAGCCCAAGCAAGAAGAGGTTGGGCAGAGAAAAAGGATATTATCAATACCCAGCCATTGAATAAATTTTTGAGTCACTTGAAGTAAATCATTCGGCAATCTATTTCAAAGGACCGCAGAATTCCCCACCGAGAAATTCTGCTTAGTCCTCGGCTCGCTTCCCCTGACTAAATTCTGGAGACCATGGCCGCGAGCTTGCGGATGTCCTTCTCAGTAGTTGCCTCGCTTATTTTTTATTCGTAATTCGTAGGAATAATGAAAAAACTACCTCAAGCCATCATCTTAGCTGCTGGTCACTCTTCCAGAATGTTTCCTTATACTGATTTGAATTCTCACAAATCAATGATTGAAATTGGAGGAAAACCTATTTTGGAATATGTGCTGGAAGGAGTAAAAAAGAGCGGCTGTAAAGAAGTGGTTATTGTTGTTAATAAAAAGAAATCCGATATTTCAGACTATTTTCGGGATGGAAAAAAAATAGGATTTTCTATTAAGTATGTAATACAAAAAAAACCAAAAGGCATGGGAGATGCTTTACTTTCAGCAAAACCTTTCATCCAAGATAAATTTTTTATTATCAATCCAAACCATGTGAATGTTTCAGAATTTTTACCTCTTCTCGTAAGGGCTTTTACTTCAAAATACGAAGGAGTGCTTTTAGGAAGTAAAACAAAAGAGCCTTGGCGGTACGGGGTTTTTCAATTAAGAGGAAATAAAATTTTGCAGATTATAGAGAAACCCGCTCGAGGTAAAGAGCCCTCAAATATTTATATTGTTGGCATATATCTTCTGCACAGAGATTTTCTTAAAGTCCTTTCAAAAACTCCTCGTACAAAGTCTCATTTGGAAACAGCCCTGAATATATTCTGTAAAGAAAATAACGTCCGTCTTTTGCTTTCTACCAAAGAAACTTTTTCTCTAAAATATTCATGGGATCTCTTGCGGATAAAAAAATTTCTGGGGAAAAGGCTGAAATTTTCTGTTTCTTCCAAGGCCTTAGTTTCTTCTTATGCTGTTCTCCAAGGCCCGGTGATTATTGAAGAAGGAGCACAAATTTCAGAAGGAGCTGTGTTGAAGGGACCGGTATATATAGGAAAGAATGCTTTTGTCGGCAACCATACCTTGATTCGCAGCAATACTTTTTTAGAAGAGGGAGCGCGGATTGGGGCAATGAGTGAAGTGCGAAATTCTTTGTTTATGAAGAATTCTTCCTTTCACACTGGTTTTGTTGGCGATAGCATCGTGGGCGAGAACACGAAAATTGGCGCAGGGTTTGTGACAGCAAATAGACGTTTTGACAGAGGCGAGATTTCTACATATATCAACAAAAAAAAGACCCCCACGGGATATACATCCTTGGGAGCCCTGATTGGTCATAATGTATCAATTGGTATTAAATGCGGAACTATGCCCGGAGTAATGATTGGTTCTGGCAGCATCGTTTATCCTGGAACAATAGTATATAAGAATATTCCGGAAAATACATCGGTGAAATATTCTTCCGGCCCAAATAGTTAAATTATGCCACTTGAAAAATCAGCAGGAGCCCTCCTCTTTCATAAAAATAAAAATATAGAATATTTGCTGTTGCATTATCCGCCTGGGTCAAAAACCGCCAAAGAGTATTGGGATTTGCCTAAGGGCCACATTGAGAAAGGGGAAAAGGAGATTGATACAGCAAGAAGAGAAGTGGCAGAAGAAACCGGTATTCAAGATATCGAAATTATTAATGGAGTTAAAGAGCATATTAAATATTTTTTTAGATTCCGCGGAGAAACTATTTTTAAAACAGTCACTTTTTATTTAGCAAAGACTAAAACAAAAGATGTGAAAATTTCCGAGGAACACATTGGTTATAAATGGCTTCCGTATGATAAAGCTTTGAAACAACTTACTTTTGAGAATGCAAGAGGGGTTTTGAGGAAGGCCCATCAATATCTGGAAAAACAGTAGCTTGTATCTTGTATTTTTGAATTTTTAAAACCTGTATACCAACTATTAAATACGAACTATGAATACATGCTTTTTTGCATTGAGATTTCAATCAAAAAATTAGCGGCATATAGAGGGATTATTTTTGATAAACTCTTTGAAGAGCTGGTTTAAATAATAAGAAGAATGAAACCCCGTACAAATCCCTTCGGGATTACACGGGGCAGGTATGAAACATGAAACAGGAAGTAAGTTTCCAAAGGAGAATTTATAAAGTTGTAAAAAGGATTCCTTTGGGGAAGATTCTGACTTATAAAGAGGTTGCCGAAAGAACAGGTCATGCTCAAGCTTGGCGAGCAGTGGGGAATGTTTTAGCTAAAAATCGAAATCCTCAGATTCCTTGCCACCGGGTTATAAGATCAAATGGTCAGATTGGTAATTACAATCGAGGCGTGAAAGAAAAACTCCGTTTACTCAAAAAAGAAGGGATCACGTTTGATATACCCAAGGTTGAAAAATTTTAACAAAAATCGTATAGTCACAGTAGGAGAAAGTACATTTACAACAAGGAGGTTTACTTATGTGTGGGATATTCGGAGCAGTGAGCAACAAAGACGTAGCAAGAGAAATTCGTCACGGGCTCTGGGACCTTCAACATAGAGGAGAGCAGGGATCCGGAATGGCTCTCTCTAATGGCCAGGATCATTGGATTCATAAAGGAAGAGGATTAGTAACTGAAGTTTTTCCAGACGAAGTAATAGAAGGAGCTAAAGGGTATTCAGGTATTGGTTATGATCGTTATTCTACAGTCGGTGATATTACAGAAAAGGAGATGTCTGTTAATATTCAGCCTTTCATAGGGGAGTTTCATGGGGAATCTTTCGCGGTTGCCCATAATGGAAACCTTATTGATCTGGAACCGTTGCAAAGAGAAGCAGAAAACGGGGGATATTCTTTCAAAACAACTTCCGATACTGAAGTGATTGTTGGACTCTTATCAGTCTCCCAAAAGAATGATTTCATAGAAGCTTTACTTGAGATATTACCAAAACTCAAAGGAGCATTTTCCTTGGTAATTCTTTATAAAGATAAGGTTATTGGAGTTCTGGATAGATTCGGTATTCGGCCGCTTTGCCTTGGTCGGAATGACTCAAGCTATATCTTGGCATCTGAGAGCTGTGCCTTTCATACGATCCAAGGCCGTCTCCTCGACGATATTCAGCCTGGAGAAATGATTGTTCTTGATAAGAATGGAATAAACGATCAACTTGGCCCCCGACCCTTTATCTGGGCTGAGGATCCTCAATTGAAGTTCTGCATTTTTGAGCTTGTTTATTTTGCAAGACCTGAGAGTATTATTCATGGTAAAAGTGTTTATTCGTATCGGGTGAAAGCTGGAGAAATTCTAGCAAAAGAGCACCCGATAGATGCTGATATCGTGATTGGAGTACCTGCATCTGGGGAGATTTATGATATTGGGTTTTCTCAAGAATCTGAGATTCCTTTAGAAAGAGGAATTGGCCGCAATAGATATTTTACCACCAAAACTTTTTTAACCCGCCGCGGGACTGACAGGGCTGCACTTCAAAGAATTAAATTCCATCCTCTGAAAAGTGTTGTTCACGGGAAGAGATTGGTAGTGACCGAAGATTCGGTCATCCGTTCAAAAGTAGCCCCGGAGATCGTGGCCATGCTTAGGGAAGAAGGAGCCACAGAGGTTCATTTAAGAGTTGGTTCTTCTCCTATTTGTTATACTTGTTATCTCGGAATTGATATGGCTAGTCGGGGAGAGCTTATTGCAGCGTCTTTACCAGTTGAGGGAGTGAGAAAATATATTCAAGCTGATACCTTAGGTTATCTCAGCCAAGAAGGAATGATTAAGGCTTCCGGTTTCAAGAAGGAAAATCTTGCCATGGGTTGCTTTACAGGAGTATATCCCGTTGAATTAAACTGAGTTTGATTTAAAAAGTCGCCTATTACCAGGCGACCTTTTTTTGCGATGATTGAGCTTATAATGAATATCAAGATTTGATTTTTTCAATTATTTTAGCGAATATTTCCGGATGATCTCGGGCTAAGTTCGCTAATATTTTGCGATCTAAGTCAATATCTTTTTGTTTTAAACCATAAATAAAGCGGCTATAATTTAAACCTGATTTTCGACAGGCAGCTGAAATTTGCGTTTGCCAAAGTTTTCGAAACTCTCTCTTTTTTGTTTTTCTATCTCGGTAAGCATACGTCCAGGCATGACGAAGGGCGTCTTTCGCCAATTTATATTTTGACTTTCTTCCCCAACGAAAACCCTTTACGTGTTTTAAGAGACGCTTTTTTCTTTTGTGCGCAGTTTTTCCTCTTTTTACTCTAACCATAAAGATATTAAGAAGCGATTAGCTTCTTAATTTTTTTCGTTTCCCACTTGGATAATTTGACCCATTTCTTTTTTCGCCTTCTTGTTTTCCCTGATTGTTTGGCTAAATTATGATCCAAACCGGTTGGTCTTCTAAGAATTTTACCTCTTTTGGTGATTTTAAATCTTTTTAAGATCGACTTTCGAGTTTTACTCATTATAGATTTAATCTTTAACGATGATTATAGTTAGCCCGCGCGGTTCCGATTTGATTTCCCTTTCGATTTTTATTGAAGTTAGATTTTGCAAAATTTCTAAAAATTTATTCATTTTTTCTTTGGCAAATTCTCGGAGACTTCTTTCTCGTCCCCTTAGGCGCATTCCTACTAAAACCTTATATCCACTTTTCAAAAATTTTTCTGCCTGATGTGCTTTAATCTCCAAATCATGCTGGGATATTCTAAAGGAAATTCTGATTTGTTTTAATTGTCCTGCATGCGTTTTTCCCTCTTTTCTCTTTTTTTGCTCTGAATAAAGATATTTTCCTAACTCAATAATTTTGCAAACAGGCGGTTCTACCTTTTCAGTTACCTGAACTAAATCTAAATTGCGCTCTATGGCAGTTCGGAGCGCCTCTGATATATCCATAACCCCCAATTGTTTTCCGGATTCATCTACCACTCTAACCCGTGGGGCTCTTATTCGATTGTTGGCTAAAGGTTTTTTAAACAAAATTGATGGTTTTTCGACAAGCTTAGAGTACTTCAACTCGTTTGATTTAGAGAAGTTTACACTGAGCGAGCAAAGTGATTCAAAATGTGGAGGTGGGGAGGATGAACTCCCGTGCAAAAATTGTGCCAAAACAGATCTACAAGCTTAGCCCAATTGAAGTAAACGGAGAAAGTTTTAACTGGGCAAAATCTTTCACCTTTGGCCTATTTTGGTTCAATAGCTTTTTGCAGGCCTGGCAAAGAACTATCTATCTCGATAATTATAACACCTGATTTCACCTATCGAGAATCAGCGGATCAGATGGCATTAAGCGTATGCTAATGCGGGTTTCTTGAATAAGTTGGCACTTATCCGTTTCTTAAAGTTTAACGAGATTTAAGAATACTCGGCTTGCATATTTTGGTTAAATGTTTGTCGATTCTTGTCACCCCCATTTTATTTACTCTATTTTTCCGTGCAGCGCTCTTTTAATTTTTATTTCTACCTCTCTTTTTTTAAGCAACTCACGTCTATCTTTTTTCTTTTTTCCTCTTGCTATTCCGAACTCAAGTTTTATTTTTCCACTTTTAGTATACATCTTCAATGGCGCTAAAGTCAAGCCTTTTTGTTTTGATTTTCCGATTAGATATTTAATCTCTAATTTTTTCAAAAGCAGTTTGCGAGACCTTTCTGGGTTATAACCTGGAGGAGCGTTCTTTGGCTGATAAGGGGGAACGTTGCAGCCGATTAAATAGGCTTCATTGTCTTTTATCACGACATAAGACCCCGCTAAATTAACTCGTCCCAGCTTAATTGATTTTACTTCTTGACCAATCAAAACAATTCCTGCCTCAAATTTCTCCAGGATTTGATAATTGTAGTAAGCTTTTTTATTCTCGGCAAGGGTTTTCATGAATTTAGTAAGCTTTTTTGCTTGCCTCGTACCGAACCGAAGGTTCTGGTATGGGGTTTTCAGCTAAAATCTTCACTAATTCCAGTTTACCATTGATTTTTTGTTTCGGCGAGATGTTTTGGAGAATCTATGTACAGTGGTTCAATAACTGGCTTAGGTTTGAATTAGATATTAAGGTTTTAGAAAAGTTAAAGGGGCTCCGTCAATAGATGGGAGCCCCTTGTTTGGCAGTTTATGGACTTACCGGTCCACAGTCACGCTGCCCTACGGGTCAAACTGCGAGAACAGTACTTTCATAGACGCTCTCCTCCTTTCTTTTGTGCTATTTAAAGTGTATGAAAACTACAAAAGGTTGTCAATGTGGAAAAACTAAAAAAATCGTCAAGAGCAGCTTAGCTGTCAAAAAAGGCGGTTTTTTGGTAGAATAAAATACTGAGGATGACAAGAGAAAAAATAAAAAATTTAGTTCAAAAGGCTATTCAAAAAGCCCAGAAAGAAAAAAAACTGGCGAGATTTAAAATTCCAGAAATTCAAGTAGAAAAGCCAGAAGATAAAACGCACGGAGACTATTCAACAAATATTGCTTTGCAGATTGCAAAAGCTGCAAAACGGAATCCGATTGAAATCGCGCGTTTATTAACTTCGTACTTCAGGCTTTCCGCTAAAGGCGAGACTCACCAAGGGCGGCAAACTTCAGGCTTCCTAAATAAAGTCGAGATGGTTAAGCCAGGATTTATCAATTTTTTTCTTTCAGAAGCATATTTGCAAAAACAAATCAGCGAGATTTTAAAACGAAAAGAAAAGTATGGACAACTAAAAATTGGCAAAAATCAAAAAGTGAACGTTGAGTTTATTTCTGCCAATCCTACCGGCCCTCTTCATATCGGTAATGGGCGGGGAGCATTTTTCGGTGATTGCTTGTCTAATATTTTAGAGAAAGCAGGCTATAGAGTAATTCGGGAATATTATATTAATGATGCAAAAGTTAATACCCAAATTAAAATATTAGGAAAAACAGCTCTAAACAGAGGCATTACTTATTTAACGAAAGATTTAGAATCGAAAATTAAAATATTGGGTCCGAAATTAAAAAAAATAACTAGCGAGGCCGAGGCCGGCAATTTATTAGCAAAAAAAATTCAAAAAAATATTAGAGACTTTATTGATAAAAAATTAAAAATTAAGTTTGATAATTGGATTACGGAGGAAGATTTTTATAAAAAAAGCAGAATTAAGAAAATCTATGAGCAATTAAAGAAAAAAGGGTTGACTTATAAGAAAGAAGGGGCTCAATGGCTTAGAATTTCAAAGTTTGGAGCCACAAAAGATGAAGTAATTATCCGTCAAACAGGAGAACCCGGTTATTTTTTATCAGACATTGCTTACCATCAAGATAAATTTAAAAGAGGTTTTTCTAAAATTATCAATATCTGGGGGGCAGATCACCAGGGGCATGTTCCCAGAATAAAAGCTGTTGCCAAAATTTTAGGGTACAAAGGTGATCTTGATGTTTTGATTTCTCAGATGGTGAGGTTAAAAAGAGGGAAAATTTCTAAAAGAAAAGGAGAGATTGTAGCTTTGGAATGGTTGATTAATGAGGTTGGACTGGATGCAGCAAGATTCTTTTACTTAATGAGATCACTAGACACCCAGATGGAGTTTGATGTAGAATTAGCTAAAGAAAGATCAGCTAAAAGCCCGGTTTATTATGTCCAATACGCCCACGCTCGAATTTCGAGTATTTTACGAAAAGCTACAAGCTACCCGCCCAAGGCGAGGCTTGCCAAAGGCGGCAAGCTACAATCTACAAGCTACAATCTATTGACTCATCCTTCAGAGTTAGGCCTAATCAAGGAACTTATGAGATTTCCAGAAGTTATAGAAGATACTGCCAACGATTATCAAGTTCAGAGAATTCCTCAATATGCGATAAACTTGGCTACCTCTTTCCATAAATTTTATCGGGACTGCAAGGTATTAACCAAAGAAAAAGGTTTAAAAGGAGCCCGTTTAGGTTTAGTTTCAGCGACTCAAAATGTACTAAAAAATACTTTGGGTCTAATGGGAATTTCCGCCCCAGAAAAAATGTAGAAGATTTATTATTTTATTTAATATGTCAGAACTTACTCAAAAAAAGTGCAGACCCTGCGAAGGGTATGAGAAAGCGATGGATGCAAGCCAGATTGCAAATTACACCTCACAAGTGGCAGATTGGGAGGTTGTTGAGAACAGAAAAATTAAGAAAGATTTTAAGTTTAAGGATAGAAGAGAAGTCAGACAAGATGAGTGGTTTTCAATTATGTCCCAGGAGTGGAAGCCAGATCAGAAGAAGATTCTCCAAATGTTCATTCTTGGAGGGAATAAAGCTATTTCTGATAGGAGAATTTCTGGATTTTTAACGAAAGGTTCAAATCTAGGACGTGGTTATTCAACAACAATTATCGGTAGCATCAATTATGTCTTAAAAAACTCTAAACTTCCTTATAGAATTGAAGGTACAGAGTGGAGACGAAATTCTCAGTCTTCTAGTAAGTATAAGATGTATGCTCGCGATGAAGCTAACCAATGAGTTCGAAATTTTCGGACTCTTTTTTTATATTCATATCTTCTAGTTGATTAAAATATTATTATATTATAGTATGAGTTTACCCAGAATAAAGGTGAGGATGGCTGCAGGAATCCTTTCTTCGCATAAGGTCGACCATTCATTGGTCAAAAATCTTGCGGCTGTCCTCACCAACTACAATTATATATTTGTTCTTTTTTTCCGTGGGGGCAGCTCCTTGCTTCTCCTTGTACTAAACCGTTGGCAGATCACACTATCTGTTTCAACCTGCACGTTGCTCCCCCGCCATTTAAACAGCTCTTTTTCTTTTTTCGCCACCTTAAGCAATAACGTTTAGGCGGACCTGCAAGCCACTAAGGCGAAAGTTTTCTTAGTAAAATCAGGAGAACCTAGCCTTGGTGGTTCTTTTTTTATTTGACTAAAAAATTTTATTATTCTAATATTAAATTACATCGGCTGGATTCCCTGTTCAGCCCACCACAAGTCCGTGGGGACGGTTGTTCGCTTCTCCCTCCAAGCTAAACCTGCAACACTGCTCTGAGAGCACATCGCAACCGTCCCCACCCTATCTTTACCGTTTTTTTTCTCTACCGGCTCCCGCGAGCCATTACCGCAGGGGACAGTTGTCTCTCACTCGCGTTACCGCACGCATCTTCAGTGATAGGCAGCTGTCCCCACCCTCTACTTAATTCTCGTTCTTTTTCCTCTGTCGCGTTGACCGGCGACCACATGGCCACCAGACAAATGACTCTTTCTCTCTAAGAGTTCGTCTGGCGGCCTCTTTTTTTACAGATTTTTATTGACTAAAATATTTTATTTTAGAAAATGTAAAAGGACTTTTGACAGCAAATAAGGGCAGGGCAATAAAACAAATAGTTAGTGATTTTCAGAAGATTAACCATAATGGTTATAGAATTTACATAAACTTATTTAACTTTGCTGAGTATGGTGTGCCTCAATTGAGACAGAGGGTTTTGATAGTTGGTGTAAGAAACGATATTCCATACGAATTTAAGAAACCTACACCTACACACAGTGAAGGGAACTATAAAACTTCCGGTGAAGCGTTGAAAGGAGTTAAAAAAGTTCGGTACAATAACGAACCGTTAACAATCAGGGATAGGACTAAAAAGATTATTAGTTTGATACCAGAGGGAAAGAACTTTAGTGC